>NZ_CP108529.1:3092857-3711428 GCF_036002945.1 Streptomyces sp. NBC_01224 | reverse complement strand
TCGACCCTCGTCGTCAACAAGATCCGTGGCACCTTCAACGCCGTCGCGGTGAAGGCCCCGGGCTTCGGTGACCGCCGCAAGGCCATGCTCGGCGACATCGCCACCCTCACCGGTGCGACCGTCATCGCCGAGGAGGTCGGCCTCAAGCTCGACCAGGCCGGTCTGGACGTGCTGGGTACCGCCCGCCGCGTCACCGTCTCCAAGGACGACACGACCATCGTGGACGGCGGCGGCGAGCCCGGCGACGTCAAGGGCCGGGTCAACCAGATCAAGGCCGAGATCGACGCCACGGACTCCGACTGGGACCGCGAGAAGCTCCAGGAGCGCCTCGCGAAGCTGGCCGGCGGCGTGTGCGTGATCCGTGTCGGTGCCGCCACCGAGGTGGAGCTCAAGGAGAAGAAGCACCGTCTGGAGGACGCCATCTCCGCGACCCGCGCCGCGGTCGAGGAGGGCATCGTCTCCGGTGGTGGCTCCGCTCTGGTCCACGCCGTCAAGGTTCTTGAGGGCAACCTCGACAAGACCGGCGACGAGGCCACCGGTGTCGCGGTCGTGCGCCGCGCCGCCGTCGAGCCGCTGCGCTGGATCGCCGAGAACGCCGGCCTCGAGGGTTACGTCATCACCTCGAAGGTCTCCGAGCTCGACAAGGGCCAGGGCTTCAACGCCGCGACCGGCGAGTACGGCGACCTGGTGAAGGCCGGCGTCATCGACCCGGTCAAGGTCACCCGCTCCGCGCTGGAGAACGCCGCGTCCATCGCGTCGCTGCTGCTCACGACCGAGACGCTGGTCGTCGAGAAGCCGGCCGAGGAAGAGGCCGAGGCCGGTCACGGTCACGGCCACTCGCACTAGCGTGTAGCTCGGACAGCCACTGAGGCCCGGTACCCCGTCGCGGGGTACCGGGCCTCAGAGGTGCCCGGCCAGGCGTTGAGCGATGGTGCTGCCCGCTGTGCGTCGCTCGTTCTCGCGGACGTGGTGGACGTGGATCATGTGCAGCCGCTCGCGCGTGGTGGCGAGGACACGGACGGGGTTGTTCAGCCGCTGTGCCGTGAGTGTCACTTGGTGAAGACCGGCGAGGACTTCGGGGCTGCCGGCGACTCGTCCTGATGCAGTCTCGGACGGTGGAACGGCCGCCCGAGACAGATCGGCGCTCAGCCCGCTGTCAGCTACAGCCGCCGCCGCACTGACATGGGCCGCCGGACCGGCAGCAGCCGCATGAGTAGCCCGGGCCGCACTGACAGCCACTCGCGAGGGGCTTGCCGACTGCGGGATCACTACTCAACTGGGTTTCCGGGAGGGCTCCTTGGCGCTCGGACGAGCCGCAACGAGGGCCCATGGCATACCAATGCCGTTATAGATGTCCGGCCTTTTGTTCGTGCTCCACTGCTGCTGCTTGTAGGACTTGCCCTCAAAGGACACCAACTCGTCGGCGGTGTCGTATTTCCTCTCGGGGTCCCACGGTAACGCGCCTGCCATTGGACTCGCCCCTCGCTCTGGTCGTCTGCAAGCCGATCCATGCGGATCTTCCCATCGTCACCGGTGGCTGCAACAGCTTTCCTCCGGACAAGAGTTGGAGGCAGAACCATGCGGCACGACCACGGCGTCCCCGCGCTCGTCACCCCTCACCGGGGCGGCGGTGAGGGGGTTTCGTCATTTCCGCGCGCGGTCGGGAGCACTGGCGGGGGCGGGGAGCCTCCGATCCCGGCTCAGCAGCTCACAACCCCCGTCACGCCGAGCGCGGCAGCGCCCCCGCCCGGACCGGGTCCGCGAAGGGCAGGCCGGCCGCGAACCGCTCCATCTCGTCCAGCGCCTGGTCGGCCATCCGGTGCAGCTCATCGCCCAGCGAACCCGCGACATGCGGGGTGAGCAGCACATTCGGCAGGTCGTACAACGGCGAGTGCGCAGGCGGAAGTTCAGGCTCCGTCACATCCAGCACCGCGTGCAGCCGCCCGGTGGTCAGCTCGGGCAGCAGCGCCTCCTCGTCGATCAGCGACCCCCGCGCCGTGTTGATCAGCGTCGCCCCGGTCGCCATGGCCGACAGCTGCGCCACGCCGATCATGTGGTGCGTCTCCGGGAGCTGCGGCGCGTGTACAGATACGACCGAGCTGCTCGCGCACAGCTCGTCGAGCGAGGTGAGCCGTACACCGAGCCGCGCCGCCTCCGGACCGTCCACGTACGGGTCGTACAGCAGGACGTCCAGGTCGAAGGGGCGCAGCAGCTCGATCACGCGCCGGCCGATGCGGGAGGCGCCGACGATGCCGACCGTACGGCGGTAGTTGCCGGAGCCGTCGAGCTCCGCGAGCCAGTCGTGGTCGGCGCGCAGGGCGCGATAGCGATCCGCGGAGTGCAGGATGCGCTTGCCCGCGAAGAGGATCGCGGCGAGCGTGAATTCGGCGACCGGCAGCGCGTTGGCCCCGGCCGCCGAGGTGACGGCGATCCCGCGCTCCCAGCAGGCGTCCGTGATGTGGTGCTTCACGGAACCGGCCGCGTGCACCACGGCCCGCAGCCGGGGCGCGGCCGTCAGCACCTCGGCGGTGAGCGGAGTCGCGCCCCAGCAGGTGAACAGCACCTCGGCATCGGCGAGCGCGGCGGCCACCTCGGGCGTCGGGTCGGCCAGGTCGTGGGCGACGAGGTGCGGATCGGTACGGGTGAGGGTCGCCAGCCGGGTGCGGTGGCGGTCGGCGAGGAGGCGTCCGGCGATGCCGGGGCCCATCGCGAGCAGGGCCGTCGGCCGGTTGTCAGTGGCGTGGGGCATGGTGGAACTCGTACTCCTCAGGTCTCGTGTGAGAGTCACTTGACGCTGCCGGCGGTCAGACCGGCCTTCCAGTGCCGCTGCAGCGAGACGAAGGCGACGATCAGGGGGATGACGGCGAGGAGGGAGCCGGTGACGACGAGCGGATAGAAGCTCGGCTCGCCGTGGGTGTTGGTGTTCCAGGAGTACAGACCGAGGCTCAGCGGGAAGAGCTTGCGGTCCGAGAGCATCACGAGGGGGAGGAAGAAGTTGTTCCAGATCGCGGTGAACTGGAAGAGGAAGACGGTCACGAAGCCCGGCATGACCATGCGCAGTCCGATGGACCAGAAGACGCGCAGCTCGCCGGCCCCGTCGATCCGGGCGGCCTCCAGGGCCTCGTTCGGTATGTACCCGGCGCTGAACACCCGGGCGAGATACACGCCGAACGGATTGACGAGCACCGGGATCAGCACGGACCAGTAGGTGTTGACCAGGCCGGTCTTGGAGGCCAGGAGATACATCGGCAGGGCGAGCGCCGTGGTGGGGACGAGCACGCCCATCAGCACGAGGCCGAACAGCTTCTCCTTGCCCCGGAATTCGTACTTGTCGAAGGCGTATCCCGCGGCGACACAGATCAGCGAGCAGACGATCGCCCCGCCGCCCGCGTAGAAGAGGCTGTTGAGGTACCAGCGGAAGTAGATGCCGTCGCCGTAGGAGGCCAGGTTCGACAGATTCTCGCCGAGGTTGAAACCCTCGAAGGAGAAGGCGTTGCCCGCGAGCAGACCGCCCGTGTCCTTCGTGGCGGCGGTGACCAGCCAGACGAGGGGGAAGAGCATGTAGACGACGGCGAGCAGGAGGAAGCCGTTGACCGCGGTCTTCGACATCCAGCGGCCGCGGGAGGCGGGGGAGTTCATGCTTTCTTGCCCTTCCGGCCGGTGAAGCGGGTGACGACGAAGGACAGCAGCGCGGCCGTGAGCGCCAGCAGGATGGAGGCGGCCGCGGCGAGACCGTAGTCGTTGCGTTCGAAGGCCGCGGTGTACGCGTACATGTTCGGCGTCCAGGTGGAGGTGACGGCCGAACCGGTCCCCTTGTTGAGGATCAGCGGCTCGGTGAACAGCTGGAGCGAGCCGATGACCGTGAACAGCGCGACCATCACGACCGAGGCGCGGATCAGCGGGACCTTGATGCTGAGTGCGACGCGCCAGGCACCAGCCCCGTCGACCGTCGCCGCTTCGAGTACGGAGCGGTCGATTGCCTGCAACGCGGCATAGAAGATCACCATGTTGTAGCCGAGCCACTCCCACAGGGCGATGTTGACGATGGAGGGGAGGGCGCCCTCGGGTGAGAAGAAGTCGAAGCCGATGCCGCCGGACTCCATGGCGCTGACCACCGGGCTGAGCTGGGGTGTGTAGAGGTACACCCAGATCAGCGCGGCGATGATGCCGGGCACGGCGTGCGGCAGGAAGAGCGCGAGCTGGAAGAACCGGCGGGCGCGGGCCAGCGTGGAGTCCAGCAGCAGGGCGAGGGCGAGGGCCCCGATGAGCAGCAGCGGAATGTAGAACAGGCAGTATCCGAGGAGTACGCCGAAGCCCTCGCGGAACGCCCGGTCGCCCAGGGCCGCCGTGTAGTTGTCGAGTCCGCTGAAGACGGTCTCGGTGCCGCCGAAGCCCAGGCCGGACTGTTTCTCCGTGAACAGGCTGAGCCAGACCGCGTATCCGATCGGCAGCACCATGGCCACGGTGAACAGTACGAAGAAGGGCCCCAGCAGGATGGCGGCGGCTCTGGTCGTCCGGGCGCGCTTCATCAGCCGGCGTCCTCGACCTTCAGACCGCGCTTCTTCAGCTCGGCGACGGTGGCCTCGTGCCCGGCCTTCACGGCGTCCTTGATGGTGGTGCCACCGCTCGCGACCTTGCCGAACTGGTCCTTCATGGTGGTGTTCGTGGTGCCGGTCGTCGGGCCCCAGTTCCAGTCCGGGCCGATGGACGCGGCGGCGCCCTCGAACACCTGGTAGATGTCCTCGCCGCCGTAGAAGCCGGCGTCGAAGGACTTCTTCGCCACCGGGCGCAGAGCCGCCGCGGCCGGGAAGGCACTCGAAGTGCCGGACTCGATGCGGGCCTTGATGCCTTCCTCGGTGGTCGACATCCAGGTGGCGAACTCGACCGCGGCCTCGGCCTTCTTGCTGGTCTTCGTCACCGCGAAGGTGGAGCCGCCGAGCATGCCGCTGGCCGGCTTGCCGTCCCAGCTGGGCATCGGGGCGACGGCCCACTTGCCGCTCTGCTCGGGCAGCGTGCCCTTGAGGACACCTGCGCCCCAGGCGGCGCCGAGGTAGCCGACGGTGCCGCCGTTCTTGAGGGAGTTGGTCCACTCGGGACTGAACGAGGCGTTGGCGCGGATCAGGTCGTCGTCGAGCAGGCCCTGCCAGTAGTCGGCGACCTTGTTGGTGGCCGCGTCTGCCGTGCTGACCTTCCAGGTGTCGCCCTCGGGCTTGTACCACTGGGCGCCGGCCTGCCAGGCCATCGCCTGGAACGTGGTCGGGTCGTCGGGGAAGAAGGTGCCGATCCGGGCCTTCTTGTCGGCCTTCTTGATCTTCTCGGCGGCCTTGCGGAACTCGTCCCAGGTCTTGGGGACCTCGACGCCGTACTTCTCGAACAGGTCCTTGCGGTAGTAGAAGGACTGCGGCGAGGCGTCGAACGGGACAGCCCAGTTCTTGCCGCCGAGCGTCGTCAGCTCGACCGCCTGCGGCAGCAGCTTCTTCTTGATGTCGTCGGTGAAGTACTGGCCGATGTCCTGGAGCGCGCCCTGACTGACGTACTCCGGAAGCTGCGGGTACTCGATGGAGACCAGATCGGGGGCGTTGCCCGCCTTCACCGCGTTGGAGATCTTGGCGTAGCCGCCCGCGTTGCCGGACGGGATCTCCTCGTACACCACCTTGATGTTCTTGTGCGAGGCGTTGAACGCGTCAACGACCTCCTTGGACCCCTTGGTCCAGCCCCAGAAGGTGATGCTGACGGGCTTGCCGTCGCTTCCGGCGGCGGCATTGTCGTCGCCGCTGCCGCCACAGGCCGTGAGAACGGCGAGGGCGGTGGCGGCGCCGACTACGGCGAGGGACGTTCTGCTCGAACTGCGGCTCACAGCGAGGCTCCTGAACAGGCGACAACATTGGCGTTGGCCGTGATCCTTGGACCAGCCGTGACCGAAGTCAAGAGCGAAAGAGCGATTGATCGAAAAAAGATCAGATAAGTTACGTACGGAAGCGGGTGGAATGCCCCGCGGGAGGGGGCGTGAGGCCGCGAGGACGCCTGCTCCAAGCCGGCTTCAACGCCTGCTTCACCGCCTACGAGAAAGGTGCTCCGCACGAGTCCCGGACCCGCAGCTGCGGGAGCAGCGTCAGATGACGCCGGGGCATGTCCGTGCCCTGGCCGAGCCGCTCCACCAGCAGTTCCGTCGCATGGCGGCCCACTTCGCGCTTGGGCGGTGCCACCGCCGTGAGCGGGGTGTCCGCGAGGGCGGCCACCTCGTCGTCGTACGCGATCAGCGCCAGATCGTCCGGCACCCGTACGCCCAGCTCGGCCAGGCGCTGCACCACCTGGATCGCGTCCACGTCGTTGTGGATCAGCGCCGCCGTCGCCACCCCCGAGTGGACCGCCTCACGCAGCGCCTGCACGGCCTGTTCGAACGCGTCCGGAGCGAGTTCGGCCGGTACGGAATCGATCACGTCCTGCGGTGCCCGCAGCCCGAGCACAGCCAGGGCCTCCTCGTACCCGGACCGCACCGCGACGGCGGTCGGGGAGTCCGCCCGAGCCATCAGCAGCGGCGCCCCGTGTCCGAGATCCACCAGGTGGCGCACGGCGAGCAGCACCCCGTGCGCATGGTCCGAGCAGACCCGGTCCAGGCCGTCCAGCGGGGATCCCGCGGTGGGCCTGCGCTCCAGCAGGACGGTCGGCACGGGCAGCGAGGCGATCCAGCCGCCGAACGCGGCGGGGTCGCCGGGGTGCTGCCAGCCCGGCGCGACCAGCAGCCCCTCGGCGCCCGCGGAGAGCAGGCCCTCGGTGCGGGCGTGGTCCTCCTGCGGCCGGTAGTCGGAGATCCGCAGGATCAGCCGGGCACCCGCCCTGGCCGCGGCCTCGTGTGCCCCACGGATGACCTCGGCGAAGTAGTAGGTCGACGAGGGTGCGAGCATGCCGAGGACCAGGCCGGCGCCGGTGCCGGTGCCGCCGGGCCCCGTCGCGGCGGGGGCGGCGTTCTGCGGCCAGGACACCGAGCCGTGGACCCGGTCGAGCAGGCCCCGGCCGGCCAGCTCCTCCACGTCCCGGCGCACCGTGACGGGCGAGACCCCCAGCTGCGAGGCCAGGTCCGAGACCCGGGCCGAGCCCCTTTCCCGTACCAGCCCCAGCAGGCGGTCATGGCGTTCAGCAGCACTTTCGCGCACGGCAGCAGTCCCCTCGCAGTGTGTGGCCCGGCCCCCGGTCCGGCCGGTGCCGAGGCCCGTTGTCCGACCCTAGACCAACGTGATCGAACGATGGGAGTTTCGATCATTCAAACGCAATCCATTGACGTTCGATCAATCCGAGTCCAGGATTCCGGCGATGCCGACTCGTCCCGTCCCTGACTGTTCGTACGGAGGAATTGTGAGACATCGCGTCACCGCTGCGACGCTCGCGGCCCTGACGGCCGCCGCCGGTCTGACTGTTGCCGGCCAGAGCGCCGCACAGGCCGCACCCACCGGCCGTACCTTCCACGTCGACTGCACAGCCGCCCCGGCCGACGCCACCGGCAGCAAGCAGCACCCCTGGACCACGCTCGCCGAGGCCAACGCGCACATCTATGGCCCCGGCGACCGGCTGCTCTTCAAGCGCGGCGCCACCTGCACCGGCACCCTCGCCCCCAAGGGCACCGGCTCCGCCCGCGCACCGTTCACCATCGCCGACTACGGCAACGGCCCGGCCCGCGCCAAGCTGGACGGCGCGGGCGCCCACGATGCCGTGCTGCTCTCCAACATGCAGTACGTGCACCTCAAGGCCCTGGAGATCACCAACGCCGACAACCCCGGCAGCGAGCGCAACGGCGTCCGCCTCCGCCTCACCGACTACGGCACCGCCCGCGGCTTCGACATCTCCGGCCTCTACATTCACGATGTGCGCGGCGGCGACTACAAGACGGTGTCCGGTTCCAGCGCGATCCACATCGCGGTCGAGGGCAAGGCGAAGGCGAGCCGGTACGACGGCCTGGACATCGGGCACAACCGTATCGAGGACGTCGACCGCGAGGGCATCTACTTCAAGTCGACCTTCTCCAAGCGCGATCTGGTCGGCCAGCAGCAGGACCCGAACGTCTACCCGGGGGAGTGGACGCCGAGCACCGGAGTCCGCATCCACCACAACACGCTGAAGTCCCTGGCCGGCGACGGCATGAAGCTCGACACCACCAGTGGCGCCCGCGTCGACCACAACCGGGTCGACGGCTTCCAGCTGCGCTCGCCCTCCGCCAACGCGGGCATCTGGACCTTCAACACCGACGACACGACCGTCGAGTACAACGAGGTCTCCGGCGGCGGCAACACCCACGACGGGATGTCCTTCGACGCCGACGGCGCCTCGCAGAACACGGTCTTCCAGTACAACTACAGCCACGACAACAAGGGCGGCTTCCTGCTGATCTGCCCGTACAGCGGCGCCAAGACCATCGGCACGGTCGCCCGCTACAACGTCAGCCGCAACGACGGGGCCCGTCTGATCCAGAACTGCTGGGGCCCGATCCTCGGCACGGAGATCTACAACAACACCTTCCACAACAAGGAGCAGATCCCCGGCTACCTCGTCCAGGACGACGCCGGCAGCCCCGCCACCACCCAGCACGAACTTTCCATCCGGAACAACATCTTCGTGAGCGAGGGCATTGGCGGCTACGCCTTCAAGAACCCGACACCCGGGCTCTCCTTCGACCACAACGCCTTCTACGGCATCGGCATGACCCGCCCCAACCCCGGCGGCATCACGGCCGATCCGAAGCTCCGACCCGACTTCCGTCTCGGTGCGGGCTCCCCCGCCCTCGCCGCCGGAGCCGTCATCGAGAACAACGGCGGCAAGGACTACTTCGGCAACGAGCTGAAGCCCGGCGCCCCCAACCTCGGCGCCTACGCGGGCCGCGGGGTGAAGTAACAGCCCACTCGGTATCCGCCGACCCGGTAACGACCTCGCCCACGATTGGCAGTGGGAGAAGGAGCGGCGTCCGGGGCCTTCGAATCCAGGGTGGAGGAGGGAGTCGACGCGGAGCGTCGGCGACTGACGACAACGCCGGAGGCGGAGGTCCCGGACACCGCGACGCCGCTGACAATCGCGGGCGAGGCCGTAACCCACTCACTGTGGCCCGTACTTGCGGCCTGTCTTGGAGGTCACCCCTCCGAGCAGGCCGCGCGGCGTCACCTTCACGAGCCCCATCAACGCCTTGTACCGCGGGTCCGGGATCGAGACCGACTTGCCGCGTGCCAGGTCCGTCAGAGCAGCCGCCACCAGCTTGTCCGCGTCGAGCCACATCCAGCCCGGGATGTTGCCGGTCCCCATCCCGGCCCGCTCGTGGAACTCCGTCCGCACGAAGCCGGGGCACAGCGCCATCAGCCGCACCCCCGAACCGGCCAGGTCCTTCGCCGCGCCCTGGGTGAACTGCACGACCCACGCCTTGGACGCGCCGTACGTCCCGCGCGGCACGAACGCCGCCACCGAGGCCACATTGACGACCCCGCCCCGCCCGCGCTCCCGCATCCCGGCCGCGGCCGCCGAGGTCAGCCGCAGCACCGCCTCGCAGTGCACCTTCAGCATGTTCAGCTCATCGGCCATGGGCACATCCAGATAGCGGCCCTTGTTGCCGAACCCGGCATTGTTGACCAGTAGATCGACCGACTGGTGACGGTTCGTCAACCGGGCCTCGACCGTGGCGATCCCCTCGTCCTCGGACAGGTCGGCCGTCAGCACCTCTGCCTCGATGCCGTGCCGGTCGTGCAGTTCGGTCGCCTGCTCGCGCAGCCGCTCGGTGTTGCGCGCCACCAGCACCAGGTTGTGCCCATCGGCCGCGAGCCGCCGCGCGAATGCGGCTCCGATCCCTGCGGTCGCGCCCGTAATCAGTGCAGTCGTCATACGCGGCACGTTAGTGCCTGTCCGGCACGCCGCGATCAGTCGTCCGCCGCCTCCGTCTCCACGTACTTCAGAGCGGCACGCAGCGTCTCGGGACGCAGCGCGTCCCGCGCCGGGAGCAGCTTCGGGAGCAGCTCCCGGCGCGTCGTCGAGGCCAGGAAGTCCAGCTCCACGGTGACGTCGTGGTCCGGCCGGTGCACGATCTCGACCGGGTCCCCGGAGCGGATCTCGCCCGGCTCGATCACCCGCAGGTAGGCACCCGGGGCAGCCGCCTGTATGAACCGCTTGACCCAGTGCTTCTCGTCGACATGGCCGGCGAACGTACGGCAGGGAATCCGGCTCGACGTGACCTCCAGGACCAGGTCGGGGCCGATCCGCCAGCGCTCGCCGATCCTCGCGCCGCTCACGTCCAGACCGCTGGTCGTCAGGTTCTCGCCGAACGTGCCATTGGCCAGCGGGCGGCCGAGCTCCCGCTCCCAGACGTCGAGTTCCTCGCGGGCGAATGCGTACACGGCCTGGTCGGAGCCGCCGTGGTGACGCAGATCGCAGACCGCGTCCCCGGCCAGGCCGCTGCCGCCGGTGCCCTTGGGGCCGGGGTCGGTGACGCGTACGGGGCCGTCGGCCGGCTGCTTGCCGATCCCGGTCGCGCCGCCGGGGGCGTCGGTGTAGTCGACGGCCTCGGGCCGTCCCACATTCACAGTCAGCAGCTTCATCGGCCTCATACGGAGAACGCTAACCACTCCACCCCCAAAGATGCGCGCCAATAACTCGCATGCAACCCAAGAGTCGCTTATGGTTGGAGTGTGATCGAAGCCCGTCATCTCCGTGTCCTGCGCGCCGTGGCCGCCACCGGCTCGTTCTCCGCCGCCGCCCGCGAACTGGGCTGCACCCAGCCGGCGGTCAGCCAGCAGATGAAGGCCCTGGAAGCCTCTGCGGGGACCACCCTGCTGATCCGTACGGGACGCGAGATGCGGCTCACCCAGGCGGGCGAGGCCCTCGTCCGGCACGCCTCCGGAATCCTCGCCGGGCTCATCGCCGCCGAGGAGGAGGTCGCCGCGATCGCCGGGCTGCGGGCCGGCCGGGTCCGGCTCGTCTCGTTCCCCAGCGGCAGCTCCACGCTGGTCCCCTGCGCCCTCGCGGCGCTGCGCGCGGCCCATCCCGGCACCCGGGTCTCCCTGGTCGAGGCCGAGCCGCCGCGTTCGGTCGAGATGCTGCGCGAGGGTGACTGCGACATCGCGCTGGCGTTCCGTTACGGCGCCTCCGGCGCGGAGTGGGACGACCTGGTCGTACGCCCGCTGCTCACCGACCGGCTGATCGGCCTGGTCCCCGAGGGGCACCGGCTGGCCGGTTCGGCTGCCGTCGGCATCGCCGAGCTGGCCGACGAGTCGTGGATCGCGGGCTGCCCGCGCTGCCGCCGTCAGCTGGTGGAGGTCTGCGAGGAGTCCGGCTTCACGCCCCGGATCGACTTCGCCACCGACGACTATCCGGCAGTGATCGGCCTGGTCGGCGCCGGTCTGGGGGTGGCCGTACTGCCGGAGCTGGCGATCGAGTCGGTACGCCCCAAGGGGGCCCGCACGGTGACGGTGGAGCCGGCCATCGAGCGCGAGATCGTCGCCCTGACCCTGCCCGACCTGGCCCAGGTGCCGGCGGTGGCGGCCACCCTCGACCGGCTGTCCCTGGCGGCCGCCCGCTGAGCGGGGCCTGCCTGTGGCCCGGCCCCCCTCGGTGGCCGGGTGAAGTGCGGAAACGTTTTTGTATTTGTTGTGCCGGGCGGGGTGGGATCAGCCGTGCCCCGACGGGGACGGTAGGCCCGACGGCGCCGCTGCCGCGATCAGCCGGTTGCGGGCCCGTCCCATGAGCTCCTCGCGTTCGTCCTCGGTCAGCCCGCCCCACACTCCGTAGGGCTCTCGCACCGCCAGTGCGTGTGCTGCGCACTCGGCACGTACCGGGCATCGCATACAGACCTCTTTCGCCGAGTTCTCGCGGGCGCTCCGTGCCGCCCCGCGTTCACCCTCCGGGTGGAAGAACAGCGAGCTGTCGACCCCGCGGCAGGCCGCCAACAGCTGCCAGTCCCACAGATCGGCGTTGGGTCCGGGAAGCCGGGAGAAATCTGCCATTGCTTGTCCCCTCGAAACCATGCTGAGTCGGAATCGTCGTTGTCGTCCGTTGTTGACCGTGCCCATGACATTTACATCTACGGTGTAAGTAGATGTAAATATGACTGATTGCGAATCTAGCCACAGACACCAGTAAAAGGGAAGAAAACCCGCCAAATAGGGCATATCTTCATGTGAAGTTTCGGTTGACGGTTGGATGATTCGCGCCGCTCTCCTCTGTGCACGGGTCCTCACGTAGAGTGCCGATCCCGGCCGTCCGACCCGTAACTCTTTCGAGTGACCATCGTTGAGAGGGCGGAGGCGGTTGACAGAAAAAGCGATCGGGCAGATGTCCGAGAGCGTCAACCGCTCAGGTGACGACTTGTAACAGCCTGGAGGCTCAAGGTGACGCGCATCAGCTGCGGAGGACGGTCATGACATCCGTCCTCGTCTGCGACGACTCCCCGCTTGCCCGAGAAGCGCTCCGTCGCGCGGTCGCGACCGTGCCCGGCGTCGAGCGTGTGACGACGGCGGCCAACGGCGAGGAAGTCCTCCGCCGCTGGGGCGCCGACCGTTCGGATCTGATTCTGATGGACGTACGCATGCCCGGTCTGGGGGGTGTGGAGACGGTCCGGCGGCTGCTCTCCGCCGACCCCGGCGCCAGGATCATCATGCTGACCGTCGCCGAGGACCTGGACGGTGTCGCGCTCGCGGTCGCCGCCGGTGCCCGCGGCTATCTGCACAAGGACGCCTCCCGCGCGGAGTTGCGGGCCACCGTCACTCAGGCGCTGGCCGATCCGACGTGGCGGCTCGCCCCCCGCCGGCTGCGGTCGGCCGAGATGGGTGCGGCGCCGACGCTCACCGCGCGTGAGATCCAGGTGCTCGAAGGAATGAGTCACGGCCGCTCGAACGCCGAGATCGGCCGTGAGCTGTTCCTCTCCGAGGACACGGTGAAGACGCACGCCAGGCGTCTGTTCAAGAAGCTCGGCGCCTCGGACCGGGCGCATGCCGTGGCGCTCGGCTTCCGCTGGGGCCTGGTCCGCTGAGGACCGGCCATGGCCGGCAGCCGATCGACGCCCCGTCCGCACACCGGCGGACGGGGCGATGTGACCGACGTGCGCGGGGCGGGCTCCGCCCCCCTGGTGGAGCCCTCCGCGCCGGCGGTATGTGACGCTTCCCGGCCGATGCCGCATCCTTGAGTTGTGGAGTTCCTCGGGAACGATTCGGTCGAGCGGAAGGGGAGGGCGCAGGACATGACTTCCGGCGCACCCGCTCATAACGCTTCGGTGCACAACTACGGACGCGGCGGCACGGATGACGCGGCTCCGGGGCACCATGGTCCGATGCGCGACGACGAGACGACGGTGATCGGTGCACTGGTGCACCGTGCTGTCGAGGGCGACGCGCAGGCCACCCATGATCTGCTGGCCCATGTCCACCCCCTCGCGCTGCGCTACTGCAGGTCCCGGCTGAACCGGCTGCCCGGTGATGCTCGCCACTTCGTGGAGGACCTGGCGCAGGAGGTCTGTGTCGCGGTGCTGATGGCTCTGCCGCGCTACAAGGACACCGGCAGACCCTTCGAAGCCTTTGTCTTCGCCATCGCGGGCCACAAGGTCGCCGATCTCCAGCGGGCCGCCATGCGGCACCCGGGATCGACGGCCGTGCCCTCCGACGAGATGCCCGAGCGGCCGGACGATTCGCTCGGGCCCGAGGAGCGCGCGCTGCTCAGCAGCGATGCGGCCTGGGCCAAGAAGCTTCTTGCCAACCTCCCGGACAACCAGCGTGAGCTGCTCGTTCTGCGGGTCGCGGTCGGTCTGACCGCCGAGGAGACCGGGCAGATGCTGGGCATGTCTCCCGGTGCGGTCCGGGTCGCCCAGCACCGGGCGCTCAGCAGGCTGCGGGCCCTCGCGGAGCAGTGAGCCGGGCCCCGTTCCGGTTCTGTACGAAGCTACAGAACCTCTAGGTGATCTTGCTCGTGGAATGAGACACCCCCGGAGGCCGTTAGCATGGACATCCGCACCGATCAAGGCCATTTGGGGAAGGTGTCATGACTGCAAACGTCGACGGAGTGCCCGAGAAATTCGCGACGCTCGGGCTGACATACGACGACGTGCTGCTGCTGCCCGGCGCGTCCGACATGACGCCCGACCAGATCGACACTTCCTCGTACATCTCCAGGAACGTGCGGGTGAACATCCCGCTGCTCTCCGCCGCGATGGACAAGGTCACCGAGGCCCGCATGGCGATCGCCATGGCCCGGCAGGGTGGCGCCGGTGTGCTGCACCGCAACCTCTCCATCGCCGACCAGGCCAACCAGGTCGACCTGGTGAAGCGCTCCGAGTCCGGCATGGTCACCGACCCGATCACGGTGCACCCGGACGCGACGCTGCGCGACGCCGACGAGCTGTGTGCCAAGTTCCGTATCAGCGGCGTCCCGGTCACCGACGGCGCGGGCAAGCTGCTCGGCATCGTCACCAACCGTGACATGGCCTTCGAATCGGACCGCACGCGCCAGGTGCGCGAGGTCATGACGCCGATGCCGCTGGTCACCGGCAAGGTCGGTATCTCCGGCGTGGACGCCATGGAGCTGCTGCGCCGCCACAAGATCGAGAAGCTTCCGCTGGTCGACGACGCGGGGGTCCTCAAGGGCCTCATCACCGTCAAGGACTTCGTCAAGGCCGAGCAGTACCCGAACGCCGCCAAGGACAAGGAAGGCCGGCTGCTGGTCGGCGCCGCCGTCGGTGTCGCGGGCGACGCGTACGAGCGGGCCCAGGCGCTCATCGAGGCGGGCGTCGACTTCATCGTCGTCGACACCGCCCACGGTCACTCCCGACTGGTCGGCGACATGGTCGCCAAGATCAAGTCGAACTCCTCGGTCGACGTCATCGGCGGCAACATCGCCACCCGTGACGGCGCCCAGGCGCTGATCGACTCGGGCGTCGACGGCATCAAGGTCGGCGTGGGCCCCGGCTCCATCTGCACCACCCGCGTCGTCGCCGGCATCGGCGTCCCGCAGGTCACCGCGATCTACGAGGCCTCGCTCGCCGCCAAGGCGGCCGGTGTCCCGGTCATCGGTGACGGTGGCCTGCAGTACTCCGGCGACATCGCCAAGGCCCTGGTGGCCGGTGCGGACACCGTGATGCTCGGCTCGCTCCTCGCGGGCTGCGAGGAGTCTCCGGGCGAGCTGCTCTTCATCAACGGCAAGCAGTTCAAGTCGTACCGCGGCATGGGTTCCCTCGCCGCGATGCAGACCCGTGGCGACCGCAAGTCGTTCTCCAAGGACCGCTACTTCCAGGAGGGCGTCGCCTCCGACGAGAAGCTGGTCCCCGAGGGCATCGAGGGGCAGGTCCCCTACCGCGGCCCGCTCTCCGCGGTCGTCCACCAGCTCACCGGCGGTCTGCGCCAGTCGATGTTCTACGTCGGCGGACGCACCGTCCCGGAGCTCCAGGCCAACGGCCGGTTCGTCCGGATCACCTCGGCGGGTCTCAAGGAGAGCCACCCGCACGACATCCAGATGACGGTCGAGGCGCCGAACTACAGCAGGAAGTAACGCAACAGCGCAGCTGAGGGGCGGCCCGGGGTTCCCGGGACCGCCCCTCAGCCGTGTGTCGGGGATACTGGACAACGCAGACGTAGAGGGAAAGGCCACACCATCGTGACTGAGATCGAGATCGGGCGCGGCAAGCGCGGCCGCCGGGCGTACGCATTCGACGACATCGCCGTCGTTCCGAGCCGTCGTACCCGCGACCCGAAGGAGGTCTCGATCGCCTGGCAGATCGACGCCTACCGTTTCGAGCTGCCGTTCCTGGCGGCCCCCATGGACTCCGTGGTCTCCCCGCAGACCGCGATCCGCATCGGTGAGCTGGGCGGCCTCGGTGTCCTCAACCTCGAGGGCCTGTGGACCCGGCACGCCGACCCGCAGCCGCTGCTCGACGAGATCGCCGAGATGCCCGTGGAGTCGGCGACCCGCCGCCTCCAGGAGATCTACTCCGCTCCGATCCAGGAGGAGCTGATCGGGCAGCGCATCAAGGAGGTGCGCGACTCCGGTGTGGTCACCGCTGCCGCGCTCTCCCCCCAGCGCACCGCGCAGTTCTCCAAGGCCGTCGTCGATGCGGGTGTGGACATCTTCGTCATCCGCGGTACGACGGTCTCCGCCGAGCACGTCTCGGGTGCGGCCGAGCCGCTCAACCTCAAGCAGTTCATCTACGAGCTGGACGTCCCGGTGATCGTCGGCGGCTGCGCCACGTACACCGCCGCCCTGCACCTGATGCGTACCGGTGCGGCCGGTGTCCTCGTCGGCTTCGGCGGCGGCGCCGCGCACACCACGCGCAACGTCTTCGGTATCCAGGTCCCGATGGCGACCGCGGTCGCCGATGTGGCCGGGGCCCGGCGCGACTACATGGACGAGTCCGGCGGCCGGTACGTGCATGTGATCGCGGACGGCGGCGTCGGCTGGTCCGGCGACCTGCCGAAGGCCATCGCCTGCGGTGCGGACGCCGTGATGATGGGCTCCCCGCTGGCCCGCGCGACGGACGCGCCGGGCCGCGGACGCCACTGGGGCATGGAGGCCGTCCACGAGGACGTTCCGCGCGGCAAGCTGGTGGACCTGGGCTCCGTCGGCACGACCGAGGAGGTCCTCACCGGTCCTTCGCACACCCCCGACGGTTCGATGAACATCTTCGGTGCGCTGCGCCGGGCGATGGCGACGACGGGGTACAGCGACCTCAAGGAGTTCCAGCGCGTCGAGGTGACGGTGGCGGATTCGCAGCACCGCCGCTGATCGCTCCCGGCAGCACGCAAAGGAGGCCCGGACCGCAGGCGCGGTCCGGGCCTCCTTTGCGTGTCCGGGCAGGCGTTACGCGGCCTTCTTGGCGCCACCGAACGCCGCTGCGGCACCGAGCAGCAGGAAGAGGTACGTCTTGAAGTCGGCTCCCTCGCTCCACGCCTTCGTCAGGACGTCGAAGTGGTCGATGAAGAGACTGGACGCGGACTGGTGAACCAGGTCGGACAAGATGATCGCGATGCCCACGAGCTGGCCGAGGTAGACGGCGCCCACCGACAGGACGGCGCTGACGACGGCAATCACCGGGTTCTGTCCGCCGACCTTGCTCGCCGCGAAGCCGACGAGGAAACCGACGCCGACGGCGATGTAGCCGACCTCGCGCTCGATCGCGCCGGCAATGACTCCGTACAGGAGGGCCGCGACGAGTGCTGTGACCACCGCCGTCAGCAGGCCGAGGCCGATGTTGTTGCGGGCCGGGGCCGGCGGGGCGAACGGCGCGCCGGCGAACGGGACGCCGGGCTGACCGGGCTGGCCGTACGCGCCGGGCTGCTGGCCCGCGAACGGGTTGCCGGTCGGGGCGGCGGGCTGGCCGGGCTGCTGGCCTGCGTACGGGTTGCCGCCGACGGGCTGGGCGTCGTTCGGCTGGTTCGCCGGTGGCACGGGCTGGCTCATGGTGGGATCCCCCTGGGACGGAAGCGCACGACTGTGCGAGAAGTGACGCCGCAGGCTAGCAGCCGCCTACGACATCGCCTATCGAAATCCGTGGGGAGCTCTTCACCGACCCTTGGAACCCCTCTCTCACAACCGGTGTGCGGCCCCCGCCGGGGTCGCGCCCCGGGTGTCCAGGAGGAGCTGGGCCTTCACTGCGAGGCCCTGGAGATCGTACGTACGGTGGTGCTGGAGCAGCACCGTGAGGTCGGCGCTCGATGCGGCCTCGTACAGCGAGTCGGCGCGCGGGACCGGGAGTTCACGCAGTCGCCAGTCCAGGACATGCGGGTCGTGGTAGCCGATCTGGGCGCCCATGTCCATCAGCCGGGTCGCGATCTCCCGGGCGGGGGAGGCCTCCTGGTCGGCGAGGTCCGGCTTGTAGGTGACGCCGAGGAGCAGCACCCTGGCCCCGCGTACGGACTTGCCGTGCTCGTTCAGGAGGGTGGCGCAGCGCTGGATCACGTACTGCGGCATCCGGTCGTTGATCTCCTGGGCGAGCGAGACCATCCGCAAGGGGTGGCCCGGGGTAGGGCTGTTGTACGGGAGGTAGCCCGGGTCGACGGGGGCGCCGTGGCCGCCGACGCCGGGGCCCGGACGGAACGGCTGGAAGCCGAAAGGCTTGGTCTCGGCGCATCTGATGACGTCCCAGAGGTCGACGCCGAGATCGTGGCAGAGCACCGCCATCTCGTTGACCAGGGCGATGTTGACGTGCCGGAAGTTGGTCTCCAGGACCTTCGTCATCTCGGCCTCGCGCGGCCCGCGGGCCCGGACGACCTTGTCGGTGAGCCGGCCGTAGAAGGCGGCGGCGGATTCCGTGCAGGCGGGGGTGAGGCCGCCGATGACCTTGGGGGTGTTGGCGTAGACGTGGGTCCTGTTGCCGGGGTCGAGGCGGCTGGGGGAGTAGGCGAGGTGGAAGTCGCGTCCGGCGCGCAGCCCCGATCCCTCTTCGAGGAGGGGCAGTACATAGCTCTCGGTGGTGCCGGGCTGCACGGCCGATTCCAGCAGGACGGTGGTGTGCGGGCGCAGCCGGGCGGCGAGCGCGCGGGCCGCGTCGCCGACGGCGGTGAGGTCGAGGGTGCGGTCGGCGCCGAGCGGGGTGGGCGCGCAGATCACCGCGGTACGGACCCGGCCCAGTTCGGCCGGGTCGGTGGTGGGCCGGAAACCCCCCGAGAGCATCCGGCGCACGTCCGAGGCGGTGAGCGATCCCTCGACGGGGGTGCGGCCCGCGGAGAGTTCCGCGTAGGCGCGTGGGTCGGTGTCGTAGCCGACGGTCTGGACACCGGCGGCGGCGGCGGCTTGGGCGAGGGGCAGGCCGAGGTGGCCGAGTCCGATGACTGCGAGGTCTGCGGGCATGTGGATGGGCCGTCCTTCCCTTGGACCGACCGGCAGATGGAGGGCGCCACCCTCCGTTTGCCGGTCGGTCCAGGACCATGAGAGCAGAAAGCGCAACCGCTGGGGACAGCGCAATGTCAGACTAGGCGTAAATATGACCTATATGTCGCATTGTGAGGCTCCAGTCGACCTGGTGTTGTCCACAGGCGGTGGCCGAAGTCGTGTACGGCGGACAGAATCGAGAGGTGGGCACGGGTCGCCCGACCGCTCGGTCGGGTCGCACCGCGTGTCGGACCACCCCGATCTACCCGGGAGGCAGCAGTGAGGACAGCGACACTGGGACCTGCGGAGCGCGCCGAGGCGCTTGCCGCGATGGCCGAGCGCGAACTGGACGTGCTGGTCGTGGGGGCGGGCGTGGTCGGCGCCGGTACGGCGCTGGACGCGGCGACAAGGGGACTCTCGACCGGCCTCGTCGAGGCGCGCGACTGGGCCTCGGGCACATCGAGCAGGTCGAGCAAGCTGATCCACGGTGGGCTGCGGTATCTGGAGATGCTCGACTTCGCGCTCGTCCGGGAGGCGCTGAAGGAGCGCGGGCTGCTCCTGGGACGGCTGGCCCCGCATCTGGTGAAGCCCGTGCCGTTCCTCTATCCGCTGCAGCACAAGGGCTGGGAGCGGCTCTACGCCGGTTCCGGCGTGGCGCTCTACGACGCGATGTCGGTGTCGTCGGGGCACGGTCGCGGCCTGCCCGTCCACCGGCATCTCTCCCGCCGCCGCGCCCTGCAGGTCGCCCCGGCGCTGAAGAAGGACGCCCTGGTCGGGGCGTTGCAGTACTACGACGCGCAGATGGACGATGCCCGCTATGTGGCGACGCTGGTGCGCACCGCCGCCGGATATGGCGCCCATGTGGCGAACCGGGCACGGGTGATCGGCTTCCTCCGGGAGGGCGAGCGGGTCGTCGGCGCCCGCGTGGAGGATGTCGAGGCGGGCGGGGAGTACGAGGTCAGGGCCAAACAGGTGGTCAACGCGACCGGGGTCTGGACGGATGACACCCAGGCGCTGATCGGGGAGCGCGGGCTGTTCCACGTCCGGGCGTCCAAGGGCATACACCTGGTCGTCCCGAAGGACCGCATCCACTCCTCGACCGGCCTGATCCTGCGGACCGAGAAGTCCGTCCTCTTCGTCATCCCGTGGGGACGGCACTGGATTGTCGGGACGACGGACACGGACTGGGACCTGGACAAGGCGCACCCGGCGGCGTCCAGCGCCGATATCGACTATCTGCTCGAACACGTCAACTCGGTCCTGGCCACGCCCCTGACCAGGGATGACGTCCAGGGCGTCTACGCGGGGCTGCGGCCGCTGCTGGCCGGCGAGTCGGATGCGACCAGCAAGCTCTCGCGCGAGCACACGGTGGCGCACCCGCTGCCGGGCCTCGTGGTCGTGGCGGGCGGCAAGTACACGACGTACCGGGTGATGGCGAAGGACGCCGTGGACGAGGCGGTGCACGGCCTCGACCAGCGAGTGGCGGAGTGCGTCACCGAGGACGTTCCGCTCCTGGGGGCGGAGGGATACCGCGCGCTGTGGAACGCCCGGGCGAGAATCGCGGCCCGTACGGGGCTCCATGTCGCCCGGGTGGAGCATCTGCTCAACCGCTACGGCTCCATGACGGAGGAGCTCCTCGATCTGATCGCCGACGATCCGGCGCTGGGTGAGCCGCTGCCGTCGGCGGACGACTATCTGAAGGCCGAGATCGTCTACGCCGCCTCGCACGAGGGGGCCCGCCACCTCGACGACGTACTGACCCGCCGGACCCGGATCTCCATCGAGACGTTCGACCGGGGCACGCTCAGTGCCCGGATCTGTGCGGAGCTGATGGCGCCGGTGCTGGGCTGGGACGAGGGGCAGATCGACCGGGAGGTCGAGCACTACGAGAAGCGGGTTCAGGCGGAGCGGGAGTCGCAGCGGCAGCCGGACGACCTCACGGCGGACGCCGCGCGGCTCGGGGCGCCGGACATCGTGCCGCTCTAGGCCACGTCACGTGTCGGGTGCGCGGCCGCAGAACTCCGCGTCGAGGAGCGCCGATTCGAGTGTCGTCGCAGCGGTCAGGGTGTCCGTGTCGATGCGGTACGTCAGGGTGTGCCGGCCGTTGCGCGTGGCGGCTGTACGGACGTAACTGCCCGCTATGTGGCCGTTGTGGCCCCAGACGGTGGTGCCGCAGGAGAGTTTCTGCGGATAGACGCCCAGCCCGTAGACGCCGTGCGTGGCACCGGTGTTCAGCAGCGTCGCCAGCTGGGCGGGCGGCAGAAGGCGTCCGCCCAGCAGAGCCGCGTAGAAGCGGTTCAGATCGGCGAGCGTGGAGATCAGCTCCCCGGCCGCACCCGCCGTGCGCGGGTCGAGCGCGGTGACATCGCGCAGGCTGCCGTCGGCTGGATCGCGGGTATAGCCGCGGCCGTGCGGGGCGGGCAGGGAGGTACGGGCGCCTGGCAGGGAGGTGCCGGTGAGACGGAGGGGGGTGATGATGCGGTGGCGGATCTCGGTGGCGTAGTCGTGTCCGGTGACGCGCTGAACGATGAGTCCGAGAACGACGTAATTGGTGTTGGAGTAGGCGTAGCCGCCGGGGGCATTCGTCGGACGGTGGGCCATGGCGACACGGACCGCGGCGGTGGCGGAGACGGGGTGGGCGGAGGTGTCGGCGGTGTAGTTGTAGAGGCCACTGGTGTGGCTGAGCAGGGCGCGCAGGGTGATGCGGCGGCCGTCGTTGCCGTTGCCCCGGAGCAGGCCCGGCATCAGTCGGTCGACGGTGTCCGAAAGCTGCAGCCTTCTCTCCCGGGCGAGTTGGAGTACGACCGTCGCGACGAACGTCTTGGTGATGCTGCCGGCCCGGAACCGGTCCGTCCTGCGGATACCCGGGCCCGTCGAGCGGTAGGTGTCGTACGGTGCGGAAGAGGCACGATGGGCCAGCAGTGCCGCCGTGGGAGCACCGCCCCGGGCGACGAGCCGGGGAAGATAGGCCGCTGCGGGCGTGAGGTGTGGTTCGCTGGGCAGGGTCGCTGTTCCCAGGCCGAGCAGCGCCAGCAACAACGGGGCGACGAGCAGCGCCCTTAGTGTCGACATGGCAGGGAATCCCTTCCTCGGGCCACATCATGACGGGCCTGTGGACCCGGCACCATGGCCGGTCCCGGGGTGAGGGACAATGAACGCTCTGCCAGGGCGGGTTGATCGCAGAGGGGACGCATGTCGGAGGCGGAGCAGGCACGGGAGCCCCAACGGGACAAGGACGGACGTCTTCTTGCGGGGCGGTACCGGCTCGGGGAGGTGCTCGGCCGGGGCGGTATGGGCACGGTCTGGCGTGCCGTCGACGAGACGCTGGGCCGCACGGTCGCGGTCAAGGAGCTGCGGTTCCCTTCGGCCATCGACGAGGACGAGAAGCGCCGGCTCATCACGCGCACGCTGCGTGAGGCGAAGGCGATCGCCAGGATCCGCAACAACGGCGCGGTGACGGTCTACGACGTGGTCGACGAGGACGACCGGCCGTGGATCGTGATGGAACTCATCGAGGGCAAGTCCCTTGCCGAGGCCATCCGCGAGGACGGGGTGCTGACACCGAAGCGCGCCGCCGAGGTCGGGCTCGCCATCCTCGACGTGCTGCGATCGGCGCATCGTGAGGGCATCCTGCACCGCGATGTGAAGCCGTCCAACGTGCTGATCGCCGAGGACGGCCGGGTCGTGCTGACCGACTTCGGTATCGCGCAGGTCGAGGGCGACCCGTCGGTCACCTCGACGGGCATGCTCGTCGGCGCCCCGTCGTACATCTCCCCGGAGCGCGCCCGCGGGCACAAGCCGGGACCGCCCGCCGACCTGTGGTCGCTCGGCGGACTGCTGTACGCCAGCGTCGAGGGCTCCCCGCCGTACGACAAGGGGTCGGCCATCGCCACCCTGACCGCGGTGATGACCGAGCCGCTCGACCCGCCGAAGAACGCCGGTCCGCTGGAGGAGGTCATCTACGGCCTGCTCGCCAGGGACCCCGATCAGCGACTCGACGACGCCGGTGCGCGCGCCTTGCTCAACGACGTGATCCACGCTCCCGAGAAGCCGGACCCGGTGGTGCCCCCGCCCGCCGACGCCACCCAGATCATGGCGCTGCCCGGCCAGGCCGCCGAACCGGGCACCAAGGCGGCGTCGAAGTCCGGGGAGTCGGGCGAGGGCGCCCGGGACCGGCTGCGGGGCGCACTGCGCTCCGTACGGAACGCGAAGGCGACACCGGCGGCGGTGGGTGCGGCCGCGGCCTCGACCACTGCGCCGCCCCCTCCCTCGACACCTCCGTCGACCGCTCCCTCGACGGGCTCTTCGAAGCCTGCCCGGCCTTCTGCTCCGGCGAAGCCGGCCGCGGCCTCCGCCGCCGTACCCTCGCCGCGTCCCGCCATGCCGCCGACCACCCCGCCCCGTGCGTCCATCACGGACGTGGTGCCGCGCCGCACCCTGGCGATCGTCGCGGCCGTGATCGTGCTCGCCGTGATCGGTACGGTCCTCGCCCTCACGCTCGACGGAGGCGGCAAGGACGACGTGAGCGGCGGCAACGGCAAGGACGGCAAGTCCACCTCGGCCGGGGCCTCGACGACCGGCGGCTCCGCGGACACCGAAAGCGGCAGTGGCGGCGACAAGGCCCAGGACCAGGGCGGCAACCAGGGTCAGGGCAAGGGTCAGGGCAAGGGCAAGGACGACAACTCGGACAAGGGGTCGGACGGTTCGAAGGGCGACGCCCCGGACGCCGCCGACGCGCTGCCCGCGGGATACAAAGCCATCAAGAACAAGCAGTTCCACTTCGCGATGGCGATGCCCGAGGACTTCCGGCTCACCGACACGGCCGGTAGCAACTCCGGCGGCATCTACAACGTCGAGCGGGGCGGCTTCCCGCGCGTCCAGGTCGACTACACCGATTCGCCCGGCGGTGACGCCGCAGCAGCCTGGAACGCCGCGAAGGGCGCCGTCGCGGCCAGCAGCAACGGCTACCACCACCTCGGCGTGAAGAAGGTCCAGTACAACGGCTACCCGACCGTCGCCGACTGGGAGTTCGAGCGCACCCAGCAGGGTCAGCGGATCCATGTGCTGAACCGGGGCTTCAAGGTCGACGCCACCCACGGCTACGCGATCATGATCAGCTGCAAGGTGAGCGAGTGGGACAGCAAGGAGTGCCGGACGCTGCGCGAGACCGCGTTCGACACGTTCGAGCCCACCGACTGATCCATGGGGCGAAAAGGGCCGGGATGTGCCGACCCTGACGCGCGGCCGCCACTTGCCACGTATCGTGAGAGCCTGAAGACCGTACGCAGCCGGAACGGCGCGTCAATTGCACGGTAAGTGACCGCGATTGATGGATTCGTGCGGTCTTCGTGGCCGGGGGGACAGCGCGCTCTGGGGAGGCGTCGTGGATGACTATGCGGGTCGGGTACTTGCCGACCGCTATCGCCTTCCGCTCCCCCCGTCCGATGAGTACGAACTGGTCGAGACCCGGGCGTTCGACACCTACAGCGGGCAGGAAGTCCTGGTGCGGCAGGTGCCGTTGCCCGAAGTGGTGGACGCCGAGGTGCTCGACGGCGACGGTCCGGTCCCGGCGGCCCGGCGGGTCACCGGGCGCGCCGTGCGACGGTCCACGGACCCGGCGGTCCGGCGTGCCATCGAGGCGGCGCAGGCGGCGGCCCAGGTCCCCGACCATCCCAGGCTCGACCAGGTCTTCGACGTGTTCGCCGAGGCCGGCTCGCTCTGGATCGTGAGCGAACTGGTCATGGCCCGCCCGCTTGCGGCCCTGCTGGCGGAGCGCCCGCTCAATCCCTTCCGGGCCGCCGAGATCGGCTCCGACGTACTGACGGCGCTGCGGGTGCTGCACGCCCATGGCTGGACCCACCGCAACATCACCGTCCGCACGGTGCTGGTCTGCGACGACGGCCGCGTCGTGCTGACCGGTCTGGCGGCCGGTGCCGCGGAGGAGGCGCTCTGCGGGTATGTCCCGACGCCGCAGCCCGACGACGAGGACGAGATCGCCTTCGGCCGCCCGGCGGTCGAGACGGGCCCCACCGGGCCGTACGCACCGCCGCCCGAGCCGGCTCCGCCCGTCGCTCCGGCCGAGGTGCCGGCTTTGCGCGGCCCGGCGGCGATCGAGACGGGCCGGGCGACCGGCGATCCGTACGGCGATGACGATCCGTACGCCGACGATCCGCACCCCGACGACCGGTACGCAGATGCCCCCCATGACGGTGTGCCGGGCGAGCTGGAGGCCGTACGGCGGCCGGTGAATCCCGCCCCCCCGGCGCCCGCTCCCGCAGCGGCCGACGCCGCGCAGTTGCGGGCCGAGCGAGCCGGAGCCATCGCCGCCTACCGTGCGGGCGCCCGCGCCGCCGCCCGCGTCGGCGAGGACCGGCGCCGGGCCGGGGCGGGCGAGGCGGAGGACACCGGCAGTCTCCCGGTCCAGCGCGCCGCGCGGCCGGAAGGCGCGGGGCCGCCCGGCACGGACCACGGCCACCCGCAGCCGGCCGGCCCCTGGAACGAGCCCGCCGAGGACCCGTACGAAGACGACCCGTACGACGACGACGGCTACGGAGGCGACGGCCAGTCGCCGCCCGGCCGGCGACTGCATCTCACCGGTACCTGGAGCGACGGCCCGGGGTCCGGGCGCCCCGTCCCCGCCGGAGGCTCGGGCGAGGACGCCCTGCGCGCCGATGCCCGCCGCCACGGCAACTCCCCGGCGCTGCCCGCGCACCGGCCCGAGCCGCAGCAACAGCCGGGCCGCTGGGACGAGATCGTCGTCGGCGGCCGTACGGGCCCCGCCTACCGCGGTCCCGCCACTACCCTCGCCGCCGAGCGCGCCCGGCAGGCACGGATCGCCGTCGTCGGCGCGGTCACCGAGCGCTGGGCGCCCGAGCAGGCCGGACCCGTCCACGAGAACTGGCAGCTGGCGCCGCCGATCGGTCCTGCCACCGACCTCTGGGCGCTGGGCGCGCTGCTCTACCGCGCCGTCCAGGGCCACGCCCCGTACCCCGAGGAGAACGCGGCCGAGCTCGTCCAGATGGTGTGCGGGGAGCCGCCCGCATTCGCCGAGGAGTGCGGTCCGCTGCGCCCCGTCGTCGAGTCGCTGCTGCGCCAGGACCCCACCGAGCGGCCGGACTTCGAGGAGCTGCGAGGCTGGCTGCGCTCCCTTGTACGGTCGGCGCCCGAGCCCGAGGCCGGTCTGGACGTCGTGCCACTGCCGTCCGTCGACAGCGCCCGGCTTCCCGTCGTACGCCGTCGGGGCGAGCTGGTCCGCAGGCGCCGAGGCCGCCTGGGGCAGAGCGCGGCCCACGGCCGCCACCGCCACACGAAGGAGAAGTCCGACCGCCACGACAGACCCCGGGCGGAAAAGGCACCCAGGGCGCCGCGCGAGCCCAAGGGCCCCAAGGCGCTGCGTACCCCGCCGCCCCGCCCCCGGCCGGGCGAGGGGCGGGCGCCGCGACGGCTCGGGCGGCTGCTTCTGGTGCTGGTCCTGCTGGCCCTGGTCGCGGCCATCGCGTACGCCGTGATGTTCATGCCCAAGGCGGACAGCGACTCTGGCACCCGCTCCTCGGGCCCGGCGTCGTCGACGTCCGGTTCGCCGGAGCCCGGCGCCGGTACGACCGGCGGGCAGTCGCCCCCGCAGCCGTCCGGCGCGCAGCAGCCGCAGACCAGCCGCTCCGCCGTCGCGCTCGCCCCCGGCTACGCCCTGCGCAAGGACCCGGAGGGTTTCGAGGTCGGCGTGCTCAAGGGCTGGCAACGCAGCCCCGCCAACGCGGACCGTCAGATCCGCTACGGCAGCGACGGCTTCAGCCTGCTGATCGTCCCCGGACGCGACACCGTCAAGGCCAACGGCGACGACCCGCTGGCGTACCAGGCCGACAAGGAGCTGGAGTTGCAGCCGTTCCGCGACTCCAGCTGGTCGGGGTCGAGCGGGCTGCGCCGGATCGATGTCGGCCGACAGGCCATGGCCGAGGGCCAGTTCACCTGGCAGGACGCCTCCGGCCGCGAGGTGTACGCCCGTAATCTCGCGATGATTGTCGACGGCCGCTACCACATCCTCCAGGTCATCGGCCCGGAGAACCGGCGCGACAAGGTTTCGGACATCTACGAACAAGCCATCGCCTCTTACCGCGTGACGCCCTGAAGTATGCCGGTACGTCACCCGAAGGGTGGCGGAGCGACAAGCATCACAGTGCGGTCTCTTGGGGGATGCGAGGTTCCGTGGCCTACATCCCCTCCGTAATCTGGCCTCCGAAGGAACGGGGCGGGGATACGTGGATCGATCACAGGGCACGGAAGCGGGACTGGTACTGGCCGGAAGGTACCGGCTCGGCGAAGTCCTCGGGCGCGGCGGCATGGGCAAGGTCTGGCGCGCCCACGACGAGGTGCTGCACCGCACGGTCGCGGTCAAGGAGCTGACCGCCGGGCTCTACGTCGCCGAGGCCGACCGGGTCGTGCTGCACGCCCGCACGCAGAAGGAGGCCCGCGCGGCCGCCCGGATCACGCACCCGGGCGTGGTCACGGTCCATGACGTGATCGAGTACGACAACAGGCCCTGGATCGTCATGCAGTACGTCGACGGCCCGTCACTCGCCGACGCGGCCAAGGAGTCCGGCGAGATCGAGCCGCGCGAGGCCGCCAGGATAGGCCTCCATGTGCTGGGTGCCCTGCGCGCCGCACATGGTGCGGGGGTCCTGCACCGGGACGTGAAGCCCGGCAACGTACTCCTGGCCAGAGACGGGCGGGTGCTGCTCACCGACTTCGGGATCGCCGCTATAGAGGGCGACTCGACCATCACCAGGACCGGTGAACTGGTCGGCTCCATCGACTATCTGGCGCCCGAGCGGGTACGCGGCGGCGATCCGGGTCCCGCCTCCGACCTGTGGTCCCTCGGCGCCACGCTCTACACCGCGGTCGAGGGGCGCTCGCCGTTCCGTCGTACGTCCCCGATCTCGACCATGCAGGCCGTCGTCACCGAGGAACCGCCGCCGCCCGGGCGGGCGGGCCCGCTGGCCTCCGTGATCACCGCGCTGCTCCGTAAGGACCCCGAGGACCGGCCTTCGGCGGCGGAGGCGGAGCGGATGCTGCTGGATGCCATGGAGGGCCGCGAGCCCCGGGCCGCTCAGGCGTACGTACCGACGCAGCGCGTACCCGACGAGGTCCTGCGTTCGCTGGGCCCGGAGGCCACGTCCGGGGCGGGTGCGGCGGGTACGGCCCGACTTCCCCACTCGGCCGCCGGTTCCACCGCCGGCCCGGTGTCGTCCCCGGTGACCCGGCGCAGCCGGGGCCGGTGGCGTACGGCGGTGCTGGTCATCGCCGCAGCCGCGCTGGTCGGCGGCGGTGCGGGGCTCGCCGTGATGAAGTACGGGGACCGTGCGGAGAGCGCCGTCGGGCGCGGCACGGGCACGCACGCGAGCGGGACCCCCACGACCCCCAGCAACATTGGTACTCCGTCCGCGCCGAAGCCCGGTCGCCCGGTCAACGGCATACCCAAGGGCTGGCACCGGGTGAACGACCCCGAGGGGTTCAGTCTGATCGTGCCGGTCGGCTGGGAGCGCCGGGTGGACCGCAACCAGATCGACTACACGCCGGACAACGGTGTGCATTACATCCGGATCGCCGTCGACCCGGCGCCGGACTTCGAGAACCCCTACATGCACATGCTGAACCTGGAGAAGCAGCTCGCCAAGCGGCTGCCCGGGTACGAGCGCAAGACCCTGCACTCCAACACGTACCGTGACCGGGAGGGCTCGCTCTGGGAGTTCACCTGGACCGAGACCAAGGACCATCCGGGCCCGCGTCACGCGATCGACCAGATGTACTTCGGGGAGGACGGCGGCCCGGAGTACGCGTTGTACATGACGGGTCCGGCGGCGGACTGGGACACCACGCGGGAACAGTTCGACACGATACTGCGCGGATGGCAGGCGCCCGACAGCTCCGGCTGAGGCCCGCCGGATCGTGCCGACGACCACAGGGGTCCTGATCAGGGGCTTTGTTGCCAGTGATCACTGGCTTGTTTGTGGGGACTGTGAAAACCTGTTACTCACGGGTACCCAAAGCGTGCGGCTGGCCGTACTCTCGCCCTCATGACGGACTCGCAGGCCTCCACGTCCACCTCCGCAGCCCCGGTCGGCACCAACCCCGTGGCCCCCGCCCCCGCAGGCGTGCGTACCGCCGCAGATGTGGTGACGCCCGAGGTGATCGCCCAGCTGACCCGTGATGTGGTCGGCTCCGGCCGTACGGCCAACCACACCCCCTTCACCGGGGAGAAGCTGGCCGATCTGCCCGAGTCCACCCCCGAGGACGTGGCGACGGCCTTCGAGCGGGCCCGTGCCGCCCAGCCGGCCTGGGCCGCGACCTCCGTCCGCGCCAGGGCGGCCGTCCTGCTCCGCTTCCACGACCTCGTGCTCCAGCGGCAGGCGGAGGTCCTCGACCTCATCCAGCTGGAGACCGGCAAGGCCCGGCTGCACGCCCACGAGGAGGTGCAGGCCGTCGCCGTCGCGGCCCGCCACTACGGGCGCAGGGCCGGCTCGTATCTGAAGCCGAAGCGGCACACCGGAGTCGTCCCGACCCTCACCAAGGTCACCGAGCTGCGTCAGCCGCGCGGCGTCATCGGGCAGATCGCACCGTGGAACTACCCGTTCGAGCTGTCCGTCGGCGACGCGCTGCCCGCGTTCGTCTCCGGCAACGCCGTCGTGATGAAGCCCGATACGGAGACCGCGCTGACCGCGCTGTGGGCCCGGGACCTGCTGATCGAAGCCGGGCTGCCCGCCGAGGTGTTCCAAGTGGTCCTCGGCGACGGACCGGTCGTCGGCCCCGAGGTCGTCAAGCACGCCGACTACGTCTCGTTCACCGGTTCCACCCGCACCGGCCGCGAGGTCGCGCAGGGTGCGGCGGCCCGGCTCGTCGGGGTCTCGCTGGAGCTCGGCGGCAAGAACGCCATGCTGGTGCTCAGGGACGCCGACGTGGAGAAGGCCGCCGCCGGCGCCGTCCGCGCCTGCTTCTCCTCGGCCGGTCAGCTCTGCATCTCCATCGAGCGGCTGTACGTCCACGAGTCGGTGGCCGACGACTTCGTGGAGCGGTTCGCCGCCCGCACGAAGGCCATACGGCTCGGCAACTCCCTCGCCTACGGCGCCGACATGGGTTCCCTGGTCGGCGAGCGCCAGCTGGAGACCGTCACCCGGCATGTCGCGGAGGCCGTCGAGAAGGGTGCCAAGCTCGTCGCGGGCGGGGTCGCCCGTCCCGACATCGGCCCGCTCTTCTACGAGCCGACCATCCTCGACGGTGTCGAGGCGCCGATGGCCGTCTGCAACGAGGAGACCTTCGGCCCGGTCGTCTCCATCTACCGCTTCACCGACGAGGACGAGGTCGTCGCCCTCGCCAACGCCACCCCGTACGGCCTGAATTCGAGCGTCTGGACCAAGGACTCGAAGCGCGGCCACCAGGTCGCCGCCCGGCTGCGGACCGGCACGGTCAACATCAACGAGGGATACGCCCCCGCGTACGGCAGCGTGCAGTCCCCGATGGGCGGCATGAAGGACTCCGGTCTCGGCCGGCGGCACGGCTCCGAGGGCATCCTCAAATACACCGAGGCCCAGACCGTCGCCCAGCAGCGGCTGATCCCGCTCGCCCCGTCCTTCGGCATGGACGACGAGAAGTACGCGGCGTTCATGAGCCGCAGCCTGAAGGCGATGAAGGCGTTCCGCCTGCGCTGAACCCCGTAACACCGAAGTGCGTTCTGCCCTTTTCGTACCGAGGAGAGCCATGTCCCAGGACAGCCCTGCCCAAAATCAGGCCGGACCGGCCGGTGAGACCGATGACGACGTGGCGTACGACTACGACGTCCTGGTCGTCGGCTCGGGCTTCGGCGGTGCGGTGTCGGCCCTGCGGCTGACCGAGAAGGGATACCGGGTCGGCGTCCTGGAGGCGGGCCGCCGCTTCAGCCCCGGCACCCTCCCCAAGAACTCCTGGGACATCAAGAACTACCTGTGGGCCCCCGCACTCGGGCTCTACGGCATCCAGCGCGTGCATCTGCTCGGCAATGTGATGGTGCTGGCCGGTGCGGGTGTCGGCGGTGGCTCGCTCAACTACGCCAACACGCTGTACGTACCCCCGGCGCCGTTCTTCGAGGACCGCCAGTGGGCGTCCATCACCGACTGGCAGGACGAGCTGAAGCCGTACTACGACCAGGCCAAACGGATGCTCGGGGTCCGGCTCAACCCGACGATGACCCCCTCCGACGTCCATCTGAAGGCTGCCGCGCAGGCCATGGGCGTCGGCGACACCTTCCATCTCGCCCCGGTCGGCGTCTTCTTCGGTGACGGCGAGGACGCCGACGGTACGGCGAGGGCGAAGCCCGGTGAGACGGTCGCCGACCCGTACTTCGGGGGTGCAGGCCCCGCCCGCAAGGCCTGCACCGAGTGCGGCGAATGCATGACGGGCTGCCGCCACGGCGCGAAGAACACGCTCAACGAGAACTACCTCCACCTCGCCGAGAAGGCCGGAGCCGTCATCCACCCGATGACCTCTGTCGTCGCGATCAAGGACGACCCGGAGGGCGGCTACCACGTCACCACCGTCCCGACCGACCGCCGCAAGGCGGAGCCCAAGCTGCTGCGCGCCCGCAAGGTGGTCGTCGCGGCGGGCACGTACGGAACGCAGACCCTGCTGCACACCATGAAGGACCGGGGACTGCTGCCCCGGCTCTCGGACCGGCTCGGCGAGCTGACCCGTACCAACTCCGAGGCGCTCGTCGGTTCGCAGACCAGCGACCGGCGCTACCAAAAGAAGCACGGCGCATCGAAGGCCGACTTCACCCAGGGCGTCGCGATCACCTCCTCGATCCACCCCGACGAGAACACCCACATCGAGCCGGTCCGCTACGGCAAGGGCTCCAACGCGATGGGTGCGATGTCGATCCTCCAGGTGCCGTACGGCAGTCGCCGGGTGCTGGGCTGGCTCGGCAACGTGGCCAAGCATCCGACGCTCGCCGTGCGGTCGCTCTCCAACCGCCGCTGGTCGGAGCGGACCATCATCGGGCTCGTCATGCAGTCGCTGGACAACTCCCTGACGACGTACCGCAAGCCGGGCGGCATAGGGAAGGGCCTGCTCACCGCCCGGCAGGGGCACGGTGCTCCCAACCCGACGCAGATCGAGGAGGCGACGCGCAGCGCCTCACTGCTCGCCGACGAGATCAACGGCTTCGCCGGCTCGAACGTCGGCGAGCTGATGGGCACCCCGCTCACGGCACACTTCCTCGGCGGCTGCCCCATCGGTGCGAGCGCCGAGGACGGGGTGATCGATCCGTACCACCGGCTCTACGGACACCCCGGCATCTCGGTGGTCGACGGCTCGGCGGTCTCCGCGAACCTCGGCGTCAACCCGTCGCTCACCATCACCGCTCAGGCCGAGCGCGCGATGTCCTTCTGGCCCAACAAGGGCGAGGCGGACCCGCGTCCGGAGCAGGGCGAGGCGTACGAACGGCTGGCCGCGGTCGAGCCGCGGGCGCCGGCGGTGCCGAAGGAGGCCTTCGGTGCGCTGAAACTGCCGTTCCTCGGGCTGCCGACCGTCCCGCCGAAGAAGAAGTCGTAGCAGCCATAGCGAATCGGGACAGCAGAAGGGGCTGCACCCCCCTCCGAGTGCAGCCCCTCCGTGCTTACGGTGACCAGACGCCTTACGCGCCGGTGTCACCGTTCCTGCGGCGCCGCACGATGAACATCGCGCCTGCGCCGAGCACTACGGCCGCGCCGCCCGCCGTGGCGAACACCGGCATCGCGGAGGACGAACCCGTCTCCGCGAGGCTGCCGGAGACCAGGCCCGTCGGGTTGTCGGCCGGCTTCACGGCCCGGGCAGCCAGTACCGCGGCAGGGGCGCTCACTGCCGGGGCGGCGGCGAGCGCCATGGCGCGGCGAAGCCTCATGTGACCTCAGAAGTCCGGCGTACCGCTGTGAGCGGTACGGCTGTCGGGACGGGCCTGCCGTGCCGGGGCACGGGCGGGGCCGGTGGTTCCGCATGGTTGACCCGTGGCCCGCCGCAATGGTTGTCCGGATGCTCACGGAACCTTTATGTGACGCCGCTCACGTTCCTCTCCGTGCTCAATCCGTGACCTGCGGCCGCGCAACTGTTCACCGGGCCACGCGGTCGAACTCGTATCGCTGTCACAGCGGTCGCACCGCCCCCACCGACCTCAGAGAGTCCGCGATGAGAACCATTTCCCCGCGAGCCGCGCTGCGTCGCGCCGCCGGCGGTTTCGCCGCCGCCGGTCTGTTGGCCGCCGGCTCGCTCGCCCTCGGCACCCCCGCGCAGGCCGCCGGCCCGGAGCTGGTGATCGGCGGCCCCGCCGCGACCGCCCTGCACCCCTACCCGGCGAGCGGTTCACCGCGGAAGTCGACGGTCGAGATCACGGTCGACAATCCGTCGCGGAACGCAGAGCCCGGCACCTTCGACGGGGACTTCACCGTGACCTTCGATCTGACCGGGATCGTGGGCATCGCCGATGCGGCCTTCGGCGAGACCGGCGGCGCGGACTGCGAGGTCACCGGCCCCACCGCCGTCTGTCGCGGCCACGGCCTCGGGCCCGGCCGGAGCACGCTCGCCGAACTCGGCCTCTTTGCCGCCGATGGCAGCCGCATCGGCGACTCGGGCACCATCCGGGCCACCGGCAGGGCGGACGGGGCGACGTTCACGGCCTTCTCCACCGAGGTGGTCATCGGTGGCCCCGACCTGGTGATGGAGCGGCTCCCGCTGAAGCAGAATCTGAAGCCCGGCGAGACCCAGCCGGTCCCGGTCACCTTCACCAACAACGGCACACGGGCGGCCGACGGCGTCCTGCTCACCCTGATGTACACGCGCGGCCTGGACTTCATCGAGCGCTACGCGAACTGCGAGTACAGCGAGGGCGAAGCAGGCCGGGGCTTCCCCGCCGGAACGACCGCCCGCTGCTCCGTCCCCGGCACGTACGAAGCGGGGGCGACCTACCGGCTCGCCGTACCGCTCTCCCTCAAGGCCACCGAGCACGCCTTCCACGACACATTCGTCTACCGCATCGACGAGGACGTACCGGGGCGGGGCGCGCAGCGTTCGGCGGCGAGCGTCACCGCGGGCAAGGGCGCCGGGCTCACCCTGAAGGAGGCCGCCACCGTCCGAGGCGTGGACCTCGATCCCCGGGACAACCAGCAGGAGGCCGACTTCGTCACCGCGAACTTCGCCGACTTCGTGGCCTACGGCGCCCGGGCGCGGGGCGCCGCGGGCGAGACCGTCGCGACCACCATCGGCTTCCGCAACAAGGGCCCGGCCTGGGTCGGCCACCCGAGCTCCGGCGACCCCGTCGCCACCGTCGACTTCACCGTCCCCGAGGGCGCCTCGGTCACCGGCAGTCCTGCCGCCTGCCGGGGTGTGACGGTCGACGGTGAGTACCGCGAGAGCCGGAGCGGGGCGCCCCGCTATGTCTGCGACACGTCCATGGCGGTACGGGACGGCGCCGACTTCGCCCTGCGCTTCCAGCTGAAGATCGACAAGGTGGTGACGGGAGCCTCCGGCGCGGTCACAGTACGCACCCCGCGCCTCGACGAGTCCCCGAAGCTGCCCTTCGACCCGAAGCCGGGCAACAACACCGCGCTGCTGGTCCTGAACAGTGACAACGCCGCCGGTGGCCCCGGATCCACCACCTCGGGCGGGGTCTCCGGCCACGGCTCGGCCGGCCCGGCCACCGCCGGCGGCTCGACCGGCGGCTCCGGCGCCACGTCCAACGGCTCGACCACCTCGGGAGCCGCAACGGGCGGTTCCACCGCGGCCGGTTCCACCAACGGCGCCCTGGCGGCCACCGGCACCGCCGCGCTGCCGGTGGCCGCAGGTGCGGCGGTCGCACTCGCAGCGGGCGGCGTGCTGTACGCGACGGCCCGTCGGCGCCCCCGGCGGGGCTGACGTCCGGCCGGGGGCCGGGCAACAGAGGGGTGGCACGAGCAAGGGCCCCGTGGACCGGGAGGCGGTCCATGGGGCCCTGCGCGATCAGCACCGGGACGCGGCCTCGGCGCCGAGCCGGACGGCTGCGCCCCGCGCAGACCCTTTCGACCGGATACGGTCGGCTCCGGGCGTCCCCGGAGCCGACCGTTCTTGGGGTGACCGGGCTGCTGTCCCCTGCCGACCGGTCACGCACGCTGGGGCGCGGTCCCACGGCGTACCTGCAGTACGCCACACGCTCCAGCGGAGCCACGCGTGGTTTCTTTCCAAAGCCGCCCCTGGCTGGCACGGACACCGGGACCAACGAAGCCACGGCGGACCCGGTCACGCGCCGTACGGGTGAGAGTCGGCCCGGACTGGGATACGCCCGGACACCCCCTGCCCGTGGGATGTCAGGCCCGGCCGCGGCAGAGCTCGAGCAGCGTCATGGCGAGGGAGGTGCCGGGCTTGCCGAGCGCGTCCCGGTACTGGCCGAGGATCTCCATCTCGCGCGAGAGGTTGATCCGGCGGCCGCCGGAGGTGATCCGGGCCTCCTGGATGACCGCGGAGATGGCCATCCGCTCCTGGACGAGTCCGATGATCCGGTCGTCGAGGGCGTCGATGCGGGACCTCGCGTTGTCGATCAGCGCGGCGGCCTCATCGGTGTGCGCGCCGGTCTTCTCGGCGGTGGTCTTCGCAGTGCCGGTCCTCGCGGTGCTGCTCTGCACAGGGGCGGTGCTGGTCATGGTGGTGACTCCTCGTGGGGTGCGGCCCCCGAATCCGACCGGTCCGGAACGCCAGAACGCCCCGGGCCTTTCGGCCCGGGGCGCCTGGAACGTTGCTTGTCAGTGGATCAAGCAGCACGACCATGGCAGCCGGCGGGCCGGATGCCATAGGTAAAGACGAAGGTCGTGTGCTGTCGCATAGGAGTCAGTATGGCCCTGCCTGTGCGGGCGGGCCAACACGGAGCCCGGATGCTGAGACGCCGCCCCGGCCCCGGCCCGAGGCCTGCGCTTCCCGCAGCCCGGTCCGGGCGTGACGACGGCCGCCTCCGCAACCCCGGTAGAATCGACAAAACCGACCCCCTTTCACCGCCGGAAGGCCGCCCCGTGCCAGCAGCACCCCCCGCCGCCCCCGACATCGCCACCGACGTGGTCCTCGTTGTCGACTTCGGGGCGCAGTACGCCCAGCTCATCGCCCGACGCGTCCGTGAGGCCCGGGTCTACAGCGAGATCGTCCCGTCCACGATGCCGGTGGCCGAGATGCTGGCCAAGAACCCCCGGGCGATCATCCTGTCCGGCGGCCCCTCCTCCGTGTACGCGGAGGGTGCGCCCTCCCTCGACCGTGCAATCTTCGAGGCCGGGGTTCCGGTCTTCGGCATGTGCTACGGCTTCCAGCTGATGGCCACCACGCTCGGCGGCACCGTCGACGACAACGGTGCCCGTGAGTACGGCCGCACCCCGCTCACCGTCTCCAAGGCCGGCTCCACGCTCTTCGAAGGCACCCCCGCCGAGCAGTCGGTCTGGATGTCGCACGGCGACGCCTGCTCCGCCGCCCCCGAGGGCTTCACCGTCACCGCGTCCACGGACGTCGTACCGGTCGCTGCCTTCGAGAACGACGAGAAGAAGCTCTACGGCGTCCAGTACCACCCCGAGGTCCTGCACTCCACGCACGGCCAGCAGGTCCTGGAGCACTTCCTCTACCGAGGCGCCGGCATCGAGCCGACCTGGACCACGACCAATGTGGTCGAGGAGCAGATCGCGCTGATCCGCGAGCAGGTCGGCACCAAGCGCGCCATCTGCGGCCTGTCCGGCGGCGTGGACTCCGCGGTCGCCGCAGCCCTCGTGCAGAAGGCCATCGGCTCGCAGCTGACCTGCGTGTACGTCGACCACGGCCTGATGCGCAAGGACGAGACCGAGCAGGTCGAGAAGGACTTCGTGGCCGCCACCGGCGTCCAGCTGAAGGTCGTCGACGCCGAGGAGCGCTTCCTGAACGCGCTGGCCGGGGTCTCCGACCCCGAGCAGAAGCGGAAGATCATCGGCCGCGAGTTCATCCGCGTCTTCGAGCAGGCCCAGGCCGAGCTCGTCGCCGAGGCGGGCGCGGCCGGCGAGGACGTCGCGTTCCTCGTCCAGGGCACGCTCTACCCGGACGTCGTCGAGTCCGGTGGCGGCACCGGCACCGCCAACATCAAGTCCCACCACAATGTCGGCGGCCTCCCCGACGACATCGAGTTCCAGCTCGTCGAGCCGCTGCGCCAGCTGTTCAAGGACGAGGTCCGGATGGTCGGCCAGGAGCTCGGCCTGCCGGAGGAGATCGTCCAGCGCCAGCCGTTCCCCGGCCCGGGTCTCGGTATCCGTATCGTCGGCGAGGTCACGAAGGAGCGGCTCGACCTGCTCCGCGAGGCCGATGCCATCGCCCGCGAGGAGCTGACGGCGGCCGGCCTGGACCGCGACATCTGGCAGTGCCCGGTGGTCCTGCTCGCCGATGTCCGCTCGGTCGGCGTCCAGGGCGACGGACGCACCTACGGTCACCCGATCGTCCTGCGCCCGGTCTCCTCCGAGGACGCCATGACGGCCGACTGGTCGCGTCTGCCGTACGAGACGCTCGCCAAGATCTCGACCCGCATCACCAACGAGGTCGCCGACGTCAACCGCGTCGTGCTCGACGTGACGAGCAAGCCGCCGGGCACCATCGAGTGGGAGTGACCTTCCCGACGGTCCCTGCCTGACACCCGGTCGACGCCGATGCCGTCGCTCATTCACCTGGGCGGCGGCATCGTCGCGTACCCGGACCCGTGCCCGTGCCCGAATCGAGTCCCGATGCCTCTGGCCACCTGCGGCAACCGGCGGTAACTTCCGATCCCGTACGCCCTGGGAGCCCCGAGGAGTCGCCATGCCCGAGCCCACACCCATACCTGTGGACCAGCTCCACTTCGCGATGCCGCCCGTCCATGAGTCGGTGGCGGACGAGCGTGCGTACCGCAAGGAACGGCTGGCCGGGGCGCTCAGGCTGTTCGGGGAGTACGGGTACGAGGACGGCGTCTCCGGTCACATCACCGCGCGGGACCCGGAGTTCACCAACTGCTTCTGGGTCAACCCCTTCGGGGCCCCCTTCGACGGGCTCGCGCCGGACGAGCTGATCCTGGTCAACGGGGAAGGGCAGGTCGTCGAGGGGCGGCACCACGTCAATCAGGCGGCGTTCGCCGTCCATGCGCAGGTGCACCGGGCCCGCCCGGACGTCGTCGCCGTCGCGCACACGCACTCCCTGCACGGGCGGGCGCTGTCGGCGCTCGGTGAGTTCATCGAGCCGATCACCCAGGAGTCCTGCGCCTTCTACGAGGACCACGCGGTCTACCAGGCCTACACCGGGGTCGTCGTGGACGAGGAGGAAGGGCGCCGGATCGCCGCCGCGCTCGGCGGCCACAAGGCGATCGTGCTGCGCAACCACGGGCTGCTGACCGTCGGCGACTCGGTGGACGCGGCCGCGTGGTGGTTCATCGCGCTCGAGCGCTCCTGTCAGGTACAGCTGGCCGCACGGGCGGCCGGAAAGCCGGTGCTGATCGAGCACCGGGACGCGGTCACCACCCGTGAGCAGCTGGGCAGCGACCTGGTGGCCTGGATCAACTACCAGCCACTGTGGCGCCGGGTCAGTCGCACATTCTGACGATACGCGCCGACGGGCCGCCCCGATGCCGGGCCGAGCCCTTCCGTACGGCACAATTCGCAGCAATCGCAGCCGAGTTGGCTGGACCGGGGTTTGAAAGGGCGGCGTTCTCCGTGGCGTTGGACGAGGCGAGGGCGGGCAGCACGCATGGCGGCGGCTGCACGTGCGGCGACTGCCCGCACGGGGCGCGCGAGGGCCACCGGCGTGCGGTGGCCGCCTTCCTGGCCAAGCGGGACGAACTCGCCGCAGGTCAGGGGTTGCCGCCGGGGGTCGCCCAGTCCGCCTCCGCGACCCGCCAGTGGGTCTCGGACGAGCTGACCCAGTCCGCCAGGACCGTCGCCGAACGGGGCCGGGAGGCGGGCGACGCCTGGCTGTACCGGGTGTGGCGGCGCACCCTGATCGCGGTGTGGGGGAGCGTCGCCGTGCTGGTCGTCGCCGAGGCCGCCACCGCCGTCGGTGCGGGCTGGACCAACGCTCGTACGGCCGGACTGGTCGCCGGACTCGTCACCGCGGTCCTGCTCACCGGCGCCGCCCATGTCCACCGGGCCCGCGGCGGCCTCCTCGCCCCGGTGATCGGCGAGGACAGCCGGCTCTCCACCTCCCGGGCGGTCGCCGCGTCCTGGGTGCTGCTCGCTGTCTTCTCCGTACTCGTGCTGGCCCTCCAGCTGGCGGGCGCCTCAGGCCACGCAGAGCGTGACGAACTGATCGAGGGGCTGGATCTGGCCAGGGGCGCCGGGGTGGTGACTGTGCTTGCGCTGGTGTGCGCCGTCGCCGTGGTCGTGCGCCGGGTGGTGACCGTACGGGCGCTGTCCGGGCGGCTGCAGAAGCTGCGGGCCGACCGGCCGCGCGCCGCCGACCTGCTCACCGACGACTCCGGGCGGGGCAGCTTCACGGACGTGCAGTACGTGCTGGTGAGCACCGTCGCGGTACTGTTCGCCGCGGTCCGCCTCGCCCGCCGGCCCGAGCAGCTGCCCGACCTGCCCTGGGGGCTGGCGCTGCTGGTCACCGTCTCGGCGCTCGCGTACTTCGCCGGGAAGTACGCGGAGGGCGGGCGCCCTGTGGTGCTCTCGGTGGTCCGGGCCAGGGAGGCCGGGGATCTGGACGCACCGATCCGTACCGGCGACGACATCGAGATCCGCGGTGCGGGCTTCGTGCCGCCCGGTGCCGGGACGCCGGACCGGCTGGCCCGCATGGTCGTCCGGATCGGCCGGGTCCATGTGCATGTGCCGCTGATCCCGGTGACCGGCGGCTTCGCCAACCCGACCGACAACGTCCTCACCGTGCCGGTACCGGTGGAGGTGGAACCGGGGCTGGTGGAGGTACAGGTCGTGACCGCTGCCGGGGTGGAGACGAACCGGGTCGAGATCGATGTGACGGACTGACTGCCGCAGCCCGTGCCCGGCCGGGGGGTGACGGATACCGCCGACCGGACGCCCCACCGGGTGAGCCGGGCGTCCACCGCGTACGTATGGTCTGTTGACGGGTCTACGGAAGGTGGGGCAGCCACATGCAGGACATTCAGAGTTACGGCACGAACGTACGCGGTCTGGGCGAGCCGAGAGGGCTCAAGGAGCTGGCGCGGGAGCACGCCCTGCTGCCGCTGCGGATCTTTCTCGGCGTCACCTTCATCTACGCCGGGCTCGACAAACTCACGGACAGTTCCTTCTTCCGCGCGAGCGGCGCCGGCTCCATCGGCGAGATGATGCACGCGGTACGCGACTCGTCCGCGATCCCGGCCCTCGTCGACCTCGCGCTGAAGAGCCCCGGCGCCTTCGGGTACGCCATCGCCATCGGTGAACTCGCCGTCGGCATCGGCACCCTCATCGGGCTGTGGGCACGGCTCGCCGCGTTCGGCGGGGCGCTGATCTCGCTGAGCCTGTGGCTGACCGTGAGCTGGCAGGTCAAGCCGTACTACTTCGGCAACGACCTGGCCTACCTCATGGCCTGGCTGCCGCTGCTGCTCGGCGGGGCCGCGGCGTTCTCCGTGGACGCCCTTCGCGCGTCACGACGGCGACGGATCATGTAGTTCACCCAGGTCGCGGTGGCGGCCAGCCAGAGGCCGCCGAAGAACAGCGGGAAGAAGAAGACCCATGGGGCGTCCCAGACCCCCGTGGCGTCCGCCGCGTATCCCGCTGCCAGAGCGAGCATGACCAGGCCCGCCACCGCCCGTCCCGGACGGATCTCATGACGTAGCACGGGTGACCTCCACCTGTCCGATGCCGACTTCGAGAGTGAGCTCGACCGTGCCGGCCGGTTTGCTGCCCGGGGGCGGCGGAAGCGTCCTGCGCTCCTGCTGCGACGGATCCATGTCCACATTGCCCTGCCGGCCGTCCGGCGCATCGCCCGTCCGGCTGACCGGCAGTGTGATGTTGCCGAAGCCCGCCCGCGCGTCCACCTTCACCGTCACCGCCTTCGGCACGACGACGACGGCGCGGCCCGCCCCGACGTTCACCCCCGTACGGACGGTGTCGCCCCGGGGGACCGTGATCTCGGTGAGGTCCAGCCGTGCCACCCCGGAGCCCAGTTCGTAGTGCGGCCGCACCGCCGCCACCGAGGCCGGCCGCCAGCCCTCGCGCACCCACTGGGTGCTGATGTCCTTCGGCAGCGCGGACGCACCGGCCAGCAGGGCAGCCGTGGTCATCGACAGCATGACCGTGCCGAACCCGGTCCGCCCGAGGAACGCACTGACCAGCATTCCGAGCCCGAACACCGCGAGCGCACCGGCCAGACCGATCTGCAGACTCGTACCGAACGGCTGGGAGTCCCAGCTCAGCCCCGTGCCCAGACCGCCCACGATCAGTGCGAACAGGAACACGAGACCACCGATCGAGGCCGGACCCCGGGTGCCGGCCTCCTGCGGGGGCGCGCGGAACGGGTCCTGAGGCGTGGCCCCCCGGGGGCGTACCGCCCGGCCGTCGATCGCCGCATCGGCCGGACCCCACAGATAGCCCGGGCCCACCGGACCCGAGGTGCCGTCCTTGATGATCGGATCCCGCCACCACGACGGGCTGCCCGGCGACGGCGGAGCCTTCACCTCGGGCGGCGCGTCCGCCACCGCCTGCGCGGTCGCCGGATGCAGCGGGTCCTCGGGCGCCGCCGTCCTGCGGTTCTGCGTCCAGACGGCGAAGCCGACCACCGCGAGCGACAGCATCGCGGAGAACGCCAGCGTGCCGCCGTTGCCCAGCATGGAGAGAAACAGCCCGCAGCCGATCAGCGCGAGCAGCACCGCGATCAGCGACGCACCCTCGACGCGGCCGGACAGCAGCCGGCGCGCCTCGTTCTCGTCCTCGCCCTCCAGGGGGATCAGCAGCCAGGCGAAGCCGTAGAAGATCAGTCCGATGCCGCCGGTGACGGACAGCACACCGAGCACGATCCGGAAGATCACCGGATCGACGTCGCAGTACCGGCCGAGACCGCCGCACACCCCGGCCACGACTTTGTGCCGCGGGCTGCGCCGCAGTCGTGGTCCCGGTCCGGGGGGCGGTGCGGCGCCGGGGGAGGCGTCCTGGGGAACGGTCATGGCTCCATGGTGACGGGCCGGGCGCCCGTCCGGGACCCGCACCGACCCTGGCCGATCCCTGATATTGGCCCGGCGGTCCCCTGGGGGAGGCAATCCGGTACCGGTCCGGTGGCCCCTGAGGGAGACGCTCCGGTACCGGCCCGGCGGCTCCCGCTGGAGGCGCCCCGCACACTCTCAGGGTCGAGTCGGGGGCGGACCCTGATGCCGTCGCCCGTACGGACATGTGACGATCGGGTCATGCCTGCCGCCACGCCCCGAGCAACGAGCTCTCTCAACGCCGACCCGGAGGAGCCGTCGCTGCGCAAGCTGTACCGCAGCGCCGACGGACGGCTGCTCGGCGGCGTCGCGCGCGGTCTCGCCGGGCATCTCGGGCTGCCCGTCGCCTGGGTGCGGTTCGTCTTCCTCGGTCTGTTCTTCGCGGACGGTCTCGGCGCCCTGCTCTACGCCGTGTTCTGGATCGTCGTCCCGCTCGGTGTCGGTGGTGTGGAGGCGCCGCGCTCCGTCTTCGAGACCGCCCCGGACGGCAGACGCCGGCTCCGCAAACCCGACAAGGGCCAGGTCTTCGCCCTCATCGCGCTGTTCATCGGCGCCATCATCTTCGTCGGCAACGTCGACATGGGCAGCAAGGCCGACCGCTACATCTGGCCCACGCTGCTGATCGGCGCGGGTTCCGTACTGGTGTGGCGGCAGGCCGACAACGCCCGGCGCGCCCGCTGGATGGAGGTCGGCAGCCGCCGCCGGGTGCTGCATCTGGCCCGGGGTCTTGCCGGGGTGGCCCTGGTCGGCCTGGGCCTGGCCGTCTTCATGGTGGTACGCGGGTCCGCGGCCCAGCTCGGCAACGTCCTGACCGCCGCGATCGCCGTCCTCACCGGCATCGCGCTGCTGGCCGGTCCCTACCTCGTACGCATGACCCAGGACCTCTCCGAGGAACGCACGATGCGCATCAGGGCCCAGGAGCGCGCCGAGGTCGCCGCCCATGTCCATGACTCGGTGCTGCACACCCTCACCCTGATCCAGCGCAACGCGGAGGACGCGGGCGAGGTCCGCAGACTGGCCCGCGCCCAGGAGCGCGAACTGCGCAACTGGCTGTACAACCCCGAGGGCACCGGCAAGGACGAGGACGACGAACCCGAGACCCTCGCCGAGGCGGTCAAGCGCGCCGCCGCCGAGGTCGAGGACAAGCACGGCGTTCCGCTGGAGGTCGTCGTGGTCGGCGACTGCCCGCTGGACGAGAAACTGGTCGCGCAGATGCAGGCCGCACGCGAGGCGATGGTCAACGCCGCCAAGTACGGTGGCGAGGGCGGCGCCGTGCAGGTCTACGCCGAGGTCGAGGGCCGCACGGTCTTCGTCTCGGTGCGCGACCGGGGCCCGGGATTCGATCTGGATTCCGTACCGGGGGACAGAATGGGCGTACGAGAATCAATCATCGGCCGGATGCAGCGCAACGGCGGTACGGCGCGGCTGCGTTCGGTGCCCGGCGGGGGCACGGAAGTCGAGCTGGAGATGGAGAGGGCGAGCGATGACCAAGACCACTGAGGCGACAGGGGGCCCGGAGCGCCGGGTACGGGTCGTGCTCGTCGACGACCACCGGATGTTCCGCACCGGCGTCCAGGCCGAGATCGGCCGCACCGAGGAGACGGGCGTCGAGGTGATCGGCGAGGCCGCCGATGTCGACCAGGCGGTCACTGTCATCACGGCGACCCGCCCCGAGGTCGTCCTCCTCGACGTCCATCTGCCCGGCGGCGGCGGCGTCGAGGTGCTGCGCCGCTGCGCCCCGCTGATGGGCGCCGCCGAGAACCCGGTGCGGTTCCTGGCGCTGTCCGTCTCGGACGCCGCCGAGGACGTCATCGGCGTCATCCGCGGCGGCGCCCGCGGCTATGTCACGAAGACCATCACCGGCACCGACCTGGTCGACTCGGTCTTCCGGGTCCAGGACGGCGACGCGGTGTTCTCGCCCCGGCTGGCCGGCTTCGTCCTCGACGCCTTCGCCTCCACGGACGCGCCGCCGGTCGACGAGGACCTGGACCGGCTCACGCAGCGCGAGCGCGAGGTGCTGCGGCTGATCGCCCGCGGTTATGCGTACAAGGAGATCGCCAAGCAGCTGTTCATCTCGGTGAAGACGGTCGAGTCGCATGTCTCGGCGGTGCTGCGGAAGCTCCAGCTGTCGAACCGGCATGAGCTGACCCGGTGGGCGACGGCGCGGCGGCTGGTCTGAGTCAGCCGGCCGCAGGGTCGGGGCCGAGCGAGATGTTCAGCTTCTCGCCGACCCGGCGGTAGCCGATCCCCGCGTAGATCCGCTCCACATCCGCGTCGCCCGGCTCCAGCCACACCACCCGGCAGCCCCGCTCGAAGGCGGTCGAGGTCAGGTGGGCACAGAGCGCGGCGCCGATGCCGCGGCGGCGGAAGGTGCCGGCGACGGCGAGGCCGGCCAGTTCGGTGAGGCCGTCGACCGGGACCGAGCAGCCGCCCGCGCCCGCCGGGACGCCGTCGACCGTGGCGAGGGCCGCGACCCCGCCGCCCCCGGCCGCCGCGCGCAGCCAGGCGGCCTCGCCGCCCTCGGGCTCGCCGGTCCCGCCGTATCCGTGGTGCTGGACGAGCGCGGCGGCCTCGAACTCGGCGGCGGTGACCGGTTCGGCGATCGTGAGGGAGCCCACCGGCTTCGGCGGCAGCAGGCCGTCCGGGGCACAGGCCATGACCGGGGCCCGGTTCTCGACGGTGAACCCGGCGGCGAGCAGCGCGGGTTCGACCGCGGGGGCCCAGCCGGGCAGAAACTCCAGCCGCGGCATCCGGTCGTACTCGCGGAACGCCGCGATCAGGGCGTCGAGGTCCTCCGCCGTCGGCTCGGCGTTCCGGTCGGGTATCGCGTAATTGGCGTACTTGTTCGACCAGTTCGGGTTGTACAGCACGGTGAAGGGGCCGATCCGGAGATGATCGGGGGAGCGCAGGGCGAGCGTTCGGGCATGGGTCTGGACATCGAGATCCATGGGCATGTGCGGGTGTCCTCCGGCCGGTTGATCAGAAGTCGGGAGCCTATGCCACCCGGGTCGCTCCGGCGAAGGGCATCTGGTCGATCGGCGCGATCCGGACCGGTGCTCCCGGGCGCGGGGCGTGGATCATCTGGCCGTTGCCGATGTAGAGCCCGACGTGGCTGACGCCGGAGTAGAAGAACACCAGGTCGCCCGGGGCGAGATCGGAGCGTGAGATGTGCTGTCCGGCGTTGATCTGGGTGTAGGTGGTCCGGGGTAACGAGACACCGGCGGAGCGCCAGGCGGCCTGGATGAGCCCGGAGCAGTCGAACGAGGACGGGCCGGTCGCGCCCCAGACGTACGGCTTTCCGAGCGCCCCGTACGCGAACGCGACGGCCTCGGCGGCACGGGCGTTGGGAGCCTGGACGGGACCGCGTGCGGTGCTGCGGTCGGCACGGTCGGCGGAGCGCGCGCTGTCCGAGCTCTCGTAGGCGGCACGCTCGGCCGGGGACAGGGTGGCGAGGAGCCGCTGCGCGTCGGCCAGTTTGGTCTTGATCGTCGCCTTGTGCTTCTTCAGCTCGGCCTGGCGGGATGCCAGCGCAGCCAGCTTTCCCTTGGCCTGCGAGCGCAGCTGGGCGATCCGGGCGACCTGCCGCTCCACCCCGTCGACCTCGGCGGCCTGGCGGTCGCCGATCCGGTCCACGTACGACGCGCGCTCCAGATACTGGTCGGGGTCGGAGGAGAGCGCCAGCTGTACGGCCGGGTCCAGGCCGCCGGTGCGGTACTGCGCGGCGGCGAGTGAACCCAGTGCGTTGCGCGAGGCGTTGAGACGCTCGGTCCCGCGGGCCGCCTCGTTGCGCAGGGTGTCGACGGCATCGGCGGCGGCGGACGCCTTCTCCTTCGCGCCGTTGTACTGCTCGGTGGCGACTTCCGCGTCGTGGTACAGCCGGTCCACCTCCGCCCTGACCTGGGCGGGGGTGAGCTGGGGATCGGCGTGTGCGGAACCCGGCAGAGCGGCAGCGGTGGCGGCCCCGGCGATGGCGAGGGTGGCTGCGGTGCGGGCAGCAGGGCCGGTGTACGGGCGCTGCTTGGGTTTCCGGTGCGCTGCCACGGGGGCGTGCGTCCTTCCTGGCGACTGCCCGTCGGGGACTACCGGCGGGCCTGCCCGAGGTCCGGCGGCGGGTCACCAACAGGGGGAGTGGCCCGCCGCCGGATTTCTCGGCGGGGTGACCGGTTCGCCGTCCGGGTGCGGAGCGGCGGTGAAGCCGGTCACCTGGGTAGGGACGCTAAACCCGGGGCACGGGGAAGAGTTGTAATGAAGCCTATTGCCCGAATTTGGCGCGGCGCTGTCGCCGATTGATCGGAAAAATTGCACCAGAGTCAGGCAATTGGTGCAGGCGCGAGTGAAGCGGCAGGAAGTCGTACCTGCCTGCGGAGTGGTGATATGGCCGGGGCTAGGCTGCGGACCCATGGACGTACTCATCAATGTCTTCGTCGCCCTGCACATCATCGGTATCGGCTCTCTGCTGGGCGGTTTCCTGACCCAGATGAAGGCGATGGGCGCGGGCACGGCCCGGTTCGTCCCGGCGATGCTGCACGGCGCACTGACGATGCTGGTCACCGGTGTCGCGCTGGTCGGGCTCAACGAGGCCGACGGTCACCACGTGAACAACATCAAGATCGGGATCAAGCTGCTGCTCCTGGTCGTGATCCTCGCGCTCGTCTACGTCAAGCGGGACGAGGAGAAGGCCGACAAGGGTGCCTTCGCGGCGGTGGGCGGGCTGACGCTCGCCAACATCTTCATCGCCACGCTCTGGACCTGAGCCGGCCCGTGCCGCCCATGCTGCCGGACGGGCGGGGACATCAAGCCCGTCCGGCAGCTGAGGACGCAGGGAGGTGAGCCGCTACGACGGCCGCACGCTGCCGTAGATCGGCATGTAGTAGATCGACTCCTCGCGCACATTCGCCCCCGGCTTCGGCGCGTGGATCATCATTCCGTCGCCCTTGTAGATGCCGACGTGGCTGATGTCGTCGTAGAAGAAGACGAGGTCGCCCGGCTGCAGATCGGCCGTCGCGATCCGGGTGCCTGTCTCCACCTGGTCCCAGGTGGTGCGCGGGAGGTCGACGCCCGCGGCCTTCCAAGCGGCCTGGGTGAGGCCGGAGCAGTCGTACGAGGACGGGCCCGTCGCGCCCCACACGTACGGCTTCCCGATCTGGGCCGTGGCGAAGGCGAGGGCCTTCTGGGCCTTGGCGGTGGCGCTGCTGTCCGAGCCGGTTCCGGTGCCCGTACCCGTACCCGTACCCGTACCCGTACCGCTGCCGGATCCTGCCTCCTTCGCGGCCTCTGCGGCCTTGCGGTCCGCCTCCGCCTTGGTGGCGGCCTGCTGCTTCGCGAGCTCCTCCGCCTTGCGCTTGGCCTCCGCCTCCTTCTTGCGCTCCAGCGCCGCGAGCCGCGCCTTCTCCTCGGCGGTCAGCTTGGACAGCGTCGCGCGCGCCTCGCCCAGTTTCTTCTGGACGTTCTGCTTGCTGGTGCGCAGCGTGGTCTGTGTCGAGGTCAGCGTCTCCAGGCTCCGCACCGCTTCGGCACGCTTCTTCGACGCCTTGGCCTGCTGCGTACGGAAGTCCGTGACTGCCTTCTGCTGCTGACCGGTCATCCGGCTCATCAGCTGGCTCTGGTCGAAGTACGACTGCGGGTCGTCGGCCAGGAAGAAGGTGGCGCTCGGCGTGATGGAGCCGGTGCGGTACTGCGCGGCCGCGTAGGCGCCGAGCGTCCTGCGGGCGTCGTTGAGCTTGTCGGCGCGCTTGGCCACGTCCTCCAGCAGGGCGTCGACCTTGGCGCGCTGGGTGGCGGAGGCTTCCTTTGCCTGGTTGTACTGCTGGGTCGCGGTGCCCGCCTGCCGGTAGAGGTCGTCGACCTTCTTCTGGACGTCCTCGATGCCGGGCTTCGGGGCGGGGGCGGCCGTGGCGCTCTGTGCGGAGAGAAGGGTCACGGACGCCAGTGCCGCCGTGGTGAGTCCTACGGCCGGTGTGGTGGTGCGCACCCGGGTGCGCGGTTTGCGATGCGACGCCAAGGCCGGCATCTCCTTCCGTGGACCGCCTACCGGGTTAGCTGTCGGGTTCGGGCGGAACGGAAGGCTGCCCTACGGTCCGAGTGGGGGATAAGGACCGATTCACCCCGGTGCTGCGTGTGGGTCCCCGGCTCCGAACTCCCGCGAGGGCAGGCCGGATTCGGCGTGGGCGCCCGCTCGGCGTGGTTCGCCTCAGGGGGTACGGGCCGCCCGGTCGAGCACGCTAGCCAACCCGTGGTGCTGCTGTGAAGGTCGATGTTCGATATGCCCGATACATTTTCGTGACCTTGGTGAAGTGGGGCGGCAAGGGCCGACGAGGGCCCGAATTCCCTTACACGGAGTGGGTGACCGCTGCCTTTGTGTGCCCGGTCGTCGGGTGCGGTTCGCCATGCGGCCGTCGTGTGTCGTTGCGGCGGCCTAGACTCGACAAGCGATGAGCAGCCTCTTTGACGACAGCTTCCTGGCCGGCCTCCAGCACTCGGAGGAAGAGCCCCCGCCGCCCCCCGAGGACTCCGCACCCGAAGCGGTGCCGGAGGACCTCTTCGCGGGCGTATTCGACGGGCCCCCGCCGCCGCCCAGGGACGCGTACTACCGCGACGGCGCGCACCGCCCCGTCATCGACTCCGCGGCGCTCCTCGACGGGCTGAACACCGAGCAACGCGCCGCCGTGGTCCACGCGGGCTCCCCGCTGCTCATCGTCGCCGGGGCGGGCTCCGGAAAGACCCGGGTGCTGACCCACCGGATCGCCCACCTCCTCGCCGAGCGCGGGGTGCACCCCGGCCAGATCCTGGCGATCACCTTCACCAACAAGGCCGCGGGCGAGATGAAGGAGCGCGTCGAGCAACTCGTCGGACCGCGCGCCAACGCCATGTGGGTCATGACCTTCCACAGCGCGTGCGTACGCATCCTGCGCCGCGAGTCGAAGAAGCTCGGCTTCACCTCGTCGTTCTCGATCTACGACGCCGCCGACTCCAAGCGCCTGATGGCCCTGGTCTGCCGCGATCTCGACCTCGACCCGAAGCGCTTCCCGCCGAAGGCGTTCACGGCCAAGGTCTCCAACCTGAAGAACGAGCTGATCGACGAGGAGACCTTCGCCGGCCAGGCCGGAGGGGGCACCTCCCATTCGAGCGGAGCCGAGAATGGGGGAGGCTTCGAGAAGACCCTCGCCCAGGCCTACGCGATGTACCAGTCCCGGCTGCGCGAGGCGAACGCGCTGGACTTCGACGACATCATCATGACGACGGTCCATCTGCTCCAGGCCTTCCCCGACGTCGCCGAGCACTACCGCCGCCGCTTCCGGCACGTCCTGGTCGACGAGTACCAGGACACCAACCACGCCCAGTACACCCTCGTGCGCGAACTGGTCGGCCCGGCCGGCGAGAGCGACGCCCCCGCCGAGCTGTGCGTCGTCGGTGACGCGGACCAGTCGATCTACGCCTTCCGCGGCGCGACCATCCGTAACATCCTCCAATTCGAGGAGGACTACCCGAACGCGACCACGATCCTCCTGGAGCAGAACTACCGCTCCACGCAGACGATCCTGTCCGCTGCCAACGCGGTCATCGAGCGCAACGAGAGCCGCCGCCCCAAGAACCTCTGGACGAACGCCGGTACGGGCGCCCGGATCACCGGCTATGTCGCCGACACCGAGCACGACGAGGCGCAGTTCGTCGCCGACGAGATCGACCGGCTGACCGACGCGGGCGACGCCAAGGCGGGCGACGTCGCGATCTTCTACCGTACGAACGCGCAGTCCCGTGTCTTCGAAGAGATCTTCATCCGCGTCGGACTGCCCTACAAGGTCGTCGGCGGCGTGCGCTTCTACGAGCGCAAGGAGGTCCGGGACGTCCTGGCCTACCTCCGGGTTCTCGCCAACCCCGAGGACACCGTTCCGCTGCGCCGCATCCTCAATGTGCCCAAGCGCGGCATCGGCGACCGTGCCGAGGCGATGATCGACGCGCTCTCCATGCGCGAGAAGATCACCTTCCCGCAGGCGCTGCGCCGGGTCGACGAGGCGTACGGCATGGCGGCCCGGTCGGCCAACGCCGTCAAGCGGTTCAACACGCTGATGGAGGAGCTGCGCACGATCGTCGAGTCCGGCGCGGGCCCGGCGGTGGTTCTGGAGGCGGTGCTGGAGCGCACCGGCTACCTCGCCGAGCTCCAGGCATCCACCGACCCGCAGGACGAGACCCGCATCGAGAACCTTCAGGAACTCGCCGCCGTCGCCCTCGAATTCGAGCAGGAGCGGGGGGAAGAGGAAGGCGCGGGCACGCTCGCCGAATTCCTGGAGAAGGTCGCGCTCGTTGCCGACTCCGACCAGATCCCCGACGAGGACGAGGACGGCTCAGGTGTCATCACGCTGATGACGCTGCACACCGCGAAGGGCCTCGAATTCCCGGTGGTCTTCCTGACCGGCATGGAGGACGGCGTCTTCCCGCACATGCGCGCGCTGGGACAGGTGAAGGAGCTGGAGGAGGAGCGGCGGCTCGCGTACGTCGGGATCACCCGGGCCCGCGAGCGGCTCTATCTGACCCGGGCGGCGATGCGCAGCGCGTGGGGGCAGCCCTCGTACAACCCGCCGTCGCGGTTCCTGGAGGAGATCCCGGACCAGCACCTGGAGTGGAAGCGGACCGGTCCGATGGCGGCCCCGGCCGGACCGACGTCGGGGATCACGTCGTCGCTGTCCTCGTCGCGCGCCCGGTCGGGCCCCTCGGGCTTCGCGACCCGGCGCACCTCGGACAGGCCGACGGTCACGCTGGTGGTCGGGGACCGGGTCACGCACGACCAGTTCGGGCTCGGCACGGTCACGGCGGTCGAGGGCGTCGGCGACCAGGCGAAGGCGACGGTCGACTTCGGGGACGAGCGGCCGAAGAAGCTGCTGCTGCGGTACGCGCCGGTCGAGAAGCTGTAGTGCGGTAGCCGGGTGGGCGGCCGGGGCAGTTGCACCGGCCGCCGGGTGGCTCAGGTCGGGTCGAGGCCGTGGCTGCGGAGCCAGGGCAGCGGGTCTATTGCCGCTCCGCCCCCGGGCCGTACCTCGAAGTGCAGGTGCGGGCCGGTGGAGTTCCCTGAATCCCCGGAGTACGCGATCACATCGCCGGCCTTCACCGGGCCGGAGCGGATCTTGGTGCTGCTGAGGTGGCAGTACCAGGTCTCGGTGCCGTCGGCCATGGTGACGATGGCCATGTTCCCGTAGGCGCTGTTCAGCTGGGTGCGTACGGTGCCGTCGGTCGCGGCCATCACGGGCGTGCCGTACGAGACGGGGAAGTCGATGCCCGTGTGCACGGACATCCAGTTGACGCCCGCCTGGCCGAAGTACGCGCTGAGGCCGTGCTGCGCGACCGGCAGGAGGAATTTGGGGCGCAGCGCCTCCTTGCGGGCGGCCTCTTCCTCGCGCTTCTTCTTCTCGGCGGCCTGCCGCTCCCTCAGGTCGATGCGTTCCTGGGTACGGCTGGCGCGGTCGGCGAAGTTCTCCGCGTCGGCGCTGAGGTTGGCGAGTTGGGTGTCCAGCTTGTTGTTGGCGGCGACCGGCTTGACGGAGCCGGGGTCGGCGGCCGCCATCGTGGTGTTGTTGTCCTTCTTGTCCTCGCCGCCCATTCCACTGACGGAAGCCGCGGCGATACCGGCCACGCTCATCACGCAGGCGGAGGGAATGGCGACGGTGAGGAGCGCGGAACGCTTTGCGGGGGAACGCCGCCGACTGCGACTGCCGCCGCCACCGCTGCGGGTGGCGGGGCGTCCGATGGGACGGTGGGTGTCGGGCGCGGCGTCGGCCGTGTCGTCGGCGGCGGCTTCGCGCACGTCGGTGTCGAAGTCAGCCTCCGCCCCCGTCTCCGGGAGGCTGAACTCGGCGGTGCGCTGAGGCTCGTACGGGTCGAAGGAGTCCTGGTCGGCATAGGACTCGTACGACTGGTGCGCCTCGTGCGCCTCGTGCGCCTGGTGCGCCTCTCGTGCTTCGTATGCCTCGTGTGTCGCTAGAGCCTCGTGCAACGTTTGCGCGGTTTGCTGTTCCTGCTCGGGCGTGGCGCCGGTGTTCCAGGCGGTGGCGTCGTACGCGCCGGTGTCGTGCGCGGCCGTGTCGGTCGTCGCCCACTGGCCGGTCTGGTACCAGCTGTTGGTGTCCCACTGGCCCGTGGCGTCCGGGGCGCCGCCCTGGGCCGGAATTTCGGCGAAGGTGGCGGTAGCGGTAGCGGTGGCGGCCGTGGTCGCTGCCGTGCCGTAGTCGGCTCCGGGCGTCCAGGTGGCTGTGGTGTCGTACGTGGGGCCCGCGGCGTACTGCTGGGACTCCGCTGCGTACGGGGCGTAGGCGTCGTACGAGGTGGTGGCGTGTGCACCCGTGTCCCACTGCGTGGAGTCGTACTGGCCGCTGTACCCGGCCTGGCCGGTGTCGTAGCCGCTGCCGTACGTGCCGTCGTAGCTGCCGGGAAGGGAACCGAAGAGCGGGTCGCTGTCGAAGCCGCCGGTGGCTTGGCTGTCGTATCCGGCGTACCCGGCGTGGGGGTGCTGGTCGTTCACCAACTTCTCTCTCGCCTCGGCAGCAGGACCTGTGGTCTGGGGTCCGGTGGAGGGATCCCAGGGGGAGCAGTGGCCGCGACTGTACCCGGCGGTACGTGACGTCGACAATCTTCGGCAGGCTCGGGTGGCTCAGGAAACGGGCAATCGGCCGTCTTTCGACGGGCTGTCCACACAGCCTTGGCTCTATGTTCGAAACGCGTTCTATTTTTTTGGGCCTCCGGCGGAGTGCGGTGAGGCCGGGCCAGTCTGGTCAAGCCACCGAAGCGGCCCCTGCTGCCCCTGTTGTTCCGGTGGTTCCTGTGGCTTCGATCATCGATTCGCGGGATTCCAGCGCCTGCCGGACCGCGGCGGCGACAGCGGGGTGCACCGGGAGCGCGAGATGGCCGATGCCGCTGACGCGTACGTTCAACGCGTCGAGATCCGGATGGTCGATGCAGGCCGCCTCGGCCGGGACGATCACCCGGTCCAGCTCGCTCCAGAAGCTCACGAACCGGGTGCGGCAGCCGGGCGCCGGCCTGCGCAGTTCCTCGATCGGCGCGGAGCCCGTACGCATCTGGCGCACGATGGGGTGAGCGCTGGCCAGTGGGGCGACGGACGTGCCCCCGTGCGGTGTGCCGAGGGTGACCAGGGTGCGGACCCGCTGGTCACCGCCCAGCCGCTGTACGTAATAGCGGGCGATCAGGCCGCCGAGGCTGTGCCCGACGATGTCGACCCGGTGGTGTCCGGTGCGGGCGCAGATCTCCTCGACGTGCCGCCCGAGCAGCTCGGCCGCCGTACGGATGTCGCAGGTCAGCGGCGAGTAGTTGAGCGACTCCAGATGGCGCCAGCCGTGCCGGGCGAGGGAGCGGCGGAGCAGGACGAAGACCGAGCGGTTGTCGATGAAGCCGTGCAGGAGCACGACGGGCGGCCGCTCGCCGCCCTCGGCGGGGAGGGCGGAGGTGCTGGCCGGGGCGGTGGGGGGTGTGGTGGTCGGTTCTGCCGCGCGCTGCGGGGGCCGTCGCTCCCCGGCGATGCCGGTGGGGTAGAGGAGCACATGCCCGGCGAGCACCACCAGTTCGAGTGCGGTGGCCTTGAGCAGCGCGGATGACAGCCGGGCGCAGCACAGACACGGCCGGCGCAGCAATAGGGGAAGGAAAGGCAGGACCTTCATGGCCGACCTCCTGCTTCGGCAAGCGGGGAGGCGGCTCCGGTCCCCGTATGCCCTCATGGGGTGCCGTTGCGGAGGTACGGGCGGGCGAACCCCGGCCATCCGGCCGGGGTTCGGCTCCGATTCGCAGGCTTCTGTTCACCGGTGGTGACCGGCGAACGATCGGCAGCCCGTACCACCGTGCCGCGCGGCTGGCGGCGCGGTGGTACGGCGACCTCTTGGCGGCTCCCCTGGCGGCCGGTCCCGCACGGCAGGTGTGCCGCGTCAAGCGGGAACGGCGCCCGGTGAACATGTCCCACGTGTGATTTCCCCCTCCCCGTCCACCGCGAAACGGCGGGTTGCGGGATGCTGTCGATAACGTTCGTTCACATCCCCGGCCCTTCAGGCACGGGAGACGCATGTGGAGGCAGTGATGGGTGTGACCGGTCCGATCCGTGTGGTGGTGGCCAAGCCAGGCCTGGACGGCCATGATCGCGGGGCCAAGGTGATCGCGCGGGCGCTGCGCGACGCCGGTATGGAGGTCATCTACACCGGGCTCCACCAGACGCCCGAGCAGATCGTGGACACCGCGATCCAGGAGGACGCCGACGCGATCGGCCTCTCGATCCTCTCCGGTGCGCACAACACGCTCTTCGCCAAGGTGATCGAGCTGCTGAAGGAGCGTGAGGCGGAGGACATCAAGGTCTTCGGCGGCGGCATCATCCCGGAGGCGGACATCGCACCGCTGAAGGACCAGGGCGTCGCGGAGATCTTCACCCCGGGTGCGACGACGACGTCGATCGTCGACTGGGTCAACGCGAACGTCCGCCACCACGCGGAAGCCTGACCTCTCCCCACCGCAAGGCAGCGGGCTGACAGGCCCGTCTGCCCGCGGCGGTGTACCGGGTGACGGCTGCGCGGGGGTGGCCGGCGGGGGCCGATTGCCCCTGGAGTTGCTTGCCCCGAGCCACTGCCTGCGGCCGACTCTGCGGGCTGCGCCGGGGGCCGGGTGCCTGGGATCGGCCACTGGTCCCGCCGGACACCTGGCCCGGGCCTCCGCCCAGCCCCGCCCCGGGCCCCGGCGCCTGTCGGACACTTGTCCTCGAGTCTCCGGCCCCTCCCGGCCCTCCCAGGCCCCCGGCGCGCCCGTGCCGCTTGCCCGGGACCGGGTGACCGAGGCCGGCCGCCGGCCCCCGCCGGACACTCGGCTCTCGGGATCCGGCGCCACTCGGGCTCCGGTCCCTCCGGGACCCTGGCCCCCGCCCAGGAGCCCGGTTCCTGCCGATTCCCCTCGGGCCGGAGTCCGCCGATCCCCCTCAGCCCGGTATCAGTTCCAGGTCCATCGCCGAGCGCAGCCGCAGCGTGGAGACCAGCCGTTGGAATGCCTCCGACCAGTAGCCGTTCGCGCCCGGTGAGGCGTCCTCCGGTTCGTCCGGGGTGGTGGTGAGGACCTCCAGGCGGTCCGCCTCGGCCGGGTTCAGGCAGCGCTCGGCGAGGCCCATCACGCCGCTGAAACTCCAGGGATAGCTGCCCGCGTCCCGGGCGATGTCCAGGGCGTCGACGACCGAGCGGCCGAGTGGTCCGGCCCAGGGTGTCGGGCAGACCCCCAGCAACTGGAAGGCCTCCGACAGTCCGTGCGCCGCGATGAAGCCGGCCACCCATTCGGCCCGTTCGGCTGCGGGAAGTATGGCGAGCAGTTTCGACCGCTCGGCGAGCGACGCCGTACCGGGGCCGTTCGACGGGGGGATGGACGGGGCGCCGAGCAGCGCGCGGGCCCACTCCGGATCCCGCTGCCGCACTGCTGCCCGGCACCATGCCGCGTGCAGTTCCTCGGTCCAGCCGTCGGCCACCGGCAGGCCGACGATCGCCTGTGCGGCGCGGCCACCGAACCGCACCGGCCAGGTGGCCAGGGGGGCCGCCTCCACCAACTGGCCGAGCCACCAGGACCGTTCGCCCCGCCCGGACGGCGGCACCGCCACCACGCCGTCGCGCTCCATCGACGCATCGCATTCATGCGGTGCCTCCACGGCGACGGAGGCCTCGTCGCCGGTGAGGTCCGGGCTCACACAGGACATCGCGCGGCCCGCCATCCGCTCGGCGAACGCCGACTCCGGCAGCGCCGACAGCAGTTCGGCAGCAGTTGAACGGACATTGCGACTGCGGTCGGAGAGCGCCTGTTCCAGGAAGGTCTCATCCACTCCGGACAGTCCGGTGCGCAGCGAGTCGAGAAACATCAGCCGGTCCTCGGCGCGCTCGGTGGTCCATGTGGTGGCGAGCAGCGCGAGCGCTTCAGCGGGATCGTGTGCCCGTACGGCCCCGAGCAGGGCGACCCGTTCGGCGAACAGGCCCTCCTCCCACAGCCGGGCGGCCGCTTCCGGCTCCCTGGCGTCCGGCGGCAACGAGCCGCCGGACGAGCCGCGCAGCGCGAACTTCCACTCGGGGTTCAGCCCGGCCAGCCACAGCCCGCGCGGCCCGGCGAAGGCCAGGGCCTGCGGCCGCAGGTCGCTACGGGACCTGGCCGCGTCCAGCAGGGACGGGAGCAACGCGGCCGGGGCCCGGTAGCCGTGCTGATTGGCGGTGGCCAGCCACTGGGGGATCAGCTCCGTGAGATCAGGAGCCGTACCCCGCCGGCCGCCCGAGCCGCTCGGCGCCGACCGGTCCGCGAGCAGCTGGGCGAGCCTGCGCTGCGCGGCCGGGGGCAGCGGCGGCCGCGGGTCTGCGGGCGCCGGCTCGGGCCGGGCGGCCGCGGAGGCGGGCAGCAGCCCCGCTCTGCGCTGCACGGTGTGGAGCGCCGCCGCGTCCAGAAGTCCGCCCGGTCCGCCGCCTCCCTCGGCCGGGCGGCGGTCGGTGCCGAGAAGCGCCGCGGTGACGAGCTCTTCCCAGGGCGCGGGTGTGACGGTGCGAGACATCGGTCCCCCTTCGAATCCAACGTCAGATGAGCGGCACGGTCTCGGACGTCGTGACGACGCTGCTGATCCCGACGCCGTCGGAATCGACTCCGCAAGCTCCGGCGTTCGTGTCCGTGGACCAGGCCGCGAGCGGGTCGAATCCTCGGTGGCCGCATTCGCCGAAGACCGTGATGGGCGAGCCGCCGGAGAGCGCGACGAGCTTCCACAGGCCGGGCCGGGACAGCGCCGCAGGGGCGACGGGCAGGGCCGCATCGCCCGCCGCATCGACCAGCTGCCAGCCGTCCCCGGACGGCACGGGTATGACCTCGCGCAGTGTCACCGGCCAGGCGTCCAGCCAGGGATCGTCCAGCAGGGCGTCTCCGTACGCACCGATCGCGGCCGCCGCCGTACCGCCCGGCGGTGGCGTACCGGTCGGTGACGGAACACCGAACTGCCCGCCCAGCTCCGCCCGTAGCCGGCCGGCGCCCGGATGGAGCGTGATCTCGGCGTCGATCGTGACGCCCACCGGCATTGCCAGCCCAGGGGTGCGCCCGGCTGCCCCGAAGGAGAGCAGCAGAGCCGTGCGGCCCGAGTCCCTCCCGTACAGCCAGATGCGGCGCGTGACGATCTTGCCGTCCGGGGTGTCGTACTGGGCGAGGACCAGCCAGTGGTCGCGGATTGGTGGGCCCTCGGCGGGGGCGGTCAGCCCCACGCGGGTACGGACCGTGGCCGCCAGTGGCTCCGGCAGCCGGTCGATCCCCAGCCACGCGCTGTCCAGCAGATGCAGCAGCGCGCACTCCTCCAGCAGCCGCACCGGCCAGCCCGGCCCGGACGCCGGGATGGAGCCCAACTCCCGTACACGGGCGGCCAGGCCGGGAGCCTGGGCGTCTACCATACGGGCTGCCGTCTCCTCCCACAGCCCGTACCCCGACTGATCGGCCGCTGCCAGACCGCCGCGCAGCAGATCCGTCAGCCGCTGCTCCAGCTCCTGCGCACCGCCGGTGATCCGCGCGGCCCGGCGCTCGGCGCGCCGCCGGGCGGCCTCCGGGTCGGCCGGGCCCGCGGCCGAGGCACCGCCCGCCGTCGGCCCGCCCTTCTCCCCCTTGTCCGCCGCGCGCTTGCGACGACCCGTCAGCCACTCACCGGCCCAGTCCGGCACCTCGCCGGCGGGCAGGGCCGAATCGCCGGATGCCCGGACCAGCAGCAGACCCAGTGCGTGCTTGCACGGGAACTTCCGGCTGGGGCAACTGCACTTGTAGGCAGGACCGGTGGTGTCCACCACCGTTTGATACGGCTTGCTCCCGCTCCCCTTGCACAGACCCCACACCGCACCCGAACCGTCACACCCGGCGCCCAACCACGGACCGGCCGAACCGAGCTTGCTCCCCGCCTTGCGTGACGTCTCGTCAGGAGCCAGGGCCAGGACCTGCTCCACCGTCCAGCGCGCCGCCGGGTCGGCGGTGCGCAAGGGTTCTCCCCCGTGAGATAGCAGCATGGGAACGACGGTAGAACGCACCACTGACAATCATCCTGACCTGCTGATTTGCCGTCATGCATACCGCTTGACTTTACCCGCCCTTTGCGATTCTCTGCGAACTCCAGACCTTTGAATCCGGGGGGATCCGCTGATGAACCGCACCGTCCGTAACATCCGCAACGTCCGCACCATTCGGACGGCCGTCTGCGCCGCCGTCGCCCTCGGTCTCGCCGTGGGCCTCGGCGCCTGCTCCGAGACCGTCGACCAGGTGGACAAGGCCGTGGACGAGACGTACGAAGTCACCTACGAGGTCACCGGCACGAGCGTGGACGAGATTCAGTTCCACGCGGGCGGCGGCAAGGCCATGGACCCGGAGATCGAGACGGTCAAGTCCCCCAAGCTGCCGTGGCGGAAGACCGTCACGCTGCGCGGAATCATGCCGCCCGCCGTCATGCCGATAGCCCTGGACGAGGACGGGGCCGATGTCACCTGCTCGATCACCCACAAGGGCAAGGTCATCAAGGAGGCCAAGGGCGAGGGCCTCGTCACTGCGGGCGGCTGCGTCGCGGTCTCGCCGGTGACCGGCTGAACGCTCCGCCCGTAGCCGCTGAATCGGCCCTGACCTGCGGGCGGGGCCGATTGTCAGTGCCATGGTGCACGGTGGAAACCACATCAGGTCGACCGATCTGGAGGGGGATCCATGACCGTGTCCGAAACCACCGCCGCCGCTGGCGTACAGGCCCTGCGACCGCATGCCGAGGATGCCTTCGCTCATGAGCTGAAGGCTCTTGCCGCGGCCGACGACCGTCCGCGGCCCGCCCGTTGGCAGCTGTCCCCGTGGGCCGTCGCCACCTACCTGCTCGGCGGCGCACTGTCGGACGGCACGGTGATCACGCCCAAGTACGTCGGTCCGCGCCGCCTCGTCGAAGTCGCCGTGACCACACTCGCCACCGACCGGGCCCTGCTGCTCCTCGGCGTTCCCGGCACCGCCAAGACCTGGGTCTCCGAGCATCTCGCGGCCGCCGTCAGCGGCGACTCGACGCTGCTCGTCCAGGGCACGGCGGGCACCCCGGAGGAAGCCGTCCGCTACGGCTGGAATTACGCACAACTGCTTGCGCACGGGCCCAGCCGCGGCGCCCTGGTGCCGAGTCCGCTCATGCGAGCCATGTCCGACGGCATGACCGCGCGGATCGAGGAACTCACCCGTATCCCCGCCGATGTGCAGGACTCGCTGATCACGATCCTGTCGGAGAAGACGCTCCCCGTCCCCGAACTGGGCCAGGAGGTCCAGGCGGTCCGCGGTTTCAACGTCATCGCCACCGCCAACGACCGCGACCGCGGGGTCAACGAGCTGTCCAGCGCGCTGCGCCGCCGGTTCAACACCGTCGTGCTGCCGCTGCCGGCCACCCCCGACGCGGAGGTCGACATCGTGTCCCGGCGCGTCGACCAGATCGGGCGTTCGCTCGACCTCCCGGCCGCGCCCGACGGCATGGCCGAGATCCGGCGCGTCGTGACGGTCTTCCGCGAGCTGCGTGACGGTGTCACCACCGACGGCCGCACCAAGCTCAAGTCTCCCTCGGGGACGCTGTCGACGGCCGAGGCGATCTCCGTCATCACCAACGGCCTCGCGCTGGCCGCGCACTTCGGCGACGGGGTGCTGCACCCCGGTGATGTGGCGGCGGGCATCCTGGGCGCGGTCGTCCGCGATCCCGCGGCCGACCGGGTGGTCTGGCAGGAGTACCTGGAGACCGTGGTCCGGGAGCGTGACGGGTGGAAGGACTTCTACCGCGCCTGCCGCGAGGTATCCGCATGACCCGGGCCGTGCGTTCCGCCGGACCGCTGCTGCTGGGAGTGCGGCACCACGGCCCGGGCTCGGCCCGAGCCGTCCGTGCGGCCCTGGAGGCCGCCCACCCGCGGGCGGTGCTGATCGAGGGACCTCCTGAGGGTGACGTACTGCTGCCGCTGGCCGCCGACGAGCAGATGCGGCCACCGGTCGCGCTTCTTGCCCATGCTGTCGACGACCCGGGACAGGCGGCGTTCTGGCCGCTGGCCGCGTTCTCGCCCGAGTGGGTCGCGATCCGCTGGGCGCTGGCGCACGACGTCCCGGTCCGCTTCATCGACCTGCCCGCGGCGAACTCCCTGGCCATGGCACAGGCAGCGGAACGCGAGACGGACGGGGGAGTGGACGGGGACGGATCCGGGGAGCCGTCCACGGTCGGCTCGCCTGCGCATGCCCCGATCGACCCCATCGGGGTACTGGCCGAGACGGCGGGTTACGACGACCCGGAGCGCTGGTGGGAGGACGTCGTCGAACACCGCACCCAGGGCGGCGAAGCCGTCGACCCGCGGGCGCCGTTCGCCGCGCTCGCCGAGGCGATGACGGCCCTGCGTGAGGTGTACGGGGACGGCGGCCACCCTCGCGACACCGTCCGAGAGGCGTATATGCGTATCCAACTGCGCGGGGCGGTAAAGGAGTTCGGAGACGACATCGCGGTCGTCTGCGGTGCCTGGCATGTGCCCGCGCTCATCACGAGGACCACGCTCGCCGCTGATCGGGCCCTGCTCAAGGGGCTGCCCAAGGTCAAGGCCGAGCTGACCTGGGTGCCCTGGTCGCACCGCCGGCTGGCCCGGCACAGCGGATACGGGGCGGGCATCGACTCGCCCGGCTGGTACGGACACCTCTTCGAGACCGCCGACCGCCCGATCGAGCGGTGGATGACCAAGGTCGCCGGACTCCTGCGCGACGAGGACCGGTTCGTCTCCTCCGCCCATGTCATCGAGGCCGTCAGGCTCGCCGAGACCCTCGCCGCCATGCGCGGCCGCCCGCTGGCCGGGCTGAGTGAGACGACCGATGCGATCCGGGCCGTGATGTGCGAAGGCTCCGATGTGCCGCTCGCGCTCGTACAGGACCGGCTGACAGTCGGCGAGACATTCGGCGAAGTGCCGGACACCGCCCCCGCCGTACCCCTGCAGCGCGACCTCACCCGACAGCAGCGCACGCTCCGGCTCAAACCGGAGGCTGTGGAGCGGGAGGTGGAGCTCGACCTGCGCAAGGACACCGACGCGGCCCGCAGTCGGCTGCTCCACCGGTTGCGGATCCTCGCCGTCGGCTGGGGCGAGCCCGTGGCAGGCCGGGCGAGTACCGGCACCTTCCGGGAGAGCTGGCGGCTGAGCTGGGAGCCCGAGCTGTACGTACGGGTCGCGGAGGCCGGGACATGGGGCACCACCGTGCTCGCCGCGGCGACCGCCAAGGCCGAGACCCAGGCGGCTTCGGCGACCGCACTCGCCGAGGTCACCGCACTCGCCGAGCACTGCCTCCTCGCGGAACTGCCCGACGCGCTGCCCGTGGTGATGCGGGCCCTCGCCGACCGTGCCGCACTCGACGCCGACGTCGGCCATCTCGCCGACGCCCTGCCTGCGCTGGCCCGCACCCTGCGCTACGGCGACGTGCGGTCCACGGACACCGCGGCTCTCGGCGAGGTCGCGGCCGGGCTCGCCGAACGGATCTGCGTCGGGCTCCCTCCCGCCTGCACCGGACTGGACGCCGACGGCGCCGTCGAACTGCGCCGCCGGGTGGACGGGGTCCACAGAGCGATCGGGCTGCTCACCGGATTCGTTCAGGCGGTTGACGGGGCCGGGCTGCGTGAGCGCTGGACCGCCGTGCTGCACAAGCTCGCCGACCGGGACACGGTCGCGGGCGTCATCCGGGGCCGCGCGGCCCGCCTGCTGCTCGACGGAGGACGGCTCGCGGAGGACGACGCGGCACGGCTGATGGGCCTGGCCCTCTCGCCCGGCACACCCCCGGCCGACGCCGCGGCCTGGATCGAGGGGTTCGTCGGCGGAGCCGCCGGGGGCGGCATGCTCCTCGTCCACGACGAGCGACTGCTGGGCCTGGTCGACGCCTGGCTCACCGGGGTTCCAGCCGACACCTTCGCCGATGTGCTGCCCCTGTTGCGCCGCACCTTCTCGGCGTACGAAGCGGGCGTACGGCGCACGCTCGGCGAACTCGTACGGCGCGGTCTGTCCTCCGGGGGGCCGGCAGCCACCGCCACCGGGACGACGGCACCCGGCTTCGGCCCCCGACTCGACGGAGCCAGGGCCGACGCGGTGGTGCCGGTGCTGCGTCTGCTGCTCGGTCTGGACACCGGCACCGGCACCGGCCCGGACCCGGGTGGCGTCTACCCGGACAACAGAGATCCGGACGAGAGAGCCGAGAACGTCAAGGAACCGCTGGGGGCGACGGGATGACCACGGACACGGCCGGTACCGCACCGCACCCGGCCCACAGCTCGCCGCCAGGCCCGGCGGACCGCTCGGCACGACCCCGCCCGCAGTCGGGCCCGGCGGACGACGAGCGGCTGCGTCGGTGGCGGCTGGTCCTGGGCGGGGACAGCGCGGAGAGCACCGGCTGCACCCTCACCGGACGCGACGCCGCGATGGACGGCGCACTGACCGCGCTGTACGGCGGCGGAGGCGGACCCGGGGGCCGGGGCGGGAGCAACCGCTCGGCCGGACTCGGGGCCTCCGCCCCCTCCGTGGCCCGTTGGCTCGGCGACATCCGCACGTACTTCCCCAGCTCCGTCGTCCAGGTCATGCAGCGCGACGCGATCGACCGACTCGGCCTCTCCGCACTGCTCCTCGAACCGGAGATGCTGGAGGCCGTCGAGGCGGACGTCCATCTCGTCGGAACGCTCCTCTCTCTCAACAAGGTCATGCCCGAGACGACGAAGGAGACCGCGAGAGCCGTCGTGCGTAAGGTCGTCGACGATCTGGAGAAGCGGCTCGCCACCCGCACCCGGGCCGCACTCACCGGCGCGCTGGACCGCTCGGCCAGGATCAACCGGCCCCGCCACCACGACATCGACTGGGGCCGAACCATCCGGGCCAACCTCAAGAACTACCTCCCCGAGTACGGCACCGTCGTCCCCGAGCGGCTCATCGGCTATGGGCGGGCCGCGCAGTCCATGAAGAAGGACGTCATCCTCTGCATCGACCAGTCGGGGTCGATGGCCGCCTCCGTCGTCTACGCCTCCGTCTTCGGCGCGGTGCTCGCCTCCATGCGAACCCTGCAAACCCGGCTTGTCGTCTTCGACACGGCGGTGGTCGACCTCACCGACCAGCTCGACGACCCCGTCGACGTACTCTTCGGCACCCAGCTCGGCGGCGGCACCGACATCAACCGGGCGCTCGCCTACTGCCAGTCGAAGATCTCCCGCCCCGCCGACACCGTCGTCGTCCTCATCAGCGACCTCTACGAGGGCGGCATACGCGACGAGATGCTGAAGCGGGTCGCTGCGATGAAGGCATCCGGCGTGCAGTTCGTGACGCTGCTCGCGCTGTCCGACGAGGGTGCGCCCGCCTACGACCGCGACCACGCGGCGGCCCTCGGGGCCCTGGGCGCACCGGCGTTCGCCTGCACCCCGGATCTGTTCCCGGAAGTGATGGCAGCGGCGATCGAGAAGAGGCCACTTCCCATACCGGACAAGGAGACTCATCAGTAACAGGGAGCCTGCGCGACCCCGGGAGGTTCGTGCAAGCATCGTCCCGTCATCCGCGGAGGACCGCATTCCGCGGTCCGCGCCATCCGGAGACGGCTCATCCCGACGTGACCACCGCAGCCGTTCGTTCCGCCACCGACCCGCACCCCTGGCGCAGGCCGGTCGGCCGACGAGGGCTGCAGGTGATGCTGTTCCTCGGCGGGCTGCTGGCCCTGGGGCTGCTCTTCGGGACGCGGGCCCATGCGGCGCAGCAACCCGCTCCGTCGCTCCCCGGCACGGGGGCAACGATCACCCGCGCAGCGGACACGGAAGCGGAAGCCGAAGCCGAAGCAGAAGTCGCTACGGGCCAGGCGCGCACGGCGTCGGAGCCCAGGCGCAGCCGTTCGTCGGCGGTCTCGTCGGTACGGTCGGTGACGATGTCCGTCCCATTGCCGGGAACGCGGCCTACGGCGCCGAGGGTCTGACGTCCATCACTCCGGCGTATGTGACCGATGCGACAGGCTCGGTGCCCGCCTTCGGCACTCCCGGGTACCCGGCCCGGAGCACCTGACACCGGCGGCCCCGGACCGCCCGGTCGGCCCGGTCCGGGGCCCGTCCCCGCTGCACCGCACGAGTGTCCTTTTGTCCACTGCGACCCGGGCGCCGGCGGGATCTGTGACCGTAATCACCGCTCAGGTGCGATCTGCGATTTAGGGTCCTGCGGAGCGCGGGGATAACCTGCGAGATGGACATGCCGCGTACCCCGGGTCACCGTGTGCGCCTTCCTAGTGACAGAGCAGTCACGTTGCCCCTCGCGGCACGCCCACGCTGAAAACGAACCGCGAGACCACTGAAAAGGGACGGACGCGCGTGGACCTGTTCGAGTACCAGGCGAGGGACCTCTTCGCCAAGCACGGTGTACCGGTGCTGGCCGGTGAAGTCATTGACACGCCTGAGGCAGCCCGCGAGGCGACCGAGCGGCTGGGCGGCAAGTCTGTCGTCAAGGCGCAGGTGAAGGTCGGCGGCCGCGGCAAGGCCGGCGGCGTCAAGCTGGCCGCCACCCCCGACGAGGCGGTCGCCCGCGCGACCGACATCCTCGGCATGGACATCAAGGGCCACACGGTCCACAAGGTGATGATCGCCGAGACCGCGCCGGAGATTCTTGAGGAGTACTACGTCTCGTACCTCCTCGACCGCACCAACCGCACCTTCCTGGCCATGGCCTCGGTGCAGGGCGGCATGGACATCGAGGAGGTCGCGGAGAAGACCCCCGAGGCCCTCGCGAAGGTCCCGGTCGACTCCAACACCGGTGTCACGATCGAGAAGGCTCGCGAGATCGTCGCCCAGGCGAAGTTCCCGGCCGAGGTGGCCGAGAAGGTCGCCGAGGTCATGGTGACGCTGTGGGAGACCTTCGTTGCCGAGGACGCGCTCCTCGTCGAGGTCAACCCGCTCGCCAAGGTCGCCTCCGGCGACGTCCTGGCGCTGGACGGCAAGGTGTCTCTCGACGAGAACGCCGACTTCCGTCAGCCCGAGCACGAGGCGCTCGAGGACAAGGACGCAGCCAACCCGCTCGAGGCTGCCGCCAAGGCCAAGAACCTCAACTACGTCAAGCTCGACGGCGAGGTCGGCATCATCGGTAACGGTGCCGGTCTGGTCATGTCGACGCTGGACGTCGTCGCGTACGCCGGTGAGAACCACGGCAACGTGAAGCCCGCCAACTTCCTCGACATCGGTGGCGGCGCATCCGCCGAGGTCATGGCGAACGGCCTGGAGATCATCCTCGGCGACCCGGACGTCAAGTCCGTCTTCGTCAACGTCTTCGGTGGCATCACCGCGTGCGACGAGGTCGCCAACGGCATCGTCCAGGCACTTGCGCTGCTCAAGTCCAAGGGCGAGGAAGTCACCAAGCCGCTGGTCGTGCGCCTCGACGGCAACAACGCGGAGCTGGGTCGCAAGATCCTTTCCGACGCCAACCACCCGCTCGTTCAGCGCGTGGACACCATGGACGGCGCGGCCGACAAGGCCGCCGAGCTCGCCGCGGCTGCGAAGTAAGGGACGAGGGACTCCAACACCATGGCTATCTTCCTCACCAAGGACAGCAAGGTCATCGTCCAGGGGATGACCGGTGCCACCGGCATGAAGCACACCAAGCTCATGCTCGCTGACGGCACCAACATCGTCGGCGGCGTGAACCCGCGCAAGGCCGGCACGTCCGTCGACTTCGACGGCAACGAGGTACCCGTGTTCGGGACCGTCGCCGAGGCGATGGAGAAGACCGGCGCGAACGTGTCGGTTCTCTTCGTGCCGCCGGCCTTCGCCAAGGCCGCCGTCGTCGAGGCGATCGACGCCGAGATCCCGCTCGCCGTCGTGATCACCGAGGGCATCGCTGTCCACGACTCGGCCGCCTTCTGGGCGTACGCGGGCTCGAAGGGCAACAAGACCCGGATCATCGGCCCGAACTGCCCCGGCCTGATCACCCCCGGCCAGTCCAACGCCGGCATCATCCCGGGCGACATCACCAAGCCCGGCCGCATCGGTCTCGTGTCGAAGTCCGGCACGCTGACCTACCAGATGATGTACGAGCTCCGTGACATCGGCTTCTCGTCCGCCGTCGGCATCGGTGGCGACCCGATCATCGGTACGACGCACATCGACGCCCTCGCGGCGTTCGAGGCCGACCCCGAGACCGACCTGATCGTGATGATCGGCGAGATCGGCGGCGACGCCGAGGAGCGTGCGGCGGACTTCATCGCGAAGAACGTCACCAAGCCGGTCGTCGGTTACGTCGCGGGCTTCACCGCCCCCGAGGGCAAGACCATGGGCCACGCCGGCGCCATCGTCTCCGGCTCCTCCGGCACCGCGCAGGCGAAGAAGGAGGCCCTTGAGGCCGCCGGCGTCAAGGTCGGCAAGACGCCGACCGAGACCGCCAAGCTGGCGCGCGAGATCCTCGGCGCCTGATCGCTTCACCGCGACGGAGCAGCAGCGCAGTATCGCGTCACCGCACAGACGGCGCGGGCCCGTACCCCGGTCAGGGGTACGGGCCCGCGCCGTATCTGTTTCCCGGTCCGGCTGTCCGTCTGCCGGTCCGCCCGGTCAGCCGGCGTCGGGGACCAGCCGGGCCGGACCCTGGACGAGCTCGCCCTGAAGCTTCTTCTGCAGATTCAGGTCCTGCGGCGTCAGTTTCTGCGGGCCACCTCGTGGCGGCACCCCGCCGACCTGCTGAGCGGGCGACTCCGGGGTTTCGTATCGGGCCGGAGCCGTCGCCAGGGTGAACAGCGTCAGACCGATGAGCAGCACCGTGAAGGAGATGGCCGCTCTGGTCCACACCTGGGCCTTGCGCTCGCTGTCCGTACGGATCGTGTCGGGCGAGGGGAGCGAGGCGGGGGGCTGGGCCCGGGCGAGTGCGCCGAGCTGTTGATGCAGGAGCGCCGACTTCTCGGTGGAGGACGACGGCTCCGCCAGGTCGGGCAGCCGCTCGGCGACCGCGGCACGTGCGTTCATCAGCCTGCTCGCCGTCGCCGGGGTGCTGGCTTCCGTCTCCGCCGCGGTCTCCGGAAGATCCAGGCCGACACCGTCGTAGAGCAGCAGGGTGCGACGGTACGACGGCGGCAGGTCGAGCAGCGCGCCGAGCAGTGCGCGCGCACCGGGTTCGGCGGGCGGCGGGTCGAGGGGGCGGTGCGTGCGGCGCAGCCGGTGCCAGGGCGACATCGCGTACTCGTACGCGGCGGCCCGCACCCAGCCCGCCGGATCACGGTCCACCGCGACCTCCGGCCAGTGTTCCCAGGCCCGCGCGAAGGCCCGCGCGACGGACTCCTGGGAGAGGTTCCGACGCCCGGTCAGCAGAAACGTCTGGTGGAAAAGGGCGGCGGCGCAGCTCTTGTACAAGGCATCGAATGCCTCGGCCGGTGCTTCAGATGCTTCAGGAGTTTCAGGCGCGGCACAGGTGGCGGATGGGCTGTCCGTGACAGATGTGCCGGACGCGCCGTACGTGTCTGGCAGTTCGGGGGTGTTGCCCGGCTCGGTCGGGGCCATGGCGGTGCTCCCAGTGGCTTCGACGGGGGTCGGCGGACGGGACAGCGGACGGGACGGCGGTTGTTTCGTGGCGGTCACCGGCTTGGACAGCCTCGCGACCGCCGCCGGTGTCGTCGGGCGGGCCGCCCGTTCGGTGCATCGGACGAGCTCTCTGTCATGAAAGACCCCCCGCGGGCCCTGCACTGGGCGAAAAAGTACATAAACGCATATTGAGCGACACAGCGGTCGTTCGCCTGTTACACGGAATAAGCGCGTGTCGTTGGGAGCATTGCCGTGTGACCCAAGTGACCGAACGCAGCCCGTCGTTGTCGGCAGAGCAGGGCCGGTCCGCCGTTCTGGCCCTCGCCTTCCTGCGTGGGGCGCTCGCGGCCGGGCTGGGGCTGGGCGCACTCACCGTGCTCGTCATGGGGCTGTGGATCAGCTCCCCGGCTCCGGACAACAGCCCCGGCGGGGCCCTCCATGTGGCGGCCGGTCTCTGGCTGCTCGCCCACGGTGCCGAGCTGATCAGGGCCGACACGCTCGGCGGAGCCCCCGCCCCGGTCGGCCTCGTCCCGCTGCTGCTCGCCGTGGTGCCGGTGTGGCTGGCGCACCGTGCGGCCCGGGACGCCCTGGAGTCCGTCGAGGGGCGCCCGGCGCCCTCGGCAGCGGGCGCGTTCGCCATGGTCAGCGGCGGATATCTGCTGGTCGGAGCCGCTGTCGCGTTCTACGCGCGGGGTGGTTCGCTGTCCGTGTACGCACCGTCGTTGCTCTTCCCTTCGGCCGTTGTGGTGATGGGCGCGGCGGCTGCCGGGGTCTGGACGGCATCGGGGCGCCCGATCGCGCCGCCGTCCTGGGCGCCGGTGCGCCTGCACGAGAAGCTGGCGCGTACCCGGTTCAGGGAGCACGCGGAGACGGTGTGCCGGTCGGCCGCGGCCGGGGTGGCGGTGCTGCTCGGTGGCGGGGCGCTGCTCGTCGCGGTGGCGCTGGTGTGGCATGCACAGGCGGCTGAGCAGTCGTTCGTCCAGCTCTCGGGCGACTGGTCGGGCCGGGTCCCGGTACTGCTGCTCGCGCTGGTGCTGGTGCCGAATGCGGCGGTGTGGGGTGCCGCGTACGGACTCGGTCCGGGCTTTGCGCTCGGTACGGCGTCCGCGGTCACCCCGCTCGCCTTCTCGGGGCGCCCGGCGCTGCCCATCTTCCCGCTGCTTGCCGCAGTACCGGCCCACGGTCCGGGGACGGTCCTGAACTGGGCGGCCGGGGCGGTGCCGGTCGTGGCCGGGGTGACGGTCGCCTGGTTCACGGTACGGCGGGCCGCGCCCGCCCATGCCGGGCGGGAGGAGGCGTGGAGCCTGCGGGAGACCGCGCTGACGGCCGGCCTGGGGGCGGTGGGGTGCGGGGTCGGCACGGCGGCGCTGGCGGCGGCCGCGGGAGGACCGCTCGGCACCGGTGCGCTGGCGGAGTTCGGCCCGGTGTGGTGGCTGACGGGCGCGGCGGCCCTGGCGTGGACGGTGCTGCTCGGCGTCCCCGTGGCGCTGCTGCTCCGGGCCTGGCGGCTGCGGGGCAGCGGCGGGGGATGCTGGGTGCGTCGAGCAGTGGAGGAGACGGCAGCGGCGGAGTGCGCGCCCGCAGCTCAGGCGCCTGCGGGGGGCCCCGGGCAGGTGCCTCGGGAGCCGGGTGGCGGCGACCGGCGGTGGTGGAAGCGGTCCGGGCGCCGGGACGAGGGCGAGGTGGCCGAGCCGGTGCCCGGTCAGGGAGCCGTTCGCGTGCCCGTCCGCGCTTTCGGGGGCGTACCCGCTGCGGCGGCCGCCCCAGCAACCGGCGGCGCTGCGTCGGCGTCCGCGGCGGACGGGTGGAGCGACGACTCCGAGCCGTACGACTTCCTGCCGACCGACCCCTGGCGCGAACGGACGGCCCTGCCGGGTGAGGCTGGGCCGTCTGTGGATCCGTGAATCCGCGAAGTGTCAGTTCTTGACGCCGAAGAAGGGCTCCAGCGGCTTCGGCAGCAGGTCGTTGCAGGCCAGTTGGCCGGACTTGGTCAAGGCGTCGTTCACACAGGTGTAGTAGTCGCGGTAGACGAGCTGCACCGTGAACGTCGTCGCGACGATCGAGAGCGCAAGCAGCGCCGTCACCAGGCCGCTGACCGCAGCCGTGGTCTGCTGTCTCCCATAGCCAGGAGCGGCGGGGGCGCCGGGCGCGGACGCCGGAACACGCCCGGAACCGGAGCCCTGGAGGGGGCCGGCGGCCGGCGCACCGGACTCTGCGGCCGGTCCGGGTGCTCCGGCGGCGCCCGGCGCGGACGCGCCACTCGGCTTCGCGCGGAGCGAGCTGATCGACCAGTACACGGCGAGTGCGCCGAGCAGCAGGGCGATCTCCGGGAAGTCGAAGAGTGCGAAGAAGAAGGCCCACATGCCGCAGAGCAGCGCGTAGCGTGCGCGGCGCTGGGCGGGGTCGGTCGGATCCCAGCGCACCCCGCCGGAGCTGCCCCCGGGGCCGCCCTGACCGTTCGGCCCGCCCTGGCCTCCGGGGCGGCCGCCGAAGCCGCCGCTCTGGCGACCGGGCTGTTGGCTGCTCCACTGGCCGCCCCAGACCGGCCGGTCGTCGGAGGAGCCGCCCTCGGGCGACCCGTCGTCGTTGCCCCGGCCCCCGTTCCCCTGGTGGTTCCCGTTGCCGTTTTTGGCGTTCGAAGGGTGGCGGGGTTGCCAGGGCTGGTCGGGCCGGTCCTCGGGCGGTGCGGCGAACGGGTTGTCGCCCGCGGGACCGGAAGGCCCCGACGACCCGGGAGAACCTGAAGAGGAGGAAGGGCCTGCGGGGGACTGGCGCTCCCGCAGCATCAGTGGGGTCCGCTCGGGCAGCGGGTGGCGGAAGGCGGTGCGGCGGCGTCGGTCCGGCATATGGTGAACGTCTTCCCCATCTCGTCATTTCCGCCCTGCGGACGGTTCCCTGTCCCCTGACGCTACCTCCCGGCCAGGAGGGGCCGAAAGCTGGGAGCGCGGCGCAGGTGGCCGATACCCGTCACCCGGACCCTTTCGTGCTTCGCTGCGGCCGCCGCGCAGTCGACCTGCGGCCTCTCACCCCCGTCCCGTGGGGGTCCCCCGAGGTGCCGGTATCGTTGCTGACGGTCGGCTCGTTCGTAGAGTTCCCCGTATCGCGGGGCTCGATTCTTTCGTACGACCATACAAATCAGCGCTGCTCTGCTTCACCACGCGAGAAAGGGCCCAGACGTGGCCTCCCCGCCCCCCTCCGCCGCACCGGCCCGTCTGGTCGTGCTGGTCTCCGGCTCCGGTACGAACCTCCAAGCCCTGCTCGACGCCATCGGCGACGACCCCGAGGGCTTCGGCGCACAGGTCGTCGCGGTCGGCGCCGACCGCTCCGGCATCGTCGGTCTGGAACGGGCGGAGCGCGCCGGACTGCCGACCTTCGTGTGCAGGGTCAAGGACCACGCCACCCGCGAGGAGTGGGATGCGGCACTCGCGGCCGCAACGGCCGAGCACCGCCCGGACCTCGTGGTGTCCGCGGGATTCATGAAGATCGTGGGCAAGGAGTTCCTCGCCCGGTTCGGTGGCCGGTTCATCAACACCCACCCCGCCCTGCTCCCCAGCTTTCCCGGTGCCCATGGGGTGCGTGACGCACTCGCGTACGGCGTGAAGGTCACCGGGTGCACCGTCCACTTCGTCGACGACGGCGTCGACACCGGTCCGATCATCGCGCAGGGCGTGGTCGAGGTGGCCGAAGCGGACACGGCGGAGGGCGAAGCCGCTCTCCACGAACGCATCAAGGAAGTCGAGCGCAAGCTGCTCGTCGAGGCCGTGGGGCGGCTCGCCCGTGACGGCTATCGCATTGAGGGACGAAAGGTTCATCTCGGTCATGTCGGTGAATAAGCCCATCCGCCGCGCCCTGGTCAGTGTCTACGACAAGACGGGGCTCGAAGACCTCGCCCGCGGTCTGCACGAGGCGGGTGTCGAGCTGGTCTCCACCGGCTCCACCGCCGGGAGGATCGCTGCTGCCGGGGTGCCGGTCACCAAGGTCGAGGAGCTCACCGGCTTCCCCGAGTGCCTCGACGGCCGCGTCAAGACGCTGCACCCGCGCGTCCACGCCGGCATCCTCGCGGACCTGCGCCTGGACGCCCACCGCGAGCAACTCGCCGAGCTGGGTGTGGAGCCGTTCGACCTGGTGGTCGTCAACCTCTACCCGTTCAAGGAGACCGTCGCCTCCGGCGCGTCCGCCGACGAGTGCGTGGAGCAGATCGACATCGGCGGCCCGTCCATGGTCCGCGCCGCGGCCAAGAACCACCCCTCCGTGGCCGTCGTCACCAGCCCCGAGCGGTACGCCGACGTCCTGGCCGCGGTCAAGGCGGGCGGCTTCGACCTGACCGCCCGCAAGCGGCTCGCCGCCGAGGCGTTCCAGCACACGGCCGCGTACGACGTGGCCGTCGCGTCCTGGTTCGCGGACGAGTACGCCGCCGCCGACGACTCGGGCTTCCCCGACTTCTTCGGTGCGACGTACGAGCGCAGCAATGTCCTGCGGTACGGCGAGAACCCGCACCAGCCTGCCGCGCTCTACACCTCCGGCACCGGCGGCCTGGCCGAGGCGGAGCAGCTGCACGGCAAGGAGATGTCGTACAACAACTACACGGACACGGACGCCGCGCGCCGGGCCGCGTACGACCACGCCGAGCCGTGCGTGGCGATCATCAAGCACGCCAACCCGTGCGGCATCGCGATCGCCGACGACGTTGCCGAGGCGCACCGCAACGCGCACGCCTGCGACCCGCTGTCGGCCTTCGGCGGTGTCATCGCCGTCAACCGCCCGGTGACCGTCGCCATGGCCGAGCAGGTCGCGGAGATCTTCACCGAGGTCATCGTCGCCCCGGCGTACGAGGACGGCGCGGTCGAGATCCTCGCCCGCAAGAAGAACATCCGTGTGCTGCGCTGCCCCGACGCCCCGACCTCCACGGTCGAGGTCAAGCCGATCGACGGCGGCGCGCTGCTCCAGGCCACCGACCGCCTCCAGGCCGACGGCGACGACCCGGCCAACTGGACCCTCGCCACCGGTGAGGCACTCTCCGAGGACGAGCTGAAGGAGCTCGCCTTCGCGTGGAAGGCGTGTCGCGCCGTCAAGTCCAACGCGATCCTCCTCGCCAAGGGCGGCGCCTCGGTCGGCGTCGGCATGGGCCAGGTCAACCGGGTCGACTCCGCGAAGCTGGCCGTCGAGCGTGCGGGCGAGGAGCGGGCCCGGGGCGCGTACGCCGCGTCCGACGCGTTCTTCCCGTTCCCGGACGGGCTGGAGATCCTGACCGCGGCCGGCATCAAGGCCGTGGCCCAGCCGGGTGGTTCGGTCCGTGACGAGCTGGTCGTCGAGGCCGCGAGGAAGGCGGGCGTGACGATGTACTTCACGGGTACGCGGCACTTCTTCCACTGACACCGAACCGGCAGAACGACCGAAGGCCGTACCCCCGCGCACGTGCGGGGGTACGGCCTTCGTGTGATTCCGGTGCCTGGGCCGGATCAGTACTGCGGCTGCTGCTGGCGGTTGAACCAGGCGCTGCCGTCGGCCCTCGCGACGAAGACGGTGATCAGCACGGCGAGAACCGTGTGAACGAGACCGAAGATGACGAACGGGTAGATACCGAGTATCGCGGTGATCACACCGAAGACGATCGCCGTGATGCGGATGCCGTTGGTTCCCTTGCCGAACTTCACGGCGAGGAACACGGCAAAGGCGCCCCACAGCACTGCGAAGACCACGATGCCCCACAGGGCATTGCCGGAGTAGTCGGCGAGCTGCTGGAACTGAACGTCGTCCTTGAGCGTCGCGTCGTTCTTGGCGGCGCCCACGGCTGCGGCGCCGATCGCGAAGATGACCGCGCCGATGACCTGCAGGCCGGTGATCACGTAGAGCATGACGCGGGCTGCCTTCACGCCGCCCGGCATCTCGGTGGGCACGCCGGGGAAGCCGTATCCGCCCTGCACGGGCGGGGCCGCCGGGTAGCCGCCCTGCTGCGGCGCGCCCTGCGGGGACTGCTGCGGGTAGCCGTACCCCGGCTGCCCGCCCTGCTGCTGCTGGCCGTAGGGGTTGTTCGGGTCGCCGAAGCTCATGGCGAATTTCCTCCGTTGTGAAAAGTGCGGGGACGACGCGGCCCGAGCGGAGGAAACAAGCGCAATGAGTACGGTCTGTCCCCCCGACACTGTCCGCGGTACTGCGCGGCTCATAGTTGTCTTGACATCGGCTTTTTGTCCAGCCGATTGCCGAATGTGTTGTGCAAGCGCAACCTGGTGGCCATGGTCGGCACCCAGAATTGGTATGCGGGTGGGGTCATCCGCGAGTATGGGGACATGACTGCCCAGATTCTCGATGGCAAGGCCACCGCAGCCGCGATCAAGTCCGATCTCACCGTCCGCGTGGCGGCCCTCAAGGCGCAGGGCATCACCCCCGGCCTGGGAACCCTGCTCGTCGGGGACGACCCGGGCAGCCGGTGGTACGTGAACGGCAAGCACCGTGACTGCGCACAGGTCGGCATCGGCTCCATCCAGCGCGAACTCCCCGACACCGCCACCCAGGAGGAGATCGAGGACGTCGTACGGGAGCTCAACGCCAACCCCGAGTGCACGGGGTACATCGTGCAGCTTCCCCTGCCCAAGGGGATCGACACCAACCGCGTCCTGGAACTGATGGATCCGGCCAAGGACGCCGACGGCCTCCACCCGATGAACCTCGGCCGGCTCGTACTGAACGAGGCGGGCCCGCTGCCCTGCACCCCGCAGGGCGTCGTCCAGCTGCTCCGCCACCACGACGTGGAGATCAACGGGGCGCACGTCGTGGTCGTCGGCCGCGGTGTCACCATCGGCCGCTCGATCCCGCTGCTGCTGACCCGTAAGTCCGAGAACGCCACCGTCACCCAGTGCCACACCGGTACGCGTGACCTCTCCGCCCAGCTCAAGCAGGCCGACATCATCGTCGCCGCCGCCGGAGTGCCGCACATCATCAAGCCCGAGGACGTGAAGCCGGGCGCGGCCGTGCTCGACGTCGGCGTCAGCCGGGACGAGCACGGCAAGATCGTCGGGGACGTACACCCGGGCGTGGCCGAGGTCGCCGCCTGGATCTCCCCGAACCCGGGCGGTGTCGGCCCGATGACCCGCGCCCAGCTGCTCGTCAACGTGGTCGAGGCGGCCGAGCGCAACGCAGCCGACGCAGTCTGAGCCGGCTGACCCGATCCGGAAGGAGCCCCATGGGTGCTGGTACGAGTCCGGCCGACCCGGCCGCCGAGGCGGGCCGGACGTCTGAGGTGCCGTCCGACGCGGACGTCTCCGGTGCGGGTGCGACGGACGAGGCCGCGCCGGATCGGGCTGCGACCCGTGAGGGCGCCGCTTCGGAGGGTGCTGCTCGTGAGGGGACGGTCGTCCGGGCGGATGCGGACGCCGGTGAGGACTCCGGCGACGCGGGCCTGGGCGAGGGTGCCCGCCCGGAGGCTGCCGCTGCCTCCGGTCCCGGCGGCAGCGGCGCCCCGCACAGCGGTTCGCGTCCGTCGCGGAGGTTCCCGTCGTTCACCCGGGACACCGCGCGCCCCGAGGGCGGTGGCCGTGCCGCGTCCGGGGACGCGCCCGCCCCGGCCCGGCAGTGGCCGCTGCTCGCCGTGCTCTGCACGGCCGGGATCGGGCTGCTGATCGTGGCCGTCGCCCCCTTCGCGGAGGCCTTCAGGATCGGCACGATGCTGATCGGTGTGGCCCTCATCGGGGGTGCCGTGCTGCGGGTCGTGGTCCCGTCGGTGGGCATGCTGGCGGTCCGTTCCCGCTTCACCGACCTGGTGACGTACGGGCTGCTCGGCTTCCTCATCGTGATGCTCGCGCTGGTGGCGCAGCCCAAGCCGTGGCTGGACATTCCGTTCCTGGAGGACGCGGTCCACTTCACGATCCGCTGAGGCCGTCCGTACAGCTACGGCTATGGCTGCGCGGCTTGAGGACGGTGTCCGTCCCCTCCCCCGAGAAGGGACGGACACCCGAGGGCGGAGGCAGCCACCGAAACGCAAGCGCTCCGGGATGTGGTGACTTGAGCGGCCTTGCCCCCGTCCTGGCTTCAGCCTGGTGGACGGCGAAGACCGCTACAAGGGAACCCTGTGGCCTGTGGCACGGAAGTGACCATTCCGCCACCGTGTGATCGCCCGGCAACGTGTTCGGCACGCATCGGTGTGTTCGGCACGCATCGGTGGTGCCGGGGGCGTGCGCGGGTGCGCCCCGCGTCCCGAACACCCCTGTGCGCCCCGTCCGATGGAACTGTCGTCCTGCGTTCGGGCGTACTCCTGGGTAGTCCAGAACGGAAGAAGAACCGGATCCGGGCAAGGGGAAGCAATGCCTCGTTGGAAGGCGCTATCGGATGAACTCGACCCGCAGATCAGGGAGTTCGCCGGCCAGCTGCGCAGGCTCGTCGACCACAGAGGGCTGAGCATCGCCGCGGTGGCCGACCGCACGGGCTACAGCAAGACGTCGTGGGAGCGCTATCTGAGCGGGCGTCTGCTCGCGCCCAGAGGAGCGATCGTCGCTCTCGCCGAGGCGACGGGTACCAATCAGGTGCATCTGACGACCATGTGGGAGCTGGCGGAGCGGGCATGGAGCCGTTCCGAGATGGGCCAGGACACGGCGATGGAGCCCATCCGGATCTCCCGGGCGCGTGCGTCGCTCCCGCTCGTCCCGCAGCAGCCCCCGCACCGGACGGGAGACGGGGGAGCGGACCGCTGCGGCGGCGGCCGCAGGCGACTGGCCGTGCTCCTCGCGGGGGCGGTCGGTGTGCTGCTCGTACTGACCGGGGCGGTGCTGCTGGCCGGGGCGGGGCGGTGACGACGATGGCGGGAGGCCCACCGTCCAGCGACCGCCTCCCGGGTGAGCGGATACGGCCGGGTGAGCGCTGTGTGACGGGTTGTGTGCGGTGCCACAGGGGGCCGGGCGGTCGGGGGGTTCCGGGTCGGATAGCCTGATCGCTGGATATCTCTTCACATCAAGATTCAGGGATGTCCAGCACCAGGGGCAGGGACCCCCACCGCCAGCTGTCTAACGGAGATCGCCATGACCCGCACTCCCGTGAATGTCACCGTGACCGGCGCAGCCGGCCAGATCGGCTACGCGCTGCTCTTCCGCATCGCCTCCGGCCACCTGCTCGGCCCGGACGTGCCGGTCAACCTGCGCCTCCTGGAGATCCCGCAGGGGCTGAAGGCCGCCGAGGGCACCGCGATGGAGCTCGACGACTGTGCCTTCCCGCTGCTGCGCAACATCGAGATCACCGACGACGCCAATGTCGGCTTCGCCGGGGCCAACGTCGCCCTCCTGGTCGGCGCCCGCCCGCGTACGAAGGGCATGGAGCGCGGCGACCTGCTCTCCGCCAACGGCGGCATCTTCAAGCCGCAGGGCAAGGCCATCAACGACAACGCCGCGGACGACATCAAGGTCCTCGTCGTCGGCAACCCGGCCAACACCAACGCGCTCATCGCGCAGGCCGCGGCCCCGGACGTACCGGCCGAGCGCTTCACCGCGATGACCCGCCTCGACCACAACCGCGCGATCTCGCAGCTGGCCGCCAAGACCGGTGCCGCCGTCTCCGACATCAAGAAGCTGACGATCTGGGGCAACCACTCGGCGACCCAGTACCCGGACGTCTTCCACGCGGAGGTCGCCGGCAAGAACGCCGCCGAGCTCGTCAACGACGAGGCGTGGCTGGCCGACACCTTCATCCCGACCGTCGCCAAGCGCGGCGCCGCGATCATCGAGGCCCGTGGCGCGTCCTCCGCCGCCTCGGCCGCCAACGCCGCCATCGACCACGTCCACACCTGGGTCAACGGCACCGCCGCCGGCGACTGGACCTCCATGGGCATCCCGTCGGACGGCTCCTACGGCGTGCCCGAGGGCATCATCTCGTCCTTCCCGGTCACCACGAAGGACGGCAAGTACGAGATCGTCCAGGGCCTGGACATCAACGAGTTCTCCCGTACGCGCATCGACGCGTCGGTGCAGGAGCTCATCGAGGAGCGCGACGCGGTTCGCGAGCTCGGCCTGATCTGATCCGTACGCCCTCCGAGGCGTACACCACCGCCCCCGGCAGCAGCCGCTGCCGGGGGCGGCTGCGTCGATACGTGGCCGTGGCCGGGAACTGACCGCGCCGCTTCCCGAGTCTGGGCTGTCATGCGCGTGACGATGATCCTTCCGGCCCTGACCGAGGCGACCAGCCCGCTGTTCCGGCCCATCAAGTACTCGCTCTTCCCGCCGCTCGGCCTGGCGACCCTCGCCGGCTACCTGGACCCGGACGACGAGGTGACGCTCCTCGACGAGCATGTCGAGCGGGTCGACATCGAGGCGCTCGACAGCCCCGATCTGCTGGTCGTCCAGCCGTACATCACCTCCGCCCGGCGCGGCTACGAGATAGCCGACCACTTCCGCGCCCGCGGCGTCCATGTCGCCATGGGCGGCCTCCATGTGACCTCTCTCCCGGACGAGGCCGCAGCACATGCCGACACGATCTTCACCGGGCCGGGGGAGGACACCTGGCCGCTGTTCCTGAAGGAGTTCCGGGACGGCGCGCCGGGCCGCAGGTACGACTCGAAGCTGCGCACCCTGGCCGGACTGCCACCCGTGCGGAGGGACCTGATCAAACGGCATCTGTATCTGGTGCCCAACTCGATCGTCGTCTCGCGCGGCTGCCCGCACCACTGCGACTTCTGCTACAAGGACGCCTTCTTTGCGGGCGGCAAGTCCTTCTACACCCAGGCCGTGGACGACGCGCTCGCCGAGATCGAGCGGCTGCCCGGCAGGCATCTGTACTTCCTCGACGACCATCTGCTCGGCAACCGCCGTTTCGCCGAGGCGCTCTTCGACGGGATGGCCGGAATGGGACGGCTCTGGCAGGCGGCCGGCACCGTGAAGTCCGTACTCCAGCCGGACCTGCTGGAGCGGGCCGCGGACGCGGGGCTGCGCAGCCTGTTCGTCGGCTTCGAGACCGTCAACAGCGCGAACCTCGCCGAACGCCGCAAGGACCAGAACATCGGCAAGGACTACGCGGCCGCCGTCCGCCGGCTCCATGACGCCGGTGTCATGGTCAACGCCAGCTTCGTCTTCGGGCTCGACCACGACGGCCCGGACGTCTTCGACCGGACGGTGCAGTGGGCTGTCGAGCAGGGCATCGAGACGGCCACCTTCCACATCATGACGCCCTATCCGTCCACCGGTCTGTGGAAGCAGATGGAGGCCGAGGACCGGATCGTCCACCGGGACTGGGACCTTTACGACACCCGCCATGTCGTCCACCGCCCGAAGGGAATGACCGCGCGCCAGCTGGAGGACGGGTACTGGCGTGCGTACCGGGACTTCTACCGGTGGTCCAACATCTGGCGCGGCGCGGCTGCCCAGCCGGGCACACACGAGCGGCTCAGGCATCTGGCGTACGCGGGCGGCTGGAAGAAGTTCGAACCCGCCTGGGACGCCCTGATCCGCTCCCGCAACGTGGTGCGGGCCATGCCGATGCTGGAACGGACCCTGGCGGCCTTCGGCGGCAGACAGGCGTGATCGTGCGCGGCCCCGGGGCGCCTACCCCTTCCGCAGTTCGTCCGCGATCTCGCGTACGGCTGCCATGGCCCGGCGCTGCAGCCCGGGGCCGAAAGTGATCCGGTCGGCGCCCAGTTCTCCCAGCCGGCGCGGGGTCGGGCCGTCCGGCCGGGCGAGGGCGTTGAGCGGGGCCGGGACGGCCGCGGCCAGTCGGGGCAGGGCCTCGGGCGGGGCCATGATCGGGTAGACGCAGTCCGCGCCCGCCGCCACGTACAGCAGGGCGCGGCGCACCGTCTCCGCCTCCTGGTCCGTGCCGTCGGGGACGCCGTGGACGTAGGTGTCGACGCGGGCGTTGACGAAGAGCCGGTCGCCCGCGACCGCCCGTACCTCCGCCAGCCGGTCCGCCTGCCGCTGGGCATCGACGAGAGTGCCGTCGGCCGAGTCCTCCAGATTGCAGCCGACGGCTCCGGTGTCGAGGAGGCGTTCCACGAGTTCCTCCGGCGCCAGCCCGTAGCCCGCCTCGATGTCCGCCGAGACGGGGACGTCGGCCGGGACGGCCCGCACGATCCTGGCCACGGCCGCGAACATCTCGGCGGCGGGCGTCGCCCCGTCCTCGTAACCGAGCGAGGCCGCGACCCCGGCACTGGGTGTGGCGAGCGCCGGGAAGCCCGCATCGGCGAAGACGCGGGCGCTCGCCGCGTCCCACGGGCCGGGGAGGATCAGCGGATCGCCGGGGGCGCGGTCGTGGTGCAGGGCACGGAGGACGGATGCGGTCATCACGGGGCTCCCGGGGGTGTTCCGACGCAGGGGCGGGCGGGGTGCGGGGCGTGCCGGGTCAGTGCTTGATGTCGCCCGGCGTGTAGTGACCGGGGACCATGCGGGTGGTCACGGCGAACCGGTTCCAGGCGTTGATAGTCGTGATCGCGGCGATGAGGTGGGCGAGCTCGGTCTCGTCGAAGTGCTTGGCGGCTTTCTCCCACACCTCGTCCGGCACGAAACCGTCGGTCAGTACGGTCACCGCCTCGGTCAGCTCGATGGCCGCGATCTCCTTCGGCGTGTAGAAGTGCTGCGACTCCTCCCATGCGCTGAGCTGGACGATCCGCTCGATGGACTCGCCCGCCGCCAGTGCGTCCTTGGTGTGCATGTCGAGGCAGAACGCGCAGTGGTTGAGCTGCGAGGAGCGGATCTTCACCAGCTCCCCGATGACCGGGTCGAGGCCCTTGCGGGATGCCGCGTCCAGCCGGACCAAGGCCTTGTAGACATCAGGGGCGAGCGCGGCCCACTGCTGCATACGAGGGGTGTGCTCGGGGGTGAGTTCGGAGGTCGGGTGGCTGTGCTCGTTCGTCGTCATGGGTATGACGTTACGGCGAGGATGGCGCAGCGGTATGGTCCATTTCCATGACAGATTCCTGGGCCACTTTCGGCGCCGACCTGCATCTGGAGACGACGGGTGCGGCGGGGCTGCGGGCCGGGCTCATGGACGCCCTGCGCGAGGCCGTACGGACGGGGCGACTGGCGCCCGGCACCCGGCTGCCGTCCTCCCGCAGCCTCGCCGTGGACCTCGGCATCGCCCGGAACACCGTCGCCGACGCGTACGCGGAGCTGGTCGCCGAGGGGTGGCTCACCGCCCGGCAGGGTTCGGGGACCAGGGTGGCGCGGCGGGCCGAGCCGCGCCGGACGGCCACCAGGGCGACCCGCTCCCGGCCGGTGCGCTCCCGGCCCGCCCACAACCTGCTGGCCGGGTCGCCCGACCTCTCGACGTTCCCGCGCGCCGACTGGCTCAAGGCCGCCCGCCGCGCCCTGACCGCCGCACCCAACGACGCCTTCGGATACGGCGATCCGCGCGGGCGCATCGAGCTGCGCACCGTCCTCGCCGACTATCTGGCCCGCGCCCGCGGTGTGTACGCGGACCCGGAGCGGATCGTGATCTGTGCCGGTTTCGTGCAGGCGCTGAAGCTGATGGGGACGGTGCTGCGCGAGCGGCGGGTGCGGGAGGTGGCCGTCGAGTCGTACGGACTGGACGTGCACTGGAAGCTGCTCGCGGACGCCGGGCTGCGCATGCCCTGTCTGCCGGTCGACGGACTCGGGGCCAGGACCGGTGAACTGGCCGGGCTGCGCGGTGCGGGCGCGGTCCTGATGACGCCCGCGCACCAGTTCCCGACGGGGACGCCGCTCCACCCCGACCGGCGGGCCGCGGCGGTCGACTGGGCGCGCGGTACGGGCGGGCTGATCCTGGAGGACGACTACGACGGCGAATTCCGTTACGACCGGCAGCCGGTCGGTGCGCTCCAGGGCCTCGACCCCGAACGCGTCGTACACCTGGGAACGACGAGCAAGTCGCTGGCGCCGGGACTGCGGCTGGGGTGGATGGTGCTGCCGGAGAACCTGGTGGGGGAGGTGGCCGAGGCCAAGGGGCTGAGCGACTGGTCGTCGAGCGCGCTGGAACAGCTGACGCTCGCGGAGTTCATCGAATCGGGCGCGTACGACCGTCATGTGCGCTCGATGAGGCTGCGCTACCGCCGCCGTCGTGATCAACTCGTCGCGGTACTGGCGGAACGCGCCCCCGGTATCCGGGTCAGCGGTATCGCCGCCGGTCTGCACGCCGTGCTCGAACTCCCGGAGGGCGGCGAGGAGGCCGCGTTGCGGGCGGCGGCGTGGCAGGGGCTCGCGCTGGAAGGGCTCTCGCGCTTCCGGCACCCGCAGGCGCCGCCGGGGCGCGACGCCCTGGTCATCGGTTACGGGACACCGACCGACAGCGCCTGGGCGGGGGCGCTGGAGGCCCTGTTGCGAGTGCTTGCATGAGCCGGGAACGCGACAGTGGCTGCCGTCCAGCCCGGAGGCGTTCATCTGGCTCCGGCTCTACCAGAGCGAGGGCCCGCCGCTGGATCCGCGGTCACCACTGCGGTGGACGCTGCGATCACGGCGAAGGACTGGCCTACCAGCCACTGAACTACGAGGCCCTGCGCGCGGTGTTCCGTCGGACCAACGCCCTGCTGGGCACGGACTGGTCCATGCACGACCTGCGGCATACCGCCGCGCTGCGGATGTCCCGGGACAAGCGGCTGACCCTGCGCGACGTGCAGACCATTCTCGGACACGCCCACCTGGGCACCACCGCCGACGTGTATCTCGTCGAGGAGGAAGAGCAGGTCATCGCCCGGGTCCAGGAGTATCTGGCCGACCGGGAAGAACGGGCGAAGCGCCCCGCGCCGTCCGCTGCCGCTGCCGGCTACGAAGCGAGCGACCTCGCCGTGCTGTTCGGGGGTGGCCAGCCATGACCTACGGCGGAGGACGACGCGCCAACCCTGTCCGGCGCGCCGGCACCGGGCCGATCCCGCCCAATCCGCTGTTCGTCGAACACGACCTGAAGGCTGACGAAGGCCGTGTCGGCCCGCACGAGCACCTCACACGCGACGAACTGCTCACGTTCTGACGGCCGTTGGGGGCGCCGATCGGCACCGTCGCGATCGAGACGTGCGAGAGCGCGGGTGATGGCCTCGGGGCCAGCGGCCCTGAGTCGTTGGTGGGCGGCTTATTGCCGGCGCCTCTCCCGCACGAGGCGCTTCTCAACTCTCTGAACGGAGGGTTGGTCGCGCTCTCTGTCAGAAGGCGGGCTCGTCGTGCCGCAGGCTGCGGAACACCGCAAGATCGTCAGTCTTCACACGCTGATGATCAGCGGTGGCCGTACGCGTGCCCGTGCCAGCCCCGGCAACGGTGCCCCGGGCCGCGGTGCGGCGCGCTCACAGTGCCAAGGCCGATCCAACGCAGCCGGCCGGTCATGGTCTCCGGCTCAGAGGAGTCCCAGTTCCGCGAGGTCGATCTCGTGGCCCGTCACGGTGCCTGGCAGTTGGTGACCTTGCCCGCGGTGCCGGTGTACTGCCGCGACACGCACGCCGAGGCGTTTCCATCCTTGAGGAACCCGGTGTCATCGAAGATCAGTGCGGTCGGTTTGACCGCCGCTTCCATCCTCCAGGCCAGCCGGGCCCTCACATGGGCCGGATCCCACGGGCTGGTGGTCACGAAGTGGGCCAGGGCCTGCCGGTTCCCGTCCACCCCGAGCCGGGCGGCCATCGGCTCGACCGACTTGCGCCGCCCATCGGTGAGCAGTCCCCGCAGATAGACCTGCCCCCACCGACGCTGATCATTGCGGGCGAACGGCTCGAACACCTCCGCCGCGAACTCTTCCAACTCACCACGCACAGCAGCAATCTCGTCCGGAGACGGCGATGATGGAGGAGGACCAGCCCGAACCGGACTTGCCCGTCCTCAGGTCGCCTGCGGGCAGCGAGCCGTAGAGGTACTGGAGTTTGCCCGAGGAGGTCAGGGCGTCCCGTTCGGGGACCTGACCGGGGACCGCTGCAACGACCTGCTGGTCCGCACCGGCGACAGCCTGCGGCTGTACAAGCCGGGCTGCGGGGCGGCGCCGTCCACCTCCACCCCCTACACCACGCTCGGTACCGGGTGGGGCCAGTACGACGTCCTGACCCCGGTCGGCGACGTCACCAAGGACGGCCGGCCGGACATGATCGCCCGCAACCGCTCCACCGGCGCCGTGTACCTGTACAAGGGCGCCAGCGGCGCCAAGCTGGCCTCGCGGGTGAAGCTGTACGCGGACTGGCGCGGCTACAAGAAGATCGTCGGCACCGGAGACCTCAACGGCGACGGCGTGGGCGACCTGCTCGCGCAGGACAAGTCCAACAAGCTGTGGCGCTACGACGGCACCGGCTCCGGCACCTTCAAGGCGCGGGTCAAGCTCGCCGACGACTGGGGCTCCTCATACAACGTGCTGGTGGGCACCGGCGACCTGAACAGCGACGGCAAGGCCGACCTGATCGCCCGTGACACGGCCGGTAACCTCTACCGGTACTACGGAACCGGCAAGGGCACCTTCAGCGCCCGCAAGAAGGTGAGCGCCGGCTTCAACAGCTACAAGGCCCTGTTCTAGCCAGGGGGTGCCCGCAAAGTAGCGGCAGGTGCCCGCGGGGCGGAGGGAAGGGACTTTGCGGACACGCCTTGGAGCGGATGATGGTGTCCGATTCACATCGGACACCGTCATCCAGAGCCAGTCAGACGTGGTTGACAGGGAGGACGTCCGGGAGAGGGCGCCAACCCGCAGCACGGCTCGCATGGTTACCGCTACGGCGATGCGAAGCAGGGCACGCGCGGCGTGCGCACCGGCACCATGCCCACCGTGCACCGGCAGCAGGCCTCCGGGGACTGGACGCTGGAGGAGCGGCTCGGCGACGCCGCCGCCCCGGGTCGGCGTGCAGCCCCGCCGGGTCCATCAGCACCACAAACTGGTTGCGGGCGGCGGCCACTTCCCCTTCCAGTGTTGCGCGGACATGGGCGGTGACGGCGGCGATGTCAGCCGGGTCGTCCAGGGTGGCCGACCAGGTGGCCGCGCTCAGGCTGGCCTCGTCGACCAGGGCCTCGGTCTGGCGCCGGTGGTGGAGCGGACGATGGCTTCGGCGATCTCGTCCCGCTGAAGCGGATCGGGCCTTGGGTCGCGGCCAGCAGGGTGCAAGGTGACCGTGACGGTGCCGGATGGCGCAACCGCGCTCCTGCACGCCCTGCTCGCGCTGACCAACATCGAGGTCGCACGCTGACCGACGATCTTCGCCACAGACAGCCACCCACGACCAGCACAAGCATCCCGGAGACCGATCACACCAGCCCATTGACCTGCGGCTTTAGGATGAACAGAGCTCAATGAGTACGTCCTGACCGCACTGCACTTCGATGCCGCCGGTTTTCTGTGGTGAGGCCGTCGATGTCCGGCATCCGGATGCCCGGCAGGACCACGTCCGGGCGCTCCGCGCGGACGGTGTCGACGACCGGCACCGGTCGCCGCCGCGACGGCCTCGATATCGTCGGCCGCGTTGAGGATGAGCGGAAAGCCGGAACGGCGCAGTGCCTCGACGTCCACCACCACGAGCCCGATCACATGTGTTCCGCCTCACGGTCTGGTTGCGGCGGCTGGCTGTACATTCGAAAGCACACACGCTGATGGCTGTCCATGCCTACTGCACTGCCGCACCGAGCCCGAAGCCCCGGATGACCAGGGCGGCTCCGCGAGCAGCGGCTCCGGACACCCGGCGCAGGTCGGCCTCCGCCGGATGGCGGGGCGGCCCGGACATCTGCCGGATACCCGGCGATCAGCCCACTCTCAAATCTGGAAGGCATGACTCAGTACTCAGACGTTGCAGCTCCTGTGGTAAACGCCCCGGCCCCTGTGCGCGACAGCGGAAAGGCACCGGCGGGTCGGCTGATCGGACTGGACCTGGCCCGCGGACTCGCGGTATTCGGCATGTACGCGGCTCATGTGGGGCCCGACCCTGACCAGGGCGGTGCGATCGGATTCCTGATGGAGCTGGCCCACGGCAGGTCCTCCGCTCTCTTCGCCTTCCTGGCGGGCTTCGCCGTTGTCCTCATCACCGGGCGCGTGACGCCTAAGACGGGGCGGGCCGGGCGCCAGGCAGTGGCCAAGGTGGTGATCCGGGCCGTGATCCTTCTGGCCCTGGGCACCGTGCTGACCATGAGCGGCATCCCGGTCGACGTGATCCTCGCCTTCTACGGCCTGTACTTCCTGCTCGTACTGCCGCTGTACCAGCTCGGCTCCGGCCCCCTGGCGGCGATCGCCGCGGGAACGGCCCTCGTCCTGCCCCAGGTGCTCTACGCGGTGCAGCAGGCGATCGGCGACAGTGGCGTCCCATCGCCCGGTGAGCCCGACGGCATCGTCTCGCTGCTCTTCACCGGCACCTACCCGGCCCTGACCTGGATCCCGTTCGTGATCGCCGGCATGGCCGTGGCCCGCCTGGACCTGGCTGCCACCGCTGTCCGGACACGCCTGGCCCTCACGGGTTCCGTCCTCATGATCACCGGCTACGGAGGCTCCTGGCTGGCGCTGCACGTCGCTCCCGGCGCCGCCAACGCCATCGGCGCGGGTGGGGCGAGCGCGTGGTGGTCCGACACCGCGGGCTATCCGTCCGGTGACACCCCCGCCTGGCTGCTGGCTGCCTCCCCGCACAGTGAGACCACCCTGTCGATCCTGGGCAACACCGGTGTGGCGATCATGGTCGTGACCGCGTGTCTGGCCGCGACGGACGCCTTCCCGCGGCTCCGGTCCCTGGCCCGGCCGGTCATCGCAGTCGGTTCCATGTCGCTGACCGCGTACGTTTTCCACCTCGTCGGCATCCGGTTCCTGGGCATCGAAGAACTGCCAGGATCGCCGCTGTATGTCCTATTTGGCTTCATCGTGGCCGCCTTGGTGTTCGCGACCGTCTGGTCGCGCTTCCAGCAGCGCGGACCACTGGAATGGCTGATGACCAAGGCGACGGACCTGGCCCGGCACATCCGCTGAGCGCGGAACCGGTCGGACCGTCACACCGACTCCCCGACGGTCAACGCCCCCGAAGCCGACCGCTGCGGTGCACCACGCGCTGCGTGTCCACCTGGATGGTGCGAGACGGTAGCGACCGGCGCCGGGCTGCGCTGCCCGATCGCCTGGCCCGCTCCGGCCCGGCGCGGGGAAGTGAAGCGTCGGCCGTAAGGCAGCGCGCGCAGCAGTTCCGTTGCTCCCGCTCTACGCCGGCGTCGGGCAGAGCCTGAATTGCCCGCCTGCCCGCCTGCCCGCCTGCCCGCCGCCCGGTGCGGTTCGCGCCGGGCGCGGACGGTGCGGGCGGGCTCAGACCGGTTCGGGGGCGTCCTGCGGCGCCTCGCCGAACCGGGCCAGGGCCAGCGCTCCCGCCACCGCCACCACGAACCCGGCGACCGCCAGCCAGACCAGGCCCTCGCGGGTACGGTCCCCGAGCCAGATGACGCCCACCAGCGCCGGGCCGATCGTCTCGCCGAGCACCATGCCGGCCGTCGCCGTCGTCACCGAACCGCGCTGCAGTGCCGAGGTGAGCAGCAGGAACGCCGAACCGCCGCCCAGCAGCAGCGCGTACACCGCGGGGTTGGCGAGCAGCGCCGTCGGGGACAGGTCGTCGATCAGCCGGACGGCGACCTCCACCACCCCGAAACCGCACCCCGCGCCGAGCCCCAGTACGAGCGCCCGCGGCTTGTCCGGGAGGCGTCCGGCCCCCGCGCCGATCAGCAGAATGCCCAGCGAGATCCCCAGCATCCACCAGCTCAGGGCCGCCGGACCGGCCGCGTGGCCCTCGCCGCCGGAGGCGAGCCCCAGCATGCCCAGGCCCGCGCAGACGACCCCGACCGCGGTCCACTCGACGCCGCTCAGCCGCACGCCGAGAAGCCGGGCGGCGACCACCGCCGTCACCGCGAGACTCGCCGCCAGGGCGGCGCCCACGACGTAGATCGGCAGGGACCGCAGGGCGATGATCTGAAGCACGAACCCGCAGCCGTCGAGGGCGAGTCCGGCTACGTAGCGCCACTGGCGCAGCGCGCGCAGCAGCAGCGCGGGATCGACCCCCGCGCCCGACCCCGGCTCGGCGGCGGCCCGCGAGGCGACGGCCTGGAGGACGGAGGCCGTACCGAAGCAGACAGCGGCGCCGAGCGCGCAGATCATCCCGAGGAGCACATCAAGGACTCTACTTGCGGACGTGCGGTGGACCCGCTTCCCGCCGAAACCAGCAGCCCTTTAATCTGACAAGTAGCTGTACTGGCTTGATTCGTACGACGGGGGAGACGGAAAAATGGCCACACGAAGGCTGAGGTCGAGCACGGTGGTGCTCGGTGGCATGGGGGTGCTCGCGGCGATGATCACCTCCTGCGGTTCGGAACCGGACAAGCGGTGCGTCGACCCGCTCACCCAGGACAAGCTGCCGAGTTACGAGTGCAAGAACGACAGCGGCAAGGGGTCGTACTACTACGGCGGCAGCAGCAAGAACGGCAAGGTGGAGGGCGGCAGCTTCAACAAGTCCGCGGTCGACCGCGGCGGCTTCGGCTGCTCGGGCACCGGCGGCGGCTGAACCGGTATGGAGCGCCGCACCACGCAGCCGCGTCCCGGCTGGCAGCAGACGGTGGAGGAGCAGGGACTCGTCTACCCGCTCACCCGCTACCCGGACGGATCACTGCGCCCGTACTGGGACGAGAGCGCCTACTACGTCTTCTCGCTGCCCGAGGTCGAGGCGCTGGAGGGCGTCGTCGAGGAACTGCACACCATGTGCCTGGCCGCGGCCGCGCACATCGTGGAGCAGGAGCGCTTCGCCGATCTCGGCATCACCGACCCCCGGCTGTCCGCGCTGATCGCCCAGTCCTGGCATCGCCGTGACGAACTGCCTTCCCTGTACGGCAGGTTCGACCTGCGCTACGACGGAACCGGTCCGGCGAAGATGCTGGAGTACAACGCTGACACCCCCACCTCCCTGGTGGAGGCCGCGAGCGCCCAGTGGTTCTGGATGGAGGACCGTTTCCCGGGCGCCGACCAGTGGAACTCCCTGCACGAACGTCTCGTCGCGGCGTGGAAACGGCAGGCCGACCTGCTGCCGCCCGGACCGCTGCACTTCGCACACTCCGACGGGGACGAGCTGGGCGAGGACCTGATGACGGTCGCCTATCTGCGCGAGACCGCCGAACAGGCCGGCATCGACACGGAGGCGCTCTCCGTCGAACAGATCGGCTGGGACCGGCTTGCCGGGCGGTTCGTCGACGAGCGGCTCCGCTTCATCCGCAGCTGCTTCAAGCTGTACCCGTGGGAGTGGCTGGCGACCGACCGGTTCGGGCCGCATGTGCTGGACACCCTCGACAACGGCGGCGGCACCGGCACCACCTGCTGGATCGAGCCCGCCTGGAAGATGCTCCTCTCCAACAAGGCGCTGCTGGCGATCCTCTGGGAGCTCTTTCCCGGCCACCCGAATCTGCTCCCCTCCTCTCTCGACGGCCCCCGTGAACTCGCGGCGACGGGGACGGGGGCGGGCGATGGAGGTGGCCTCGGCTATGTCGCCAAGCCGCTGCTCGGCCGCGAGGGGGCCGGGGTCACGATCCATGAGCCGGGAAGCCCCGCGGTGCTGCGGGACGAGCCGTGCTGCTACCAGGAGTTGGCACCGCTGCCGGACTTCGACGGCAACCGGGTGGTGCTGGGGGCGTGGGTCGTCGAGGACGAGGCCGCCGGGCTCGGCATCCGCGAATCGGCGGGGCCGGTCACGGACGAGTACGCCCGCTTCCTGCCTCACGTGATCCTCTAGATCCCGGCCCGGCGGCCCGGCGACCGACGACGGAACTCAGCCGCGCAGGACGCCGCGGAGCTGTTCCAGCCCCCAGTCCAGGTCCTCCTTGCTGATCACCAGTGGCGGGGCGATCCGGATCGTCGAGCCATGGGTGTCCTTGACCAGCACCCCGCGGTCCATCAGCTTCTCGGAGATCTCCCGGCCGGTGCCGTGGCGCGGGGCGATGTCGACGCCCGCCCACAGCCCGCGGCCCCGTACCGCCTCTACCGCGCCCCCGCCCACCAGCAGCCCCAGCTCCTGGTGGAGGTGTTCGCCCAACTCGGTGGCCCGCTGCTGGAATTCGCCGGTACGGAGCATCGTGATGACCTCCAGCGCGACCGCACAGGCAAGGGGATTCCCGCCGAACGTCGAACCGTGCTCACCGGGCCGGTACACCCCGAGCACATCCTTCGACGAGACCACCGCCGACACCGGGACCACACCACCGCCCAGCGCCTTGCCGAGCACATACATGTCCGGCACGACACCCTCGTGCTCACAGGCGAAGGTCTTCCCGGTCCGGCCCAGGCCCGACTGGATCTCGTCCGCGATGAACAGCACATTCCGCTCACGGGTGAGTTCACGCACCCGGGGGAGATAGCCGGGCGGCGGCACCAGCACCCCGGCCTCGCCCTGGATCGGCTCCAGCAGCACCGCCACGGTGTTCTCGGTCATCGCCTCCGCGAGCGCGGTCAGATCCCCGTACGGCACGATCTCGAACCCGGGCGTGTACGGACCGAAGTCCTCCCGTGCCTCCTGGTCCGTGGAGAAGCTGATGATCGTCGTCGTCCGGCCGTGGAAGTTGTTCGCGGCGACGATGATCTTCGCCATGCCGTCCGGGACGCCCTTCACCCGGTAGCCCCACTTGCGGGCGGTCTTGACCGCGGTCTCCACGGCCTCCGCCCCGGTGTTCATCGGCAGCACCGTTTCCATGCCGCACAACTCGGCGAGCTGTGTACAGAAATCGGCGAACCGGTCGTGGTAGAAGGCGCGCGAGGTGAGGGTCACCCGCTCCAGCTGTGCCTTGGCCGCGTCGAGCAGGCGCCGGTTGCCGTGGCCGAAGTTGAGCGCCGAATATCCGGCGAGCATGTCGAGGTAGCGCCGGCCCTCGACATCGGTCATCCAGGCTCCGTCCGCCGAAGCGACGACGACGGGCAGCGGATGGTAGTTGTGCGCGCTGTGCGCCTCGGCGGAGGCGATGGCAGTTTCCGTGGTCGACACGGGATCTCCGTTCGTCGTGCGGCGTGGGCGGAGGGTGGTGCCCACTTTGTATCGTCGGTCGGAACCCTGGCGAGGAAACCTTCAATTCACGGCGCGCCCGTCCGCGCCGTCCACCGCCCGCAGCCGTCCCGCCGGCCCGGCTGTGTTCCTCGTCTCATTCACGGCGGTGCGTGTCCTGCGTCCGCACACCTTCCGCACCGGCTGCCGGAGATCGGTTCCGTACCTGAGACAATGGGTTGCATGGCCTCTGAACGCCCCCGCGTGCTCTCCGGAATCCAGCCCACCGCAGGCTCGTTCCACCTCGGCAACTACCTCGGTGCGGTCCGCCAGTGGGTGGCGCTGCAGGAATCCCACGACGCCTTCTACATGGTCGTGGACCTGCATGCGATCACCATTCCGCAGGACCCCGCAGAGCTGCGCGCGAACACCCGGCTCGCCGTCGCCCAGCTCCTCGCCGCCGGTCTCGACCCGGAGCGCTGCACGCTCTTCGTCCAGAGCCATGTCCCCGAGCACGCCCAGCTCGGCTGGATCATGAACTGCCTCACCGGCTTCGGCGAGGCGTCCCGCATGACGCAGTTCAAGGACAAGTCCGCCAAGCAGGGGGCCGACCGCACCACGGTCGGTCTCTTCACGTACCCGATGCTGATGGTGGCCGACATCCTGCTGTACCAGGCCGACCAGGTCCCGGTCGGCGAGGACCAGCGCCAGCACCTGGAGCTGACCCGTAACCTCGCCGAGCGGTTCAACGGCAGCTACGGCGACACGTTCACCGTGCCGGACCCGTACATCCTCAAGGAGACGGCGAAGATCTACGACCTTCAGGACCCGTCTTCGAAGATGAGCAAGTCGGCGGCCACCCCGAAGGGCCTGATCAACCTCCTCGACGAGCCGAAGGCCACCGCCAAGAAGGTGAAGAGCGCGGTCACCGACACCGACACGGTCATCCGCTTCGACCGGGCCGAGAAGCCCGGGGTCAGCAACCTGCTGACCATCTACTCCACGCTGACCGAAACCGGTATCGCGGATCTGGAGCAGAAGTACGAGGGCAAGGGTTACGGTGCGCTCAAGACCGACCTTGCCGAGGTCATGGTCGAGTTCGTCACACCGTTCCGCACCCGCACCCAGGAATACCTGGACGACCCGGAGACGCTGGACTCGATCCTGGCCAAGGGCGCGGAGAAGGCCCGCTCCGTCGCGGCCGAGACCCTGGCCCGGACGTACGACCGGATGGGCTTTCTGCCCGCGAAGCACTGAGTCCAAGGACCCTGGCGGTTTCGCGGCCGCAGGCGTCACACTGGCGACGGGAAGTTGATCCGGTCGATGGCTGAAAACAGGCCATCGACCATCGACCATCGAGGATTGAGGAGAACGACGTGGGGACCGTAACGCTCGGCGTTTCGATCGCGGTCCCGGAGCCCTACGGCAGCCTGCTCCAGGAGCGGCGCGCGAGCTTCGGGGATCCTGCCGCGTACGGCATTCCCACCCACGTCACGCTCCTCCCGCCGACCGAGGCCGAGGCGGCCGACCTGCCCGCGATCGAGGCGCATCTCGCGCAGATCGCCACGGGCGGCCGCCCCTTTCCGATGCGGCTGGCCGGCACGGGGACCTTCCGTCCCCTCTCGCCGGTCGTCTTCGTCCAGGTCGTCGAGGGGGCCTCGGCCTGCTCGTGGCTGCAGAAGCGGGTCAGGGACTCCTCCGGGCCACTGGTGCGCGAGCTCCAGTTCCCGTACCACCCGCATGTGACCGTGGCGCACGACATCGCCGAGCAGGCGATGGACCGGGCGTACGAGGAGCTCTCCGACTACGAGGCCGCCTGGACCTGCGGCTCCTTCGCGTTGTACGAGCAGGGCCCGGACGGCGTCTGGCGCAAGATCAACGAGTTCCCGTTCGGTGCCGGGGAGGGCGCGCCCGCCGTGCCCGCGCAGGGCGGCTCCTCCGTGGACGAGCCCTCCCTGCACCCCTGAGCGGCCCCGGCGGGCCCTCTTCACCCCCTGAGCGCCCCGGCGCCCGAGGATCAGACCGGCAGGCGTCGGAACAGCGGGCGCGGTACATGCCGCAGTGCCGACATCACTACACGCAGTGACCCCGGCACCCACACCGTCTCCGAACGCCGCCGCAGACCCGTCACGATCGCCGCCGCGACCGCATCCGGAGTCGTTGCGAGCGGCGACGCCTCCAGCGGTGCAGCGGCGAACCGTGCCGCGGTGTGCCGCGGTGTCGCGGGCCGGGCCGCCCTTGCCGACCGTACGACGCCGGGGCGTACGACCATCACATGCACCCCCGTGCCGTACAGCGCGTCCCCCAGCCCCTGTGTGAACGCGTCGAGGCCCGCCTTGCTGGACCCGTAGATGAAGTCGGCACGGCGCACGCGTTCGCCGGCCACCGAGGACAGCACCACCAGCGAGCCGTGCCCCTGCTCCTGGAGTGCTCCGGCGCACACCAACCCGGCGGAGACGGCCCCCGTGTAATTCGTCCGGGCGACCCGGACCGCGGAGAGCGGCTCCTCCTCGTCACGCTCCTGGTCGCCCGCGATACCGAAGGCGAGGAGCACCATGTCGATGTCGCCCTCGGTGAAGATCTTGCCGAGGGCGGTCTCGTGGGACTCGGAGTCGAGGGCGTCGAAGTCGACCGTGCGGACATCGGCGCCGCGTGTGCGCAGTTCGGCGGCGGCCGACTCCAGTCCGGGCGAGGGGCGGCCGGCCAGCCAGACCGTACGGGTCCGGCGGGCGATCAGCCTGCGCGCGGTGGCGAGAGCGATCTGAGACGTGCCGCCGAGAACGAGCAGGGACTGCGGGGCACCGAAGGCGTCCTTCACGGAAACACTCCTTGCGGATGAGGGGGCGAGGGGGCGAAGGGGGATGAGAGGGCGGAAGACCGCAGCGGTCAGAGCGACAGGCGGCGCGACAGATCCGAGCGGAACGCACCGTTCGGGTCCAGCTCGGCGCGCAGCGACCGGAATTCGGCCAGTCGTGGATACATCGCGGCCAGCATCTGAGGCCGCAGCCGGGAGTCCTTGGCCAGGCAGACCCGGCCACCGGCCTCCGCCACCTCCTCGTCCAGCGAGTCCAGGAACCCGGCCAGGCCCGGCAGCGCGGCGGGCAGATCGAGGGCGAGCGCCCAGCCGGGCATCGGGAACGACAGCCAGCCCGGGTCGCCTTCGCCGAACCGTTTGAGTACGGCGAGGAACGACGGGCAGCGCCGCCGGGAGATCCGGCGCACGATCCGGCGCAGTGTCTCCTCCTGTCCGTGCCCGACGACGAACTGGTAACGCACGGATCCGCCGCGCCCAGGGATCCGGTTCCAGTGCGGCAGGCAGTCCAGGGGGTGGAAGAACGCGGACAGCTTCTGGAGCTCGCCGATGCGGTACCTGGGGGCGCTGCGGTAGTGGAGCTCGTTGAAGAGGGCGACGGAGGTACGGCCGAGCAGCCCTTCCGGTACGAGCGCGGGTGCGACCGGCAACTGTCCCGGGCGGAACGCGAGCGGTGTGCGCCGGGCGCGCGCCGGGAGCGCATACCGGGGCACGTGCTCCCCTCGGGTGAGTACGGAGCGCCCCGTCGCCCGGCCGCGGGCGAGGAGATCGATCCAGGCGGCCGAATAGCGGTAGCGGTGGTCCCCGGCGGAGAGCCTGGCCAGCAGGTCGTCCAGGTCGACGGTCCGTTCGGTGTCCACCGACATCCAGGAGCTGGTGACCCGGTGGCACCGGAGCGTGGCGGAGAGGATCACGCCCGTCAGACCCAGGCCGCCCGCGGTCGCGTCGAAGAGATCGGTGCCGGGCCGGACCGTACGGATCTCGCCCTCGGCGGTCAGCAGCTTCAGCTCCTGGACGTGCCGCGAGAAGGAGCCGGAGAAGTGATGGTTGCGGCCGTGGACGTCGGCGCCGATCGCGCCGCCCACGGTGACATGACGGGTGGCCGGTGTGACGGCGACGAACCAGCCGAGCGGCAGCAGGACTTCCATCAGCCGGTGCAGGCTGACCCCGGCGTCGCAGACCACCAGGCCGGTCCCGGCGTCGATGGTGCGGATCCGGTTCAGCGCGGTCATGTCGAGGACGGAGCCGCCCGCGTTCTGTGCGGCGTCGCCGTGGGACCGGCCGAGCCCCCGGGCGATGGAACCGCGGGGCCCGCAACCGCGTACCGTCGCCGCCGCCTCCTCGTACGTACGGGGGCGGAAGCGCAGCGCGGTCGTCGGGGCGGTACGGCCCCAGCCGGTCAGGGACACGGTGTCGACAGACATGGTGGTGACCGTATCGCCCGAGAAAACCCTTTCGAGGGATTTGTTACAACACTCACCGATATGGGTGATTGAGGAAGTGGCAGTCCGTACGGCAGCGAAAGGGATGCCGGTTTTCCGTGCCCGGGAGGGTAGTCGTACGTCATGGACTGGCTGAAAAACCTCCCTGTCATCGGGCCGATCGTCTCCCGGCTGATGGCGACGCACGCCTGGCGCTCGTACGAAACGCTGGAACGGGTCCACTGGGCCAGGCTCGCCGCCGCGATCACCTTCATCAGCTTCCTGGCGCTCTTCCCGCTGATCGCGGTCGGTGCGGCGATCGGTGCCGCACTGCTCTCCACCGAGCAGATCCACAAGATCGAGGACAAGATCGCCGAGCAGGTGCCGGGTATCTCCGACCAGCTCGGCATCAGCAATCTTGTCGCTCACGCGGGCACGGTCGGGCTGGTCGCCGGTGCGCTGCTGCTCTTCACCGGCATCGGCTGGATCGGCGCGATGCGGGGCTGTCTGCGCGCCGTGTGGGGCATGGACGACATGGACCTGGGTAATCCGGTCATCCGCAAACTCAAGGACGTCGGGCTGCTCTTCGGACTGGGTGGGGCGGCGCTCGTGACTCTCGCCGTCTCCTCGGCCGGTTCCGTTGCCGTCGGCTGGACCGCCGGTCTGCTGGGCATCTCGGACCACGGCGCGGGCGGTGTGGTGCTGCAGGTGGCCGCCTTGGTCGTGGCGGCCCTCGCCGACTTCCTGCTGCTGCTCTATCTGCTGACGCTGCTGCCCGGCGTCGAGCCCCCGCGGCGCAGGCTACTGGTCGCCGCGGCGATCGGCGCGGTCGGCTTCGAAGTTCTCAAGCTGCTGCTCGGCAGCTATATGAAGGGCATCGCGTCGAAGAGCATGTACGGCGCCTTCGGGGTGCCGGTCGCGCTGCTGCTGTGGATCAACTTCACGGCAAAGCTGCTGCTGTTCTGCGCCGCCTGGACGGCGACGCGGAACAGCAAGGACACCGAGCAGGACTCCGCGGCCGTCAGCGACGGGGGAGGCGGCGCACCAGGTCCGGCAGCGGCCAGCGCCGGTTGACCAGGAACACCCCGCCGGCCAGCAGCACCAGGACGCCTCCGGCGATTCCCAGCGCGATCCCGACGCCCCCGTGGCCGCTGTCGGCGGCAGCGGCCTCGGTGTCGTGCGAGGGGCCGTTTTTGCCCTTGTCCTCCTCGTGCGCCGCCGCGGGACCCTTCCCGGTGCCGGTCCCGGTACTGGCGGACTTCGGGGGCACCAGTTCGCCGACCGGGGTCACCTTGCCGCTCGCGGCGAAGCCCCAGTCGAGGAGGCTGGCGGCTTCCTTGTAGACGGCGTGGCGCTCATTGGACGACGGGTTCATGACGGTGACGAGCAGCACCTTGCCGTTGCGTTCGGCGACACCGGTGAAGGTGTTGCCCGCGTGCGTGGTGTAGCCGTTCTTGACCCCCGCAATGCCCTTGTACGGGTCGACGCCGTCCGCACCGGTGAGCAGCCGGTTGGTGTTCTGGATCTTGAAGCTCTCGCGCTTCCCCTTCTTCTCCGCGCCGGGAAAGTCCGCCTCGGCCGTCGAGCAGTACTCCCGGAAGTCCGCCTTCTGGAGCCCGCTGCGGGCGAACAGCGTCAGGTCGTACGCGCTGGAGACCTGATCGGGCGCGTCGTAACCGTCGGGCGACACCACCTTCGTGTCGAGCGCCTGCAACTCCACGGCGTGTGACTGCATGTCGGCGACGGTCTTGGGGATGCCGCCGTACATCGAGGACAGCACATGCACCGCGTCATTGCCCGAACGCAGGAACACCCCGAGCCACAGGTCGTGGACCGTATAGCTGAGGTTTTCCTTGACGCCGACCAGGCTGCTGCCCTCGCCGAGATCGGCGAGGTCCTCCTCCTGCACCGTGTACGTCCGGGTCTTCGGCTGCAGTCCGGGCATCACGGTGTCCGCGAAGAGCATCTTCAGGGTGGAGGCGGGGGGCAGCCGCCAGTGCGGGTTGTGCGCCGCGAGGACCTCGCCGTTCTCCGCGTCCGCGACGATCCAGGACCTGCCCGTGAGGTCCTTGGGCAGTACCGGGGCGCCGACCCCCAGCTTGACCTGCGTGCCGGTCCGGCCCAGCAGCTCGCCACCGACCCGGGACATACCGGCGGGTGGTTTCGGCCGGTTGGCGGGGGTGTCCTTGTTGACCGCCGATGCCGGACTGACGACAAATGTGGACAACAAGGCGGCAGAAGTGACCGTCAACGCGATCTTTTTCAGAGCAGGCACGGTCGGAAACGTACAGGGCGAAGATATGAATGTGGGTACGGATGGCTTGACCCGCCGTGTGTACCGCCGGGACAGCCCACCCCGGGCGACTTCGCCGGAGCGCGGCGGAGATACTGGGGCCATGAAGCTCAGCCGCCCCGTCTCCTGGTTCCTGCTCGCCTTCGGGGTGTGGAGCTGGTTCATCTGGATCACTTTCGTCAAGAACCTGTGGAAGGACGGCAGCGGACTCGCCTTCGACGACGCGGGTGACCCGACTGCGTACTTCTGGGTTCATCTGCTGCTCGCCATCACGTCCTTTCTCCTGGGGACGGCCGTTGGTGTGATCGGGTTCCGTGGGGTCAGGGCCCTGCGCCGCGAAGATGCATAACAAGCCGTACGACGGGCGGGGGAGCGCAAGTGGCAGTGGCCGGTCTCGCGGTGGCGGCAGTCGTGGTGCTCGCGCTGCTCGTCGGCGTGCACCGCTATCTGTGGCGCCGCTTCGTCGGTGACACGACGGCCGAGGGCAGCGCCCTGCGCCGGACCGGCACGGTGGCCGCCTGGCTCCTGCCGCTGCTGACCATCGGCGCCCTGGTCTCCGGCCGTACGGGTGCGCCCTTCTGGCTCCAGCGGGTGCTGGCCTGGCCGGGGTACCTGTGGCTGGCCGCGCTGCTGTATCTGACGCTGGCTCTGCTGGTGGGCGAGGCGGTACGGCCGATTCTGCGACGGGTGCTCGCGGGCCGTGCGAACGAGTCGAGCCGGTCGAATCGTCCGTCGGTGACGAAAGTGCTCACGCCCGAGGCCGCCGGCGCCCCCGCAGCCCCCGCAGCGGACATCCTCGTCGCCGACGCCCCCGCAGCGGACACCCTCGCCGTCCCCACGCGCCGTCTGTTCGTCGCGCGGGCCGTCGGGGGCGCCGCCGCCGTCGCCGGGCTCGGCACGGTCGGCTACGGCACGTACGGCGTGCTGCGCGGGCCGCGGGTCAAGCGGATCACCGTCCCGCTCGCCAAGCTGCCCCGCTCCGCGCACGGCTTCCGGATCGCCGTCGTCAGCGACATCCACCTCGGCCCGATCCTCGGCCGCGCCCACACCCAGCGGATCGTCGACACGATCAACCGGACCCAGCCGGATCTGGTCGCCGTCGTCGGGGATCTCGTCGACGGAACCGTCGCCGACCTCGGTCCGGCCGCGGAGCCGCTCGCGCAACTGAGTGCCCGCCGGGGCAGTTTCTTCGTCACCGGTAATCACGAGTACTACTCCGGCGCCGCCCAATGGGTTGATCATGTGCGGGAATTGGGTCTTCATCCCTTGGAGAATGCCCGGACCGAGATCGACGGATTCGATCTTGCGGGTGTCAATGACGTTGCCGGGGAGAGCGAGGGGCAGGGGCCCGACTTCGATCGCGCGCTCGGTGACCGGGACCGTACCCGCGCCGCCGTCCTCCTCGCCCACCAGCCCGTCGTCATCCACGATGCCGTCGCCCACGGTGTGGACCTCCAGCTCTCCGGCCACACCCACGGCGGCCAGCTCTGGCCGGGCAATTTCATCGCAGGGCTGGCCAATCCCACCGTCGCCGGGCTCGACCGCTACGGCGACACCCAGCTGTACGTCTCGCGTGGAGCGGGCGCCTGGGGACCGCCCGTACGGGTCGGTGCACCCTCCGACATCACCGTCGTGGAACTCGCCTCCCGGCAGGCCTGACACTCCGTCGATGGCCTGTTACAGACCTTGTTGATCGGCCCAAGGTTTCAAGTGCCGAACAAAAGGCTATGAGTACCAGTTTTGCTCTTCCAGATGTGAAAATCGTGTGATTGGCTGAGCGCGAGCATGCGGTGATGTGCGGATCTGAGCGCAACGCCGAGGTGGGGCTGGTAAGGGAGAGCACGACAATGCGGTCGATCCGGCTACGGATTCTCGCGATTCTCGCGGTTTTGGTCATCGCAGGCGTCGGCGCCTGGCAGCTGCTTCCCTCGGATGAGGTGAAGAAGGACCCGATCGCGGTCGGTACGACGGACGAAGTCACCTCGCTCGACCCGGCGGGTGCGTACGACGCCGGCTCCTGGGCGATGTACAGCAACATCTATCAGTCCCTCATGACGTTCAAGTCCGGGGCGATCGTCCCCGAACCCGACGCCGCGGAGAGCTGTGGGTTCATCGGCCAGAAGCTCCAGACGTACCAGTGCAAGCTGCGCGACGATCTGTCCTTCTCCAACGGCCGCAAGATAACCGCCGCCGATGTCAAGTACTCCATCGAGCGCATGATCAGGATCAAGACGGATGTCGGTCCGTCGGTGCTGTTCCCGAGCCTCAAGAACGTGGTGTCCGAGGGCCGCACCATCACCTTCAACCTCTCCTCGCGCGATGCGACCTTCCCGCAGAAGCTCGCCACGGGAGCCGGTTCGATCGTCGACCGCGAGTCGTACCCGCCGAACAAGCTCCGGGCCGGAAGCACGGTCGACGGCTCGGGCCCCTACATCCTGAAGTCGTACCGTCCGGGCGTCACCGCCGAACTGGTTCCCAACCCCCGGTACAAGGGTGCGCTGAGCAAGACCGGTGTCCCGGTCACCGTGCACTACTTCAAGGAGTCGGACGCACTCCTGGCGGCATGGAAGTCCGGACAGGTCGATGTGACGCACCGCCAGCTTCCGCCGGCCACGCTCGCCGAGCTGAACCCCGGCGACCCCGATCTGCGCGTCACCGAGGCGGACAGCGCCGAGATCCGCAATCTCGTCTTCAACGTCCGCGCCGGCTCCCCGTTCGCCGACAAGAAGGTCCGCCAGGCCATCGCGTCGCTCATCGACCGCGGGCCGCTGGTGACCGACGTCTACAAGGGCACGGTCGAACCGCTCTACTCGCTGATCCCGCAGGGCTACATCGGGCACAGCACACCCTTCTTCGACGCCTACCCCGCGCCCGACCTCGCGCGCGCCAAGAAGCTGATGAAGGAGGCCGGCGTACAGACGCCGCTGCACTTCACCTTCGGCTACCGCGGCGGCGACGAGGCGTACGCGACGGAGACCGCGGAACTGCGCCGCCAGCTGGAGGCGAGCGGCCTGTTCAAGGTCACGGTCAAGGCCGTCGACTGGCAGAAGTTCCAGAAGGAGTACGCGGCCGGCAAGTACGACGCGTACACCGTCGGCTGGCTCCCCGACTACCCCGACCCCGACACCTTCAGCCAGCCGCTGGTGGGCCACAGCAACAGCCTCCACAACGGCTACTCCAGCAAGAAGATGGACGCCCTGATCGGCGCCACGCTGCAGTACAGCGACCGCAGCCGTACCTCGGCGGACTTCAAGGAGCTCCAGGCGCTGGTCGGTGAGGACGTGCCGCTCGTGCCGCTGTGGCAGAAGAAGGACTACGTCGTCAGCACGACCGATGTCTCCGGTTCGCAGTACCTCTCGGACGGCACCGGCCTCTGGCGGCTGTGGGAACTGAAGCGGATCTGACGGTCCGCCGCGCCGGACCCGGCGCGTACGACAGGATCCGAGGGGCGGCCTCCCGGCACTGCAGGGAGGCCGCCCTTCTGCCTGGGGCCTGCCTAGGCCCGACGCTTCGCGGCGCCGGGCAGGAATTCCTCGAGCACTTCGTGAATCTGCCGCACCAGAGGTCGCAGCACCCGGAACCGGGAGAGTGCGATGGCACGGGCACCGATCGGGGCGGAGCGCTCGACCAGGCGGCGGCTGCGTTCGGTGTGCTCCGTCCGGTCGTACACCCAGTAGAGCACCAGACCCATCTGCATCAGCCACATCAACTGCGGCAACAGCTCGGCCAGTTCGGGATCGGTCTTGGCGTCCGAGCCGGCCAGGCACCGCCGGTGGATGGAGATCGCCGCCTCGCGGGCCGCGACCGAATCCGCCGAGAACGGGCTGAGCGGGCTCTCCGGGTCGGCGGCGTTCTTGAAGAACTGGGCGGCGAAGCGGTGGTACGGCTCCGCCACGTCCAGCCACGTGAGCAGGACCCCGCGCATCCGCACCGCGAGGTCCTTGTCGCCGTCCAGGACCGGCTGGACCGCCGCTTCGTGCTCGGCGGCGAGCCGGTCGTAGAAGCCCTGGACGAGGTGTTCCTTGTTCGTGAAGTAGTAGTAGGCGTTCCCGACGGAGACGCCGGCCTCCTGGGCGATGGCCCGCATCGTCGTCTTGTCGTAGCCGCGTTCCTGGAAGAGCCGGAGCGCGGTTTCGAGGATGAGTGTGCGGGTCTGCTCGCTCTTGGGAGCCTTGACTTCCTTCACGTCCTTCGCTTCCTTCACCACAGTCCCGAGGGTATCCGCCCCGGTCAGTCCCCGGATCCGGGGACCGTACAGGCACTGTCCCCGGCGCCGCACGGTGTCGCGGTCAGCGACCGGTACTTCGCGGCGGCGAGCACGGTCGCCCGGGCGAACGGGCGGCCCGCCGGGGTGGTCAGCCAGTGGGATCTGGGCCGGTGTTCGGCCAGCGCCCAGAGGCAGACGATCCATGCGTCGGTCCCGCGGTAGATCTGCCCCCGGTCGCCGATCACGGTGATCTCGGCGAGCGTCCCGGCGTGATCGAGTCCGGGGAAGCAGCGTCGTGCCTCGTCGGAGGCCGCCGGGACGAGGTCGAGCGGGACGAGTTGGCGCTGCTTCAGCAGCCACTGGCGCAGATGGACGCAGAGCGAGCACTGTGCGTCGTACAGCACCGTGAGGCGTTCGACGGACAGTCGCTGCCCGCCTGTTCCGGCCGTCATGGCGCGCTCAGGCCCCGGTGGTGGGTGCGGCCCACGGACCGTTTCCCGGACCTGTCCAGCCCTGCGGCGGTACGGGCGGGGTCTGCTCACGCTCCATCAGTCCCCTGCGGCGGATCTTGTTGAGCACATAGACGTTGCCGAGGTGCAGCACGCCGAGGACGAGCAGGACGACGCCGAGCTTCACCGACAGTGCCTCGAAGAGCCCGCGGGCGTCGGCGACCCCGTCGTCGTTCCTCAGATAGAGGGTGACGAAGCCCAGGTTGACCAGGTAGAAGCCGACCACCAGCAAGTGGTTGACGGCATCGGCGAGTTTCTCGTTCCCGTGCAGCACATCGGCGAGGAACACCCTGCCGTTGCGGCTGAGCGTGCGCGCCACCCAGATGGTGAGCGCCACGCTGATCAGCAGGTAGATGACGTACGCGACAACAGTGAGGTCCATGCCCCACCCTCCCTTGAACGCGTTCAAAAGCTGTTGTCATGGACTGTAGACCTGTCTTTGAACATGTTCAAGCGGGTACCTCGGCGGCTCGTTCTTCCCGTTTGCCGGGCGCCCCGAAGCGCCGTACGCCCGGCACCGCCGCCGTCGCCAGACAGGCGGCGCCGACCGCCACCGCGGCGACGGCCAGGGGGACTTCGGCGCCCCAGGCCGAGGCGGCGAGCGGGGCCAGGGCATATCCGAGCGGCATCGCGCCGAGGGAGAGCAGCCAGTCGTACGAGGTCACGCGGGCCAGGGCGTGCGCGGGCACGGCGGACTGGACCGAGGTCTCCCAGACCGGGTTGAGGAAGCCGAGGCCGGCCTGTGCGATGCCGTACGCGGCGATGGTCACGACAACGGGTGCGTGGACGGCGAGCAGGCCGAGCGGGAGGGCGTACGTGGCGAGGCCCAGGTTGGCGATCAGGACCGGGCGGCGCGGGTGGGCCCGGCCGGCCAGCAGGGAGCCGAGGAGCAGGCCGACCGCGCCGGTCTGGAGGAGGGCGACCCAGACGCCCTTGCCGCCCAGCTCCCGGACGAAGAGCGCCGGACCCACGGTCATCAGGACGGCCGCCGCGCCGTTCCAGACGGCGTGGGCGATCAGGCTCGTCCAGTACCAGTCGCGGCCCCTGACCTCGCTCCAGCCCTCCTTGAGGTCGGTGAGCAAGGAGCGCCGGGGGATGGGTACGTGCCGGACTTTCATGGCGGACAGCAGCGCCGCGCTCACCGCGAAGCTCGCGCCGTCCAGCACGAAGGCCCAGCCCGGGCCCGCGGTGAGGACCAGGGCTCCGGCGAGGGCCGGGCCGCCGAGCCGGGTCGCGCTGTTGACCACCGCCATCAGTGAGTTGGCGCGCAGCAGCCCCGACTCCGCCACGGTGCCGCGGATCAGCGGTGACACGGTCGGCATCGCGAACGCCCCGGCGGCGCCACCGATCGCCTCGGCGAGGGCGATCTGCCAGAGCGCGGGGGAGCCGCCGAGCAGCTCCGCGCCGACGAAGAGCTGGGTCACGCACCGTACGAGATCGGTGGTGAGTGCGACGGTGCGGGCGTTGAAGCGGTCGCCCACGACGCCGCCCAGTGGCAGCAGGAGAAGCTTGGGGATCATCGCGCACCCAAGGACCAGGGCGAGTGCTCCGGTCGATCCTGTGGCCAGATAGACGGCCAGGGAGAGGGCGGTGGGGATGGCGGAGTCGCCGAGGAGGGAGAGGGTGCGTCCGATGAAGAGCAGGCGGAAGGCGCGCGTGCGCAAGGGGTGCGGCATGCGCGTAATCTATTTCGGTATCGAATTATTCGTCAACGAAATATCTTGTACCGAAGCATAGTTGGGGGCCGGGCGTACGCTTTCCCCATGGAGCGACGCGACTGGACCGACGGACATGTGGAGCGCTGGAAGCCCGTCCTTCCCCACCTCGATCCCGATGTCGAGGGCGCGGTGACCCGTATGAAGAAACTCTCCGTCCATCTGCGCCGGGTACGCGAACAGTCCCTGGTCGACTTCGACCTTGACCGCCAGGAGTTCGACACGCTCCACAAGCTGGCCGGACGCGGCGGGAAGGCGGCCCCCTCCGAGCTCGCCGCCGACCTCGACCTCGCGCCCGCCTCCGTCACCGGCCGGCTGGACGCGCTCGAAAGGCGCGGCTTCGTCCGCCGTACGCCCTCCACCACCGACCGCCGACGGGTCGATGTGGAACTCACCGACGAGGGCCGCTCGACCTGGCTGGGCGCGATGGATGTCCTCGGTCACGAGGAGTACCGGCTGCTCGGCGTCCTCGACAAGGACGAACGCACGCTGCTCAACGACATGCTGCGGCGCATCATGGTGGTCGCCGAGGACCGGGGCGGCGCCGAGTGGGACTGAGGCGCGGGGTGCCGGGCGCTCAGCCGGCTTCGTCGTCAGGGTCTTTGACGACGTGATCGGCCGGCTCCGCCCGGAATTCGTCCAGATCCTGCGCCAGGATGCGGCCGGGCATCTCGTTCCACTGCGCGGCCGCCTGCTCCACCGACGAACGGAAGCCGCGCCGCAGGGGGAACGCGGCGACCGGCCGCAGCAGCAGGCGCCCGTGCAGGGTCGGCGTGACATCGACGTACCGTCCGCCCGTCCGGCAGCACGATGTCCCGACCCCGGGCCCGGATGGATTCGGCGAGATCGCAGACCAGCCCGGCGTACGCGTGGAGCCGGTCACGATCCGGCGCGACGACGGTGACGGGGTGCTGGAGGCGGCCCATCCCCGCGGACCGTCAGATGCTCATCGCGCGGGCCGTGTTGAGCTGCGCCATCACCATAGGGAAGGTCTCCGGGCCCATCGCCGGGATCATCGTCGAGTGGTGCCTGCCGCCGCTGGTCACCGAGACCTGGATGAAGCCGGTCGTCTGCTTCTCCTTCATCAGGAGGAAGAGCAGACCGACCAGGCAGAGCAGCGCGAAGACGATCGCGAGCACGATCGCGACCGTCGGGATCTTCTCCTCGGTGCGCGACAGGTCCGTGGCCGTCCACACGGCGCCCTTGAGGGGCATCGTGCCGGCCGGCGTCACGATCTGGTCGTTCATGACGGCGATGTCGCCGAACGTCAGCATCGGCACACCGCCGCCGGGCAGTGCGCCCGGCTGCTGCGGGAAGCCGTAACCGGGCATGGTCGGCTGGGCCGCCTGGCCCTGCGGGTAGCCGTAACCGGGGCCGGGCTGGGCCGCGGAATCGGGCAGCTGCTGCGGGTAGCCGTAGGCCGGCGCGCCCGAGCCGGGCGGGCCATGCCCCTGGCCGTCCGCGACGGTGGGCGGATTGCCCGGCTGCTGGGGAGGCCCCCACTTGTATGAGTCGTCCGCGTACGGATTCGGATCGCTCAACGTTCCCCGCTTTCGATCAAGCCTGTGCGCCCCGTGCCTTGCTGCGCCGGAGGCGGCGAACCGGTGTCCGGTTCCGCATGACCGTACCGTCAAGACCCGAGCGATGCAGCAAGAGGCCCCGCTTCCCGCAGTGTTCGTGCGGAGAACGGGGCCTCGGATGCAACCGGTGCGCCGGTGGCGGTCAGAAGCGGCGCGTGATCAGCGCCCGCTTGACCTCCTGGATCGCCTTGGTGACCTCGATGCCACGCGGGCAGGCGTCCGTGCAGTTGAAGGTGGTGCGGCAACGCCACACACCGTCACGGTCGTTGAGGATCTCCAGACGCTGCTCGCCGCCCTCGTCACGCGAGTCGAAGATGAAGCGGTGCGCATTGACGATCGCCGCCGGGCCGAAGTACTGGCCGTCGTTCCAGAACACCGGGCACGAGGACGTGCACGCGGCGCACAGGATGCACTTGGTGGTGTCGTCGAATCGCTCGCGGTCCTCGGCGGACTGCAGACGCTCGCGGGTCGGCTCGTTCCCCTTGGTGATGAGGAAGGGCATGACATCGCGGTACGCCTGGAAGAACGGGTCCATGTCGACCACGAGGTCCTTGAGGACCGTGAGGCCCTTGATGGCCTCGACCGTGATCGGCTTCTCCGGGTTGATGTCCTTGATCAGCGTCTTGCAGGCGAGCCTGTTCTTGCCGTTGATCCGCATCGCGTCGGAGCCGCAGATGCCGTGCGCGCAGGAGCGACGGAACGTCAGCGTGCCGTCGACCTCCCACTTGATCTTGTGAAGGGCGTCGAGAACACGCTCCTTCGGGTCGATCTCGATCTGGAAGTCCTGCCACTGGGCCTCGTCGGAGACCTCGGGGTTGAAGCGGCGGATCCGGAAGGTGACCGTGATGTACGGGGAGGCGGCGGACTCCGCTTCCACCTTGTCCATAGTCGGGGTAGCCATCAGTACTTACGCTCCATCGGCTGGTAGCGGGTCTGGACGACCGGCTTGTAGTCGAGCCGGATCGACTCGGTGCCGTCGTCGGCGACCTCGCGGTACGCCATGGTGTGGCGCATGAAGTTGACGTCGTCGCGGTTCGGGTAGTCCTCGCGGTAGTGACCGCCGCGGGACTCCTTACGGGCCAGCGCGGAGGTCGCCATGACCTCGGCAAGGTCGAGCAGGTTGCCCAGCTCGATGGCCTCCAGGAGGTCCGTGTTGAACCGCTTGCCCTTGTCCTGGATGGACACGTTGAGGTAGCGCTTGCGCAGCTCGGCGATCTTGTCGACGGCCGTCTTGATGGTCTGCTCGGTACGGAACACCATCACGTTGGCGTCCATGCACTCCTGCAGCTCCAGACGGATCGTCGAGACCCGCTCGGTGCCCGTCGAGTTGCGCAGCCGCTCGACCTGGTCGACGACCATCTGCGCCGGGTTCTCGGGAAGCTCGACGAAGTCGTTCTTCGCGGAGTACTCGGCGGCGGCGATGCCCGAGCGGCGTCCGAAGACGTTGATGTCGAGCAGCGAGTTGGTGCCCAGACGGTTGGCGCCGTGCACCGAGACGCACGCGACCTCGCCGGCGGCGTACAGGCCCGGGACGACGGTGGTGTTGTCGGCCAGCACCTCGCCCTCGACGTTGGTCGGGATGCCGCCCATGGCGTAGTGCGCGGTCGGCTGGATCGGAATCGGGTCCGTGTAGGGCTCGATGCCGAGGTACGTACGCGCGAACTCGGTGATGTCCGGGAGCTTGGCGTCCAGCTGCTCCGGCGGCAGGTGCGTGAGGTCGAGGTAGACGTGGTCGCCCTCGGGACCGCAGCCGCGGCCCTCACGGATCTCCGTGTAGATGGAGCGGGACACGACGTCACGGGAGGCGAGGTCCTTCATGACGGGCGCGTACTTCTCCATGAAGCGCTCGCCGTCCTTGTTGCGGAGGATGCCGCCCTCACCACGGGCGCCCTCCGTCAGCAGGATGCCCATGCGCCAGATGCCCGTCGGGTGGAACTGGAAGAACTCCATGTCCTCCAGCGGCAGGCCGCGGCGCCAGGCGGCGGCCTGGCCGTCACCGGTCAGGGTGTGCGCGTTGGACGTCACCTTGAAGAACTTGCCGGTGCCGCCGGAGGCGAAGATGATCGCCTTCGCCTGGAAGACGTGGATCTCGCCGGTCGCCAGCTCGTACGCGACGACGCCCGCGGACTTCTTCAGCCCGGTCTCGGGGTCCTCCTGGAGCAGGAGGTCCAGGACGTAGAACTCGTTGAAGAACTCCACGCCCTCCTTGACGCAGTTCTGGTAGAGCGTCTGGAGGATCATGTGGCCGGTGCGGTCCGAGGCGTAGCAGGACCGGCGGACCGGGGCCTCGCCGTGGTTACGGCTGTGGCCGCCGAAGCGACGCTGGTCGATCTTGCCCTCGGGCGTGCGGTTGAACGGCAGGCCCATCTTCTCCAGGTCGAGAACGGAGTCGATGGCCTCCTTCGCCAGGATCTCGGCGGCGTCCTGGTCGACCAGGTAGTCGCCACCCTTGATCGTGTCGAAGGTGTGCCACTCCCAGTTGTCCTCTTCCACGTTGGCGAGCGCGGCGGCCATGCCGCCCTGCGCGGCGCCCGTGTGGGAGCGGGTCGGGTAGAGCTTCGTGAGCACGGCGGTACGGCTGCGCTTCGTGGACTCGATGGCCGCGCGCATGCCGGCGCCGCCGGCGCCGACGATGACGGTGTCGTACTTGTGGATCTGCATGATTTCCTCTGGTCCCTCTGGCCCGGCGCCTAGCGGATGTTCGGGTCGAAGGTGAAGATCACCAGCGTGCCCAGCAGGACGGTGAACACCGTGGCGGTGTACAGCAGCATCTTCAGCCAGAAGCGGGTGTTGTCCCGTTCGGCGTAGTCGTTGATGACCGTACGGAGGCCGTTGGCGCCGTGCAGCATGGCCAGCCACAGCATCGCCAGGTCCCAGACCTGCCAGAACGGCGAGGCCCAGCGGCCCGCCACGAAGGCGAAGCCGATCTTGGAGACGCCGCCGTCCAGCACCAGCTGGATCAGCAGGTGGCCCAGGACCAGGACGACCAGGACGATGCCCGACAGGCGCATGAAGAGCCAGGCGTACATCTCGAAGTTGGTGCGCGAACCCTTGGGGGTCTTGCCGGTCCGCTTGCGCGGCGGCTCGATGACCGGAGCCGGGTGGTCGACGTCGTAGAGGCGGACGCCCTCGACGGAGCCGATCGCGGCGGAGGACTCGGTGGACATTGGCCTCAGCTCCCGAAGACTTCGCGTACGGCGTGGCCGAGGACGGGGTACAGGGCCCCGACCATCAGCACGACCCAGACACCCACGACGGACCAGAGCATCTGCTTCTGGTAGCGCGGGCCCTTGGCCCAGAAGTCCACGGCGACGATGCGGAGACCGTTCAGCGCGTGGAAGAGAATGGCGGCCACCAGGCCGTATTCGAGGAGCGCGACGATCGGCGTCTTGTACGTGGCCACGACGTCGTCGTAGGCCTCGGGGGAAACGCGGACGAGAGCGGTGTCCAGGACGTGTACGAACAGGAAGAAGAAAATGAGGACACCGGTGACTCGATGAGCCACCCAGGACCACATGCCTTCCCGGCCGCGGTACAGCGTTCCAGCCGGCACGGAAGAACCCTCCGGGAGCGGGGATTGGGGCCGGCCGGCTTGACTGTCGGTCTGACCCGGCCGGGTACGGTCCACCGGCCCCGGCCATCGTAGCGACGCTTTGTCGGTTCGTTCGCGCGGGGGCCTCTGGTGTGATCAAAGTGGCAATCAAACAGCCACGGACGGGCTAGAACGGACTGGTCGACAGGGCTGACCGGCACCGTTCCGTTATGAACCCGATACCAGCTCGATGATGCGGCCCCGGGCGAGTCGCCGCATCTCGTCCGCGGTGACCACCCGCTCCTGGTCGGGGTCGTGGGCCAGCCTGGCCCGGATTCCGGCGAGTACCTGGTCCGGCTGTTCGGCAGGCTCGAATCCGTCCAGGCAGATCACGAAGACATGACCGAAGCGGCACTCGTACGCCGCGTGCGCGGCCCGGAGCGCCAGATGGGCGGAGTACGGCGCGGCGTGGTGCAGTCCGGGGGAGACCTCGGCGGCGAGTGCCTCGGCGAGATCCGGCGGGGGCAGGTCGTAGCCCGCCTCGTCGGCGGCGGCCAGCAGTGCGTCCAGGTCGGGGTACGGGCGGTGGGCGGCCACCCGCACGGCCCAGCGCCGGCTGCCGCAGCAGTTCAGCAGGGCGGCCTCGGCCTCGGCGGATGGTGCGGTGTTGAAGCGGTCGAGTTCCGGGGCGTCGGCCCGGTCCTGTGCCGGACCGGCGTTCTGGACGGGTACGGCCGTCCGGGTGGCCGGTCGCCGCAGTCGCTTCGGGAGGCCGGCGTGGGACTCGCTGGACCTGGACAGCGTGGGGCTCCTCGAATCAACGGCATCTGTGAGCCTGGAGTGGGGCGGGACGGGTGAGACCAGGCGGATGCAGGGTGAAGGGAGAGACGAATGTGCCTCAAAGGTAGCGAGGCCGGGCAACGGTCGTCCGACGGATGCGCGAACTTCACCCGGACGGGAGAGTTTCGGAACATCTGCTGGACCGCATTTCAAGGAGATTGCCCGGCTATCTCCTGACTTATGCTCTATTTCCCATCGATACCGGAGGTTTCTGACCGATGTCGCCCTCACGCGGCGCTCTTGTGGCCGGTGCGGTCCTCACCGCGGCGGCTGCCGCGACGATCGCCGTCGTCGTCTGGCCGGAAAGCTCCGACAGCGGACTCGCGGGGGAGTCGGAGTCCCGCACTTCCTCGCGCGCCTCGGCCGCCCCCTCGCCGACCCGGAGCTACCCGCTCTCCACTCCGCCCCGCACCATCCCCGCCGTACGCGAACACATTGCCGCCCGCGGCCCCGGCTGGCGGCCCGGCCCGGCCGCCGGGGTCGTGATCGCCGACGGCAGCGGGACGCTCGCGGACGAGGGTCAGCTGCTCGCCAGGGAACTGAAGATCCGCTACCGGGGTGACGTCCCCGCCCGCGCGGGCGATGTGGAGCTGGCCCTCACTCCCGGCAAGGGCACCCCGGAGTCGTACACCCTCAGAACGCACGACGGACGGGTCACGATCAGCGGCCCCGACCAGGCCGGTGTCTTCTACGGAACCCGAACCCTGAAGCAGTCGGTGCGCGCCGACGGCGAAATGCCCGAGGGCGAGGTACGCGACCGCCCCGACCGGCCGCAGCGTGGCCTCAACCTCGACATCGCCCGCAAGTACTACACCGTCGCCTGGATCGAGGACCGGCTGCGCGAGATGGCCGACCTCAAGCTCAACCAGCTCGGCCTGCACTTCTCCGACGACCAGGCGTTCCGTATCCAGTCCGACACGCACCCCGAAGTGGTCTCGCCGCAGCACCTCACCAAGGCGGAGGTGCGGCAGATCCTCGGACTCGCGGGCCGGCTGCACATCGAGGTCGTCCCCGAGATCGACTCCCCCGGCCATCTGGGCGCGGTCCTGCGCGCCCACCCCGACCTCCAGCTGCGCAATGCGTCGGGTGTGCGCTCGACCGGATCGCTCGACATCTCCGATCCGGGGGCGGCGAAGCTCATCGATGAACTCCTCGGTGAGTTCACCGAGTTGTTCGGCGGTCGGTACTGGCATCTCGGCGCCGACGAGTACCGCGCCCTGATGGCGAAGGACCCGGCCGCCTCGTACCCGCAGCTGCAACGCGCCGCCCAGCAGAAATACGGACCACAGGCCGGCATCAAGGACCTCGCCACCGGCTGGCTCAACGACCGCGCGGCGGTGGTGCGCCCGCACGGCAAGCAGCCCAAGGCCTGGAACGACGGCTTCTTCCGCGACGGAGTCGTCCATGCCGACAAGGACATCGAGGTCGAGTACTGGACGGGCAAGGAGTACGGCGCCCGGCTGCCGGAGGAGTATCTGCGCGAGGGACGACGCGTGGTGAACCTCAACGACGAGTTCCTCTATTACGTACTCGGTCAGCCCAACAACTTCGTCTACCCCACGGGCAAGCGGATCTACGAGCAGTGGACCCCACTCGTCCTGCGCGGCACCCAGCCTGTCCCGGCGCGCTACTCCGGCCAGATCCTGGGCGGCCGGTTCGCGGTCTGGGGCGACCTCCCGCTGGCGCAGACCCCGGCGCAGGTGGCGCAGGGCATCCGGATGCCGCTGCGGGCGACGGCCCAGAAGCTGTGGAACCCGGGCAAACCGGCGCTGAGCTGGGATCAGTTCCGGGCACTGGCCGCGCGGATCGACGGGGTGGGCTGAGCGGGGCGGACCGGATTCCCCGTGGACAGGGCGGTGGGCCGAGGTTACGTTCGCATGCCGCGCGCTCCGGGGAGACGCGCGCGTTCCTGCGTTCCTGGCTCAGAACCCTGGGGGGTTTCACATCGTGCTGTGCTCCACCTGTCGTCTCAGACCGCCGGTCACCGCGGACGGACGCTGTCTTCTCTGTGCCGGACCGGCCGGGGCGGGGGCCCCGGTGCCGCCGGTCCCGGCCTTCGTCGCTCCGCAGCAGTATCTGCGCTCGCCGGACGGGCTCGCGAAGGCCGTCGTCATCCTGCTGGCCGTCGTCGCCGTGGCCGACCTGCTTGCCGTGGCAGCGGGGCTGAACATCCGCAGCCTGCTCGCGAACGGGCTGGAGAACGACTTCGCGACCTACGACGACGCGGAGGCGACCCTGGCGGACAATCTGTACGGGTCCGCCGGTGTGCTGCAGGCCGTCACGACCCTGGCCACCGGCATCGTCTTCATCATCTGGTTCCGGCGCGTGCGGATGAACGCCGAGGTGTTCGACCCGAGCGTGCAGCCGATGTCGCCCGGCTGGGCGGTCGGCGCCTGGTTCGTCCCGGTCGCCAACCTGGTGCTGCCGCGCCGGATCGCGGGCGGCATCTGGACGGCGAGCGCCCAGACCAACACCGACGGCAGCTGGCGCACGGTCCCGGCCGCCCCGATGAATCGGTGGTGGGGGGCGTGGGTCTGCTCACTGGCCTTCTCCTGGGTCACGTCCCGGCAGTACATGAAGGCCGAGGAGACGCAGGAGATCATCGACGCGGTGGGGCTGGTGATGGTGTCCGACGCCCTCGACATCGTGGCGGCGGTGCTCGCGATCCTCTTCGTACGCAAGCTGACCCGGATGCAGGGGGAGCGGGCGGCCCTCGGCGTGTATCCGCTCGGCGCACAGCCGTCAGCAGGCCAGACCTACTGAGGGACGTGATTCGGCCTCAGCGGTGACGATTTTGAGTCACTCGGCGCTGAATGCGGTAACGGGAAGCGCCGCATCCTCGTGCGTGCACGCACGAGGACGGGCCGACGGGAGACGCCGATGAGCCTGCTGGAACTGATCGCCGCCGCTGACGAGCGGGGGCTGGCCGCGAGCGCGGTCGCCTGCCTCGACCGCTGCCTGCCGCAGCCCGCCGACGGGGCCGATCCGGATCCGCTGCGCCCGCTCTGGGCGGGGTGCGCGGACGGCTCAGGATGGCCCGACCGCCTCGCGGCGGTCCGCGCGGCGCTGGATGCCGCGGCCGTTACGGAGGGGGCGGCGCCACAGATCCGGAAGCTGCTGGGCGAGGCACCCGTGGACCGGGCGGCGCCGGAGCTGCGCGAGTGGGCTGATGCCTGTTCGCTTGCCGCGCTGAAGACCCACTGCCGGTTCGATGCCCAGGGCGGGGACGAGGCCGAGTCCGAGGACCGCATCGAACTGCTGAACCGCTGCCGCACCGAAGGCCCGGAAGGCGCCGGTCCGCTTCTCGCCGGTGAACTGCGTCGCCAGATCCAGATCCTGGAGACCCTCGCGGAGACCACGGGCACGGTGGGCAGCGGTGCCGCCCTGCGCCGGGTGGTCGACCTGTCGACCGAGGGCCGCCGGGTGCTGCGCGCGGTGGTGTCGCGCCAGGCCCGCGGCCGGGCCTGACCCGAAAGGCTCCGCACAGAGCTGGAGCCCCTCGGGTCGGACCGAGGGGCTCCAGCGTGTGTGTGAATGAGGCGGGCGGCCCGGGTGCTACGGGGCCAGGGGCGGTCCGATCCGGATCCGAACCGCGATGCGCCCCATGCCCTCCCGAAGCCCGGCACGATCCCGAGCACGAGGCGTCAGCCTGCCATTGCGAGAGCGCGTATCGGTGGGATGACCGATGTGCGGGGGGCGGGGGCGTGGCCATAGTCCTCGGGAGATCGTTCGCGGGTGGCCGTGGTGCGCCCGGTTTTGGAAAGGACCCTTCTGTGGACACGTATGCGGATCTGGTGTTTCTCGGCGGGCGGGTGGTCACGGTCGATGCGGAGTTCTCCGTCGCCTCGGCCCTGGCGGTGACCGGTGGGGTCATCAGTGCTGTCGGTGGGCGGGACGACGTCGCGCCGCTCGTCGGACCCGGCACCCGCGTCGTCGACCTGCGAGGGGCGACGCTGCTTCCCGGTATCAACGATTCCCATCTGCACGGATGCGCCTTCGGCATGTCGACGCCGCCGCTCTCCCTCGACCTCGGCCATCCCGCCGTGTCCTCCCTCGCGGACGTGGCCGAGGCGGTACGGGAGGCCGTCGGGCGGGTTCCGGGCGGGCAGTGGATCACGGGGCACGGCTGGGACACCGGTTACCTCGACGAGTGCGTCTTTGATCCGTCGCGGCTGCCCTCGCGGCGTGACCTCGACGCTGTGAGCCCGGACCACCCCGTCGTCCTTTACTCCTTCTCCGGGCACGCCACCTGGGTCAACTCCAAGGCGCTGGAGCTCATCGGGGTGGACCGGGACACTGCCGCGCCGCCCGGCGGGGCCATCGTCGTGGACGAAGCCGGGGAGCCGACCGGGCTGCTCCACGAGGGGGCCCAGGCACTCGTCCAGAACGCGCTGCCGCCGCTCAGTCGGCAGGAGCGGACCGGCGCGATCAGGTCGACCCTCGCCACGCTCGCCCGGCTCGGCGTGACCAGCTACACGGAGCCCGGACTCGGCCCCGGCGGCGACGGCATCATGCGGGGTGCGCTCGGTGCGGAAACCCTCGACGTCTACCGCCGGCTGCTGGCCGACGGCGAACTGACCGCCCGCCTCGGCGTCCTGCTCCTGCCCACCGGTATGGCCGGCACCGCCGAGGAGTTCGCCCGCACCCTCACCGCGCTCGGCAAGCCCGGCGACGCCGATCCGCGCCGCCTCGCGATCCTCGGGGTCAAGATCTTCGCCGACGGCATCGTCCCCAACAAGACGTCCTGGATGCACGAGCCGTACGTAGGCGGCGGCTGCGGCTCCCTCTGCGTCGGCGGCGAGACCGACGCCGAGCGGACCGCCGAGATCGATGCCATGATCCGGCATGCCCACGCCGCCGGGCACCAGTTGGGCGTCCACGTCACCGGCGACCGGGCCTGCGACACCGTCGCGGACGCCTTCGCCGCGGCCATGGCCGAGCACCCGCGGCCCGACGCCCGCCACTACGTGATCCACGGCGACTTCCTCACCGCGCACAGCATGAAGGTGCTGGCCGCGCACGGCTTCGGCGTCAACATGAACCCCACCATCAAGTGGACCGTCGCCGACATGGAGGAGGAGTTCGTCGGCGCCGAGCGGGCCGCGTACGCATGGCCCTACCGCGATGCCATCGACGCCGGCGTGCGGGTCGCGAGCGGGTCCGACGCCCCCGTCACGTCCCCGGACTGGCGCCAGGGCGTCGCCACCATGATGCTGCGCGAGTCGAAGGCCGCCGGCCGGGTCAGCGGCCCCGAGCAGTGCATCGGCCTGGCCGAGGCGATCCGCACGTACACGATCGACGCGGCCTGGCAGGACTTCGCCGACGACTGGAAGGGCTCCCTGGAGCCGGGCAAGGTCGCCGACCTCTGCGTGCTCGACGGGGATCTGCTCACCGCCGACCCCCACGACATCCCGGAGATGCCCGTCGTCCTCACCGTCGTGGACGGGCAGGTCGTGCACGACACGCTTCGCGATTGACCTATTCCGGGCACATGATCATCCTTGGAGGATGGCAGCGGAGCGGAGCGGGGCGGACATCCTGGACGCGGCCGTCCATGTCCGTGAGGCCGCCAGGAGCGCCACGAGCGGCGCGAGCGGCGTCGACACGGTCCTGGCGGCGCTGTCGGAGGTGATGGAGTACGACCACGCCTCCCTGGCCCGGTGGGATCCGTTGCGTCGGCGCCACACCACCCTGGCCGGGAGCTACCCGGACGATGCCACGGCCTACATCGAGACCCGCCTCCACCACGACCCGGTGTTCCCCGTGCTCCGCAGCCCGGCCCGAGGCGGTCTCTGGCTCAGGGACGTCCCCGGGCAGCTCCTGGCGGCATCCCCGGGCTTCCAGGAGGTGCTGTGTCCCCTCGGCATCGAGGACGGCGTGGCCCAGTGCCTTTTCGCCGCCGACGGCCGGTACGTCGGCATGCTGAACGTCAGCACCCGCCGGCCGCGGCGCACGCCCGATCCGGCGCGCGCCGTGGTCACGCTGCTCACCGAGGCCCTCGCCGCGGCCGTCGCCCCCCACGCAGGCCCGCCGCCCGAGGCCCTCGCCGCGGCCGACCCCGCCGCGGACGTGCGGCACCCGACCGCGCGGCGGCCTGGCGGACTCTCGCCACGGGAGCTCCAGGTGCTGGCCGAACTGACCGCCGGCCGCACCAACCGGGAGATCGCCGAGCGGCTGTACATCGCGCCGCGCACCGTGGGGACCCACATCGAGCACATCCTCGCCAAGCTCGACCTCCCCAACCGCGCGGCCGCCGCCGCCCGAGCCGCCGCCTGGGGAATCGAAGCCTCCCGCTGACGCGAGCCCGGCAGCGCAAAACGCTCGGACCGCGGGCGTGCCCCTGTGGGGCACTCCGTCGGGCAGGACGATCAGGACTCTGCCGCCGCCGAGGGAAGCAAGACCGGGAGCGACGGCAAGGGCAGGACCGCTGTCGACTGAATCGCCGACCGGTCCGTCACCGGGTAGGAGGGGCATCCTCCGGGAACGGCGCTGGACGGGATCCCGGCCCGGCCGAACAGAGAGAACCGAGGGGGAAAGAGGACGACCGGGGCCGCCACCCCCCACAGGAGAGGCCCCGGTCGTCTTCCGCGGGGCCGTAGGACGACCCCGTACTCTTCTCAGCGCCGTCGCTGCGTTTTCTGTCACACCGCCCTGTGTCGGAGGAATGTTGCAGGTTGTACAAGTCATGGACGTGACCCCCGCGAAGGACGTAGCGTGCTGAGTCGCGCAGGGTGGCGCGGCAGTGATGACCAGCTGCGATTCGGGACAGCAGGGCAGGTTGAGGGAGTGCTGGGGGACGACGCGGAGCTCACTGCCGCGGTGCTCGCGGCACAGGACGGGGACGAAGACGCCTTCCGTACTGTGTACCGCGCTGTACAGCCGCGACTGTTGGGCTACATACGGACACTCGTGGGGGATCCGGACGCCGAGGACGTGGCGTCCGAGTCCTGGCTGCAGATAGCGCGCGACCTCGACCGGTTCAGCGGCGACGCCGACCGCTTCCGCGGCTGGGCGGCACGGATAGCCCGCAACCGTGCCCTGGACCATCTGCGGATGCGCGGCAGGCGCCCCGCGATCGGCGGCGACGAGTCGGAGCTGTCGGAGAAGCCGGCCGAGTCCGACACCGCCGACGAGGCGATGGAGGCCCTGGCCACCGGCCGTACGATGTCGCTCATCGCCCAGCTGCCCCAGGACCAGGCCGAGGCCGTGGTGCTGCGGGTGGTCGTCGGCCTGGACGCCAAGAGCGCGGCCCAGACGCTGGGCAAGCGGCCGGGGGCGGTACGCACCGCGGCGCACCGGGGGCTGAAGCGGCTGGCCGAACTGCTGCGCACGGACGACGCGGACAACGCCGGCGGCCGCCCCGATGACGGGGCCGTCGAGGGCGGCGACGGCCGTGCCGAAGGCGGTGCGGGCATCGCCGCGGACCGTGTTCCCGCGGGCGATCCGGCGGATCCGCCCGCCCCTCGCACAAGCGCGGCAGGTCGGACGGCGGAACTCGGCGCCGTGCCCGCCCAGCGCCCCTCCCACAACGGTTCGGCGGCACCGGCCGGTGTGACGCATTCGCGTCCGTGGACGCAGAAGGACATGTGATGGCCGACGAGCACTACGAATGGCTTGACAAGGACGCGGCGGAGAGATTGCTCCGCGGCGAACCGGTCGATCCCGTGGGCGGTCAGTCGCGTACAGAAGCGGAAGGGCTCGCGGCAGTGCTGGAGGCTGCCGCACGGGCCGCCCGCCCGGCCACCGGCGAACTGCCGGGCGAGGCCGCGGCGCTCGCCGCCTTCCGCACCGCCGCGCAATCCGCGCGCGCACGGACACGGGCGGCGAACCCGCAGGTGAAGGGGTACGCCGAGAAGACGGGCGAACCGGCACCGGCCGACACACTCGAACCGGTGCACATCCGGCCCGCCTCCGGCGGCTTCGCCCCGCACCGCCCCTCGTCCTCCGCGGGCTCCGGCCGTACCCGCTCCCTGGGCTGGAGCCGGCCCATCCGCTTCGGCCTGGTCGCCTCCTTCGCGGGCTGCGCGCTCGGCGGGGTGGCCGTGGCCGCGAGCACCGGGATGCTCCCCGGACCGTTCGGCGGGCACGCCCCCGTACCGGCGACCTCCGTCTCCGCCGCGGCGACGCCCGAGGAGCTCGGCTCGGGGGCCGTCACCGACGAGAGCCCGTCCGCACAGCCGCCCGCCTCCCCTGAGACGGGGCCCTCCACACCCCCGGCGGATCCCTCCGCCCCCACCGGTGACCGGGACAACGGCAGAACCGGCAAGGGCGAGGACCGCAAGGGCGACGACAACCGGAAGCCCGACGGCACCGCGAGCGGAACCCCGAACGGCACCGAGAACGGCAAGCAGCCCGACGGCTCCGGGAACGGCAACTCCGGCGACTGGTACGCCAAGACGCTCAAGGCCTGCCGGGACTACCGCAAAGGCAAGCTGGACGACGACCGCAGACGGTATCTCGAAGCGCTGGCGAAGGGCGCCCGCAATCTGGACCGGTTCTGCGACCGCATGATTGCCAAGAACGCGGACGGTCAGAACAGTCCCGGCAGCGACAGCGACGGCGAGCAGAGCAACGACGAGGATTCGAACGGGGACAGCGGCGGCTCCAACACGCTCCCGGCGATCCGGTTCACCACCCCGCCGTCGCCCTCGACCACGGTCTCCTCGCCGGCAGCGGACCGGGCGTCCCTCGGTGCCGTCGGATCACCCGGCTGAGAGCCGCGCGCGCCAGTCCCTTTCAAGCCGTCCACCACCAGGTGTGACGTTTTTCGAGGCCACGGCGCAGTACAGAGTGAGCCGACTGGTCATCGGCAGCGCACAGAGCCGGGGTTCCCCCCGTACCTGCGGCTCAGCGCATTGGCGCGGGCGGGACACGTTCCCCCGGTCCCGTCCGCGCCCCTTTCCTTCCGGCCGGGCAGGCCCTACCCGTAGACGACGACCTTGTCGCCCGTCCTCACCTGGGCGAAGAGCGAGGCGATCTTTCCCTCGTCGCGGACATTGACGCAGCCGTGCGAGGCGCCGCTGTAGCCACGGGCCGCGAAGTCCGCCGAGTAGTGCACCGCCTGGCCGCCGCTGAAGAACATCGCGTACGGCATGGCCGTGTGGTAGATCGTCGACACATGGTGCCGTGACTTCCAGTAGACGGAGAAGGTGCCTTCGCGGGTCGGCGTGTACTGGGAGCCGAAACGGACGTCCATCGACGAGACGACGCGGCCGTCGATCATCCATGACAGCGTCCGGCTGTTCTTGCTGATGCAGAGCACCCGGCCCGTCATGCAGCGCTTGTCCGGCTTGGTGACGGGCCGGGTGGTCGGCGGATTCAGCTCGGCGGCCGTCGGCGCGTGCGTCATGCCGAGCAGCTTCTGCCAGGTGACGGTGTCCGTCCTGCCCGTACGGGAGAGGCCGCGCTTGCCCTGGAAGGACTGGACGGCGGCGACCGTGACGGTGCCGTAGTAGCCGGTGGGGGAGCGGTCGAAGTGGCCGATCTGCCGCAGCCGGGCCTGCAGTTCCCGCACCTGCTTGCCCTCGGAACCGCTCGCCATCAGCGTCGTGCCCTGCGGGTCCGGCTTCGGCGTGGGCGTCGCGGTGGCCTTCGGGGACGACGACGGTGCGTCCGGTGAGGGCGACTGCGCCGCCGGGGGCTTGGCGTCGTCGGTCGCCGTGGCCCGGGGCGGTGACGACGGGGCCGCGGACGCGCTGTCGGCGGGCTGTGCCTTGCAGCCGGCGGTCGCGGTGGTCATGGCGAGAACGGCGAGCGCCGCCGTGGCCGTGGTCCCCGCCCAACCCCGTGTCCTGACCCGCGCCCTGCGCCGTGACGTGCTTCCGGTGATGCTGCGTATCATCTCGGCCCCCTGCTTCTCCGGGTTTCTCCGGTGTCCCATTGGACGGATTCCCGCTCTGCCCGGTTGCCAAAGCCCGCGCATGATGGGGAGAGCGGCGGCGAGGGTCGTGGGGGAGGGCTGTGAGCAAGGTCCCAGCCCGTGCACCTCCACCGGTCTCGTGCCCGCCGCTACAGTCCGTCGCGGGAATCATTGGTTACCAGTAAGTAGCTTTGTCGAGCAGCTTCAGCGGGAGGCACAGCAGATGACGCGCGAGTCGGAGTCGGGACTGCCCATCGAGCCGGTGTACGGGCCGGACGCACTCGACGGGTGGAACCCCGACGACAAGCTGGGAGAGCCGGGTGCCTACCCCTTCACGCGCGGTGTCTACCCGTCGATGTACACCGGCCGGCCATGGACGATGCGTCAGTACGCAGGTTTCGGTACGGCCACGGAATCCAACGCCCGCTACAAGCAGCTGATCGCCAACGGCACGATGGGCCTCTCCGTCGCCTTCGACCTGCCCACCCAGATGGGCCACGATTCCGACGCGGCGATCGCGTCCGGCGAGGTCGGCAAGGTCGGGGTGGCGATCGACTCGATCGACGACATGAGGGTCCTGTTCGGCGGAATCCCGCTCGACAAGGTCTCCACCTCGATGACGATCAACGCGCCCGCCGCGCTGCTGCTCCTCATGTACCAGCTGGTCGGTGAGGAGCAGGGCGTCCCGGCGGACAAGCTGACCGGCACCATCCAGAACGATGTCCTCAAGGAGTACATCGCCCGCGGCACGTACATCTTTCCGCCGGGGCCCTCGCTCCGGCTGACCGCCGACATCTTCAAGTACTGCCGGGCCGAGATCCCGAAGTGGAACACCATCTCGATCTCCGGCTACCACATGGCGGAGGCCGGGGCCTCGCCCGCGCAGGAGATCGCGTTCACCCTCGCGGACGGCATCGAGTACGTACGTACCGCCGTCGCGGCCGGCATGGACGTCGACGACTTCGCCCCGCGTCTCTCCTTCTTCTTCGTCGCCCGCACCACGATCCTGGAGGAGGTCGCCAAGTTCCGTGCCGCCCGCCGGATCTGGGCGAGGGTGATGAAGGAGGAGTTCGGCGCGAAGAACCCCAAGTCGCTGATGCTGCGCTTCCACACCCAGACCGCGGGCGTCCAGCTCACCGCCCAGCAGCCCGAGGTCAACCTGGTGCGCGTCGCCGTCCAGGGCCTGGCCGCGGTCCTCGGCGGTACGCAGTCGCTGCACACCAACTCCTTCGACGAGGCGATCGCCCTCCCGACCGACAAGTCCGCCCGCCTCGCCCTGCGTACCCAGCAGGTCCTGGCGTACGAGACGGACGTCACGGCCACCGTGGACCCGTTCGCGGGCTCGTACGTCGTCGAGAAGATGACCGACGATGTCGAAGCTGCCGCCCTGGAATTGATGCTCAAGGTCGAGGACATGGGCGGTGCGGTCAACGCGATCGAGCGCGGCTTCCAGAAGAACGAGATCGAGCGCAGCGCGTACCGCGTCGCCCTGGAGACCGACAGTGCCGAGCGTGTGGTGGTCGGCGTCAACCGCTTCCAGCTCGACGAGGAGGAGCCGTACGAGCCGCTGCGCGTCGACCCCGCGATCGAGGCCCAGCAGGCGGCCCGGCTGGCGAAGCTGCGGGCCGAGCGCGACCAGGGCGTGGTCGACGAGGCGCTGGGCCGGCTGAAGAAGGCGGCCGAGGGCACGGACAACGTCCTGTACCCGATGAAGGACGCCCTCAAGGCACGGGCGACGGTGGGCGAGGTGTGCAATGCGCTGCGGGAGGTTTGGGGGGCTTATGTGCCTACGGTTGCGTTCTGAAGTGATGTCCGCCCGCGGGAGTGATCTCTCGCTGAATGTCCATGGCCCCGGATGAGCTCTGACCTGTCGGTTGTCGAGGCCGATATCAAGGACGCTCATGTCATGAAGAACTGCTACGCCGCCCATGCCTTCCGCATGGTGGTGGCGGTGACCTCGACCAACTGGGCGGACGACCTCGGCCCCAAGGTCGAGGACTACGCCCAGGCGGGCATTCCGGTCTACGTCGTGGCCGATCGCAAGCATGACCAGGTGCTGCTCTGCAGTGACCCGCGGGGCGGCGAGTACAAGAACAAGGTGCCCCACAAGCGCGGGACGTCGTTCACCGTGCCGGACGTGGTCGGTGTCGAGATGAAGCTCTCGGTGGACCGCCTCCTCGACGGCGACGAGGCCTGACCGGATTTCCCCGAACCCCCCGAACGGAGTGTCGTACCCGCGTGCGACACTCCGTTTCATGCTGGGTGTCACCGATCTTCCGACCTATCTCGCCGGCCTGGTGCTGATCGTTCTTCTGCCGGGGCCGAATTCGCTGTACGTGCTGTCCGTCGCCGCCCGGCGCGGTGTGCGGACCGGCTATGTGGCGGCGGCCGGGGTGTGGACCGGGGACACCGTGCTGATGACGTTGTCCGCGCTGGGGGCCTCGTCGCTGTTGCAGACGACGCCGGTGCTGTTCGCCGTCGTCAAGTTCGCGGGTGCGGGCTATCTGACCTGGCTGGCGATCGGCATGCTGCGGGCCGCGGTGACCATGTGGCGCGAGCGGCACCGGCGGATGGCCGAGCTGACCGAGGAGAGCGCCGGAGCCGAGACCGCCGCGGCGATGGAGCGGCCGTACCGGCGGGCGCTGGTGGTCAGCCTCTTCAACCCGAAGGCGATCCTGTTCCTGATCTCGTTCTTCGTGCAGTTCGTCGACCCCGGCTACGCCTACCCGGCGCTGTCCTTCCTGGTGCTGGGCACCCTGCTGCAGATCGCCAGCTTCCTCTATCTGTCGATGCTGATATTCGGCGGCACCCGCCTGTCCGCCGCGTTCCGCCGCCGCAAGCGGCTGTCGGCGGGAGCCACTTCGGCGGCCGGTCTGCTGTTCCTGGGGTTCGCGGCGAAGCTCTCGCTCAGCAGCGTGTGACCGCGGCGAAGCTCTCGCTCAGCGGTGTGCGGCCGCGGCGACGCCGAGCGGGGCCAGGTACGCGGCCAGGCCCGAGGTGTCCTTGCCCGCCCAGCCGGTGCAGTCGTCGGGGCGGATGAGGAACAGGCCCTTTCCGTAAGCCTCGTAGGCTTCCGTGCGGCGCACGCGGACCAGGTCGCCGCCGGACGCCGGGAGTTCGGTGTCCGTGCCGACCGCCGGCAGCGTGAAGTGCGGGCCGCGGAAGATGTCGAAGAGGCGCCGGCCCGGCCCGCGGACGCCTCCTGGACGCTTGCCCAGGTCGTTCACTCTGCGGGTGCGGGCCGAACGGGTAGCTGCGGGCCACCGCGTCCCGGCACAGACGGTCAGGACGGGGGCGGCGCCGCCCTCTCGGCCCCGCCCCCACGCCTCGGATCAGTTGTCGGACGGCTTGGGCAGGGCCCGGGCCTGGAACCGGGGTGCGTCCTGCGCGGTGCTTGCGGCGGTGCGCGCAAAGCTCGGCTGGACCTGGTAGATGCGGGTCTGGTTGTCGGCGGTACGGAAGGTGTAGGCCCAGGTCGGGCCGTTGCTGGTGGTGTAGGTGAAGGTGGTCGGCACGGTGGCGGCGGCCTCGGACGACGGCTGCTGCCAGGGGCGCCAGATGCCACTGCCCTGGGTGGTCTCGCCGGTGTTGTGGATGGTGCCGTCGGTGCCGCGCGCGGGTCCTTGTCGGGGTCGTCGTTCTCGGCGCCGGGAGCTCAGTCCAGGGTGTCCGCCGGTCAGGCGCCCCCGTCGGCACGGCCACCCCGTTACGCCCCTGCTCACGCCCCCAGGCGCAACGCCGCGTGCAACCGGGCGCTCTGGGTGGTCATGGCTCGCTTCAGGCGCGGGCCGACCGGCTTCTCCACGTACCGGTGGATCAGCCAGGCGAGGATCAGCAGCGAGCCGACCGCGCCGAACAGTGTGGGGACCGGGGGCAGGCCCCAGCCGCGGTGCAGGATCCGGATGGCGAACCAGCCGAGATGTTCGTGCACCAGGTAGAACGGGTAGGTCAGGGCGCCGGCGACCGTGAGCCAGCGCCAGTTCGCCCAGCGCAGCCACCCCAGCGCCACCGCTGCGACCGAGAGGAAGGCGGCGGCGACGATCAGTTGGATCACGTACGGGGAGCGGTGGAAGTCGCCGTCCATGCCCGGGTGCCAGAGCGCGGTCACGGAGTAGCGCTGGCCGAGGAGAAAGCTCATCACGACGATTCCCCACAGCAGCAGGTCGCTGCCGTACCGGTGGATCAGGTACAGGGCCAGGCCGCCGATGAAGAACGGCGCGTGGTCGCGCATGACCAGTTCGTCCGTCAGCGGGGTCTGGGCGACCCGGGCGAGCACCCCCGCGAACGTCCACAGGCAGCAGAAGGTCACCACTCTGCGGTAGGTGACGCCGCGCCAGACGACGAAGAGCGCGAACAGCACGTAGAAGCGCAGCTCGACCCAGAGCGTCCAGCACACGCCCAGCACCCGGTCCGCGCCCATGGGCTGCTGCAGCATCGTCAGGTTGAGCAGCAGTTCGTCCGAGCGCAGTGGTCTCACGACGACCGGCAGGACGATCGCGGCCGCCGTCACGAGGATGATCGCGGCCCAGTACGCCGGGTAGAGGCGGGCGACCCTGGACCGGAAGAAGTCGCCCAGCGAGCGCCCCCAGCTGCTCATGCAGATGACGAAGCCGCTGATGACGAAGAAGAACTGCACGCCGAGACAGCCGTAGACGGCCGCCTGGGAGAGGGTCGGGAACATCTGGCCCGGCGACTGCCCCCAGGACTGGGCGACCGGGCCGTCCTTCCCCGCGAAGTGGTACAGGCAGACCATGAGGGCGGCCAGGATGCGCAGTCCGTCCAGCGCCCGCATCCGGCCTGCGCCCGCGCCGGAGCGCGGATTGCGCGGGGCGGGGGGTGCGGACGGGGCGGGTATCGCGGCAGCCGCAGCGGACCGGGTTTTCGTGGGCGCTTCGGCCACGGTGATGCTCCTCTCCCGGAACGGACCGGGACGTGTGGAATCTGGAACCGGCCGCCCCGGGCCGCTCGGCGGACGGACGGCCGGGCTGCTGCCGTGCCGGGGACGGCCGGAGGATCGCCGTCATCGCGGCGGCGGAGCACGGACGGCCCGCTGACCACCTCGTCCGACGGCAGGGCGGGTCAGCCCGCCGCCGCCCGCTTCAGGGTGCGGGCCTTGCGGGCGATCCGGCGCACCGTCGCGTTGTGCGGGATGAACGCGAGCTGTGCGGGTAGGGCTCCGGGCAGCCCCAGCGCGGTCAGCCGACGCCGTTTGAAGTATCGCCAGAGGTTGTCGCGGTGCCCTGTGAGATACCGCTCGGCCTCAGGGCGCAGCGCGGCCTGGATCTGCGGTTGCATGGCGTAGCCGACCGCGCTGAGCAGGCCGGTCGGCTCGCCCCGGACCTCTTCGGCGGAGGGCAGTGACCAGCCGGTGACCGCGGACGGGTCCTCCAGGTCGGGCAGGAGCGCGTCGACGATCGTCAGCGGGATGCGGTTGCTGTTCTGGTACGGGGCGAGCCGTTCCAGCAGGGGGCCGGTGCCGACGCGGGCGACCGGGAGCCCGTAGAACGAGGCGGCCGTCAGCAGCGCGGTGGAGAAGCAGCCGACGACCAGGGCAGGACGCATGGTTTCGAACAGCGTCTCGGCGAGGACCGGGCTGTCGAGAACGGTGAGGTCGGCGCCGAGCCGTTCCGCCTCTTGCTCCAGCGACCGCGCCCAGTGGGCGGGCGCGCTGGGGTGCGGCTTGAAGACGACCCGGGTGTGGCCGAGGGCGACGGCGCCGCGCAGCATCCGCGCATGCAGGTCCTCCTCCTGCTGGGGCGTGAGAATGCCCAGCGTGGAGAGGTACTGGCCGAGCAGCAGGGCCGGGGCGGGGCCGCCGTCGGGGCCGGGGACGTCCGCCGATCCGGCGAGCTCGTCCAGCACCTTCAGGAAGACATCGGTCGGTACGATCTCCGACGCGACGCCGAACTCGGTGAGCAGCAGCGGCCGCAGGCCCGGCACCAGGTCCAGGTGGAGCAGCCGGCGGATGCGGGTGCCGACCAGCTGGTCGAGCTTGCTGCGGGTCGGCCCGTAGCTCATCAGCCCGTCGGCGTAGATGTGCACCGGGCTGTCGCCGAAGATCACCGCGAGGGCCTGGGAGGGGTTGGCCTGGATGGACTCGCAGGCGATCTCGACCGGTTCGTCGCCGAGGTGCCACGCCCGGCGTACAGCCCGCTCCCACAGCGAGGCGTCCTGTTCCCGGGGCGACCAGCCCGCCGGGTGGAACGGCCGGATGAAGTCGTTCCAGGAATGCACCGTGTCGAATTCGGACTCCAGTTTCTCGAATCCGGGCCTGCGATGGAGCGGTGTGCCCAGTTCGGGAGAAGGCGAGGTGTCGCTCACGACGAGGATGCGCCGGTGCTCCGAGCGCGGACCGAACTGGCCCGCGCGCAATGCCGCGACGAGTGTGGCGGCGGCGTACTGCGTGCACGCGGAGAAGATCTGGGTGGTGGACCGGCCGACCGGCGCGGTGTACATGCCGGACATCAGGCCGCGACCTCCCGGGAAACGGAACGGCGGCGTACTCGGCGCAGCTGGCCCGCACGGCGGTCGCCCAGCGAATTCAGCGTATCGGCGAGAATGTCCTGGGGCATGCGCCGCAGAGAAGCCGCACTCATGGAGCGCAATTTCCGTGCCACTGCTGGTTCGAACCTTTCGATGGATTCCAAGTGGTGCGCCATGACCGCGCAATAGGTGCGCACCGCCTTCGGCAGCAGCCGGTCCGCCTCCGGATCCCGCGCCGTCTCTTCGAGCACCTGGTCGAAGGCCCGGATGAAGTCGAGCTGGCGCACGTCGCCGATCTGGGTGAGTGACGACGCCACCCCGCGCCGGTAGAAGACCCCCGGCAGGCCGACCACCGCGAACGATTCGGCCTCGCGGTGCAGGCGCCAGATCCAGGGCCGGTCCTCGGCCGTGCGCAGCCCGTCCCGGAAGCGGAGCAGCCCCGACTCCACGAGCCTGCGGTGATACGCACCGGCCCAGGCGTAGGCGTAGTCCACGGGCGTCGACCGGTCGGACGGCAGGATTACGTCGCGCGGCCGCATGACGGTGTTGCGCAGACCGTGCGGGACCTGATGGACGGTGCGCGTCCGGTCCGTGAACTGCACATGGTCCGTGCGGACGAAGTCGCACCCCAGATCCGTGACGGCGGCCAGCAGCCGCTCGTAGTGGCCGGGAACGACCCAGTCGTCGCCGTCGAGAAAGGTGAGGTACTCGCCGCGCGCCGCATCGATTCCCGTGTTGCGTGCGGTGGCCAGGCCCCCGTTCTTCTCGTGTCTGACCAGGACGGCACCGGGGATCTCGCGCTCGGCGCGCTGGAGGATCTCCAGAGTCCCGTCGGTCGAACAATCGTCGACGAAGATGAATTCGAAATCATTTCGAGCATTGGCCCGCAGACTTCGCAAGGTATCGGGGGCATATGTCCGCACGTTGTAGAACGGCACGATGACGGAGAGCTTAACCACGCGTCACACGCTAGGCGGAGGCCCGTCATTTGCCTTGGCCCCGGAAAGGACGGCAGGTGAACGAAGAATGTCGAAATGATGAACCGGTCGATCCCTTGCCCCGTGTGGGGCTTTTGCGCGGGCGATTCGCCAAGCGTCGTCGGGCTGTTAACCAGCTGTTGCCGTCACGTTGGGCCGCGAATCAAAATGCCTTCCTAAGTTCTGGGACGTGCCCCCACGTACCGAAAAGACGACCGCCCTCCGGGTAGCCGTACTCGCCGACTCCGACACCCGCTGGAAATGGGGCGCGCTCACCGCGCGCCGCCTCACCGCCGGCGCGTCCGGGACCTCGGCACAGCGCGTCGAGATCAGCGGACTGCTGCTGCGCGGCCGGGCCACCCCGACCCCGCGCCAGCTTGCCGAGGTCGGCGACGTCGGTATCGACGCCGACCGGGTGCGCGAGGTGACGGCCGTCGAATTCCTGCACACGGTCCGGGACGAGGACTACGACGTCGTCGTGCTCGCCCTCGTCGGGGGAGCCGTCCAGGCGATGCTGCACGGTCTGGCCGCGCTGCGGCTGCCCGCCAGGCCCGTCGTCGTCACCGGCTACGTCGGCGTCGTCTACGAGAAGCTCGCCGACGGACTCCTGCTGCGGCACGGCGCGGATGTCGTCCTCGCCAACTCCCGCCATGACGCCCAGCGTTTCCGCGCGGTGTACGAGGGAGTGGGCACCGACGCCTCGGCCGTCACGGAGGCCGCGCTGCCGTTCCTCGGCGGGGAGCCGCACCGCCCGCAGGAGGGCCGCGACACGGTCGTCTTCGCCGCCCAGCCCTCCGTACCGGCCTCCCGCGCCGACCGTACGTATCTGCTGCGCAGGCTCGTCGAGCACGCCAGGCTGCACCCGAACCGCGAGGTGCTGCTGAAGCTGCGCTCCAAGCCCGGCGAGCACACCACGCACATCGAGGAACTCCCTTACCAGCGGCTCGCGGAGAGGCTGCCCGGCGGGCTGCCGCCCAACTTCCGCCTGGTGTACGGGCACATGGGCGAGGTCCTGGACCACACCGACCTGCTGGTCACCGTCTCCTCGACCGCCGCGCTGGAGTCCCTGCACCGGCGCATCCCGACCGCGATCCTCACCGACCTCGGCGTCCGCGAGGCCCTCGGCAACCACCACTTCATCGGCTCCGGCCTGCTCACCTCCTGGGACCACCTGGACGGCGGCCACCGCCCGGAGCCCGACGGCGAGTGGCTGGCCGGACAGGGCGTCGCCGCCGACGGCACGTACGCCACGGCCTACGACAACGCCCGCGCACGCGTCGAAGCCCTGCTCGCCGCCGCCCGCCTGCCCGACCTCGCCCCGTACTACACACCCGCCACCGCCCCCGGCTACCTCCCCGGCATCCTCGCCCGCCACCACCTGGCCCCCGACGGCCACCCGCTGCCGGGTGCCGAACGGCCCCGCGAGGTCAGCGGAGTGCGCGGCGCGGTCCGTGACGCGGTGCGCGAGGCGGCGCGGGGCGCGTACCGGCAGGGCGTCCAGCGGGTCGCCCCCGTCATCCGGCGGATGGGCGAGCTGTGAACACCTCCACTTCCACCACGACACCAGGAGCAGCGATGACGCCGCCCACCGTGCTCGCCGTGATCCCCGCCCGCGGCGGATCCAAGGGCGTCCCGGCCAAGAACCTCGCCCAGGTCGGCGGCGTACCGCTGGTCGCCCGTGCCGTACGCGCCTGCCTGGCCTCCCGTGAGGTCACGGACGTCGTCGTGACCACCGACGACGCCGCCATCGCCGACGCGGCCCGCGCAGCCGGCGACACGCTGGGCGCCCCGGAGCGGGTGCACATCGTCCAGCGTCCGGCGGCCATCGCGGGGGACAGGTCGAGCAGCGAGGACGCGGTGCTGCATGCCCTGGACGCGTACGAGGCGATGCACGACCGGAAGGCCGATGTGGTGCTGCTGGTCCAGTGCACCAGCCCCTTCGTCGTACGGGAGGACATCGACGGCGTCGCCGCGGCCGTCGCCCGCGACGGCGCCGACACGGCGGTCACGGTGGCCCCGTTCCATGGTTTCCTCTGGCGCGACGGCAGTGCGCCGGAGGAGGGCAACTACGGCGTCAACCACGACAAGTCCGTCCGGCAGATGCGCCAGGACCGTCCCGAGGACCTGCTGGAGACCGGCACCGCGTACGCCATGAACGCCGCGGGCTTCCGTATCCACCGCCACCGCTTCTTCGGCCACACCGCCCTGGTGCGCACCGACGCCGCCCGGGTCCTGGAGATCGACGACCCGCACGACCTGGCCCGCGCCCGCGCCCTCGCACCGCTCCTGGACCCCTCACCGCTGCCCACCCTGGACGACATCGACGCCGTCGTCCTCGACTTCGACGGCACGCAGACCGACGACCGGGTCCTGATCGACGCCGACGGACGCGAGATCGTCGCCGTGCACCGCGGCGACGGCCTGGGCATCGCGGCCCTGCGCAAGGCCGGATTGCCGCTGCTGATCCTCTCCACGGAACAGAACCCGGTCGTCGCGGCCCGCGCCCACAAGCTCCGCATCCCGGTCCTGCACGGCATCGACCGCAAGGACCTGGCGCTCAAGCAGTGGTGCGACGAACAGTCCATCGCTCCGGAGCGCGTCCTCTACGTCGGCAACGACGTCAACGACCTGCCGTGCTTCGCGCTGGCCGGCTGGCCCGTCGCGGTCGCGAGCGCCCATGACTCGGTACGTGCCGCGGCGCGCGCCGTCACGACCACCCCTGGCGGCTTCGGCGCCATCCGCGAGATCGCGGCCTGGCTGCTGGGCCCCACCCTCACGACCACAGCTCCCACCCAGTCCCCCAAATAACCCCCCCAGCAACTCACCCCCCAAGCACCCCCAAGCACCCCCCAAGCACCCCCCAGTCCCCCCAAGTAAGGAACGCACCTCATGAGCACCTCCCGTCTGCGCACCCTCGGCACCCGCACCGCAGGCCCGGGCCGGCCCGTCTACATCACCGGCGAGATCGGCATCAACCACAACGGCGACCTCGAGAACGCCCTCGCGCTGATCGACGTGGCCGCCGATGCCGGCTGCGACGCCGTGAAGTTCCAGAAGCGCACCCCGGAGATCTGCACCCCGCGCGACCAGTGGGACATCGAGCGCGACACCCCCTGGGGCCGGATGACCTACATCGACTACCGCCACCGCGTCGAGTTCGGCGAGGCCGAGTACCAGGCCATCTCCGAGCACTGCGCCAAGCGCGGCATCGACTGGTTCGCCTCCCCGTGGGACACCGAGGCCGTCGCCTTCCTGGAGAAGTTCGACGTCCCCGCGCACAAGGTGGCCTCGGCCTCCCTCACCGACGACGAACTCCTGCGCGCCCTGAGGGCGACCGGCCGCACGATCATCCTCTCCACCGGCATGTCGACCCCGCGCCAGATCCGCCACGCGGTCGAGGTCCTGGGATCGGACAACATCCTTCTCTGCCACGCCACTTCGACGTACCCGGCCAAGGCCGAGGAGCTGAACCTCCGCGTCATCAACACCCTCCAGCAGGAGTACCCGAACGTCCCGATCGGCTACAGCGGCCACGAGACCGGCCTCCAGACGACCCTCGCCGCCGTCGCCCTGGGCGCCGCGTTCGTCGAGCGCCACATCACCCTCGACCGCGCCATGTGGGGCTCCGACCAGGCCGCCTCCGTCGAGCCGCAGGGCCTCACCCGCCTCGTCCGCGACATCCGCACCATCGAGGCCTCGCTCGGCGACGGCATCAAGAAGGTGTACGAGTCCGAGCTCGGCCCGATGAAGAAGCTCCGCCGGGTCGCGGGCGTCGTCGCCGAGAGCGCCGAGACGGCCCCGGCCGCCGAGCCGGTCGCGGTCTGACGGGCCGACCGGTGAACCTCGCCTTCGTCGAGAGCCCGGTCCAGCTCCTGAACGTCCTGGAGTGGGCCTACAGAGAGGGAGGCGACGGCCATGTCCTCACGGACATCACGGTCGTCGTCCTCCCCCCGGTCGACCCGATGTCGCGCGGCCAGCTGCGCCGGATGGCGGAGCTGGCCCGCGACGAGGGCGTCAACGTCCGTTGGCAGGAGGCACGCGGCGGCGCCGGCGCGCCCCTGAAGACCCTGCGTTCACTGGCCGGACTGCTGCGCAGCGCGGAGCGGATCGTCATCGGCGACCCCTTCTCCCGCTACGTCCAGCTCCTGCTCACCGTGGTCCGCGCCCGCCGCCTCACGGTGGTCGACGACGGCACCGCCACCATGGAGTTCGTCGCCCAACTGGCCCGCGGAGAACGCCTGGTGCGCTGGCACCGCAAGGGAAGCTCGAGCCCGCGCGAACTGGTCCTGGCCCCGGTAACGGCCCGCGCCCGCAGCCGCTTCACCCCGTCCGCCACTCGTACGGTCGAGGTCTTCACGGCGATGCCGGTCGAGGCTCCGCCCGGCGTCACGGTCACCCCCAACACCTTCGCCTGGATCCGCGCCCGCTTCGGCCCGCCGCTGCTCACCAAGGGCGCGGACCTGGTCGGCACCTCGCTCGTCGAGACGGGCGTGGTCGACCGGGCCCAGTACCTTGAGGCCGTCGCGGCCCTGGCCCGCACCCACGGGGCCACCCGCTACTTCGCCCACCGCCGCGAGTCCACCGACAAGCTCCACGCCCTGGAGGCCGCCACCGGCCTGGAGATCGTCCGCCCCGACCTCCCCCTGGAACTCATCGCCCGCCGCGGCCCCATCGGCCGTACGGTCCTGAGCTTCCCCTCCACGGTCGTCCACACCCTGCCCCTCGCCCTGGTCGGTACCGAGGTCAAGGTCGCGGTCTGTGACATCGCCCCGGAATGGCTCCGCGACACGGCGTCGCCGCGCGCCCAGGGCTTCCTGTCGGGGGTGACGGAGACGGCTCGCGACGTGCAACGGCTGGCCCCGTGGCGCGCCACGGCAGTGACAGAGGCGTAGGACGTATCAGGGGGACATCCGTGGCCCCGCCCACCTGTCGGCCCCCGCCAGGAACGCGGAATACCCGCGGTGGGCCCGGTCATATCCCTGCGGCAGCGCTTACGGGCGACGTTAGACTGCGTTTTTACGCAAGGGATAGTCCATGGTATTCGTCTTCATTTTTTTTCCGCAATTCTCATCGTGGGCAGCATTTCCTATATCGCCCGCCTCTTCAAACGCGACCACGAGATCCGCGCGCACGGCCGGGACATCCGGGCCCTGGTGGAGGACGTCCGCCACCTCGGCTCGAACGACGGCGGAAGTGTCAACATAAAATACCGTCTCTCCTGGCAGGAGGGCGGCGTGACCAAGGGCGTGGAAGGCCGCGACACCATTTCCTCCTTCCGTTCGTCGAGGGTCCAGAAAGGGTGCGAGGTCGATATCAAGTACCTGGACGACGGCCACATCATGTTCGTTTTCGACGAGTAGGCGCTGACATGGAACGGGTGCCGATGGAAGCCCGCTTTGCCGGATAGGAGCAGAAAATCCCACTGGCTGGACGCATGGCCTCTGCATAGAGTTCTGCGGGATTCCCTTCTTCGGGGAATCTTCATCTTCTTGTGATCGGGGTGGGGATTATGTGGAGACGTTTGTGCGGTCGAAGAGGGACTGGGGCGGTGGCCGCCGCCGCGTTGGGCCTCATCGCAGTAGGGGTGCTGACGCCGCAGGCGACGGCGGCGGGACCGGCCGGCCTGCCGCGGATGGCTCAGGAGGGCCAGGCGGTCATGGGGCGCTGGCAGTTCGAGGAGACGACTCCCGGCACACCCGCGAGCACTCCGGACACCGCGGAGCAGTCCCCGCCGATGAACCTGTACGGGGAAGTGCAGCTCGGGCCGGGATGGATCGACAACAGCGGTCTCCAGTTGAACGGCGTCGATTCCTATGCCGAGGTCCCGGCCGTGCCGGTCGACACGAGTTCGAGTTTCACGGTGACCGCATGGGCTCAGGCATCCGCGCTGCCGGACCATCCGATGACCGTGATCAATGCCGCGGGAAACGCGCGCAGCGCCTTCGAGCTGCGCTTCCGGTCGGCTCCCGGTGATCCCGAAGGGTATGGACGCTGGGAGTTGACGCTGCCCGACGCGGACAGCGCAGGGGCTGTGACCAGGCAGGTCACCAGCACGGAGTTCTTCGATGTCCGTGACTGGAACCACCTGGCGGTGGTCTACGACAGCCGCGCCGAGCAGGCCCGGCTCTACGTCAACGGCGTACTCCAGGAAATCAGGTGTGCCGACGACGACGGAGACGGCCGGCCGGACGACAGCACGTGCCAGGACCAGGTCGCCTGGGCGGACGACGTGCAGACGTTCAAGGCCGACGGGCCCCTGCAGGTGGGACGTGCGATGTCGGACACCGCGGGCGAGCACTTCGCCGGAACGATCGACGACGTCTGGGTCTTTCAGGGAGCGTTGAACAGTAGCCAGGTCAGCTATCTCGCCGGTTCCTGGTTCGACATTCCGACCGAGGTTCCGGCCGGCAGCTGATGTAGCCGAGCGTCGGCGCCGACGCTGTCGAACGCGGCGCACCCCGAGGGTTGCACAGCAACCCAAAAGCGGGCGCAACGTGGTCAGTCGGACCTGTTCCGGGGGTGACTGACCATGCGATTCCACGAGGAATCGGGCATCGGCGACCGCACGGCCCGGCTGCGCCGACGGCGGAGGGATGCCGTGCGCGTGGCGGTGAGCCGTGGGGACCGGCTCCATGGGCCCGAGGAGCCGCCGCTGTCGGCCGCACGGTCCTGTGCTTCCCCTCCACGGTCGTCCACACGCTGCCCCCGCCCTGGCCCGCACCGAGACGAAGGGCGCAAAGTCCTCAGACGGGCATGACCTGCACGTCGTAGGAGGGGATCCACTTGTCGCGGGTCAGGACGGTCATACCCTCGGTCTGGGCCTGTGCGATCAGTATCCGGTCGAACGGATCGCGGTGATGTGCGGGCAGTCTGGCCGCCGGGGTGGCGGTCGATGCCAATGCCGTACGCAAGCCTGAGCGGGGTGTCATGGGGCACCCTGACCGGTAAGTGGCGTACACCAAGGGTTCGTTGGGGGAAAGCCCCGATAGCGGGCAGGGTCGGCCGGGCGCGAGCATCGACGCATGACGACGAGGCGGATGACGACCGAGCGACAGGGTGGTACGGCCGGTACGGATGGTACGGCCGGGGTGACGGTCGGGGCGGCCTTCCTTGCGGGACCCGCCCTGATGGCGGGGTACGGGGCGGTGCGGCTGGTCGGACGGGCCGTCGGTGATTACGGGCCCGGGGTGTGGTGGACGACGGCGCATCTGCTGTTCCTGGCCGGGGTGCTCGCCTTCGTGCCGGTCTTCCTGGGGCTGCGGAGACTCGCCGGGGAGCGCGGGGGCAGGCGGGTCGCCGTCGAGGTGGCGGCCTGGGCCGGGCTGGCCGGGGCGGCGGCGGTGGCGGTCCAGGCGGTGATCGACCTGGCGGTCGGGTTCGTCGCGGCGGACAAGCACGCTATGGGCGAGATTTTCGAGCGGGTGCAGGACGTGCCCGGTGTGATGCCGTTGGTCTACACGGTGGTGCCGATGCTGTTCTGGTTCGGACTGCTGGGCCTCGTCACTCTGCTCGCGTTCTTCCGCCGGGACCTGGTCCGGGCGTGGGCTCCGGTGGCCGTGCTGGCCGGGGTCGTGCCGGCGGCCGTGAGCCTGGATCTGCTGCCGATCGGTGCCCTGTGCATCGGTCTGGCGCTGCTGCCGGTGCGTCGCAGCCAGTAGAAAATCGGTGAGTTTACCCACCTCCATCTCACGCCACACGCTCCGACGCCACATTTTGTTCGTCTATGCGGCTGAACTTTTGTTGATCTGTGGTCAGTTGAGGGGTCAAGGGCCTTACTCTTCACCAGGTGAACCAGTTGATGTCCCGTGATTCCGATGCCCGAACGTCCGGGGACGAGGCGCTGCCCGGCACCCTGCCCGAGGCCCTGCGTGCCGAACTGATCGCCTTCCGCCGCGATCTGCACATGCACCCCGAGCTGGGCAACCAGGAGTTCCGTACCACCGCGGCCATCAAGGCCCGGCTGGAGAAGGCGGGGCTGGAACCACGGGTACTCGACACCGGGACCGGGCTCCTGTGCGACGTGGGCAGACGGGAAGGCGACCCGCGGCCCATGCTCGCTCTGCGCGCGGACATCGACGCTCTGCCCATCCCGGACACCAAGGCGGGCGTCCCGTACCGCTCCACCGTCCCCGACCGGGCGCATGCCTGCGGGCACGACATCCACACCACCTCGGTCCTCGGCGCCGGGCTCGTGCTCGCCGAGCTCGACCGGCAGGGGCTGCTGCCGCGGCCGGTGCGGCTGATCTTCCAGCCGGCCGAGGAGGTGCTGCCCGGCGGTGCGCCCGACACGATCGCGTCCGGGGCACTGGAGGGTGTCGGGCGGATCATCGGAGTGCACTGCGACCCGAAGGTGGACGTGGGGCGGATCGGGCTGCGGGTCGGGGCGATCACCTCGGCCTGCGACCGGCTGGAGGTATCGCTCGACGGCCCCGGTGGGCACACCGCGCGGCCGCATCTGACCACCGACCTGGTCACCGCGGCCGCGAGGGTCGCCACCGAGGTGCCCGCCCTGCTGGCCCGCCGGGTCGACGCACGGGCCGGGCTCGCCGTCACCTGGGGACGGCTGGAGGCCGGTCACGCCTGCAATGTGATCCCGCAGCACGCCGAGCTGTCCGGCACCGTCCGCTGCCTGGACCTGGCGGCCTGGCGGGAGGCGCCGGACCTGGTGCACGCGGCGATCGACGAGGTGGCCGGGATGCACCGGGCCAAGACGGTGATCAATTACGTCCGGGGCGTTCCGCCCGTTGTGAACGACGCCGCCGTGATCGATCTGCTGGCCGGGGCGATGACCGCCCGCCGCGGATCGCAGGCGATCGAGGACACCGAACAGAGCCTCGGCGGCGAGGACTTCTCCTGGTACCTGGAGCACGTCCCCGGAGCCATGGCCCGGCTCGGCGTCCGTACCCCCGGCGACACCGCCCGGCTCGACCTGCATCGCGGCGATTTCGACGCGGACGAGGAGTCCATCAAGGTGGGCGTAGAGCTGTTCACGGCGTCGGCACTTCTGGATGGCTGCTCCGCCTGAGCCTGGATCCACCGCGTGAACTCTGATCGTCGGTTTCGGGTGGGTTCAGGGTGATCTTCCGGTGGGCGGGCAGCATGAGGCTTGGCCGGCCCATGGACCTGCTTCACCTTGGAGTCGATGTCGACGAACGCCACCTCGTCGGTTCGCGGGGCCAGGCCGGCGTGAAGGGCCAGGTGGCAGGTGAACGCCCGCAGAGCGGACTCGAGTTGGCGTAGCCCCAGGTGAAGGCATGCGGGAAGGTGCACGGAGTGGACGGCGCGCGCACGCCCCCGAACAGGCGGGGCAGGTCGCCGTGGAGCGGCACATCCAGGTCTCGATGCTGTCCGCCCCGGAGACCATCCCGCCGATGATGGACAGCGCCTTTGCGTCGGCGGCCGTCCAGGCGCTGATGCCCGCGCCGGTGAGCTTGACGTTCTCGGCCACCAGAGCGGGCAGGCCGCACCGCTCCGGTGGCCGGACCGTGGGGACCGGCCCGGCATGCGCAGGGACACGCTGATGCGCGCGTAGTCCCCCGGCGCCCTGACCGGCGCGCGGCCCCGATCCGCGCGCCGCCCGACTCGTTGCGACGCCTGGCCGGCATACGGCTGTCAACGGGGCTGCATCAATTGGCGGTTGGCCGTCAGGGCAGATAGCCGCCACGCGCTACAGGCATCAACTCCCGTCCCACGGGCCAGACTCACCGCGGCGCCCGGAACCACCCCTTCCCCCGGGCGTCCGAGGAGTACCTCGTGATCAGACCTTCCACGGGAGGAAGAGCCGCCCTGCTCGCCGCAGGGCTCTCCCTGGTGCTGCTCTCCGCAGGGCAGACCGCCGCCGCGCCCGATACCGCCCCAGACACCGCGTCCGCACCGGCCACCTTCACCGGGGCCCAGGGCGCGAGCACCACCGTCACCCTCATCACCGGTGACCGCGTCACCCTCACCGACCTCGGCGGCGGCCGGAAGACCGTCACCGTCGACCGGGCCAAGGGCGCCACCGGGGCCGTCCGCAACGAGACCGTGAACGGCAGGGTCACCGTCATACCCGACGAGGCCCGTCCCTACTTGGCGGCCGGTGTCCTCGACCGGCGGCTCTTCGACGTCACCGGCCTCGTCGAGCAGGGCATCACCGGCGATCTGCCGCTGATCGTGACGCACGGCAAGGGTGCCCGCACCGCCGCCGCCCCGCGCGGCACCAAGACCGTCCGCGCCCTGCCCAGCATCGGCGGCGCGGCCGTACGAGCCACCGAACCAGCCGCCTTCTGGCGCGAGTTCATCGACTCCGCCCGCCCCGGCGCCCGCTCGGCCGGTGCCATGAAGGTCTGGCTCGACGCCCGGGTCAAGGCCGACATGGCCGACTCCAACGCCCAGATCGGCACCCCCAAGGCCTGGGAGGCCGGCCTGACCGGCAAGGGCGTCAAGGTCGCCGTACTCGACACCGGCGCCGACCTCTCCCACCCCGACCTCGACGGACGGGTCTCCGAGACCCGGTCCTTCATCGAGGGCCAGGAGGTCGCCGACCGCCAAGGCCACGGCACCCATGTCACCTCCACCGTCGGCGGCAGCGGCGCGGGCTCCGCGGGCAAGGAACAGGGCGTCGCCCCCGGCGCGACCCTCGCCGTCGGCAAGGTCCTCAACAACCAGGGCACCGGCACCGAGTCGCAGATCATCGCCGGCATGGAGTGGGCCGCCCGCGACATCGACGCGAAGATCGTCTCGATGAGCCTCGGCTCCAGCGAAGGCACCGACGGCACCGACCCCATGGCCCAGGCGGTGAACACCCTCTCCGCCGAGACCGGCGCCCTCTTCGTCATCGCCGCCGGCAACTCCGGCGCCCCGGGCTCCATCGGCTCACCCGGCGCCGCCGACGCCGCGCTCACCGTCGGCGCCGTCGACTCCGCCGACCGCGCCGCCGCCTTCTCCAGCCAGGGCCCCCGCTACGGCGACCAGGCCCTCAAGCCCGACATCTCCGCCCCCGGTGTCAACATTCTCGCCGCCCGCTCCCAGCTCGTCAGCGGCAGCGGCCTCTACACCTCCAAGAGCGGTACGTCGATGGCGACCCCGCACGTCGCGGGCGTCGCCGCGCTCCTCGCCGAGCGGCACCCCGACTGGACCGGCGCCCAGCTCAAGAACGCCCTCATGTCCAGCTCCAAGACGCTCACCGCGTCCTCGTACGCCCTCGGCGCGGGCCGGGTCGACGTGGCTGCCGCGATCTCCGCGAACGTCACCGCCACCGGCTCCGCCGACCTGGGCTTCTACTCCTGGCCGTACGAGTCGAACAAGCCCGTGACGAAGACCGTCACGTACACCAACTCCTCCGACGCGCCCGTCGAGCTGAACCTGGCCGTCGAGGGCATGCCGCAGGGCACCACCACCCTCGCCGACACCACCCTCACCGTCCCGGCCCACGGCACCGCGCAGACCACCGTCACCGGCGACGGCACCAAGGCCCCCGCCGGCAACAGCTCCGGCCGCATCACCGCCACCTCCGGCGGCACACCCGTCGCGCACACCGCGCTCGGCCTGGTCAAGGAGGAGGAGCGCTACAACCTCACCATCCATGTCAAGGACCGCGACGGCGCCCCCACCCCCGCCTGGCTCGGGGTGCAGCACCTGGTAGCAAACGAAGACCCGTTCCCGGCGTCCGTCGGCGAGTCCGGCACCGTCCAACTGCGCCTGAGGCCCGGCACGTACACCGTCAACACCTGGCTCGACGTCCGCGGCTCGCACGGCAAGGACTCCCTCGGCCTCGGTCTCCTCACCGATCCGGAGATCGTCCTCGACCGCGACCGCGAGATCACTCTCGACGGGCGCCAACTGCGTGAGATACGCGCCGAGGTCAGCAAGCGCACCGAGACCCGGCAGCTCCTGATGGAGTTCGACCGCAAGGCCAACGGGGCCTCCTACGGCGGCGCCGTCCAGGTCCCCCCGAAGTACGACTCGGTCTTCGCCGCGCCCACCACCAAGCCCGCGACCGGCACCTTCGAGTACCGGACGGTCTGGCGGCTCGGCAAGCCGTTGCTCGAGGCCGCCGCGGGCGGCGTCCGGCTCTCCGACGTCACTGCGCAGCCCGGCGCCACCTTCCTCGACGGCCGTCACCGTCTCGGCGTCGTCGATGCGGGCACCGGCACCGCCGCGGAGTACGCCGGCAAGGACGTCACCGGCAAGGCGGTCCTGGTCCGCCGCACCGAGGGCGCCGACCCCACGCAGCTCGCCCAGACCGCCCAGGACGCGGGCGCCAAGTTCCTGTTCGTCACCGACGACAAGCCCGGCCGGCTGATGGCGTGGTTCGGCACCGCCGACAGCGAGGACCGGCCGCTCGCCGTCGCCACCGTGAACGCGGCCGACGCCGCAAGGATCGCGTCCGCCGCGGCCCGCGGGAAGACACTCGACCTGACGGGCACCCGCTTCACCCCGTACACCTACGACCTCTCCGAGGGGCACCCCGGCGCCATCGGCACGGACCTCGTCTTCCGGCCCGGCAAGGACGAACTCGCCACGATCCACTCGAAGTACTACATGCCGACGGCCAAGAAGGAGATCGGCGGCGAGTTCCGCTACTCGCTCACCGACACCTTCCGGTACGGCTTCGGCTTCCAGGAGTGGATCGTCTTCCCGACCGAGCGCACCGAGTACGTCTCCACCGGCACCGGCCAGCGCTGGCACGAGTCCGTCAACCTGGAGAACTCGCTCGAGGAGCGCGGCGGCACCCCGTCCTACCGGGGCGGCAGCAAGGTCGAGCTGGAGTGGTTCAAGCCGGTCTGGCACCCGTGGCTCGGCACCGGCCTCGGCTGGGGTCAGCAGCGCTCCGGCAGCGAACTGCGCTTCAACACGCCCGGCTGGGGCGACTCCGGACCGGACCACACCGGCTTCGGCGACGTGTACAACGACCCGACGATGAGCCAGTACACCGAGGTGTACGTCAACGGCGAGCGGGTCGACCGCAGGAAGAGCTCCGGCGCCTACGCCCGGCCGGCCCCCGCGCAGGAGGCCACCTACAAGGTCGTCACCGACACCACGCTCGACCCGGCCCGCTGGCGGCTGGCCACCAAGGGCCACTCGGAGTGGACCCTCCGCTCCAAGGAGACCCCGGCCGACCGGTGGACCTACCTGCCGATGATCAACCTCGGCTTCGACCTCGACACCGACCTCGTCGGCGACGTCCGGGGCGGCAGCCGGGTGCCCGTACGGATCTACGCCGAGTACGTGAAGGGCGCGTCGGACACCGGTGTCCTCGGCGGCGGCTCCCTGGAGGTCTCCTACGACGAGGGGGCGACCTGGACGAACGTCGCGCTGCACTCGTCGCGCGGCGCCTCCTGGAAGGGTGAGCTGCGCGTCCCGAGCGGTGCGAAGTTCGTCTCGCTGCGGGCGGGCGCGAGCGACGACCGGGGCGGCTCGGTGAAGCAGGAGCTCATCCGCGCGGTGGGCGTGCGCTGACCATCCCGCATGCGACGCGCAGTTCGACCAGGTCCTGGGGCGCGGCCGGAGCTGTCCGGCCGTCCCCGGGACCTGGTCCGCCGACCATCCGGTGACGTGCACGGACTTGGCCGGCCGGGTCCTGTCCGGGGCTGACATCGCAAGGTCCTCCACCTCCCGCACCACCATGGGGCCCGTGGGGTTTGCGGCGATGGCGGTGCGGCGCGGTCCCGGGCGGCGGACTCCCTCCGGCACGGGTAGGTGGATGAGGTGGCAAAAACCGCTCAGTCCACCCACCTTCATCTCGTCGATCTGCTGGCCGGGGCGATGACCGCCCGCCGCGGTTCGTATGCGATCGAGAAAACCGAACAGAGCCTCGGCGGCGAGGACTTCTCCTGGTACCTGGAGCACGTCCCCGGAGCCATGGCCCGGCTCGGAGTCCGCACCCCCGGCGACACCGCCCGGCTCGACCTGCATCGCGGTGATTTCGACGCGGACGAGGAGGCGATCACGGTCGCGGTGGAGCTCTTCACCGCCTCCGCGTTGCTGGACGGCAACCATCCGTAACCGGACAGGTCACCCCTGGTTCGCGACGATCCGATAACGGCTTCCGTACAGGGCTTTATCTGACATCTACGCGCGTTACGATCTCGGCGAAACCAGCGCCGGAAGAGGCGCTTCGGTCAGGTTTGAAGGAGCCTTCCCTTGCGCCGGGTATCCAAGATCACCGCTGCGTGTGCCGTCACTGCGGCTCTCGCGCTCACCGCCACCGCGTGTGGCGAGTCGTCCACCGAGAGCTCCAGCTCCGACAAGGGCAAGATGAAGATCGGCATGGCCTACGACGTGGGCGGCCGTGGCGACAACTCGTTCAACGACTCCGCCGCGCGTGGTCTGGACAAGGCCAAGTCCGAGTTCGGTGCCGAGACGAAGGAGCTCACCGCCAAGACCGGTGAGACCCCTGCCGACCGCGAGCAGCGCCTCGAGTCGCTCGCCGAGGGCGGCTACAACCCGGTCGTCGCGATCGGCTTCGCGTACAAGGACGCGGTCGACAAGGTCGCCGCCAAGTACCCGAAGGTCAGCTTCGGTCTGGTCGACTCGGTCTCCGATGCGAAGAACGTCGCCTCCATCGTCTTCACCGAGGAGCAGGGCTCGTACCTCGCCGGTGTCGCCGCGGCGCTGAAGTCGAAGGACGGCCAGGTCGGCTTCATAGGCGGTGTGGACCTTCCGCTGATCAAGAAGTTCGCCGCGGGCTTCCAGCAGGGTGTCCTGGACACCAAGCCGAAGGCCAAGGTGCAGATCCAGTACCTGTCCACCGGTTCGGACCTGTCCGGCTTCGGCAGCCCCGACAAGGGCAAGGAAGCCGCCAAGGGCATGCTCGACAAGGGTGCGGACGTCATCTTCGCCGCCGCGGGCGGCTCCGGTGCCGGTTCGATCGAGGCCGTCGCGGGCAAGAAGGGCGCCTGGTCCATCGGTGTCGACTCCGACCAGGCCCTTGACCCGGCGCTGTCGAAGTACAAGGACACGATCATGACCTCCGTCGTCAAGAACGTCGACACCGGCGTCTTCGACCTGGTCAAGTCCGTCAAGGACGGCAAGCCGGTGACGGGCACGCAGGCGTACTCCCTGGCCAAGGGCGGCGTCAGCCTGACCACCACGGGTGACCACCTCAAGGACATCCAGGCACAGCTGGACGCCGCGAAGAAGAAGATCGTCGACGGCACCATCACGGTCAAGACCACGACCTGATCCGACCCGTCGATCGGGGCCCGGGTGAGCCGCTTCGGCTTCGCGCGGGCCCCGATTCACGTACGGCTTCCCTCGCCTCCGCGGTAGTCGTACGCACACTGTCTGCCACCTGTCATCAGGTGGCCAACGATTCGGCGGCGCTACGCGCGTAGCGTCCGCCGGGCGCGGTACCTTTTTCGCCCCCACCGCCTCCGTCCCATCGCCTCCGCCCTCCGCTCCTGCCAAGGAGAGTGCGTCATCAACGCGTCCAGCAGTCCTCATGCCGTGGAGCTCCGCGGCATCACCAAGCGGTTCCCCGGAGTCGTGGCCAACCACGACATCGACATCACCGTGCGCCGCGGCACCGTCCACGCTCTCGTCGGCGAGAACGGCGCCGGCAAGTCCACTCTGATGAAGATCCTGTACGGCATGCAGAAGCCGGACGAGGGCACCATCGCGGTGGACGGCGAGCAGGTCTCGTTCCACAACCCCGGCGACGCCATCGACCGCGGTATCGGCATGGTGCACCAGCACTTCATGCTCGCCGACTACCTCACGGTCCTGGAGAACGTCGTCCTCGGCTCCGAGAAGCTGTACGGGATCGGTGACCGGGCCCGCGCCAAGATCAAGGAGATCTCCGACGCCTACGGTCTCGGTGTCCGCCCGGGCGCCATGGTCGAGGACCTCGGGGTCGCCGACCGGCAGCGCGTGGAGATCCTCAAGGTCCTCTACCGCGGCGCCCGCACCCTGATCCTCGACGAGCCCACCGCCGTCCTCGTACCGCAGGAGGTCGACGCGCTCTTCGACAACCTGCGCGAGCTCAAGGCCGAGGGCCTGACCGTCATCTTCATCTCGCACAAGCTGGGCGAGGTCCTGTCGGTCGCCGACGAGATCACCGTCATCCGGCGCGGTACGACGGTGGGCACCGCCGACCCGAAGCGCACCACGACCAAGCAGCTCGCCGAGCTGATGGTCGGCAGCGAACTCCCGTCGCCGGAGACCCGCGAGTCGACCGTCACCGACATCCCGATGCTGACCGTCGAGGGGCTGCGGCTGACCGCCACCGACCCGGACGGCGTGGTGCGTTCGGTGCTCGACGGCATCGACTTCACCATCCACAAGGGCGAGGTCCTCGGCATCGCGGGCGTCGAGGGCAACGGCCAGTCCGAACTGGTCGACGCGATCATGGGCATGCGCCACCTCGACACCGGCGTACTCACCCTGGACGGCGTCGACATCTCCCGCACGCCGACCCGCAAGCGCCGCGAGGACGGCATGGCCGTCATCCCCGAGGACCGCCACCGGCACGGACTGCTGCTGGAGGCCCCGCTCTGGGAGAACCGCATCCTCGGCCATGTCACCGAACGCCCCAACAGCAAGGGTGTGTTCCTCGACCTCAAGGGTGCCCGCGCCGACACCGAGCGGATCGTGCGCGAGTACGACGTCCGCACCCCCGGTATCGAGGTCACCGCGGCCTCCCTCTCCGGCGGGAACCAGCAGAAGCTGATCGTCGGCCGCGAGATGAGCCACGACCCGAAGCTCCTGATCGCCGCGCACCCCACCCGGGGCGTGGACGTCGGAGCCCAGGCGCAGATCTGGGACCAGATCCGCGAGGCGCGCCGCGAAGGACTGGCGGTGCTGCTGATCTCCGCCGACCTGGACGAGCTGATCGGGCTCTCCGACACCCTGCGCGTCATGTACCGCGGCCGGCTGGTGGCGGACGCCGACCCGGCGACCATCACCCCGGAGGAGCTCGGCTCGGCGATGACGGGCGCGGCCACCGGCCACCTCGAAGCGCCGGACGAGACACCTGCGCCGGACGACTCCGGTGCCGAAAGCACCGACACCGACCCCCGGAACGGGGGAGAGGACCGATGAAGAAGATCGACAAGGAGCGGCTGCTCCTGGGGATCGCGGCCCCCGTACTCGCGATCGTGGTCGCCTTCCTGGTGACCGCACTCGTGCTGGCCGCCACCGGCAAGGAGCCGTTCAGCGCCTTCGGCATCATGTTCGACTACGGGATGAAGTCGGACAGCCAGGTCTACATCCTGAACAAGGCGACGACGTACTACCTCGCGGGTCTCGCGGTGGCCGTCGGCTTCCGGATGAACCTCTTCAACATCGGCGTCGACGGCCAGTACCGCCTCGCCGCCTTCTTCGCCGCCGCGGTCGGCGGCGCGCTGACCCTGCCCGGCGCCCTGCAGATCCCGCTGATCATCCTCACCGCGATGATCGTCGGCGCGATGTGGGCCGGTATCGCCGGCGTCCTCAAGGTCACCCGGGGCGTCAGCGAGGTCGTCTCGACGATCATGCTGAACGCCATCGCGACGGCCATCATCGGCTATCTGCTCCAGCAGGGCCGCCTCGGCCACCTCGACAAGGCCGGCACGAAGATCTCCACCAAGCCGCTCCCGGAGTCCTCGCACTTCTTCGAGCTCCCGACCACCCCGGCGCCCGTCTGGGGCTTCATCGTGGTCGCGGTCGTCGCGGGCATCGCCTACTGGTTCGCGCTCTCGCGCACCCGGTTCGGCTTCGACCTGCGCACCGTCGGCCAGTCCGGCTCCGCGGCCGAGGCCAGCGGTGTCGACGTGAAGAAGATGGTCGTCACCTCGATGCTGATCTCCGGCGCCATGGCCGGTCTGGTCGGTATGCCGACCCTCCTCAACGACAGCTTCGAGTACAGCGGCGACTTCCCGGTCGGCATCGGCTTCACCGGTATCGCCATCGCCCTCCTCGGCCGCAACCACCCCATCGGCATCGCGCTCGGCGCACTGCTCTGGGGCTTCCTCGAGCGCGGCACCGGCAAGCTCGAATTCGAGGGCTACGACAAGGAGATCGTCGGCGTGATCCAGGGCGTCATCGTCCTGTGCGTCGTCATCGCCTACGAGGTCGTCCGCCGCTACGGACTCAAGCGCCAGCAGAGCAAGGTCGGCGCGGAACTCGCCGCACAGGCCGCCCGTAACTCCGACCAGCAGGAGGTGTCGGCGTGACCGTCACGGCGACTTCCACCCCGCCCCCCGCGGCCCCCAAGGTCTCCGGCGGCAAGGGCGGCCGCACCCGCCTCTCCTTCCCCGTCGTCCTGCTGATCATCGCGGGCGCGCTGCTCGCGCTGTCCGCAGTGCGCGCCATCACCGGCGCGCAGGACGTCACCTCTGCCGGGCAGATCAGCGCGGCGCTCGCGATGGCCGTGCCGATCGGGCTCGCCGGTCTCGGCGGCCTCTGGGCCGAGCGGGCCGGTGTGGTCAACATCGGCCTCGAAGGCATGATGATCCTGGGCACCTTCTTCGGCGCCTGGGCCGGCTGGCAGACCAACCCGTGGCTCGGCGTACTGGCCGGCGTCATCGGCGGCATGCTCGGTGGGCTGCTGCACGCCGTAGCGACCGTCACCTTCGGCGTCGACCACATCATCTCCGGTATCGCCATCAACATCCTGGCGCTCGGCTTCACCACCTACTTCGCCAAGCTCTGGTTCAACACGGGCGAGGCGGCGGCCAAGGGCGGCAGCCCCAAGCAGTCGCCACCGGCCGACGACATCACCTCGGTGACGATCCCGGGCCTCTCCGACTGGCTGCACTCCATCGAGAAGCACCACTGGTTCTTCGTCTCCGACCTGGCCGGCGTCATCGGCGGCCTGGTCACCAATGTGTCGCTGCTGACGGTCCTGGCCGTGGTCCTTTTCGCCCTCACGTTCTTCGTGCTGTGGAAGACCTCGTTCGGGCTGCGGCTGCGCTCCTGCGGCGAGAACCCGGTCGCCGCCGAGTCGCTCGGCGTGAACGTCTACCGGTACAAGTACATCGCGGTGATCGTCTCCGGCGGCATGGCCGGCCTCGGCGGTGCCTTCCTCTCGCTCGTCACCTCGCACATCTACAACGAGGGTCAGACCGGTGGCCGCGGTTACATCGGTCTCGCCGCGATGATCTTCGGTAACTGGCGGCCCGGCGGGCTCGCCATGGGCGCAGGCCTGTTCGGCTTCGCCGACGCGCTCCAGCTGCGCAACGGCGGCGAGTCCGTCCACGCGCTGCTCCTGCTGCTCGTGGTCGTGCTGGCCGTGCTCGCCGCCTGGAAGCTGTACCGCAAGAGCTTCGTGCAGGGCGCGGTCAGCGCGGTCATCGCCGCCGCGGTGCTGGTCTGGTACCTCGCCACGGACACGGTGCCGACCGAGTTCGTGAGCGCCACCCCGTACATCGTCACGCTGCTCGTCCTCTCGCTCTCCGCGCAGCGGCTGCGGATGCCGAAGGCGGACGGCATGCGCTACCGCAAGGGCCAGGGCAAGTGACGGCCGCCGCGGAGGTCGACTGGGCGGCGCTGCGGAGCGCCGCGCGGTCCGTCATGACACATGCGTACGTTCCCTACTCGCACTATCCGGTCGGCGCCGCGGCCCGCGTCGACGACGGCCGTACGGTGTCCGGCTGCAACGTCGAGAACGCCTCGTACGGCATCGGGCTGTGCGCCGAGTGCGGCCTGGTCTCCCAGCTCCATGCCACCGGTGGCGGGCGGCTGACCCACTTCACCTGTGTGGACGGGGCGGGCGAGATCCTGGTGCCGTGCGGCAGGTGCAGGCAGCTGCTGTACGAGTTCGGCGGGCCGGAGCTGATCCTGGAGACGCCGGACGGCTTGCGCACGCTCGACGAGATGCTGCCGCAGGCGTTCGGACCGGACCATCTGAAGTAGAGAGGCCGGCCGAAGCAGAGGCCATCTGCAGCAGCACCACCGTGGCCCTCCTGCCCGTCGGGAGGGCCACCCCCATCTCAACCCTCTATGCGCGTAGAGTCATTCAGGACTCTTGCGTACGTACGTACCGGCCGGAAGGACTCCCAGGACATGGACGCCATCTCCGTCATCCGCACCAAGCGCGACCGGGGCGAGCTGACCCCCGAACAGATCGACTGGGTCATCGATGCCTACACCCGCGGCGAGGTCGCCGACGAGCAGATGTCCGCGCTGGCCATGGCGATCCTGCTGAACGGTATGAACCGTACGGAGATCGCCCGCTGGACCGCCGCCATGATCGCCTCCGGTGAGCGGATGAACTTCGACTCGCTCTCCCGCCCCACCACCGACAAGCACTCCACCGGCGGCGTCGGCGACAAGATCACCCTGCCGCTCGCCCCGCTGGTCGCCGCCTGCGGCGCCGCCGTGCCTCAGCTCAGCGGCCGCGGACTCGGCCACACCGGCGGCACGCTCGACAAGCTGGAGTCCATCCCCGGCTGGCGCGCCCACCTCTCGAACGCCGAGATGCTGAACGTCCTGGACACCACCGGCGCCGTGATCTGCGCCGCCGGTGACGGGCTCGCCCCCGCCGACAAGAAGCTGTACGCGCTCCGCGATGTCACCGGCACCGTCGAGGCCATCCCGCTGATCGCCAGTTCGATCATGTCCAAGAAGATTGCCGAGGGCACCGGCGCACTCGTCCTGGACGTCAAGGTCGGCTCGGGCGCCTTCATGAAGACCATCGAGGACGCCCGCGAACTGGCCTCCACCATGGTCGCGCTGGGCACCGACAGCGGAGTTCGGACGGTCGCGCTGCTCACCGGCATGGCCACCCCGCTCGGCCTGACCGCGGGCAACGCCCTGGAGGTGCGCGAGTCGGTCGAGGTGCTGGCCGGCGGCGGCCCGAAGGACGTCATCGACCTCACCCTGGCCCTCGCCCGCGAGATGCTGGACGCGGCCGGGCTGAGGGACGCCGACCCGGAGAAGGCCCTCGCCGACGGCTCCGCGATGGACGTCTGGCGCCGGATGATCTCCGCCCAGGGCGGCGACCCGGACGCCACGCTTCCGGTCGCCCGCGAACAGCACGTCGTGACGGCCCCGTCCACCGGCGTACTGACCCGCCTGGACGCGTACGACATCGGCGTCGCCGCCTGGCGCCTCGGCGCGGGCCGCGCCCGCAAGGAGGACCAGGTGCAGGCGGGCGCGGGCATCGAACTGCACGCCAAGCCCGGTGACACGGTCACGGCCGGACAGCCGCTGCTGACGCTGCACACCGACACCCCCGAGAAGTTCGACTACGCGCTGAAGGCCCTGCCCTCCTCGTACGACATCGCCCCGGAGGGCACGGAGTTCACACCGACGCCGGTTGTGCGCGAGCGCATCGCGTAACTGCGCAGCCGCGCGCCGCACGTAACGCGAACGGCCCGCCGGGGCGGAGGAATCCGTCCCGGCGGGCCGCTCTCATGCGGTCGGTGCGCCTATCGGCCCACTCACTTGCCGAAGTACGCGTTGTAGATCGACACCGACGACTTGTTGCCCTGCTTGTCCGTGACATTGGCCCGGTACGAGATGGACTTGCCCTTGGCCGGGTTCTTCACAGAGAGCTTGCCCGACTTGACCGCGGTCTTCTTCCAGGTCTTGCCGGCGTCGTAACTGACGTACACCGTCAGCGACTTGAGGTTCTTGCCGGCGGCCGAACCCTGCACCGTCACCGGCACCGAAGCGGTCCTGCCCGCCGTCACCCTGCCGTCCGGCGTCACATGGGGTGTGAAGCGGACCGTGGATGCCGGGAGCTTCGCGGAGCGTGCCTTCTTGGACTTGAAGGTCCAGCTCGCGTCGATGCGGGTGGACAGGGTGCCGATCTTGGCGCTGCGCCGGACCGAGGTCGTCAGCCTGTAGTCCGCCGAGGCGGCCGGGACGCTGAACGGCTGACCGGAAAGCGGGTCCTGGTTCTCGGCGAACTTCTTGCCGTTGCGGTAGAGGACCGTCTTCACCGAGGTGTAGTCCGTGTAGCCCTCGTTGCCCTTGCCGTCGGCGTGCAGCGGGACGACGGCCGTCAGGTCGTTGCCCTCGCGGACGATGCCGTCATTCGTGGTCATCCGCGGTCCGAAGACACCGGTGTTGACGGTCTTCGAATAGGTCTTGCCGCCCGTGAACGTCTGCTCGGGACCGAGCAGGTACATGGACTCGCCGATCGGGTGGCCCTGCGCGTCGAGGCCGGCAATCTGCGTGAAGTCGAAGCTCCACTTGGCCTTGTCGGCGGTGGAGACATGGACCGAGCGGGTGCCGGGAAGCTTCTGCCGCGCCGGTTGGATGGGGGGGAACGACCCGCCCCCGTCGGGCAGGCTGCCCCACGCGTTGATCGCACCGGTCTTGCCGCTCACGCCGGGCGTCCCCATGGCCACCTTGACCGCGGCGAACTGCTTGGCCGTCAGCTTGCGGGAGTAGCCGTCCGAGAGCTGGGTCACCGGGCCGCCGAGCACGATGTCGTACTCGCTCGACGCGCCGTTGTACCAGGTGCCCGTCCAGTGCTGGGACAGTGAGCGGTCGGTCAGCTTCGGGCCTACGTGCGCCGTGCGGAAGTTCTTCTGGTCCGGCACGGCGTAGCCGAAGGCCGCCGAGTAGTTCTTGTCGCCGATCGTGTAGTCGGTCGCGACGTAGCCGGGCTTGAGCCCCTTCACAGGCAGGGTGATGCTGACCGGCTTGGTCCTGCGGGCGTCGAACGTCACCGTGGTGTTCTTGGTGACGTTCAGTTTCGGCTGGGCGAACCAGTCGCCGCCCTTGTAGACATCATCCGAGCCCAGCACCTGGTCCGCGCTGAGCGAGTACAGGCCCTTGGGCACCCGCACCTTCACCGAACCGTCGGTGATCTCGGGCATGAGCCACATGTCGGAGACGGAGTCGTCGAGGCCGAAGAGATCGGCTCTCGCGTTCGCGGGCGTTTTGCCGTCGCGGCCGATGGCCTTGAGCGTCACGTCGTACGACTCGATCTCGCGCTCCACCGCGGCCGCCGTGCGGACTGTCTGGCCGCTGCCGGTCGCCACGACATACGCGGAGTACGAACCGTCCGTCGTGCCGCCCAGCCGGGTGTCCGCCGTCAGCGGCACCTCGGCCGTGCCGCCCGCCGGGACGGTGACCTCGCTCGTGCTCAGAGTGAAGAAACCGGCCGGGGCGGGCTTGCCCTTCGGGTCGAGCCCCGTCACTGCCAGCGAGAGGGTGACGTCCGTCGTCCCCAGGTTGCGGTACGTCACCTGCTTGGTGACCGGGGTGTCGTCGGTGTGAGGCCACTGCTGTGTACCGAACCCGACCGAGACCGGGTCGGCGATGACGCTCTGGTCGATCGCCCGGTCGAGGGCGATCCGGCCCGTGCCCTGCTCGAACGGGGTGTACGCGCCCGGCTTGGTGGAGGCCGTCAGGGCCCCCTTCAGCTCGGTGTTCCGCCACTGCGGGTGCTGCTGCTTGAGCAGCGCCGCGGCGCCCGCGACATGAGGGGTCGCCATCGACGTACCGGAGATGGTGGTGTAGCCGGCCGGCTTCTGGCCGACTTCCTGGTCGATGAGTGAGCCCGGCACCGCGGCCGCCGTGATGTCCACGCCGGGGGCGGTGACATCGGGCTTGATCGCTGAGTCGCCGATGCGCGGACCGCGGCTGGAGAAGTCGGCCAGCTTGTCGTTGTCGTCGACCGCGCCGACGGTCAGTGCGGCGTCCGCACTGCCCGGGGAGCCGACCGTGCCGGCGCCGGCCTCGCCCTCGTTGCCCGCCGCGATGGCGAACAGGACGCCCTTGTCGGCCGACAGCTTGTTCACCGCCGCTTCGAGCGGGTCGATCTCGGGGGTGTCGCCGCCGCCGAGGCTCAGGTTGATGATGTCGGCGCCCTGGGAGACCGCCCACTCCATGCCGGCCAGGATGCCGGAGTCGTCGCCGAAGCCGTCGTCGTCGAGCACCTTGCCCTCGATCAGCTTGGCGTCCGGGGCGACGCCCTTGAACTTGCCGCCCGACTTGGCGCCCGTACCGGCCGCGATCGACGACACATGGGTGCCGTGCCCGACCCGGTCCTTGGTGTCGGACGAGGTGGAGAAGTTCTTCGTCTCCAGGATCTGGCCCTTGAGGTCCGGGTGGGTGGCGTCCACACCGGTGTCCAGGACGGCGATCTTGACGCCCTTGCCGGTGTAGCCGGCCTTCCACGCGGCGGGTGCGCCGATCTGAGGCACGCTCTTGTCGAGGCTCGCCTTGCGTACGCCGTCCAGCCATACCCGGTCGATCCCCGGGGCCGTGGTGCGCTGGATGCTGCGGGACGGCTTGGCGGTGAGTGCCTGCCAGATGTCCTTGGCGTCGCTCTTGGGTGTGATCACCGACTCGGCGTTCAGCGACTTCAGCGTCCGGCTGACCTCGGTGCCACCGGCGTCCCTGACGTCGGCCTTGGCGGACGCGGTCTGTGCGCCCCGGTAGCCGACGATCAGCCGCAGGCCCTTCTGCTGGGACCTGCGGATCTCCGGACGGTTCAGCAGGGTGACGTCGAAGAGCCGCCGGTCGAGCTTTCCGGAGCCGATCAGCCGGTGGGCGTCGCTCGGAATGATGGATGTGTGCCCGTTGCGGACCTGCCGCTGTACGGGTATCCGCTCACGCCCCTTCGCGGGCTCGAAGCCCACGACCCGGCCCTTGGAGTCCACCGAGACGCGGTCGCCGGTGATGAGCGTCAGCTGATGGCGGGGCAGGGGCTTCGTCCCCGCCGGCCGGACCTGCTCCGGCTGTGCCATCGCCGGGGTGGTCATACCGGCTGCGAGCGCCACGGCGGCCGCCGTGGCGATGGTCGAAACACACGCGTTTCTCACGTGTCTGCGCAACTCTCCCCCTGGAGAATCAGGCGGCCCGCTGAGGAGCCACTGGTCAGCCGGCACCGCTGGGACGCCGGTGCCGGCCGGTTCACGTACCTAGAGGGGGAATTGATCGCGATGGTTCACAGAAACCTCACAGATGGGGGGAGTTGACGGAGGTTCATCGGCCCGGGGTCGACCGGAGGGGCGGACTCCGGACGGTTGTCGGCGGCCTTCCGGCCGGGGGGTGCCGGTCGGGGTGGCGGAAGTGTGGATGCGGGCAGCGATGAGTTTCGGCCGCCGCACCGGTCTCCCTGATGTGGAAGCCATGACCCCGATCGTTCTCGTCGTCACCGGCCGCGTCACGCGGGCCGCCGTGCCGGGACTCTGTGCCGAGCTGGAGTCGCTGCTGTACGACCCCGAGGGCGCCGTCCGCGACCCGGACGCCGGGGTGGACTGCGATGTGGGCGGGGTCGTACAGGCGGATCTGACCCTGGTCGAGGCGATCGCGCGGCTGGGGCTCGTCGCACGCCGTGCGGGCGGCAGACGGCTGCGGCTGCGCAATACGCCACCCGAGCTGCAGAGCCTGCTCGACATGGTGGGCCTGGCCGATGTGGTGGACGTGGGGTGCGGGACCGGGGGCGGGGCCGTGGGGAACGAGGCCTGAAGAGACGGCGCTTCAGGGAGCGCGCGGCCCCGTCCGCCTGCCCCGCCCGATGTTCAGTCCCCGCTCGGGCCCGCCGGGGTCCTTCCCTCGAACCGTGCGCAGACCGAGAGCCTGGCCACGCCGATGTCCGGGACCGCCGTCGCTGTGGGGAACGGCGACGCCCCGAAAGACACGGTCGCGTCGGCGTTGTCGCAGCCGTGCTCCGGCTGCGGTCCCGGTTCACCGCCGGGCACCGTGGTCCGGGCTGTCCCGGGGGTGGCCCCGTCGGTGGCGACGGGCTCACCCAGCCACTGGGTCAGCCCCCAGCCGCCGGCCGCGAGCACCGCCCAGCCCGCCACCAGCCCGTTCCGTACGCCGCGCCTCACGCCGCGTCGGCGTCGAGATGGTCCGGCAGACCGAACAGCGGGAACCAGCGGGGTGTGTCCAGGAAGCAGTGCATCCCCGTGATGGAGCCCTCCGAGATGTCGATGACCTGCACCGCCCACGGAACGAACCCCGGCCCGTCCGGATCCGGCTTGTAGTGCGCGAACGCCGGGGTGCCGTTCGCCTCCGTCGCCACCAGCCGTGAGCCTTCGCAGCTCGCACCGATGGTGCGCATGAAGCCGGTGATGTCGTCGTGCCCTTGGAGCCAGAGGTCGAACGGCGGCATGGTCATCACGGCGTCCTCGTGGAGCAGTGCGGTCAGCGCCGCCATGTCGTACCCCTCGAAGGCCGCGACGTACCGATCGAGGAGCTTGCGCTGCTCCTCGTCGAGCGGATCGGCGGTGTCGGCGGTCAGACCCTCGTGGTCCGCGAGGGTCGCGCGCGCCCGCTGGAGGGCGCTGTTGACCGAGGCGACCGAGGTCTCGAGCAGCTCGGCGACCTCGCTCGCCTTCCAGGCCAGTACCTCGCGCAGGATCAGCACGGCCCGCTGCTTGGGCGGCAGATGCTGCAACGCGGCCATGAACGCCAGCCGCACCGACTCCCGCGCCACCGCGGCCTCCGCCGGGTCGGCCACCGACGGCAGGATCCGTCCGTCCGGCATCGGCTCCAGCCAGGTGTTCTCCGGCAACGGGTTGAGCGCCGCCTGAGCGAGCGGCGTCGGGCCCGTCAGATCGACCGGACGGGCCCGCTTCTTGCCCGCGTTCAGCATGTCCAGACAGACGTTGGTGGCGATGCGGTACAGCCAGGACCGCAGCGAGGAACGCCCCTCGAACTTCTCGAAGTTGCGCCAGGCACGCACCAGCGTGTCCTGTACCGCGTCCTCCGCCTCGAAGGCCGAGCCGAGCATCCGGTAGCAGTAGCCGGTCAGCTCGACCCGGTGTACCTCCAGCCGGCTGTCGATGTCCGCCGTAGCTGTCCGATCACTCATCGCTCCACCCCTGTTGCGCTGTGATGCCGCTCACTTGAGCTCTTGGGAAGCTACCGCAGGCCACTGACAACGGGGGCGGGAAGTGCCGAAGCGGCACACGTTCCGGTCAGGTGCCGGGCTTGCGCCCGTACACGTACACGTCGTCGCCGTTCTTCAGCAGATTCCAGTACGACTTCGCGTCGGCGCCGCGCATGTTGACGCAGCCGTGCGACCCCGGCGGGTTCCACATCTTCAGGCCCACCGAGTGGAACGCCTGTCCGCCGTCGAAGAACTGGGCGTACGGCATCGACACGTGGTAGATCGACGAAACGTGGTTGATGTGCCGCATGTAGATCTTCTTGGACCCGGTGCGGGTCTCGTACCCGTTGCGGCCGCTGCGGATCGGCACCGGACCGAACTTCAGCTTGGCGCCGTCCTGGATCCAGCTCAGCTGCCGGGTCAGGTCCACACACGCGATGCGCCCCTTGTTGGTGGGGCACTTCTTCGCCTTGTTCGGGTTCTTGCCGGCTGCCTTCTGGGCAGTGAGCGTCTTCATCGTGCGCCAGGTGACCGGCCCCGCGTAACCGATGTCCGGGGTGACCCCGTAGGTGCGCTGGAACGACTGGATCGCCTTGCAGTCGGCGGCCGACTGCCTGCCGTCGACCGGCCGGTGCAGATACTTCTCGACCTGCTTCTGGTACGGCCCGGTGGACGTCGTGCAGGACGCCGCCTGCGCCGATCCGCCGGTGCCCAGGACGAGGGCGGGCGCCGCTATCAGACCGGCGGCGGCCAGCGCGACCGCGCGCCGCCCCCGGATCCCCCGTATGTTCCCCGCGACTCTCATGTACGCCCACTCTCCTTCGCGCGCTGTGTGTGCTTCCGCCTGCTAGACGCGCGTCGGGGAGTGGATGGTTGTGCGTCGTATGTCTCAGTTCGGTACGGACGCCACCGGCACGAGCCGGCGCCGCTCGGCGCGTGCGGCCCGCGTGCCGTACAGCGTGATCGAGACGACGCCGAGGACCGCGAGCAGCCCCAGCGATACGGTCCCGGCCCAGCCTCCGGCGTGGAAGGCGACCGCGCCGAGCGTGCCGCCCGCGCTGGAGCCCAGGTAGTACGCGGACTGGTAGAGCGCCGACGCCTGGGCACGGCCCTTCGTCGCCGTACGGCTCACGGACGAGGAGGCGACCGCGTGCCCGGCGAAGAAGCCCGCCGTGATCAGGACCAGCCCGAGGAGTACGGCGGCCAACTGGTCGGCGAGCGAGAGCAGCAGACCGGCGGCCGTGGTGGAGACGGCCAGGTACAGCGCGCCCCGCCGGCCGAGCCGGGCGACCAGCTTGCCGGCCGCGGCGGAGGAGACCGTTCCGACGAGATAGACCAGGAAGATCGAGCCGACGATGCCCTGCGGGAGGTTGAACGGCGCCTCCACCAGGCGGTATCCGATCACCGTGTAGACGGCGCCGAACACCGTCATGAACAGCGCGCCGATCGCGTACAGCCGGCGCAGCAGCGGATCGGCGAGGTGCCCGCCCACGGTCTTCGCGAGGGCCTTCGGGTTCAGCGAACCGGGGGTGAAGTGCCGGGCCCGGGGGATCATGAAGTGGAAGACGACCGCGCAGGCCACGGCCAGCAGCCCGACCGCGCCGAGCGCCGCCCGCCAGCCCCACAGCTGGGCGACCCAGCCGGTGAGGATGCGTCCGCTCATCCCGCCGATGCTGTTGCCCGCCACGAACAGTCCGATCGCGGCGACCAGCGCCTTCGGCCGTACCTCCTCGGCCAGATATGCCATCGCGGATGCGGGCAGTCCGGCCAGCGCCGCGCCTTGGACGGCGCGCAGCGCGATCAGCCAGCCCAGCGAGGGCGCGAACGGTACGAGCAGCCCGACCAGTACGGCGACCGTCAGCGAAGCGGTCATCATCTGCCGCCGCCCGAACCGCTCGGAGAGCGCGCTCATCGGCAGCACACACAGCGCCAGCGCGCCCGTCGCGGCGGAGACCGTCCAGCTGGCCTGTCCGGCCGTGGCGCCGAGGGAGGCGGAGACGGCGGGCAGCAGGGCCTGGGTGGAGTAGAGGAGAGCGAAGGTCGCGACACCGGCGGCGAAGAGCGCGAAGCTCATCCGGCGGTAGCCGGGGCGGCCGGGTTCGAGACGGTCCGGCGCGGAGGGGCCGGCGGTGGCGGCAGCGGCGGCGGGGGACGGCTGGGGTGAGGCGGCCACGGTGAGGGTGGACGCCCCGGTACTGGCAGGAGGCATGGTTCAAAAGTAGGACCCCCTGTTTCATGCGTCCAATGCATGAACTCGCCATAATCGTTCCTATGGTGCATGAACGCAGCTCACAGCCCCGGCTGTCACCCAGTAGTTACGAAGAAGACATTCGCGCAGTCCTCGCGCCGCGGCTGGCCCACTTCGAGGCGGTGGCCCGCCACGAGCACGTCACCCGCGCCGCGCACGAGCTCGGCGTCCCGCAGTCGACGCTCTCGCGGGCGATGGTCAGGCTCGAACAGGACCTGGGAGTCGCCCTGTTCGCCCGCAAGGGCCGAACCGTCTCCCTCACCCCCGCGGGCCGTACCTTCCTGGGCTCCGCCGAGCGGGCCCTCGCCGAGGTCGAGAAGGCCGCCGACTCGGTACGGGCGGACGCCGACCCGGCCACGGGCAAGGTCGCCTTCGGCTTTCTGCACACCATGGGATCCGAGACCGTGCCCGCCCTGATCCGAGCCTTCCGCGTCGACCACCCCCGGGTCCGCTTCCAGCTCGTGCAGAACTACGGCGAGGCGATGATCGAACGCCTCCGGTCCGGCGGCCTCGACCTCTGCCTCACCTCACCCGTCCCGGACGCCCCCGATCTGGTCGCCCGCCGCCTCGACGAACAGCGGCTGCGCCTTGTCGTCCCCGAGGACCACCGCCTTGCCTCGCGCCGCCGCATTCGACTGGCGGAGGCCGCCGACGAGAAGTTCGTCACCCTCGAACCCGGGTACGGCCTGCGGCGGATCACCGACGACCTGTGCGCGGAGGCGGGCTTCGCGCCACGTGTCGCCTTCGAGGGCGAGGAGGCGGAGACCTTGCGCGGCCTGGTCGCGGCCGGCCTCGGCGTGGCCCTGCTGCCGCCGCCCGCGGTGGCCCGGCCCGGCGTCGTCGAACTCACGGTGACGGCCCCGAGGGCGGCCCGCGAGATCGGCGTCGCCTGGCTGGACGGCCACCCGGACACCCCGCCGGTGGCCGCCTTCAAACGCTTCCTGCTGTCACGCCGGGGGCATCTGCTGCCGGACTGAGCTGGGCGGGGAGCCGAGAACGCCCCGGTGACGTACGCATCCGCCGCCGTGGGACCCCCGCCGCCCGGGGACCGCGGCAAGGCGTGGGCCGCCGGCCCGGCCGGTCTCGCGCTGGTCGTGGCGGCAGCCGTACCGCTGCTCGGCTTCCTGCCTGCGTCGCTCGCGGATCAACGTGATTACGCGGCCGCGTCCGCCTGCCCGGCGGGGAGGGCGGACGCGGACTGCCGGGCCGAGTCGCCCGCCACCGACGTCCGTACAAAGACGGCGCGGGGCCGTCCGGCTGCTCCACGGCATGAGCTCCGACGCCCGCCTGACCGGCGTCGAGACGGACAGCGCCCGGCAGCCGGCCGCAGCAGAGCACCTCGGCACCGACCCCCGCACCGCCTTCGAGGCAGCCGATGCCGACACCTGGCTCGACACCTACGACGGACCGCCGCCCGCTCGGGCGTACGTCGACTGCCGACCAGGGAGGTTCCACCGTCTGAACGGCCTTTTCGATCTGCTGGACCCGGCGGTCACTACGCTGTCGACGACCTGCTGTCACCACCCACATGGCCCAGCGACCACCAGCCCCGCGTCGACACCTTTCTCGCACACCTGCCCGATCCGGCCAACTTGCTTGCGAATCCGGCGACATGGGCGTCCGGGGTGCTCGTCGGAACCCGCATCTGACGGACTATCGTGGGCGGCATGTCCGCCCCTGAGCTGATCCGCATCGTGTCCCGCGACTCGCCCATGGCCCTCGCCCAGGTGGAGCGCGTCCGTGCCGAGCTGGCCGCGCTCCACCCCACTACCGCCACTGAAGTCGTCCCGGTCAAGACGACAGGTGACAAATGGATGGGCGACCTCTCCCAGGTCGAGGGCAAGGGCGCGTTCACCAAGGAAGTCGACCAGGCGCTGCTCGCCGGGGAGGCCGACCTCGCGGTGCACTGCGTCAAGGACGTCCCCGCCGACCGGCCCCTGCCCGCCGGGACCACCTTCGCGGCCTTCCTCGAACGCGACGACATCCGCGACGCGCTCATCCACCCGGACGGCCTGCAGCTCGACCAACTCCCGGCCGGCACCCGGATCGGCACGTCCTCCGTACGCCGCATCGCCCAGCTGGCCGCATCCCACCCGCACCTGGAGTGCGTACCGATGCGCGGCAACGCCAACCGCCGCCTGGAGAAACTCGCCGCAGGCGAGGCCGACGCGCTGCTCCTGGCCGTTTCCGGACTGGGGCGCATCGACCGCACCGACGTGATCACCGAGATCCTGTCGCCCGAGGTGATGTGCCCGCCGATCGGAGCCGGGATCCTGGCCCTGCAGTGCAGGGAGGGCGACACCGCCCTGATCGACGCCGTCAGCCCACTCGGCCATCACGCCACGTACCGTGAGACCACCGCCGAGCGGATGTTCCTGCATGTACTGCAGGGCCACTGCAACAGCCCCATCGCGGGATACGCACAGGTCGAAGGCAACGGCGAACTGTCGCTACGAGCCAAGGTCTTCACACCCGACGGCAAGACGGTCCTCAACGCCCACGAATGGGCCGGCCCTCTCGACCCCGCCACCCTCGGCACCTCCGTCGCCGTCAGCCTGCTGCGCCAAGGTGCACGCGAGCTGATCGATGGCATCGCGCACTGACCGCCGTCCGCGGTACCGCACACCTCAACGGACTCAGGACTGTTGTTGTAGCCAGGTACGGGATCCAGCACCGGGCCCCGAACGCGGCGGCGATCTCCTGGCTGCGCGGGTGCGGGGCGCAGTCCTGCGCAGGGCCCGGATGCCCATTTCCTGGTCGCCCCTCAGCCCCGCAGCGACCTCCCGAACCCCGCAGCCAGCGGCATCCGCAACCCCAGTGGTGGCGGCGCCGCCAGGGCGTCGGCGACCGGGCGGGCGTATGCCCGGCCGAAGAGCGATCCGCGGACGAAGTCCGTTGCCAGGGCCACCACTTCCGCCCGGTGCTGGCGCAGACCGTGGCCGTCCGAGTGGACCTCGAAGCGGCAGGTGTCGCGGTTGGCCTTCTTGGCGCGTTCGGCCAGGCGGAAGGAGAGTTCGGGGTCGGTGCGGGCATCGTTCGTGCCGTGCACGAGCAGGACCTGCCGGCCGAGCAGATGCTTCACCGGCTCCGGCTCGTCCGTCGAGCTTTCGGGCAGCCAAGGGGCCATCGCCAGAACGGAGTTGACCGCAGCGTGGCCGCCCGCACGGAGTGCGGCCCGGCCGCCCATGCCGTGGCCGGCGAGGCAGACGGGGACGTCGCCGTAGCGTCGTACGACCTCGTCCACCGCCCATCGGGCGTCCGCCGCGAGGTGCGCGTCGGTCGTGTTCCAGCCGCGACAGCGGTAGCGCACGACATGTGCGGCGAGCCCGTCCTCCTGGCCCGCGCGGGCCAGGGTGCGGGCCAGTGGCAGCTGGAGGGCGTACGAGAGAGGGGAAGGGCGGCGGTGCGAGTCGGACTCGCCGTCCGGGAGCAGCAGAACCACGCCGCTGACCGCAGATGGTGCTCCGGCCGCCCTGACGGCCCGTCCCAGCCTCGCAGCAGGCAGGGGGAGTGCGCGCTGTGCCATAACAGAACAGTGTCAGAAGGACAGGTGTATGCCACCCGTATTCGCGGTCACTATTGCGTATCGGCAAGCGACAATCTACGCGCGTAGGCGTTAGAGTGCCCAGATGATGAGCCCGACCCTCCATGTGCCCGGCCAGGACCAGATCCGGCGTGCCCCCAAGGTTCTTCTCCACGACCACCTCGACGGCGGCCTGCGGCCGGGAACGATCGTCGACCTCGCCCTCGCGAGCGGCTACGACGGACTTCCCGAGACCGAGCCCGACAAGCTCGGCATCTGGTTCCGCGAGGCGGCCGACTCCGGATCGCTGGAGCGCTACCTGGAGACGTTCGCCCACACCTGCGCCGTCATGCAGACCCGTGACGCGCTGGTCCGGGTGGCCGCCGAATGCGCCGAGGACCTGGCCGCGGACGGTGTCGTGTACGCCGAGGTGCGGTATGCACCGGAGCAGCACCTGGAAGCCGGGCTGACCCTCGAAGAGGTCGTCGAGGCGGTCAACGAGGGCTTCCGCGAGGGCGAGCGGCGGGCCCGTCTGGACGGGCATCGCATCCGTATGGGCGCCCTCCTCACCGCGATGCGGCACGCCGCCCGCTCCCTGGAGATCGCCGAGCTCGCCAACCGCTACCGGGACCAGGGTGTCGTCGGCTTCGACATCGCGGGCGCGGAGGCCGGCTTCCCGCCCACCCGGCACCTCGACGCCTTCGAGTACCTCAAGCGCGAGAACAACCACTTCACCATCCACGCGGGCGAGGCCTTCGGCCTGCCGTCGATCTGGCAGGCGCTCCAGTGGTGCGGCGCCGACCGGCTCGGCCACGGCGTCCGCATCATCGACGACATCGAGGTCGCCGAGGACGGCAGTGTGAAGCTCGGCCGCCTGGCCTCCTACGTACGGGACAAGCGCATCCCGCTGGAGCTGTGCCCGACCTCCAACCTTCAGACCGGCGCCGCCGCCTCGTACGCCGACCACCCCATCGGGCTGCTGCGGAAGCTGCATTTCCGGGCCACCGTGAACACGGACAACCGGCTGATGAGCGGTACGAGCATGAGCCATGAATTCGAGAAGCTGACCGAGACTTTCGGATACACGCTCGATGACATGCAGTGGTTCACCGTCAATGCGATGAAGTCGGCATTCATTCCTTTCGATGAACGTCTGGCGATGATCAATGACGTGATCAAGCCCGGATATGCCGAGCTGAAGTCCGAGTGGCTCTTCGAGCAGACCGCTGCGACCAGCGTTCCTTCCGCTTCCGCGGGCTGAACCGTACCTCCGCGGGAAACGGCCGGGACTGCGAAATCCCGGCCGTTTTCCGCGTGTCGGCATGTTTGCGGGACGGGCAGTGGGCTGACTACGTTTCAGAGCCGCTCACATCCCCTTCCCCAAGGATGAATTTCACATGAAGCAGTCTGCTGTCAGGACTCTCGGCGTCGCCGCTCTCGGTGCCGCTTTCGCCGCTGCCGCCGCGGGGACCGCATCCGCCACCGTGCTGCCGGCCGACGCCGCGGCCACTGCCCTGCCGGTCGCCGGCTCGGCGCTGGAGAACGCCACCCGGACCCTGCCGGTCCAGGACACGGCCCCCAAGCTGCTCGGCACCGGCCGGCAGAAGCTCGCCGGCGACGCCACCGCCCCGGTCAAAGGTCTGATCGGTGGTCTGCCCGCGGGTGGCCTGAGCGCCAGCGGCCTGTCGACCAACGGTCTCCCGCTCGGCGGCTGATCCCCGTACACACGCCTGTGGGGCGGACACCCGAACCGGGTGTCCGCCCCACAGGCGTGTGGTGCGTACGCGGGTCACCAGGCGGCGGACGGCGTCTTCTCGGACGGGAACAGCACCCACAGCGCCAGGTAGAGCAGGAACTGCGGCCCCGGCAGCAGGCAGGAGACCAGGAAGATGATGCGCATGGTTCCCGCGGAGGTGCCGAAGCGCCTTGCCAGCGCTGCGCACACTCCGCCGATCATGCGTCCGTCACGGGGGCGGGCAAGTGCGGCCATGGTGGGCTCCTTCGCGAACCGTTGCTGAGGGAGCAGCTCCGTCGTGCTCCCGATGCATCCATGGTCGCCCGGCGAACAGGGGCAAAGCGTCGCTCTATGGTGCGATGCCGACCCTGGGAATCGTCGGGGTCGACCCCTGAGCCGCCTCGTCCCTGGGGTGGGGCAGCACCCTGATCCGCTGCTGGTTCCTGCGGCGCAGCCGCGCCCGGCACATGGGCACGACCAGCAGATGGGCGAGCGCCACACCGGTGGTGTTCAGCAGCAGCGAGTCGACGTCGACGACCTGCCCCGGCACCCCGGTCTGCGCCAGTTCGATGGCCAGCGAGATCAGCGCCCCCGCCGCGACGGTACGGGCCAGCGAGGCCCACGGGGAGACGAACAGCCGGCCTCCGGCCACCGGCAGCAGCACGCCCAGTGGGGCGAGCAGCAGCAACCCCTCACCGATCCGACGGGTGGCCTCGACCGGGCCCAGGGACAGGTCCGCTCTGATACCGGCGAACGGTTGAAGATTCGAGGCGGTCGTCCACGGCACATCGAGCGGGCGCAGCGTCAGCCACCCGACAAGCAGCAGATGCGCGAGGAGGAGAGATACCCCGGCCGCGCGGAAGCGGATGACAGCTTGACTGCCCGAACCTTGACGCACGCCCCCCAAGACGCGCCGGGCGGCAGGATCGGTTCCGCCCGGCCCGACGAACCCGTATCTCAGCTGCGACGGCGACAAACCCAGCCGGGACGACGTAAAAACCCGGCCGGAACGACGCAAAAACCCGGCCTGTCCGGCGATTGAGGACAGAAGAACCGGCCGCCGGCCGCCCCCGTCCCCCGCTCAGGCCCCCGTCCCCGCCCCCAGCGTCGGTGCCGCCTTCGGCCTGGCCTTCGTCTCCGAGGTGCACAGATACCCACGCGGCGCATAGTTCCCCGGCCCGCCCAGCACCACCGTGCCGTCCGGGGCGAGCGACTCGCTCTCCGCGTACGTACACACGATCTGCGCCAGTGCCTCGGACGGCAGATCCTCCGGCTGCTCGCTGAGCCGCAGCGTCCCCTGCCGGTCGCCGCGGCGGGCCGCGCTGATCTGCAGGGTCGCCGGGACGGCCGTGGAGAACCCGGCCTGCCGCTCATCGGCGGGCGGCTTCTGCTCCAGCTCGTCCAGGAGCGCCTGCGCGATCCGGACCCGGTCCGACTTCGTATCGCCGACCTGAACCGTGCGGTCCACCGTGACCAGCTGCGAGGAGCAGACCAGATAGATCTGTACGGGGATGCCCTGGAGGGCCTGGGTGGCGACGTCCTCCGCGGACATCGAGCACGGCACCTGGGACGGTGCGGCCCCGGCGTCCACCGGCACGGAGGTGGTCCTGATCCCGCAGCCCGAGGCCAGCAGGGCCGTGATCGCGGCACCGGCCAGCGCCACTGCCGAACGGTGTGCCCGGCGGTTGCTGCCCATCACGTCGCGTCGCCCTCCTCGTTCTGATCCCCCGCGTCGTGATCCCCGGCGGAACGGGGGAGCGGCTCGGCATCGCGCGGCAGCCGCAGTACGAACACCGCGCCGTCGCCGTCCGGCGAGTTCGCGGCCGTGATGTCACCGCCGTGGATGTGCGCGTTCTCCATGGCGATCGACAGGCCGAGACCGCTGCCCTCGGAGCGCGGCCGGGAGGCGCTGGCCTTGTAGAACCGGTCGAAGACATGCGGCAGGACGTCCTCGGGGATACCGGGGCCGTGGTCGCGGACCTCGATGACGAGTTCGTCGCCCTCGGTCCGTACCGAGACCCGTACCGGCGAACCACCGTGCTTGAGCGCGTTGCCGATCAGATTCGCCAGGATCACATCGAGCCGGCGCGGGTCGAGGCGGACCATCATGCCGCGCTCGGCGTCCAGATCCACCGCGTCCAGCCAGGCGCGGGCGTCGATGCAGGCGGTGACCTGGTCGGCGACATCGACCGTGTCGAGGACGAGCCGGGCCGTACCCGCGTCGAAGCGGGTGACCTCCATCAGGTTCTCCACCAGGTCGTTGAGGCGCCGGGTCTCGCTCACCACGAGATGCACCGCGGGCGCGATCATCGGGTCCAGGCTGTCCGCCTCGTCCTCCAGCACTTCGGTGACGGCGGTCAGCGCGGTGAGCGGGGTGCGCAGTTCGTGGGACATGTCGGCGACGAACCGCCGGCTCGCCTCGTCCCGCGCGCTCATGTCCGCGACCTTCTTCTCCAGCGAACTCGCGGTCCTGTTGAACGTACGGGAGAGATCGGCGAGTTCATCGGTGCCGGACACCACGAGCCGGGTGTCGAGCTTGCCCTCGCCGAGCTTGCGCGCGGCGTCACCGAGCCGTTGCACGGGCCGCAGCACGGTCGTCGCGGCGGCCTGTGCGAGCAGCGCCGAGCCGACCAGGGCGAGCCCGGTGGCGATCCCCAGCGACCAGGCGAGGGAGTTCAGATCCTGCCGCTCCTGGTCGAGCGACTTCAGCATGTAGCCGGCCGGGCCACCGCCGATGATCTTCGTGCCGCCCACCAGATACGGCGTACCGCGGATGCTGACCCGCTGCCAGAACAGGTGGTACTCGTACTTGTTGCCCGTCTCCACCGGCTGCTTCTTGTTGACCGCCTTCTGCAGCGACAGCGGCACGTTGTCGAGCGTGAAGGTGTCCAGGTCGGAGTTGCCGACGATCGGCTTGCCGGTGTCGCGCTCATCGACCAGCAGCACGCTGTAGCCGGGCGAGCTGCTCGCCATCTGCACGGCGGCGTTCTGCAGATCGTCCTTGGTGGGATGCAGCGGCAGCGAGGCCGCTCGGTTCTGCATCTCCTGGCGGAAGTCCCCGAGCGCGGAGTCCTGGGTACGCGTCAGTACGGCCTCGCGGTTCAGCCAGTACGCGATCCCCGAGGCGGACACTGCGGCGGTCAGCGCCACCAGCGCGAACACGACGACGAGACGCAGTCGCAGACTGGTCCAGCGAAGCCCGGTGAGCAGACTTCGTTTGGCGGCGTCGCTCACTGAGGCGAATCCAGCCGGTAGCCCACACCCCGAACGGTACGGATCAGGGTCGGCGAGGACGGTACGTCCTCCACCTTGGCGCGCAGTCGCTGCACACAGGCGTCCACGAGCCGGGAGTCACCGAGGTAGTCGTGCTCCCAGACCAGCCGCAGCAGCTGCTGCCGCGACAGGGCCTGGCCCGGCCGGCGGCTCAGCTCCAGCAGGAGTCGCAGCTCGGTCGGCGTCAGCTGAAGATCCTCGCCGTTCTTGGTCACGGTCATCGCGGAGCGGTCGATCACCACGTTCCCGAAGGACGCGGAGTCGGTGGACTCGCGCTCACCGCGGCGCAGCACCGCCCGGATCCGGGCGTCGAGCACCCGGCCCTGCACGGGTTTCACCACATAGTCGTCGGCACCGGACTCAAGCCCGACCACGACGTCGATGTCGTCGCTGCGCGCGGTCAGCAGAATGATCGGCAGCTGGTCGGTGCGCCGGATGCGCCGGCACACCTCGAAACCGTCGATGCCGGGCAGCATCACATCCAGCACGATCAGATCCGGCCGCTGCTCACGCAGCAGTTTCAGGCCGTCCTCTCCCGTCGCCGCGGTGGCCACACGGTGGCCCTGGCGTGACAGCGAGAGTTCGAGGGCCGTGCGGATGGCGTCGTCGTCCTCGATCAGCAACAGGAAAGGCACGCTGGTCATTCTGACCCATGGTGGAGCCCCAGTTCGACAGTTGGCGCCGACTCATACATCCGGCGCAGCGCCGACGCACGGACGGCAGGCCCTGTGACAGGGCTGTGACAGTCGGCGGACAGCGTGATGAAACTGCCCCGGCAAGCTCATTGGCACAAGGAACGGACGGACTCCACCGATGGGGGGCGCAAGATGAACGCAACTCACAGCACCACCGCAAGCGCAGTTGTCACGCGTCTCCACGATGTCGGCCGGAGCACCGAGAAGTCCGGCGCCGGAGGGGGCCCCTCCCTGCTCGAGCGGAGCCGAGAGCTCGGGGGAGGGCGGGGGTGCGTTCGTGGCGCCGGGCGTCAGCACATGCCGTACATGACGGTGGTTGACGCGCCTGTGGGGGCCAACGGGGGAAGCACCGGGGGAGCCGCGTACGGGGAGGCCATGGGGGAGCGGAAGTCCCCGGCGCAGACCGAGGACGCCGAAACGGCGTTCACGGCCTACGTCCGGGAGCGCCGCGCCTCCCTGTACGCAACCGCCTACCACCTGACCGGAGACCGGTTCGAGGCCGAGGATCTGCTGCAGAGCGCCCTCTTCTCGACGTACCGGGCGTGGGACCGGATCAGCGACAAGGCGGCGGTCGGTGGCTATCTGCGCCGCACCATGACCAACCTGCACATCAGCGCCTGGCGCAGGCGCAAGCTCAACGAGTACCCGACCGAGGAGCTGCCGGAGACGGCGGGCGACACGGACGCGATGCGCGGCACGGAACTGCGCGCCGTGCTCTGGCAGGCGCTGGCGCGGCTGCCCGAACTCCAGCGCACGATGCTGGTCCTGCGCTATTACGAGGGCCGCACCGACCCGGAGATCGCGGCCATCCTCGACATCAGTGTCGGCACGGTGAAGTCCAGCATCTGGCGGTCGCTCCGTCGGCTGCGCGAGGACGAGGTCCTCAGCTTCGGCCGTGACGAGGAGGAGTCCTTCGGCGAGCTGGTGGCCTGAGGGGACGGGGGGATACGGGGGAAAGCGGGGCCGCTGCTTCGGGGGAGGCGGCGGTGCACGGGGGTACGGGGGAGTGCTGCGGGGTCGGACGGGCCGGGGGGTCCAGTCCGGCCCCGCTCGCCGTGTGCGCGGCCGGTGTTCCGGGCGCGAGGGTGACGGCCGAGTCATGCAGGCGGTCATCGCGGTGCTGGACAAGGGAGCCGCGGGCGACACCGTTCCGGAAGGTCTCAAGGTGCCTCTCGGCCGCGCGCTGAACGACTACACGGCGGACACACACGCCATTCTGGGCGGCTACGCGCCGGACAGCCCGGTCGGCCGGGACCACGTCGCCGGATCGGGCGACAGCGACTCCATCACGAACAGCAAGGCGAGTCTGTTGCGGGTGATGCGCGGCGTGTCCGACGGTGTGATCGGCACGGATGCAGAGGGGGACCCCGTACGGGTCTTCGACGCCCTGTACGAGGGGCAGCGTCGCTATGCGGCGGATTACCTGGACACCGGTCGGCACGTGCCCGAGAGCAGCCTGACAGAGAACGTGACCAGCTGGGACAACAGGTCGCGCGACGTAGGTCAGGCCTTCGGCGGTATGAACGCCATCGGCGCGGATATGGTGCTCGACGTCCGTGACGCCGAGGTCGGGAAGATCAACGACCAGGCACGCTACGCGTACCACGGCTTGGGGGCGCTGGCCAACACGATCCCGCAGGTCGGCGACATCGCGCAACGCGCTGTGGACGCCGCCACGTACGAGTGGTTCAAGGACGTCATCACCGAGAAGGAGAACATCGCTCGCGCCGAAGTCAGCAAGGAGACGGCGGGCGGCATCGCCGGCACGAACAATCTCATCGACGCCTGGGCCGACACCCGGGAGGCCAAGGGCAGCGACGCCGCCGAGAACGCCAAGGGCGAGGCGAGGCAGAGTTACATCACCGGCCGTGAGGAAGCGTACTCGGCCCTGCGAACCAGGAAGTGAGCAAGTGAGTACAGCAGCGGGCCGTCCCAGGCCGGCATGGAAGGTCTGGGCTGTCGTGGCCGTCCTGGTCATTGTGGTTGCGGGGCTGCTGCATGCCTATCGCAACACCAATGTGTTGACGGACGACCGGCTTTGCGGGGGGCTGGTCTCCACGGCGAAGGCGGATGTGGTCCTGCCGGGGTCCGGTCGTCTCGACGCCGAGGGAGACGGTCTTGCCGACGACCTGAAGGACACGGTGTGCGAGGTCGAGAAGTCGGCCATCGTGCTCGGCTCCGGAAAGGGCACCTTGACAGTCCGGGTCTGGGAAGAAGATGGTGACGCCCCCTTGGCGCACGAAGCGTGGCCACAACTGTCGGAGGAGTCGTTCTTCTCCGGAAAGGTGACCGGCGGAGTCGACAGGTACGAGGGGTGGGTCCTGTTGCTCGAGAAGTGTTGGACGACCCAGCCGGTGATCGTCAGAGCCAACTCCACTGAACCGATCTCCGACGCAAGGGCGTTCGCGGCTCTGGTCACCGACACGGCACGTGCTGTCGCGGCCCGGGCGGCGTGCGGCGAACTCCCCGAGGAGCCCGGAACGCTCCTGCCGCCGCGCTCCGAGGCGGCCCGCCCGGTTTCCGAAGGGCGGGTATGCGGCCTTGACGGCTTCTCCGTCCGCGGCCAGGTGCCGGCTGGCACCGAGGTGCTTGAAGCGGGCCAGACGGCTCCCGCTGATCTGTGGTCCTGCACGCTGTTCCTGGACGACGACTCACGTGGCCCTGTCCGTGCGGACGGCTTCATGACGTACACGGCTTCACGGGACCCGCTGCTCATCGCCGCTGTGAAGAAGTCGCCGGGCACGAGTAAAGGCGAGGCGCCGGACGGCCGGGAAGCCGATGTCGTCGATCCGCAACGGATCGTTCTGCCCTGTGCTCAAGGCGATCTCTATCTGGCGGCTGAGTCAGGGCTGCAGTACTTGGAGGCGCGTAAGCGTCACCCGGATCTTCCGCGGCGGGACTCCTACTTCGAGTCGTTCGTGAAGTCCGCGACCGAGACCTTCGACTGCGGCACAGCGGCGAGGTGACGGTATGACCGCCTCTTCCCCTGCCACCGAGGACCGCGCGGCCCCCGTGCCGGAGCGCCGGGGCCGTCCGCGCCTCCGGTAACTCGTCATGGCCCCGGTGTCGCCGGGGCCGAGCGGGAGGCGGCGGCCGAACGGATCGAACGCGGGCAGAGGACGGCCGGCCGTGGGGCCCTGATGAACCTGGACCGAGCCGCACCGGGGCCTGTACTGCCGTGGCCACCAGGTCACGGCAGTACTGTGCCCCGGCAGTGGCCGGCACCGGCTCACCCCACGCGCCTGTCCCTACTCCGGAACCGGCGCCCCCACCGGTGCCCGGCGGCAGCGTCCCGCCGCCGCGGCGGCCAGCCGGCCGAGGGCCTCCTCCTTGCCGCACGGGTGCGCGCCCAGTGCCGCCTGCTGTGCCACGATCCGCCGCTCCGCGCGCATCAGCCGCCACCCCCGTCGCAGCAGGAACGGCACCGACTTGCGGCCCTCCCGCAGATCCCGCAACAGCCGACGGCGGAAGGTCGTCGTCGGACGGCCGCGCAGGCACAGCGCGTCCGCGAGCACGCCCAGTTCCTGGCACCGTTCGACGATGTCCGCCGCGAAGATCCCCTCGGCCACGAACAGTGGTGTGCGGTCGATGTGGAGGGCCTCGTGGTCGACGCGGGAGCTCGTGGCGATGTCGTACACCGGGACGTTCGTCCGCCCCGTCCGGCACAGCTCCGTGACCGCGGCGACGGCCGCATCGGCGTCCCAGGACTGTGCGGAGTCCCAGTCGATGTCCGTGCTTCCGGGGACGAGCGGCAGCGTGGGGTCGTCGCCCTCCTTGTAGAAGTCGTCCAGGCGCAGCACCGGCAGATCGGTGCGGGCGGCGAGGGAGGACTTGCCGGAGCCGGAGGGGCCCGCGAGCAGCACGACGCGGGTCAGGAGCGGTTGGGAATTCACAGGACACGATTGTGAGGCATTGACCCGCGCAGGGGATCCCCCGGAGGCCGGGTTGGTATTGAGCATCACACCTCAACTACTCTACGCACTCAAATGGTTACTCGATCGGCTCGATCAGGTGGGAACTCCATGGCACGTCACGCACTTTCCAGGTCCCGGCGCCGCGCTCTGTTGCGGGCAGGTCTGACCGTCACCGCGGTGGGCGCCGCACTCGGTGCGGGAGGTGCGGCGGCCCAGGCGGCGCCGCTGCCCCTCGTACCGGCCACGGGCGCCGACACCGGGGCGCTCGGGCACTCGCTCCACAACGGCACCGCACCGGTGACGGATCTGCGGCTCGACCCGCTGGCCGGTACGGGCACGGACCCGCTGAACAACACGGTGGAGACGCAGATCGCCGACTTCAAGCCGCTCTCCACGGCCACCGTCACCGACCCGGTGACCAGCGGCGGCGCGCTGAAGGACCTGCCGGTGGTGGGGCAGGTCACACAACAGCCGCACGGCTGAGACGGACGCGGACGCGGCCCGCTCCTCCGGGAAATCCGGAGAAGCGGGCCGCGTCCGTGCGGGCGGGCCCGGCCGGCCCTCGCGCGGGTCAGTGCGAGGAGCCGGTACGGGGCGTCAGTACGAGGACCCCGAGGTGCCGAGCGCGCCTGTCGGGTGCCAGACCGTCTTCGTCTCCAGGAAGGCCGTCAGGCGGTGGGTGCCCGGATCGGCCGACCAGTCGAAGGTGCCGTCTTCGTCCACAGGCTGTGGACGAAGTACCCGCTTCAGGTTGTCCGCCGCAGCGATCTCCAGCTCCTGCGCCAGAGCGGCGTCCGCGCCCGTGAGGTCGATCGCGTTCACGTCCTGGTGGGACGCGAGCGGTGCCGCGATCTCCGCCGTCTTCCCGGACAGGATGTTGACCACGCCGCCCGGCAGGTCGGAGGTGGCCAGCACCTCGCCCAGGGACAGGGCCGGCAGCGGGGAGTGGGCCGAGGCGACGACGACCGCCGTGTTGCCGGTCGCGATCACCGGAGCGATCACCGAGACCAGGCCCAGGAACGAGGACTTCTGGGGCGCCAGCACCGTGACCACACCGGTCGGCTCGGGCGTGGACAGATTGAAGAACGGGCCCGCGACCGGGTTCGCCCCGCCCACGATCTGGCCGATCTTGTCGGTCCAGCCCGCGTACCAGACCCAGCGATCGATGGCCGCGTCCACGACGGCCGCCGCCTTGGACTTCGACAGGCCCTCCGCGTCCGCCACTTCCCGTACGAACTGGTCCTTGCGGCCCTCCAGCATCTCCGCGATGCGGTAGAGGATCTGGCCGCGGTTGTACGCCGTCGCGCCCGCCCAGCCGCCGAACGCCTTGCGGGCGGCCACGACCGCGTCACGCGCGTCCTTGCGCGAGGACTGGGGGGCGTTCGCCAGCCACTTGCCCTTGGAGTCCGTCACCTCGTACACCCGGCCGCTCTCGGAGCGGGGGAACTTGCCCCCGACGTACAGCTTGTAGGTCTTGAAGACGCTCAGACGGTTATCGGACATCGAGGTACGCCTCCAGGCCGTGACGGCCGCCTTCGCGGCCGAAGCCCGACTCCTTGTAGCCGCCGAAGGGCGAGGTCGGGTCGAACTTGTTGAACGTGTTGGCCCAGACGACGCCCGCCCGGAGCTTGTTCGCCACCGCGAGGATGCGGGAGCCCTTCTCCGTCCAGATGCCGGCCGAGAGGCCGTACTGGCTGTTGTTGGCCTTGGCGACCGCCTCGTCGGGCGTACGGAACGACAGCACCGACAGCACCGGGCCGAAGATCTCGTCGCGGGCGATGGTGTGCGCCTGGGTGACGTTGGTGAACAGCGTCGGGGCGAACCAGTAGCCGGAAGAGGGGAGTTCACAGGCGGCGGACCAGCGTTCGGCGCCCTCCGCCTCGCCCGTCTCGACGAGCGCGGTGATCCGGGCGAGCTGCTCCGCGGAGTTGATCGCGCCGATGTCGGTGTTCTTGTCCAGCGGGTCGCCGAGCCGGAGAGTGGACAGCCGGCGCTTCAGGGCGTCCAGCAGCTCGTCCTGGATCGACTCCTGCACGAGCAGGCGCGAGCCCGCGCAGCAGACCTGGCCCTGATTGAAGAAGATGCCGGTGACGATGCCCTCGACGGCCTGGTCGATCGGGGCGTCATCGAAGACGATGTTGGCGCCCTTGCCGCCCAGCTCCAGGGTGACCTTCTTGTTCGTACCGGCGACCTGGCGGGCAATGGCCTTGCCGACCGCGGTCGAGCCGGTGAAGGCGACCTTGTCGACGTCCTCGTGCTCGACGAGGGCGGCGCCCGCGTCCCCGTACCCGGTGAGGATGTTCACGACACCCTTCGGCAGGCCCGCCTGGCGGCAGATGTCCGCGAAGAAGAGCGCGGAGAGCGGGGTCGTCTCGGCGGGCTTGAGGACCACCGTGTTGCCGGTGGCGAGCGCCGGGGCGATCTTCCAGGCCAGCATGAGGAGCGGGAAGTTCCACGGGATGATCTGGCCCGCGACGCCGAGGGGGCGGGGGTTCGCGCCGTAGCCGGCGTGGTCGAGCTTGTCGGCCCAGCCCGCGTAGTAGAAGAAGTGCGCCGCGACCAGGGGGAGGTCCGCGTCGCGCGTCTCCTTGATCGGCTTGCCGTTGTCGAGGGTTTCGAGAACGGCGAGCTCTCGGCTGCGCTCCTGGATGATGCGGGCGATCCGGAAGAGGTACTTGGCGCGCTCGGAACCGGGCAGCACCGACCACTTCTCGAAAGCCTTGCGGGCCGCCTTCACGGCCCGGTCGACGTCCGCGGCGCCGGCCTGCGCGACCTCGGAGAGCACCTCTTCGCTGCTCGGCGAGACCGTCTTGAAAACCTTGCCGTCGGCCGCGTCGGTGAACTCGCCGTCGATGAACAGGCCGTACGAGGGCGCGATATCGACGACCGAGCGCGACTCGGGGGCGGGGGCGTACTCGAATGCAGATGCCATGGGGATCAGTCCACCGTCACGTAATCGGGGCCGGAGTAACGGCCGGTGCTGAGCTTCTGGCGCTGCATCAGCAGATCGTTCAGCAGGCTGGAGGCGCCGAAGCGGAACCAGTGGTTGTCCAGCCAGCCCTCGCCCGCGGTCTCGTTCACCAGCACCAGGAACTTGATCGCGTCCTTGGAGGTGCGGATGCCGCCGGCCGGCTTCACACCGATCTGTACGCCGGTCTGCGCCCGGAAGTCGCGCACGGCCTCCAGCATCAGCAGGGTGTTCGCGGGCGTGGCGTTGGTGGAGACCTTGCCGGTCGACGTCTTGATGAAGTCGGCGCCCGCCAGCATGCCGAGCCAGGAGGCGCGGCGGATGTTGTCGTACGTGGACAGCTCGCCGGTCTCGAAGATCACCTTCAGCCGGGCGTCGGGGCCGTCGGCCCGCGCGCACTCGGCCTTCACTGCGAGGATCTCCTCGTACACCTTGAGGTAACGGCCGGAGAGGAAAGCGCCCCGGTCGATCACCATGTCGATCTCGTCGGCCCCGGCGGCAACGGCGTCGCGGACATCCGCGAGCTTGACGTCGAGCGCGGCGCGGCCGGCGGGGAAGGCCGTCGCCACTGAAGCCACCTTCACGCCGGAACCGGCCAGCGCGGCGACGGCCGTCGCCGCCATGTCGGGGTAGACGCAGACCGCCGCGGTGCGCGGGGTCGTGCGGTCGGTCGGGTCGGGATTGACGGCCTTGGCGGCGAGAGCCCGGACCTTGCCCGGGGTGTCCGCGCCTTCCAGCGTCGTCAGGTCGATCATCGAGATGGCCAGGTCGATGGCGTACGCCTTGGCCGTCGTCTTGATCGAACGGGTTCCGAGGGACGCGGCGCGCGCTTCGAGGCCGACGGCGTCGACGCCGGGCAGCCCGTGCAGGAAGCGGCGCAGCGCACTGTCGGACGCGGTCGCGTCGGAGAATGCGGGAGCAGTGGTGGGCATGGTCACCAGAGGAGCATATCTACGCGCGTAGCGACCTGTACAGGGGGCCTGCTCATCCGTGCGTCGCACAGTACGGGGACGGCCGCCCCGGCGCCCCTTGCGCACGTCAGGCAGAATCGGGCCCATGACGAGCCCCACACCGCCTGCCGAGCCCACCTACGCCGACCGGACCTTCCGGTCGCCCGCCGGGATCGCCGGGGGTGTCCTGCTGCTGATCCTCATGTGCTGGATCGGCGGGGACGCCGTGTTCCGGGGCGGCGGCCGGGTGCCGTGGCTGGCGCTGGCCGGGCTGCTGACCGCGGTGCCGCTGGTCGTCGCGTTCACGCTGCGGCCCGTCGTCCTCGCCAACGAGCAGCGCATCAAGATCCGTAACCCGTTCCGGACGATCACCATGCCGTGGACGGCGGTCGCGGATCTGCGAGCCGGGTATTCGAGCGAGCTGTTCACCGAGGACGGCGCCAAGTACCAGCTGTGGGCGGTACCCGTGTCGCTGCGCCAGCGGAAGAAGGCGGCCAGGCAGCAGTCCCGGCGGTCGCTGGACGACCCGTACGACCGCACTTCCGTGCATGCGGACGTCCGTGACACCAAAGCCCGGACAGCGACGGCCGACCAGACCATGGCGGACCTGCGGGAGCTGGTGGAGCGGGCGAAGACGGGGGCGGGTTCGGGGAAGTCGTCGAAATCCGCGGCGACTTCGGACTCTTCGCCGTCCTCGGTCTCGGTGCGCTGGGCGTACGAGGTGATCGCACCGGCGGTGGTGGGCGCGGTGCTGCTGGTGGTGCTGCTCGCGACGGGCTGAGGCCTCAGCCGCAGAGCAGCCCCGTCCTCCCGGCCCAACCCTTAGTGGCCGGCCGGTACGCGCACACATGCACGCCCGTGCCGCTGGTGACCGTCGAGACCAGCTCAAGTGTGCGACACCTACCCGGTGGGCCCACCGGTCCGGTTCTGAGGCGGAACGGCGGGAGGCGGGGGTTCCGGGAGGAGTTCCGCGAGGTGGTCTCGGGCGCGCGCGACACAGTCCGAAGACGCCGCCGAGACCGCCGATTCCACCATCGGCTTCCCCGCGGTGGCACGGCGAGTCGCTCGCAGACGCCGGGAGGGGACGGTCAGCACACCGAGGCAGGCGATGACGAGCACGATCCCGGCCCAGCCGAGGGCGGGCAGGTGTTCGCCCACGACCAGGACCGCGAACACAGCCGCTACGGCGGGCTCCAGCAGGGACAGGGTCGTCGCGGTGCTGACGGGAATGCGGGACAGGCCGAACCCGAACAGGACGTACCCGGTGAACATCGGCACCAGCGCCATGTAGAGGCCGACGCCCGCATTCGTCCAGGAGGCGACCAGCGGTGCGCCGGTGGCCAGCAGCACCGGCACGAGCATCAGCCCGCCGAGTCCGAACACCGCTCCCATGGCCGCGCGCGAGGTGACGCCGCGTGTGATGAGGCGATGCGCAGCCCACGCGTACACGGCGTACGTCACGCCCGCCACCAGCCCGAGCCCCACCCCGGCGACGGTCTGCCCGGCAGACCCCGCACCGGTTCCGGAACCGCCCTGCGCGGCCTCGGCCGCACACAGCAGCACGGTGCCGGCCACCCCGAGGGCGGCACCGGTCATCCATCGCCGGGACAGGCGCTGCCGGTCGACGATCCGCTCGATCAAGGCCGATGCCAGCGGGGCCGAACCGATGGACACGACCGTTCCCACCGCGACACCGGCCAGATGCATGGAGGTGTAGAACGCCAGCGGATACAGAGCCACGCCCGATCCCCCGACGAGCACGATCCGCCACTGCGCCCTGAGCGCCGCGCGGGCCTGCGCGATGCGACGCCCGGCCATCAGAGCCTGCAGCAGCCCCCCCAGGCCCATCGCCGCGGCACCGATCGCCAGCGGCCCCACCTGTGGTGCGAAGGTTGCCGCAGTGCCTGTGGTGCCCCACAGCACCGAGGCCAGCAGCACGGCGAGTGCGCCTGCCCCCGGTCCGGCCGCAGTGCGACCGGCGCGCTCCATCACAGGCCGTCCACCAGGCGCGCCGCCATGTCGCGTGCGCGCCGCATGCGTACGCCGTCTCCTTCGAGGCCCGCGCGCACGATGGCCCCTTCGAGCAGGAACGCCAGGTGTTCCGCTGTGGCGCGGGCCTTCTCGTCCTGGCCGGGCAGCAGCTCCTGGAGGTGGGTGGCGAGCAGGCTCTCGACCTCCTCCTTGTGGTGGCGCACCACCGTCCGGCCCTCGTGTCCGGTGGGCAGCTCGGCGGCCGCGTTGAGCAGCCCGCATCCGCGGAAGCCGTGCTCGTAGGCGAGACCGGCATGGTCGGCGTAGGCATCGAAGACGGCCAGTACGGCCTCCCGTGGGCCCTGCGCGTCGGCCAGGCGCCGCCGGTAGAGGCCGAGCCACTCCTCGTGCCGGGCCTGGAGGTAGGCGGAGACGAGGTCGGCCTTGGAGGCGAAGTTGTTGTAGAGGCTCATCTTCGCCACACCGGCCTCGGCGGTGATCGTGTCGATCCCGGTCGCCGCCACACCGTCGGCGTAGAACCGTCGCGCCGCGGCCTCAAGAATCCGCCCGCGCGCAGGCCCCTGCCGCCGCTTTCCCGGCTGTTTTCCGGCGGCCCTCGCGTCAGTCATGCCTGCTCCTTCTCCCATGATTAGGTAGACCAGTCTACCTAATCATTTGGATGCCGCCAGTGAATGCTGCACGCAGAGCGCGACTGTCACGATCCGGTGCGGCAGGTGCCCCCTTGCCGCGAGCGGACGGTTCCCATCTGACAAGATCGTGCGCTTGAACATGCGCCGGCTGTGGGGGCTCAGCCGCCCGGCCGGGCAACGGGAATGCTTCAACGGGGAGATCGAAGATGCATACGTGGAATCGTGCTGTGCCGGCGGCTGTGGGCGCTCTGGCGCTGGCCGTGGTGCTGACCGGTTGCAACGACTCGGATTCGGCGAAGGGCGGCCACAGTTCCAGCTCCTCGTCGGAGGACAGGACGAGCTACCGTCTGGGCGAGGCCAGCCCGCCGCAGGAAAGCACCATGCAGAACTCGAAGGACAGCAAGTTCACGGTCACGCCCACGAAGGTGCAGACCGGAACGAAGGCCGACATGGACAACTCCGGCCTGGAGAAGGGCAAGGACGAGGCCCCCAAGGTCCCCGTGTACGTGTGGTCCACCCTCACCCACAAGAGCGGCAAGCCCATGGAAGTCGGCGACATGGACGACGACCTGGTCGTCAAGACGGACAAGGGTGAGCGCACCAAGGCCCTCATCGTCATCATGGGTGACGCCAAGTGGCCGAACTGCCCGGCGCCCGACACCGGCAAGAAGTTGAGCCCGGGACAGTCGGAGAAGATCTGCACCGCCTTCCTGATCCCCGAGGGCCAGCAGGCCGCCGCGGTCGAACTGAGCCAGGGCTTCTACAAGGACCCGCTGGAGTGGCCGGTCAAGAACTGACGCCCGGTCGGGGCCTGGCCCAGCCCGATAGCGGGGCTTCGCTGCTCGACGGAGTGCGCGCACCCGAGACGGAGGGTGCGTGCACTCCACCGTCACCTTTGCCGGAGACGGTGGACACGACCGAGCCCGGTTCTGGAGCGGAGACACCTGCCTCTTCGCAACCCCGGGCAGTAGTGGTTGTGCGCGTGGGAGCAACCGGTCGTGTGCAGATCCGCACTCGGCCCGAAGGTCATCGAAGCAGCCGAGACCGAATGGGCCGGGCTCGTAGCGGTACTCCTGCAGCACGTGCGGGACGACGCCCTCGTCGGCGACCCACGGGTGCAGGCCCTGGCCGGTCGCTGGGAGCGTGCTGGGCAACCAGCTCCACGCCGCCGGTGGCGACGGTGGGCGGGCCGAGGCCGCAGTGCAGACGATGCGGCAGCTGAACAGGTCAGACAGGCGTCGGGAACACGAACCTTACGTCGGTCAGTTCTTCTGACACTTCCCACAGCCGACGGCCGGTCTCGGCGTCGGATGCCGTGGGGGACAACCGGACCCGCGTCGGTCCGCCGCGCAGTTCGGCCAGGCCGTCCGGGCCGATGAACTGGCCGCCCTCCACGCTCGGGTCGGTCGCCGCGTACAGCTGAGGCAGTGCGCCGTGGGCCGGGGGCTGGGCGAACAGAGGGTTGCCGATGCGGCCGAACACCACTCGCCACAGACCGATCGGCGCACTCGTCTGCAAGTTGGTGGCGGTATAGCCGGGATGGGCGAGCACGCTGCGCACCGGGCTGCCGGCTTCGGTCAGCCGTCGGTGGAGTTCCCGTCCGAAAACGGCATTGGCGAGCTTCGACTGGTTGTAGAAGGCCATGGGCTTGTAGCTGCGCTCGCCACCGAGGTCATCGAAGTGGATGCGTCCCTGCCGGTGGTTGATCGAACTCACCGTGACGACGCGTGGGTCGTGCCCGGCGGCCAGGAGATCGAGCAGCAAGCCGGTGAGCGCGAAGTGGCCGAGATGATTGCAGGCGAACTGCAGCTCGTGGCCCTGCTCGCTCAGCGATCGAGGCGGTGCCATCACGCCGGCGTTGTTGACGAGCACGTCCAGTCTTGGGTGATCGGTGTGCAACTGATCGGCGAAGGCCCGCACCGAGTCGAGATCGGCCAGGTCGAGGCGGCGCACTTCGAGGTCGGCGCTCGGCTGCTCGGCGGTGATCTCTGCGACGGCCCGGTGGCCCTTTCCCTCGTCGCGCACCGCAAGGATCACGTGCCCGCCCCGGCGGGCGAGCGCCCGGGTGGTCGCCAGGCCCAGGCCGCTGTTGGCACCGGTGACGACGAACACCCGCTTGGTCTGGTCCGGGATCTGATCAGGAGTCCAGCGCTGCTGCTCTGTCATTCGGCACAGATTGCCGTTAGTGGCACTTGGTGTCAAGATGCGCCTGAGTGTCATGCAGGGCATGGCGTTACGATGCTCCGGTGAGTTCCCGCCCCGAAGTGAGCATGGCCCAGCGCAAACGTCAGCTCGTCTCGAACGAGCTGACCGAAGCGGCGCTCCAACTGCTGGCGCTGAAGGGCTTCGACGTGGTCACCGTCGACGAGATCGTGACCGCCGCCGGTGTGTCCAAGAGGACGTTCTTCCGGTACTTCGCGTCCAAGGAGGACGTGGTCGTCCAGTTCCTGGCCGACATGGGCACCGGCATTCGCGCAGAGTTGGCGGCCCGCCCCATCGAGGAACGGCCCTCCGTGGCGCTGCGGCACGCAGTCTGGGTCTCCATCGCCGCCTGCGGCGACCACTCGGAACGTGCGCTGCCGGTGGTTCAGCTGATTCTGCGCACCCCCGCCCTGCTCGCCCGTTTCCTGGAGCGCCGGGCGCAGTGGTGCGACGACCTGACGGCGGAGTTGGCGCGCCGCCTGGGGCTCGACCCCGACACCGATCTGTACCCGCAGCTCGCCGCCGGGATGGCGCTGGCCGCCTTCGACGCCGTGCTGCAACGGTGGAGCGGCAGCGACGGCGCCGAGGACCCCGCCGAACTGACCGACCGGGCCTTCGCCGTGATCGCCCCGGCGTTGGACGCCGTTGGGCAGGGGCTCTCCCGTGGGGAGACGATCAGCGGGCAGTAAGACCTCTGTTCGTTCGCCGCGTCGCGTCCGGCGCGCGGAACACCTCTGTGTATGCCGGGCGCCCTACGGGCAACTTCCGCGTGAAAGCCGACCGTGTCGCCGGTTTCCGGTCCCACTGGTCACGTCCGTCTCCATACATTGCGCGTGCCGCCCCGACTTCCGATGCGGGCGGCGGGGGGTGGGGCGAGATGACGGATACCGGCGGTTCCGGCAGAGCGGACACCAGTGGTGCGCGCTGCCGGATCGATATCGACACGGACGGCGGATACGGCTGGCGGATGATCGCGCAGAACGGTCGCGTGGTCGCGGTCTCCGCGCTCTCGTACGGCGAGTACGGCGAGTGCCGTGCCGCGTTCGAGGAACTGTGCGCCGGGCAGCAGGGGCTGGTGGGCGGGGTGCAGCACACACCGGAGGGCAATGGCTGGATGTGGTTACTCCGGGACCGGGACGGCCGGGCCACCGTCGTTTCGGCGCGGGCGTACGAACGGCACTCGACCTGCCGGGCGGCGTACGAACGGTTCCGCGCGCTGCTCGGTGAGATGGGGGGTGTCACCGGAAGTTGCCTTTAGGGCACACCTCATTCACATCTCGGAGCGCGCATGTCCATGACGCGCCGTCAGCGTCGACCGCGTGACGAGAGATACGAGTGGGACCGAGGCGCAGGACCTGCCTCGGAGGCTGTACGCGGACCCGGGGCTGCCCGACCGCGTCTTCCGGGGGGTGGCCCGCAGCGGCGGCGGGCTGGTGCTCGCGGTCATGCTGCTGGTCGGCGGGTTTCTGCTCTACCGGGCCTGGCAGGCGTTGTCCCGGGCGGGCTGGTCGTTCCTGACGACACAGGCCTGGGAGCCGGACGCCGGCCGCTTCGGGATCGCCGCCGTGCTGGTCGGGACGGTGCTCATCGCGCTGGTGGCCGTCGCCGTCGCCGTACCGCTGGCGATCGGCGGGGCGCTGTACATCTCCGAGTACGCACCGCCCCGGCTGCGCCGCACGCTGATCAGCGTCGTCGACCTGATGGCGGCGGTGCCGTCCGTCGTCTACGGGCTGTGGGGGCTGTTCTTCTTCGAGGGGAAGATCCTCCCCACCGCTCGCTGGATCGCGACCTATCTGGGCTGGATCCCGCTCTTCCACGTGGACGGCGCCGATCCGTCCGATCCGCTCGCACCGGAGAGCGTCTACACGTCCTCCACGCTGGTCGCGGGGGTCGTCGTGGCGCTGATGGTCGCGCCGATCGCCTGCTCGGTGATGCGTGAGGTGTTCTCCCAGGCGCCGGTCGGCGAGCGCGAGGGCGCGTACGCGCTGGGGGCCACCCGCTGGGGCATGATCCGCAGCGTCGTCCTGCCGTTCGGCAAGGGCGGCATGATCGGCGGCACCATGCTCGGTCTCGGGCGGGCCCTGGGCGAGACCATCGGGGTCTACCTGATCATCTCGCCGGTCTTCGAGATCCAGTGGCATGTGCTGCAGAGCGGGGCCAGTTCGGTCGCCGCGCTGATCGCCCTGCGCTACGGCGAGGCCAGCGAGTTCGGCATGTCGGCCCTGATGGCCGCAGGCCTCGCGCTCTTTCTGATGACGCTCGTCGTCAACTTCGCCGCGTCGTCGATCGTCGCCCGCAGCCGGTCCGGCGCGGCGAGTGAATGAGGGGACAGAGCAGATGACCATCGCACCCGAGAGGCCCGCCGTGGCCGAGGCGGCGCGGTCCGTGGGGGAGCGGCGGCGCTCCCTGACACTGCTGCGCGCCACCGATGTGTACGCGCTGCTGGGCGCAGCGGCAGCCGCGCTCTCGATCACCTGGCTGTTGTTCGCCCGGCTGCTGCCGTTCAGCGGGACCGTCGGCTTCCTGGTCCTCGCGTACGGGCTGTTCCTCACCCTGTACGGACTGCTGGTCTCGTTCGACGAGAACGGCCCGGCGGTACGCGACAGGTTGGCCGCCGTCGTCGTGCAGAGCCTCGGCCTGGTCATGGTCGTCGCGCTCGCCTTCGTCGTCGTCTTCACCCTGTGGGAGGGCCGTAGGGCGCTGCCGCACCTGAACTTCTTCACCCAGCACATGGCGAAGGCCGGCCCGCTGGACCCGCTCTCGGCCGGTGGCATTCTGCACGCGATCGTCGGCACGCTGGAGCAGATCGCCATCGCGCTCGCCCTGACGGTGCCGTCCGGCATGGTCTGCGCGGTCTTCCTGAACGAAGTGCCGGGCCGCTTCGCCCGGTTCGTGAGGACCGTCGTCGAGGCGATGACCGCGCTGCCGTCGATCGTCGCGGGCCTGTTCATCTACGCGACCGTCATCCTCGCCCTCGGCTTCGACCGGTCCGGGCTCGCCGCGTCCCTCGCCCTCGCCGTGATGATGCTGCCGATCATCATCAGGGCGGCCGACGTGGTGATCCGGCTGGTGCCGGGGACGCTGCGGGAGGCCTCGTACGCCCTCGGCACGTCGCGCTGGCGCACCGTCTGGCACGTGGTGCTTCCGACCGCCAGGTCCGGGCTGACCACCTCCGTCATCCTCGGGACCGCGCGGGGGGTCGGCGAGACCTCGCCCGTGCTGCTGACCGCCGGATTCACCGCCGAGCTCAACGGCGATCCGCTGTCCGGGCCGCAGGTCTCACTGCCGCTGGCCACCTTCGAGTTCGTCAAGTCGCCCGAGCCCACGATGATCGCCCGCGGTTTCGGTACGGCGGCGGTCCTGATGGCACTCGTCCTGCTGCTGTTCATCGTCGCCAGGGTCATCGGCGGGCGCGGAGCCGGTCGGTTGACAAAGCGTCAGGAACACCGGCGGGTGCTGGCCTCACGCCGTGACGCCGAACGGTTCGCCGCGCGGGCGAAGTCCGAGATACCCATGGAAACGAGGAGTGAGCAGTGAGACCCGCAACCGTCTCCCGACTGACCATGGCGGTGGCGGCACTGGTGTGCGCGCTGCTCGCCCTTCATCCGCCCGCCGCCCAGGCGGCCTCGTACACCAAGATCAGCGGTGCGGGCTCGACGTGGAGCTCCAACGCGCTCGACCAGTGGCGCCGCAATGTCGCCTCCAACAGCGGGATGACCGTCAACTACCAGGCAGTCGGCTCCTCGGTCGGCCGTGAGCAGTTCAAGAACGGCACGGCGGACTTCGCGGTCTCCGAGATCCCGTACGGGCTGACCGAGGCCGGGATGCGGGACGCGCCTCCCAAGCGCGGCTACGCGTACATGCCGATCGTCGCCGGCGGCACGGCCTTCATGTACAACCTCAGGATCGGCGGCAAGAAGGTCACCAACCTGCGGCTCTCCGGCGAGGTCATCACGGAGATCTTCACCGGGAAGATCACCATGTGGAACGACCCGGCGGTCCGGGCCGACAACCCCGGGCTCACTCTCCCCGCCCGCCGCGTCATCCCCGTCGTACGCTCCGACGGCTCCGGCACGACGGCCCAGCTGACCACCTGGATGGCCAAGGAACACGCTGGTCTGTGGGACGACTACTGCAAGCGGGCGGGCCGGTCCACGCCCTGCGGCATGACCTCGTACTTCCCCGTCGTGCCCGGCTCCTCGCACATCGCCAAATCCGGTTCGCTGGGCGTCTCCGGCTACACCAAGCAGGGGCACGCCGAAGGCGCGATCACCTACGTCGAGTACTCGTACGCGATGAACACGGGCTTCCCGGTGGCGAAGATGCTCAACGCGGCCGGCTACTACGTGGAGCCGACCGCCTCCAGCGTCGCCGTGGCCCTGATGAGGGCCCGGATCAACGAGGACAAGAACTCCGAGAACTACCTCACACAGATCCTCGACGGCGTCTACCGCTCCGCCGACCGCCGCACCTACCCGCTCTCCTCCTACAGCTACATGGTCGTGCCTACGTCGACCGAGCAGCCGTTCACCCAGGCCAAGGGCAGGACGCTCGGCACCTTCGCCAACTACTTCCTCTGCGACGGACAGAAGCAGGCCGAGGAGCTCGGCTACTCGCCACTGCCCAAGAACCTCGTCGAGGCGGGCTTCGCCCAGGTGCGCCGGATCCCGGGCGCGCCCACCGGCAGCATCGACATCAAGAAGTGCCGCAACCCCACCTTCTCCTCGGACGGCTCCAACACGCTCGCCGAGAACGCCCCGTACCCGAAGGCCTGCGACAAGCGGGGCCCGCAGCAGTGCGCGGACGGCACGGCGGGCGCCAAGCAGCAGACCCGGGTCAACCCGGGTGCGTCCGGCGGCGGTTCAGGAGGCAGTGGCGGTACGGGAAGTGGCTCGGGCAGCTCGTCCGGCGGCGCCACGACCGCGGGATCGTCCGGCGGCGGATCGTCCGGTACGGACGGGGCCTCGGGTGGTACGGCGGGCAGCTCGTCCGGCGGCGTCATAGACCCCGACACCGGCGAACTGATCAGCAACGACTCCACCGGAGCCGGTGCCGGTGACGCCTCGGTCGTCGGCAACCCGGTCACACTCGCCGCTGGTGACTCTCCGGGCCTGCGGGGCGTGCTGATGGCCCTGTCGGCCCTCCTGCTGCTCGGCGTGGTCGTCGGACCACCCCTCACCGCGCGGGCCCTCGTCGCGCGGGGCCGCCGCAAGGAAGGGACTCTGCGATGAAGAACCGACGCATCGTCACAGGGGCAGGGGCGCTGCTCGCCGCCCTCGTGGTGGCCCTGCTGCCGCTGCCCGCCACCACCGCCCCCGCCCAGGCGGCGACGGGCTCCGCCGTCACCGTGACCGGCCGCAAGGGCACGTACGACGACTTCTCGAAGCTCAAGGTCACCGTCCACCAGACCAAGCAGCTGCGGGCCCAGGGCGTACGGATCACCTGGACCGGCGGCAAGCCGACGGAGACCGGCTTCCGCCACAACTACCTCCAGATCATGCAGTGCTGGGGCGACAGCTCCGAGGGGCCCTCGCGCGAGCAGTGCCAGTTCGGCGGCGGCGGAACGTCGCAGGCGCAGGGAGGCAACTGGACCGGACTGCGTCAGATCGACGGCATCCCCGATCCCGCCGAGAAGGAGTACGTGCACAACGGGCCGAGCGGCGAGTCCTACGTTCCGTTCCGGCCCGCCGACGGCGGGCCGGAAACCACCGGATCGCGCGACTGGACCTACTTCAGCACGCTGGACACCAACGAGGAGCCGTACGCGGTCACGCACGAGGACGGCACGGGGGAGTTCACCTTCCAGATGCAGACCGCGCAGGAGGCCTCGCAGCTCGGCTGCGGCGACCCGGTGAAGAAGTCCGGTGTGGTCAAGGGACGTTCCTGCTGGCTGGTCGTCGTACCGCGTGGCGAGCACGACGTGGATGGCGCGAGTGGCTCCGGCACACGGCTGGACTCATCGCCCCTCACCACCTCCAACTGGGCCCGGCGCCTGGTGGTTCCACTGGACTTCCAGCCGGTGGGCAACACCTGCCCCGCCGACCGGGTGGAGCGCCGGGTGATCGGCTCGGAGCTGGTCACCGATGCGATGAGTTCGTGGCAGTCGACCATCTGCGCGGGAGCCGGCGGTGTGAAGTTCGCATTCAGCCAGAGCGGTGAGGAGATCGCACGGCAGACGATCACCCAGCCCACCTCCGGGGCGCCCGGGCTGGCCTTCACCGTCGACCCGCTGCGGCCGCCGGAGGGCGGCGCGACCGAGACCGCCGTGCACGCCCCGGTCGCGGTCAGCGCTCTGGCGGTCGGCTTCTTCGTCGAAATTCCGGGCTCCGGACAGCTCACCTCGATGAAACTCACCCCCAGACTGCTCGCCAAACTGCTCACTTCCTCGTATCAGAGAGATGTGACACGCAGAGGCCGGACCGTCCTCGAACACATCGAGGGCAATCCGCTCAGCCTGTTCCACGACGAAGAATTCAAACAGCTCAATCCGGCCTTCAATGACTGGCAGAGCTACAATCAGCCGCCGATGAGCCTCATGGTGCAGCTGTCGAATTCCGACACCACCGAAATGCTGTGGAAGTGGCTCCGGTCTGACGCCGAGGCGCGGGAATTCCTGGCCGGCACTCCCGACCCCTGGGGTACGAAGATCAACCCGTACTTCAAGGAACTCGGCCTGGACACCGACACGACCGTGTCCGACTTCCCCAAGGCGGACCCGACGCGCACGGTCGTGACCGTCGGTGAGGAGAGCCTGGAGTACGGAACCATCGAGGTCGCCCCGTACGTCCAGGACATGCACGAGGGCGCACTGCGCACCCGCCGGGGCAACAACGGCGCCACGACCACCCCGTCCGCGGGCGGCAACGGTTCACCGGCCAAGCTGGTCAACACGCCGCCGCTCTCCGGCGAGCGCATGGTCCTCGCGATCGTCGACGCGGCCTCCGCGGCCCGCTACGGGCTCCAGACCGCGGCCCTGCGCAACGCCGACGGCGCCTTCGTCCAGCCCACCTCCGCCTCCCTCCTCGCGGGCGTCGCCGCCATGAAGGACTCGGCCGTACCGGGCGTGCTCGCGCCGAACCCGGGCGGCGCGAAGGGGCAGGCGTACCCGCTGACCTCGGTCGTCTACGCGGGCGCGTACACGAGCACCGGCGCGGACGAGCGCAGGGACTACGCCTCGCTGATCCGGTACGCGGCAGGGTCGGGCCAGAGCCCCGGCGTCTCGCCCGGACAGCTCCCGCCGGGATACGCGCCGCTGCCCGCGGCGCTCCGGGACGAGGCGCGCGCCGCCGCGGACCGGCTGCAGAACCCGAAGTCCTCCGACGGGGACGCCGGTCCGGGCGGCCCGGGCGGCTCCGGCGCTTCGGCCGGCGGACCGGCTGGAGCGGGCGGCGGCGGGACCGGAAGCGCCGGTGGCGCTGCGGCCGCGGGCGGCGCCGCCGGTGACACCGCGAATCCCGACACCACGGACAGGTCCGCCCCCTCGGTGAACCCGGCCGCCCCGGAGCGGCAGAACGTTGCCGAGTCCGGCGGACTGACCCCCTCCACGGTCCTCGGGATCGTCCGCTGGGTGCTCATCGGAGTGCTGCTCGCGGGCGGAATCGCGGGTCTTTCCGGTCCGATTCTGCTCCGCTTTTCGGTACGGAAATCCGTCCGGGTCGGCTGAGTTCTCCAGGTGTCACCTCGTAAAGCATTTCGTAACCTGATCAACCGTCGCCGTTGGTGGTCGCCGAAGACCCGATACGGAAAAGTTATCGGTGGCCGGTCGACGGGCCGGTGGAAAAAGAATTCAGAATTCTGCTTGAGCGTCCATTCCTTCCATTCCTCGTATCCGTATGCACGGAGGAGAACAGAAGTGAACGTCAAGTCCCGCGCACGCATCGGTGCCGTTGTCGGTACCGCAGCCCTCGCCCTCGGCGCCATGGCGATCCCCGCATCGGCGGACCCGGCCCCCGGCACGTACCGGGTGCTCGCCGGCGTCGGCTCCGACACCACACAGGACGTCGTGAACGGCCTGGGCACCGCCGTCGACAGCGGCGCCCTCATCGCCTCGTACAACGCCACCGGCACTTCGCCGGTCAAGACGCGTGCCACCGGCTGCGAGATCGCCCGGCCCAACGGCTCCTCGGCCGGCATCAACGCGCTGCGCAACGCCGTCGACAACAACACCGGATGTCTGGACTTCGCCCGCTCCTCGCGCGGTGTCGCGGACAGCTCGACCACCGACCTGACCTGGATCCCGTTCGGCAAGGACGCGGTGACGTTCGCCGTACGCGGCGACAGCGCCCTGCCCAAGGCGCTGACGAAGGCGCAGCTTGTCTCCATCTACACCTGCCGGACCACCTCCCTCAACGGTGTGACGCTCACCCCGCTGCTGCCCCAGTCCGGCTCCGGCACCCGGTCCTTCTTCCTGGGCCGGCTGGGCCTCACCGAGGACACCTTCGGCACCTGTGTGGACGACACGGTCCAGGAGCACAACGGCCAGGCGCTGGACAGCGCGGGCGACATCGCCCCGTACTCCATCGCGCAGTACATCGCCCAGGGCAACGAGATCGTCGGCGTCGACGACCGGCGCGGGGACGCCGTGCTCGGTTCGGTCGACGGGGTGCAGCCCCAGCTGGCCGACGGCACCCTCAACACCGCCTTCCCCTTCAACCGTGACGTCTACAACGTCGTCCCGACCGCCAAGCTGACCGACCCGACGCTCGCCGGTGCCTTCGTCGGATCCACGTCCAAGGTCTGCGCGCAGACCGCCGTGATCAACACGTACGGCTTCGGCGCGATCGCCACCTGCGGCAACACCGACCTCAAGGGCGAGAGCTGAACACCACCCCGTAACCGCGCAACGGCCGGGCACCCCCAGGGTGCCCGGCCCCCCGGCGTATTCGCTGCCACCGCATCCCATTGGGGGGATCCACCACCATGAGACACCTCGCACCAGCGAGACTTCCCGCCGCTCTGCTGCTCTGCTGCTCACTCCTGCTCGCCGCCGCGGCAACCGTCCTCGGCCTCGCACCGTCGGCGCGCGCCGATGACGCGCTGGGCAAACTGACGTTCCCGGTGACGTCCGGGAAGATCGCCGACAGCCCCACATTCCCCAGGGTGACGACGGACGGCCCCTGCCTGTCTGCCAACGCACAGCAGGTTTCGCTGAACCTGGCCTGGCCAACCGGTCTGCTGCCCCTGGGCAGGACGGCAGTCGGCGCGCCCTTCGACCAGGGGCCGTTCAGTACCGACATCGCCACCGGCACGTCGCTGGAATTCCAGCTGCGGACCAAGATCCTCACCGGGTCGCTCGACGGCACCTACGACATCCGGCTCATGTGCCGCACCGCGGCGAATGTGGGGAGCAAATACTTCCCCGCGCAGGTCCAGGTCACCGGCGACTCCTGGACCCTCAAAGCCGCCGCGCCCACCGCCACGGTCCTCACCGCCACCCCCGCCACCACCGCCCCCGCCGGTGCCGAGGTGAAGCTCACGGCCGCCGTTACGCCCCCGGCCGCGGCCGGACAAGTAGCCTTTCTGGACGGGACCACTGAGCTGGCCAAGGCCGATGTCGCCTCCGGGGCGGCCGAGTTGAAGACACAGGCGCTGGCCGAGGGCGCGCACACGATCACCGCGAAGTTCATCCCGGCGGACACCGGCGCGTACGCGGAGTCCGTCTCCACCGCTGTGGCCTACACCGTCACCAAGGCCGGCTCCTCGCCCTCCCCGGACCCGAGCGACACCGGCAGCCCGGCCCCGAGCGCGCCCGCCGATCTCGACGTCACCGACGAGGACGGCAAGGCCCTCGACGTCAACCCGACGCTGTCCGCAGGGCGGAAGGTGCTCATCACCGCCCGCGGCTACACCAAGGACGCCAAGGTGAAGGTCACTCTCGCCGACAGCGGGGCCACCTTCCCCGACGCCGCCGCCGATGCCGAAGGGACCGTCTCCGCCTACGCGTTCACCGTCCCGGACGGCATCGAGGACGGCTCGTACACGCTCACCCTCGCCGAGGACAAGGCCGACGGCCACAGCGTCGAGTTCCTCTTCGCCATCGGCGAGGCACCGGGGCCCGACCCCAGCCCGAGCGACTCGGCGGGCGCGGACGACGGCGGTACGACGGCCGGGGCGGACGGCGGCGGCACCGAGGGCCCGTCCACCGGCGGCGACGGCAGCGGCTCCGCCACGGGCCCGCTCGCCTCGACCGGCACCAGCGCCCTCGCGCTCGGCGTCGCGGCGCTCTCCCTGTGCGGCCTCGGCGCCGCATTCGTGATGCACGCCCGGCGCAGAGGCCTGCTCCAGTTCTGACGTACGGGGACGGGGGCCGCGGCCCCCGCCCCGCCCCTTCATCCCGTCCGACGAGGAGTGCATCCGACGTGACAACCGTGCTGACTCCGCCCCCACCGGTGGCCCCCGCCCCACCTGTGCCCGGCCCCGCAGGGACATCCCGGCCCCCCGCCGCCCACCCCGGTCTCGCCCTGGCCGGAGCGGCGCTGTGCGTTCTCGCGGCCGTGCTCCTCGGCTTCGCCGCCGATCTCACGGTCGTCGGACACCTCCAGCACGCCCGCGACCAGCAGACCGCCTTCGACGAGCTCCGCAGGCAACTCGCTCTCGGCACCGCCCCGGTCGGCCAGCGCACCTTCGACGACAAGCCCCTTTCCATGGGCGCCCCCGTCGCACTCCTTCGCATCCCCGTCCTCGGTCTGCGCGAGGTCGTCGGCGAGGGCACCACGTCCGGCGTCCTGACGTCCGGGCCCGGCCACCGCCGCGACACTCCGCTGCCGGGCCAGGCCGGCACCAGCGTGATCATGGGCCGTCAGTGGGGGTACGGCAGCCCGTTCAACGCTCTGTCCAAGCTTCCGGCCGGCGCGACGATCGAGGTGACAACCGGTCAGGGCAAGGCGGTGTACGCGGTCCTGGGCGTCCGCCGCTCCGGCGACAAGCTCCCCGCACCCGCCGGGGCCCGGGGCCGGCTCACCCTCATGACCGCCTCCGGCAGCCCGTACACCCCCACGGGCGTGCTGTATGTCGACGCCGAGCTCACCACCCCCGTCCAGCCCAGCCCGGCCCGCTACGTCCGCCTCGGCTGGATCGGCCCGGCAGAGGAGGCGCTCGGCGGGGAGAGCGGGGAGGGCGGCGCCTGGCTCGCGGTCTTCCTCTGGTCGCAGGCTCTGCTGGCCGCCGCGCTCCTCACGGTCTGGCTGCACCGGGTCTGGGGGCACTGGCAGACCTGGATCACCGCCGGCCCCGTCCTGACCGCACTGGGCCTCGCCGTCTCGTCGGCCGCCACCCGCCTCCTCCCCAACCTGCTCTGAAAACACAGGAGTTGACAGACCGCGATGACCGAGACCATTCCACTGCCCGCCGCATCGGCGAACCGGCCGCGCACCGGCACCGCTTCCCCCGCCACCCTCGAAGCCGAAGCGGTCTCCGCCTGGTTCGGCGACCACAAGGTCCTGGACCGGGTCTCCCTGCACATGCCCGCCCTGGAGGTCACCGCCCTCATCGGCCCGTCTGGCTGCGGCAAATCGACGTTCCTGCGCATCCTCAACCGGATGCACGAACTGATCGGCTCCGCCTCGCTGGCCGGCCGGGTGCTGCTCGACGGCGACGACATCTACGACCGCGGCCGCCGCATCACCCGCGCCCGCCGCGAGATCGGCATGGTCTTCCAGAAGCCCAACCCGTTCCCCGCCATGTCCTTGTACGACAACGTCCTCGCGGGCCTGAAACTCAACGGCATCAAGGCGGCCAGGGACGGCAGGGACGACCTCGTGGAGGAGTGCCTGACCAAGGCCGGACTGTGGCGCGAGGTCAAGGACCGGCTCCGCCAGCCCGGCGGCGCACTCTCCGGCGGCCAGCAGCAACGCCTTTGCATAGCGAGGTCGTTGGCGGTACGCCCCCGAGTGCTGCTGATGGACGAACCCTGCTCCGCGCTCGACCCGACCTCCACCCGCCGGATCGAGGAGACCATCGCCGACCTCAAGGAGGAGGTCACCATCGTCATCGTCACGCACAACATGCAGCAGGCGGCACGGGTCTCCGACCACTGTGCGTTCTTCCTGGCCGAGCAGGGCACGCCGGGCGTCATCGTCGAGCACGGAACGACCGACGACATGTTCGACTCGCCTCAGGACGCCCGCACCGCCGACTATGTGAACGGCCGCTTCGGATGACACCCGGCGGGCCCGCCGCGCTCGCTCTTCCACTTCTGCTGCCGGCCGCGCTCACCGGGTGCGGCCGCGCCACGGACCCGGCGGCGCCCCCGGAACCCCCGGCACGGTGGTGAGCGTCGAGACGCCGCGCGAGGTCCTGCGGTACCGGGTGTACGCGCGCCACCTCGCACCGGGCCGCGGCACCCCGGCCCACGGCCTGTACCGGGGTGACCTGACGCTCCGGTCCTGCGTGGGCCCGGACACCGGCTTCACGTATCCGATGCGTACGTGAAGCCGGCGGTCACAACAGGTCAGATCCCGGCCGCCGCCGCCAGGTCCCGCTTGATCCCGGCGAGCAGCTCCGCACCCTTCGTGCGGGCCGCGGGCAGCTCGTCCGCCGAACCGACCGGCACCACGACCTCCAGGTAGCACTTGAGCTTCGGCTCGGTGCCGCTCGGGCGGACGATCACCCGGGCGCCGTCGAGGTGGTAGCGCAGCCCGTCGGTGGGCGGCAGCTGCTCCGTACCCTCCGACAGGTCTTCGGCCGAGGTGACGGCGAGGCCGGCGAGCGCGGTCGGAGGCTGGTCGCGGAGCCGCCGCATGGCGTCCGCGATGACCGACAGGTCCTCCACCCGTACCGACAGCTGGTCGGTGGCGTGCAGCCCGTGCTCGACCGCGATGTCGTCGAGGAGATCGAGGAGCGTACGGCCCCGCTCCTTGAGCATGGAGGCCAGCTCGGCGACGAGCAGGGCGGCCGTGATGCCGTCCTTGTCGCGTACGCCTTCCGGGTCGACGCAGTAGCCGAGCGCCTCCTCGTACCCGTACCGCAGGCCGTCGACGCGGGCGATCCACTTGAAGCCGGTCAGCGTCTCCTCGTACCCGTTGCCCGCCTTCTCGGCGATCCGGCCGAGCAGCGACGACGACACGATCGACTCGGCGAAGACGCCGGTGGCGCCTCGGGCGACCAGATGCGCGGCGAGCAGCGCGCCGACCTCGTCGCCGCGCAGCATTCGCCAGCCGCCGTCCGCGGTGGCGTCCGGCACGGCCACGGCGCAGCGGTCGGCGTCCGGGTCGTTGGCGATGATGAGGTCGGGGTCCGTGCGGCGTGCGGTGGCGAAGGCGAGATCCATCGCGCCGGGCTCTTCCGGATTGGGGAAGGCGACGGTGGGGAACGCCGGGTCGGGCTCCGCCTGCTCGGCGACGAGCACGGGCTCCGGGAACCCGGCCCGGGCGAAGGCGGCGGTCAGTACGGAGGTGCCGACGCCGTGCATCGCGGTGTACACGACCTGGGCGGTACGCGGTGACCCTGTGGCGAGCACGGCGTCCGTACGGGCCAGGTAGGCCGCCAGGACCTCGTCACCGAGGGTCTCCCAGCCGTCGTCGGGGCGGGTCACGCCGTCGAGCGGGCCGACCGCGGCGATCGCGGCGGCGATCTCACCGTCCGCGGGGGGGACGATCTGCGAGCCGTCGCCGAGATAGACCTTGTAGCCGTTGTCGCGCGGCGGATTGTGGCTGGCGGTCACCTCGACGCCCGCGACGGCGCCCAGGTGCCGTATGGCGTACGCCAGCACAGGAGTGGGGAGCGGGCGGGGGAGTACCGCCGCGCGCAGGCCCGCGCCGGTCATCACGGCCGCGGTGTCGCGGGCGAAGTCGGCGGACTTGTAGCGGGCGTCGTATCCGATGACGACGAGCCCGCCGGTCTGTCCCTCGGCCTTGAGGTAGGCGGCGAGTCCGGCCGCGGCGCGGATGACGACCGCGCGGTTCATCCGCATCGGCCCGGCCCCCAGCTCACCGCGGAGCCCGGCCGTGCCGAACTGCAGCGTGCCGGCGAACCGTGCGGCGAGCTCGTCGAGGTCCTCGGTGTCGATGAGCTCGGCGAGCTCGTCACGGGTCTCGGGATCGGGGTCCTCCGCGAGCCATGCCCTGGCCTGCGCGATGAGGTCCTGCTGCACGGTGTCCGCCTTTCTGCGGGGTGGGGTGGGTTACGGGGGCGCTGCCCCCGGACCCCCGCTGCTCAATCGCCGGAGCGGCTTGCTTTCCAGCTCGTCGGCGTCCGGGGCGCGGGGCCCGGGGCGGAGCCCCGGTTCGGGAAGGGGCGGGGCGGGGAACAGGCCGCCGCAGGCGTCACGCCCACCCGGAACCCGCACCCTGCGGCCCTCACCCCCGGCTCAGATCCGCTCAAGCACCCGTGCCAGCAACGTCCCCATCCGGGTAGCGGAATCCCGCCCCGCCTGCAGCACCTCTTCATGGTTGAGCGGCTCCCCGCTCAGCCCCGCCGCCAGGTTCGTGACCAGCGAAATGCCCAGCACCTCGGCGCCCGCCTCCCGTGCGGCGATCGCCTCCAGCACGGTGGACATGCCGACCAGGTCGCCGCCCATGACACGGACCATGTTGATCTCGGCCGGGGTCTCGTAGTGCGGGCCGGGGAACTGCACGTACACACCCTCTTCGAGGGTCTCGTCGACCTCCTTGCACAGCGCGCGCAGCCGCGGCGAGTACAGGTCGGTCAGGTCGACGAAGTTGGCGCCGATGATGGGGGACGCCGCGGTCAGGTTGATGTGGTCGCTGATCAGGACCGGCTGCCCGGGGCGCATGCCCTCGCGCAGACCGCCGCAGCCGTTCGTCAGGACGACGGTCTTGCAACCGGCGGCGACGGCCGTCCGGACCCCGTGCGCGACGGCGGCGACGCCGCGGCCCTCGTAGAAGTGCGTGCGGCCGAGGAAGACCAGGGCTCGCTTCTCGCCGATCCGGTACGAGCGGATCGTGCCGCCGTGCCCCTGCACGGCGGGCGCCGGGAAACCGGGCAGGTCGGTCACCGGGAACTCGGCCTCCGGAGTGCCGAGCGCATCGCCCGCAGGTGCCCAGCCGGAACCCATCACGAGCGCGACGTCGTGGGTCTCGGCACCGGTCAGCTCGCGCAGGCGGGCGGCGGCGTCGGCGGCGGCGGCGTGCGGGTCGCCCTGGATGTTGTCCGGAATAACTGATGCGTTCACGCGGATGAGGGTAGCCGGTGATTCCCTACGCGCGTAGATGCCCATGCGTAGAGTCTGCACAGGCTTCCTCGTACATTCACACAAAAGTGCTGGTTCGGCGGGTCAGCAGGGACGCTTGCGCAGTTCCATCACATAGTCGTGCGGCGCGCCCGCGGACTCCGCGGCGTCCGCGATCTCGCCCAGATAGCGGGCGGACGGCAGCCCGCCCTCGTACCCGTTCAGCACATACATCCAGGCCGGCTCCTCGCCGTCCAGGGTGTGCACACGCACCCGCATCCGCCGGTAGATGTCGAGGCCGACGCCCTCCCACCGGTCCATGGAGTCCTCGTCCATCGGCGCCAGGTCGTAGAGCGCCACGAAGACCTGGGAACGGGGGGCCTCCACCACCGTGGCGAGCGCGCCCTCCCAGCCCATCTGCTCTCCGCCGAAGGTCAGCCGCCAGCCGTTGAGCCAGCCGGTGCCGCGCAGCGGTGAATGCGGTGCGCGGCGCGTCATCAGCCGCGCGTCGAGGTTGCCGGCGTACGCGGCGTAGAGCGACATGGGGTCGAGGGTACGGGAGGCGGTGGGCGGAACGTCGATTCCTGTGAGGAAGACCCCTTACGGGGTTCCGCACGGTGTTCCGCTCACCGTCCCGGAACCCCGTCGCGCACGCCCCGGCGCACGTATGGAGGGCCCCGGGGCGAAGCACCTTGGCGCGTGCGGGACAATGAAGTACGTACTGCATTCCCCGGGGCGACCCCCCGGACCCCCGGCCGGGGCAGCAGACGGCCGCGGGATGACACACGCGAGGCGGACTTTTCGTGACCCGGATCGTGATCATCGGCGGCGGACCCGGCGGGTACGAGGCGGCATTGGTGGGCGCCCAGCTCGGCGCGGAGGTGACCGTCGTCGACTGCGACGGCCTCGGCGGCGCGTCCGTGCTCACCGACTGCGTGCCCTCGAAGACCCTGATCGCGACGGCAGAGGTGATGACCACCTTCGACTCTTCGTACGAGGAGTTGGGCATCATCGTCGCGGACGACACGCCGCACATCGAGCAGGCGGCCCGTGTCGTCGGCGTCGACCTCGGCAAGGTCAACCGGCGCGTGAAGCGCCTGGCGCTCGCCCAGTCCCACGACATCACCGCCTCCGTCACCCGTGCGGGGGCGCGCGTGATGCGCGGTCGCGGCCGCCTCAAGGGCCTCCAGGCCGCCGATGGCTCCCGCACGGTCGTCGTGACCGCCGCCGACGGTACGGAGGAGACGCTCACCGCCGACGCCGTGCTGATCGCGACCGGTGGCCACCCCCGAGAGATTCCGGATGCGCTCCCCGACGGCGAGCGCATCCTGAACTGGACCCAGGTCTACGACCTCGACGAGCTTCCCGAGGAGCTCATCGTGGTCGGCTCCGGCGTGACGGGTGCCGAGTTCGCGGGCGCGTACCAGGCGCTCGGCTCACGCGTCACCCTCGTCTCGTCCCGTGACCGGGTGCTGCCGGGTGAGGACCCGGACGCGGCCGCCGTCCTGGAGGACGTCTTCCGGCGCCGCGGCATGAACGTCATGGCCCGCTCCCGCGCCCAGGCGGCGAAGCGCGTCGGCGACCGGGTCGAGGTCACCCTCGCCGACGGCCGGGTCATCTCCGGTTCGCACTGCCTGATGGCGGTCGGCGCGATCCCGAACAGCGCGGGCATGGGCCTGGAGGAGGCCGGGGTCAGGCTCAAGGAGTCCGGCCACATCCGGACCGACAAGGTCTCCCGCACCAGCGCCCCCGGTGTCTACGCGGCCGGTGACGTCACCGGGATCTTCGCCCTCGCCTCGGTCGCCGCCATGCAGGGCCGGATCGCGATGTACCACTTCCTCGGTGACGCGGTGGCCCCGCTGAACCTGAAGACGGTCTCCTCGAACGTCTTCACCGACCCCGAGATCGCCACTGTCGGCTACAGCCAGGCCGACGTCGACTCCGGCAAGATCGACGCACGGGTGGTCAAGCTGCCGCTGCTGCGCAACCCGCGCGCCAAGATGCAGGGCATACGCGACGGCTTCGTCAAGATCTTCTGCCGGCCCGGCACCGGCATCGTGGTCGGCGGCTGTGTCGTCGCGCCGCGGGCGAGCGAGTTGATCCACCCCATCTCGATCGCGGTCGACAACAATCTGACAGTGGAACAGATCGCAAACGCTTTCACTGTGTATCCGTCCCTGTCGGGATCGATCGCGGAAGTGGCCCGTCAGTTGCACACCCGTAAGCTCACGGGCGAGGCGTAAGCGCCTTCGGGAACCTGGCAATCCCCGGCAACTCCCGGCAACTCAGGCGGCCGGGTGACCGTCTGACGATCAGTACGGAACAACAACGGGGCCGCCTATACCACTTGGCGGCCCCTTGTATGTACAACTTCTGTTATTCGGCGCAAACTGCTGAAAACGCTCGAGCGTCACGTTACTGTCAGTTTCGTGTTCGCTGCAGAACGTCGTCAGTTGATCCTCGAAATGGTGCGTGCCAACGGGGCGGTATCGCTCCGTGAGCTCGCCCGCGTCGTCCAGACCTCCGAAGTGACCGTACGGCGGGACGTGCGGGCGCTGGAGGCAGAAGGACTCCTCGACCGCCGGCACGGCGGTGCGGTCTTGCCGGGCGGTTTTACGCGGGAGTCCGGCTTTCCGCAGAAATCCCATCTCGCCACCGCCGAGAAGACGGCCATCGCCGACCTGGCCGCCGGTCTCGTCGAAGAGGGTGAGGCCATCGTCGTCGGTGCCGGTACGACCACGCAGGAGCTGGCCCGTCGGCTCGCGCGGATCCCCGGTCTGACCGTCGTCACCAACTCGCTGCTGGTCGCCCAGGCGTTGGCCCATGCCAACCGGGTGGAAGTGGTGATGACCGGTGGCACCCTGCGCGGCTCCAACTACGCCCTGGTGGGCAGTGGGGCCGAGCAGTCCCTCCAGGGACTGCGGGTCTCGCGAGCGTTCCTCTCCGGCAGCGGGCTCACCGCGGAACGCGGCCTCTCCACGTCCAACATGCTCTCCGCGAGTGTGGACCGGGCCCTGGTGCAGGCCGCGGCGGAGGTGGTGGTCCTGGCGGACCACACCAAGCTCGGCTCCGACACCATGTTCCAGACGGTGCCGACGGATCTCATCACCCGTCTGGTGACGGACGAACCGCCGGGCCACGACGACCGTGCCGCCACCGAACTGCAGGCCCTGGCCGACCAGGGGGTGCAGATCGCGGTGGCCGGCGCCGGCGGCGGCCCCGCACCGGCCGAGGCCCTCCCGCCGGGCCGCCAGAGCCGCCGCGACATGCCACTGCCCGGGCAGCGCCGTACGCGCGGGGGTGGTCCCGGGGGGCCCGGCCCGCAGCCGCTACGGAGCGCTGCGGTACTGGCGGAACAGGGGCAGGGGGATCGCGCGAGAGTGGCGGATCTGCGGCGCCGGTAGGGGGTGGGGGTTACTTTCCCCCGACCCGCCCCTGCTCGAACCCGGGGCGGAGCTCCTGGTTGTTCTTCCAGCCCGTCCGGCGATTCAAGACCGGGGCCCGGGCGGCGCCCCGGTTCGGGAAGGGGTGGCCAGGGGAGCAGGCCCCGCGCAGCGGACCCGCAGCGCCCACGGCCACCCGCGCCCGCCGCGCGCACCCACACCCCTCAACCCCCCTCCGCGTTCGGCCCTTTCAGCCCCTGCAAGGTCAGCATCAGCAGCCGCCCCGCCAACTCCGGATCATCCGGCGACTGCTCCGCAGCCAGCGCGATCGCGTTCGTCAGCTGCATCAGGTCGTCGATGGACACATCCGCCCGCACGGCCCCACTCGCCTGCGCCCGCGCCAGCAGCACCGCCCCCGCCTCGCGCAGCGGCACATTGCACTGCGAAAGTGCCGAAGTCTCGTCCCGTGACGTCGACATGAGCGCCTGGGCGAGCCCGCGGTACTCACCCGCATGAGTGATGATCGCGCCCAGCCACTCCACCAGGCCCCCGCACGGCTGCTCCGCCCCCGCGAGTTCGCGGGAACGGGTGATCAGGGAGGTGAGGGCCTCCTGGAAGACAGCGTTCATCAGCGCGTGCCGGTTCGGGAAGTGCCGGTACAGCGTGCCGATCCCCACGCCCGCACGTCGCGCGATGTCCTCCAGGGACGCATCGGTGCCGTGTTCCGCGAAGGCGGTACGGGCCTCACCCAGCAGCCGGTCGTAATTGCGGCGCGCGTCGGCACGCATGGGCCGGGCCGGCGTCTGTGCCGTGCTCATCGCCATTGCGCAGTCCTCCCTCGTTTCCGCCCCAGGGTCCAGGATGCCATTGCGCATCCAGAGGGCTCCTCCGTATCGTTTCGGAGATCACCTCCGATTAACGTCCCCTGGAGGCACTGCCGCTCGCACCGTCCATGCTCGCGCTGGTCACCACCACCTTCGCCGCCGGGCCCGAACGCGATCGCGTGCTCGGCCTGTTCACCGGCGTGGCCGCCGCGGGGTCGGCGATCGGGATGATCCTCGGCGGTGTACTCACCGACGTGGGCTGAGCGTCACCCCGGACCGGGCCGGTGCCGCGTCCGGACTGATGCAGACCATGCAGCAGGTCGGCGGCGCACTGGGTCCTTCCGCGCTGGTGACGGTGTACGGGGCCGCGGTCCGGGCGGCGGATGCCACGGCCGGACGGGATGGCCGAGGGCTACGCGACCGGGCTGCTCGCCGGGGCCGGCTTCCTGGCGCCGACCCTGATCCTGCTGCTCGCCACGAGGACGGCCGCCGCGCCGCCCGCCGGGGAGTGACGCACGCCGCCGAACGGCCGAACGGGGCCCCTGCGCAGCCGTACGACTCCGCAGGGGCCCCGGCAGAACGTCGGGTACCGCTCGATCAGTCCTTGATCTCGCAGATCACGGCGCCGGAGGAGACCGAGCTGCCGACCTCGGCGGCGAGTCCCTTGACGGTGCCGGCGCGGTGCGCGTTCAGCGGCTGCTCCATCTTCATGGCCTCCAGGACGACGATGAGATCGCCCTCGTTGACCTGCTGGCCCTCCTCGACGGCGATCTTGACGATGGTGCCCTGCATCGGGGACGCGAGGGTGTCGCCGGAGACCGCGGAGCCGCTCTTCTTCGCCGCGCGGCGCTTGGGCTTGGCGCCCGCCGCGAGCCCGGTACGGGCCAGGCTCATGCCCAGTGATGAGGGCAGCGAGACCTCGAGGCGCTTGCCGCCGACCTCGACGACGACGGTCTCGCGGCCGACCTCCTCCTCCGCTTCCGCATCGGCGGTGGCGGTGAAGGGCTTGATGTCGTTGACGAACTCGGTCTCGATCCAGCGGGTGTGGATCCGGAACGGGGCAGCGGTGAAGGCCGGGTCGGTGACGACCGCGCGGTGGAACGGAATGGCGGTGGCCATGCCCTCGACGTTGAACTCGGCCAGCGCGCGCGCCGCCCGCTGCAGCGCCTGCTCACGGGTCGCACCGGTCACGATGAGCTTCGCCAGGAGCGAGTCCCAGGCGGGGCCGATGACGGAACCGGACTCCACGCCCGCGTCGAGACGGACACCGGGGCCGGTCGGCGGGGCGAACGTGGTCACCGTGCCCGGGGCGGGCAGGAAGCCGCGGCCGGGGTCCTCGCCGTTGATCCGGAACTCGAACGAGTGCCCGCGCACGGCCGGGTCGTCGTAGCCGAGCTTCTCGCCGTCGGCGATGCGGAACATCTCGCGTACGAGGTCGAGGCCGGTGACCTCCTCAGTGACCGGGTGCTCGACCTGGAGGCGGGTGTTGACCTCCAGGAACGAGATGGTGCCGTCCGTGCCGACGAGGAACTCCACGGTGCCCGCACCGACGTAACCGGCCTCCTTGAGGATGGCCTTCGACGCCGCGTACAGCTCCGCGTTCTGCGCCTCGGAGAGGAACGGCGCGGGGGCCTCCTCGACCAGCTTCTGGTGGCGGCGCTGGAGCGAGCAGTCACGGGTGGAGACGACGACGACGTTGCCGTGGCTGTCGGCCAGGCACTGCGTCTCGACGTGGCGCGGCTTGTCGAGGTAGCGCTCCACGAAGCACTCCCCGCGGCCGAACGCCGCGACGGCCTCACGGACCGCGGAGTCGTACAGCTCCGGGATCTCCTCCAGCGTGCGCGCCACCTTCAGCCCGCGACCGCCACCACCGAAGGCGGCCTTGATCGCGATCGGCAGCCCGTGCTCCTTCGCGAACGCCACGACCTCGGCGGAGCCCTCGACCGGGTCCGGCGTACCGGCCACCAGCGGGGCACCGGCGCGCTGCGCGATGTGACGGGCGGCGACCTTGTCACCGAGGTCCCGGATCGCCTGCGGCGGCGGGCCGATCCAGGTCAGACCCGCGTCGATGACGGCCTGGGCGAATTCGGCGTTCTCCGACAGGAAGCCGTATCCCGGGTGGATCGCGTCCGCCCCGGAGTCCTTGGCAGCCTGGAGCACCTTGGCCATGTCCAGGTAGCTGGCGGCCGGGGTGTCACCGCCCAGAGCGAATGCCTCGTCGGCCGCACGTACATGCAGAGCGTCGCGGTCCGGGTCGGCGTAGACGGCCACGCTCCCGATTCCGGCATCCCGGCATGCCCGAGCAACACGGACAGCGATTTCGCCACGGTTGGCGATGAGCACCTTGCGCACGATGGCTCCCTCCTTGAAACAAGCTGAGTTTAGGGACTACCGACACGGCCCTACGACCCGTCCCCATTGGTGAGCTTGCCCACACGGAGTGTGATTCGAGGCTTGCTCAAGTCGCGAAATCCCTTGTGACACCACGGTACGCCGGGATTCATGACCGCACAGTAGCCACGAGGTGTGGCCCAGGTCTCTGTTGGTGCAAGCAGCCGCACACGGCGTTTCTTTGTCGAGTCCCCACTAACGGGCGAATGATTCTTTGCCCGACGTACCAGAGGCGCGACAAGAGGGGTGCGGGGAAAGTGCACGGGTGCACCTCGGAGGTACGGGTTGAGAGCGAAGGCCGTCCGGACCCTTGTCCCGAGCATTACCCATTAGTAGGGTCCGCGCTATCGCACGTACTGCAGGTAACAGGGGGTGAGCACCGTGGTGCGCAGACCGGTGGCGTTCGTGACCGCGATCGTGCTGTTCGTGGAGGCCGTGGGCATCGTGGTCATCAACGGCATCCTGGCGACGGTCGTCAAGAACCAGGACATGTCACTGGCCGGGCTGGAATCCGCAGCCATGTCCAACGGCACATGGGCTATGGGCGGCGCCTTCGGCCTGTATCTGCTGCTGTGCGGGCTGGTCCTCCTGCTGGCCGGCATCCGCGACCGGGCCCCGGGCCGTATCGCCCGTATCGCCCTCATCACCTGCGCCGTGGTGCACGGGGTGCTGGGTGCGCTGACGGTGGGACTGGTCGGCTGGGCCGCGTTCGCGTGTCTCATGGTGGTGCTCGGGCTGATCGTGCTGACGCTGTTGGCGTACGGCCCCGAGGCCGGCCGGTCGACGGACGACGCCGAACCCAGCGCTCCGGCCACGGCCTGACGCAGAACGGGTCCGGCTCAGACCCACAGCTCGGTCACGGAGATCCCCAGCTCGCCCAGCAGCCGGCGCAACAGCGGCAGCGAGAGCCCGATGACATTGCCGTGGTCGCCGTCGATGGAGTCGACGAACGGCGCCGAACGGCCGTCCAGCGTGAAGGCGCCCGCCACGTGGAGCGGCTCGCCCGAGGCCACGTAGGCGGCGATCTCGGCGTCTGTCGGTTCGCCGAAGCGGACGGTCGTGGAGGCGGTCGCCGAGGCCGTACGTCCGGTCGCGGTGTCGATCACGCTGTGGCCGGTCTGCAGTACACCGGCCCGGCCGCGCATGGACTTCCAGCGGGCGATGGCCTCCTCGCTGTCGGCCGGCTTGCCGAGCGCCTCGCCGTCGAGTTCGAGCACGGAGTCGCACCCGATGACCAGGGCACCCGCCGCCTCCGGCCGGCCGGCCACCGCGGCGGCCTTGGCCTCGGCGAGGACGAGCGCCAGCTCGGCCGGCGTCGGGGCGCTCAGCGCGTCCTCGTCCACCCCGCTGACGATCACCTCGGGCGCGAATCCGGCCTGCCGCAGAAGGCCGAGACGGGCGGGGGAGGCGGAGGCGAGCACGAGACGGCGCTGATCAGTCATACGCGCCATCGTAGAAGGGGCGAGCCGGCATCCGGCCCGCCCGGGTGGATTTCAGCCCGCCCGGCGTTCGAGGACCGGGGCCCGGGGCGGAGCCCCCCCACGCGGCGGAGCCGCCCATCGACGCAGCCGGGACGGGGCAGGCAGGGGAACAAGCCCCGCGCGGCGGCCACCCGACCCCGCACCCCACCCCCACCGCACCCCTCACCGCGTCCCGAGTACGAACATCGCGACCACCATCGCGAGCGCAAGCACCAGCCCCGCGCGCCGCATCATGTCCTGGGCGTCGCGCAGTTCCTTCGGCGGCTTGTTCTCCGGGTCGGACCACAGCATGGGACCGATCCTGCTGCGGGGGCGGATGCGGCGCCTGAGTACAGGTACTCAGGCGCTCTGGTGCGTACGGACCAGAGCGCGCCCGCCCGGACGCACCGGAGGTCCGGGCCCCAAAGGGGCCCGGACCTCCGAAAACGTGCGCGAAAAGGTACTCCAGCGACTACCCGGGCCAGTACGTCCGCGCCCAGGCCCGCGGCCCCGGCAGACGGCGCTCGCGCCGGGCGATACGCCCCGGGTCGGACCACTGGCCGGGCAGCGCCGGCGCGTCGGACGGCGCGCCGGACGCCGTAGCCGCGGCACGCGCCCGGACCACCGCCAGTGCGGCAGCCAGCTCCTCAGGGGTCGGGTTGCCCCGTACGACCTTGATCATGGCCAGGACCCTTTCTAGAGGGGGATGTTGCCGTGCTTCTTCGGGGGCAGCGATTCCCGCTTCGTACGCAGCTGGCGCAGGCCCTTCACGATGTGGGCGCGGGTGTCGGAGGGCATGATCACCGCGTCGACATAACCGCGCTCGGCCGCCACGTACGGGTTGAGCAGCGCGTCCTCGTAGTCGGCGATCAGCGCGGCGCGGGTGGCTTCTGCCTCGGCGGGGTCCGTGACGGCTGCGATGGTGCGGCGGTGCAGGATGTTCACGGCGCCCTGCGCGCCCATCACGGCGATCTGCGCGGTCGGCCAGGCGACGTTGATGTCGGCGCCGAGGTGCTTGGAACCCATGACGTCGTACGCGCCGCCGAAGGCCTTGCGGGTGATCACCGTGATCAGCGGGACGGTCGCTTCCGCGTAGGCGTAGATCAGCTTGGCGCCGCGGCGGATGATGCCGCCGTACTCCTGGTCGACGCCGGGCAGGAAGCCGGGGACGTCGACGAAGGTCAGGACGGGCACGTTGAAGGCGTCGCAGGTGCGGACGAACCGTGCGGCCTTCTCGCTCGCGTTGATGTCCAGACAGCCGGCGAACTGCATCGGCTGGTTGGCGACGATGCCGACCGGGTAGCCCTCGACACGCCCGAAGCCGGTGATGATGTTCGGCGCGAACAGGGACTGGGTCTCCAGGAATTCACCGTCGTCCAGCACGTGCTCGATGGCGGTGTGCATGTCGTACGGCTGGTTCGCCGAGTCCGGGATGAGGGTGTCGAGCTCGCGGTCCTCGTCGGTGGTGGCGAGACCCGCCTCCTCCGGGAAGGCCGGTGCTTCGGAGAGGTTGTTCGAAGGGAGATACGACAGCAGCGACTTGACGTACTCGATGGCGTCCTTCTCGTCGCCCGCCATGTGATGCGCCACACCCGAAGTGGTGTTGTGGGTGCGGGCTCCGCCCAGCTCCTCGAAGCCGACGTCCTCGCCGGTGACGGTCTTGATGACGTCGGGGCCGGTGATGAACATGTGCGAGGTCTGGTCGACCATGACGGTGAAGTCGGTGATCGCGGGGGAGTAGACCGCTCCGCCCGCGCACGGTCCGACGATCAGCGAGATCTGCGGGACCACGCCCGAGGCGTGCACATTGCGGCGGAAGATCTCGGCGAACAGGCCGAGCGCGGCCACACCCTCCTGGATGCGGGCGCCGCCGCCGTCGTTGATGCCGATGACCGGGCAGCCGGTCTTCAGCGCGAAGTCCATCACCTTGACGATCTTCTCACCGTAGACCTCGCCGAGCGAGCCGCCGAAGATGGTGAAGTCCTGCGAATACACGCAGACGGGGCGGCCGTCGACCGTGCCGTAGCCGGTGACGACGCCGTCTCCGTAGGGGCGGTTCTTCTCGATGCCGAAGTTGGTGGAGCGGTGCCGGGCGAATTCGTCGAGCTCCACGAAGGAACCCTCGTCGAGCAGCAGGTCGATCCGCTCGCGGGCGGTCAACTTGCCCTTCGCGTGCTGCTTCTCGACCGCGCGCTCGGAGCCCGCGTGCGTTGCTTCGTCGATACGGCGCTGCAGGTCCGCGATCTTGCCCGCGGTGGTGTGGATGTCGATCTCTTCCGGCTCGGACATCGGGTGGCGGCTCCCTGCCTGGTCACGGGGACGACTGTGCTGCTGATCAGGTGCTGAACACCTACTGATCCGTAGGGTATCGGCGTGGATACGGTTCAGCAGTGCGTCGTTTGCCACACCTAGTCTGGCTTGCATGACACCTTCGGATGCGTCTCACAGCCGCTGGTCGGATCTGGACCGACCGCCCCTGAACGTCCCCGCGCTGCGCCGTGGGCTGCTGCGGCCGGGCGGACTGTGGACCTCGCTCGACGTCGTGGAGACCACCGGGTCCACCAACTCCGATCTTGCCGGGCGAGCGGCGGCGGCGGGGCTTGCAGGCGGCGCCGTGCTGGTCGCCGAGGAACAGACCGCGGGCCGCGGCCGCCTCGACCGCGCATGGACGGCTCCGGCCCGTTCGGGCCTGTTTCTCTCCGTCTTCCTGACACCGGGCGATGTCCCCGTCCACCGGTGGGGCTGGCTGCCGCTGCTCACCGGCGTCGCGGCGGCGACCGGTCTGGCCCGTGCGGCGGGCGTCGACACGTCCCTCAAGTGGCCCAACGACCTCCTCGTGACGGTGGAGGGCGAGGAGCGCAAGACGGGCGGCATCCTGGCCGAGCGAGCCGGGGACGGCGTCGTCGTGGGCATCGGCCTCAACGTGTCCCTGCGCGCCGACGAACTCCCCGCCCCCACGGCCGGCTCGCTGGCGCTGGCCGGGGCGGTCTCCACCGACCGCGAGACGCTGCTGCGGGGCGTACTGCGCTCGCTGGAGCTCTGGTACGGCCGGTGGCGCGCGGCGGACGGCGACGCGGCGGCGAGCGGCCTGCAGGAGGCGTACGCGGCGGGCTGCGCGACGCTCGGCCGGACGGTACGTGCCCAGCTGCCCGGCGACCGCACGCTCACCGGCGAGGCCGTGGCGATCGACGGCGACGGCCGACTGATCCTGTCCACCGACGACGGCCTCCAGGAACCCGTATCGGCGGGCGACATCGTGCACCTGCGGGGCATCGGCGGCGGCCTGACGTGAGGCAGCGGCGGTCGCGCAAGGCCGCCTCCACCTCACCCGGACACGTACCAGTACGTGCGGGGCACCGCGGTGTGTCTACGCCTGCCCTCCGCCTCCGGCCTGCCTCGACACGTACCGGGGGCATGAATCCTTGCCCTCCTGGAAACCACCCACCGGCCGCAACCACCCGCCCCCGGCCCACCCAGGAACATTCCCGGAAGACTCAGCGACGTGAGCCACGGCACACCTGCCGTATCGTTGAGGCGATCCACCGACAGATCGGCAGGGCAGTGCGCAGGGAACGGGCAGGAGGCGGCTGGTGACCGTCGACGACACGACCTCCGGCGCGGGCGCGGAGCCCCCGCCGGACCCCTCGGTCCACCCGACACCGCATCACGAGGTCGACCATACGGCGGAACCGACCGACGATCCCCTCGCGATCCGGCTGGAACAGCTGATTCTGGGCGCCGACCGGCGCTACACGCCGTTCCAGGCGGCCCGTACCGCCGGCGTCTCGATGGACCTGGCCTCCCGGTTCTGGCGGGCCATGGGCTTCGCCGACATCGGGCAGGCCAGGGCGCTCACCGAGGCCGATGTGCTGGCGCTGCGCCGGCTCGCCGGTCTCGTCGAGGCGGGGCTGCTCAGCGAGCCGATGGCGATCCAGGTGGCCCGGTCCACCGGGCAGACCACTGCCCGGCTGGCGGAGTGGCAGATCGATTCCTTCCTGGAGGGTCTGACCGAGCCGCCCGAGCCCGGCATGACCCGGACCGAGGTCACGTACCCGCTGGTCGAGCTGCTCCTCCCGGAGCTGGAGGAGTTCCTGGTGTACGTGTGGCGGCGCCAGCTCGCCGCCGCCACCGGCCGGGTCGTGCAGGCCGCCGACGACGAGGAAATGGTCGACCGGCGCCTGGCCGTCGGCTTCGCCGACCTCGTCGGGTTCACCCGGCTGACCCGGCGGCTGGAGGAGGAGGAGCTCGGCGAACTGGTCGAGGCGTTCGAGACCACCTGCGCCGACCTGGTCGCCGCCCACGGCGGCCGGCTCATCAAGACCCTCGGCGACGAGGTCCTCTACGCCGCCGACGACGCACGCACCGCGGCCGAGATCGCGCTGCGCCTGATCGAGGCGATGACCCAGGACGAGACCATGCCCGCGCTGCGCGTCGGCATCGCTTTCGGTACGGTCACCACCCGAATGGGCGATGTCTTCGGCACGACGGTGAACCTCGCCAGTCGGCTGACCTCGATAGCGCCGAAGGACGCCGTGCTGGTGGACGGGGCGTTCGCGGAGGAGCTGACCCGCACCGGCGACGCTCCGTCCTCCGAGGCGCAGGCGGCGGAGGAAGCCGCGATGGCCGAGAAGGAGCGCCGGAACGGCGTGGAGCCGACGTCCGCGCCCAAGTACCGCTACGGGCTGCAGCCGATGTGGCAGCGCCCGGTGCGCGGCCTCGGCGTCGTGGAGCCCTGGCTGCTGGCGCGCCGGGGCACGTCCTGACATCACCCCGGACCGCTGTCCGGGGCGCCCCATAGGATCCCCCTGGTAACGATCGTTAACCGGAGGGGTGCAGTCATGACCGTCACGTCCGAGCAGCGGTTCGGGGAATTCGTCGTCGTGCGGGTCCACGAGGGACAGGAACACGTCGCGGAGCTGGTCCTCGACCGGCCCAAGGCGATGAACGCCGTGTCCACGGACATGGCCCGCTCGATCGCCGCCGCCTGCGCCGCGCTCGCCGCCGACCCGGGTGTACGGGTCACCGTCCTCACCTCCAGCCATGAGCGGGCCTTCTGTGTGGGCGCGGACCTGAAGGAGCGCAATTCCTTCACCGACGCCGAGCTGCTGCGCCAGCGCCCCACCGCCCGCGCCGCGTACACCGGCGTACTCGAACTGCCGATGCCGACGATCGCGGCCGTGCACGGTTTCGCGCTCGGCGGCGGATTCGAGCTGGCCCTGTCCTGCGATCTGATCGTCGCCGACCGCACGGCGGTGGTGGGCCTGCCCGAGGTGTCGGTCGGTGTCATTCCGGGCGGCGGGGGTACGCAGCTGCTGCCGCGGCGGATCGGTGCGGCGCGCGCCGCCGAGCTGGTCTTCACAGCCCGGCGGGTGGAGGCGGCCGAGGCCCGTGATGCGGGGCTGGTCGACGAGCTGGTGGAGGCGGGGCGGGACCGCGAGGCCGCGCTGGCGCTCGCGGGCCGGATCGCCGCCAACTCCCCGGTGGGGCTGCGTGCCGCCAAACGGGCGCTGCGGCTCGGGCACGGCCTCGATCTCCGGGCCGGACTCGAAGTCGAGGACGCCGCCTGGCGTTCGGTGGCCTTCTCCGGTGACCGGGCCGAGGGTGTGGCCGCGTTCAACGAGAAGAGGAAGCCGAACTGGCCCGGCGAGTGAGCCGCGTATTCACAGGGACACGCAGCGGACGTCGTCGACGTACCAAACTGATCAAATCACTACAAAACTACATAAGCTGTAGCGATGGGTGGTGATGATGCGCGGCTGCGGGCCGTGGTTTCGCTTGCGCAGACGATGGCGGCGGCACACACCCCCCGGGGGTCGTGGCGAGCGGCTGCGCTGGGGGCGTGCGAGGCGTTGGGGGGCAGTTTCGCCGCGCTCTCCGTCTGGGAGCGCGAGCGCGGGCGGCTGCGCGTGCTGGTCAACGCGGGCGAACGGGCCGAAGGGGAGGAGGAGTTTCCCGAGGAGGAGACGTACCCGGTGCATCAGTTCCCGGAGATCGCCGAGTTCCTGCACGAACGGTGGGCCGGGGGTGGTGAGCCGGACGCCTGGGTGGAGACCGCCGACGGCCCGGTGGGCGGCATACAGGGCGGGGGCGCGGGGGTGCGGGGGTACGGGCATGTGTACTGCCACGAGCGGGTGGCCGCCCTGCGCCGGCGCCGGCGCGGCTGTTGCGTGGTTGCGCCGATCGTGCTGCACGGGCGGGCCTGGGGTGAGCTCTATGTGGCCCGCCCGGCGGGGGAGCCGGTGTTCGGGCGGGGGGACGCGGACCTCGCGACCGTGCTGGCTGCCGTCGTCGCCGCCGGGATCGCCCAGACCGAGCGGCTGGAAGAGCTCCGCAAGCTCGCCTTCACCGATCAGCTCACCGGGCTGGCCAATCGCCGCGCGGTCGATGTGCGGCTCGACGAGGCGGTGGAGCGGCATCGGACGGACGGGGCGGTGGTCAGCCTGGTCGTCTGCGACCTCAACGGTCTGAAGCGGGTCAACGACACCCATGGCCACGCGGTCGGCGACCGTCTGCTGGAACGTTTCGGCTCGGTGCTGTCCCGCTGTGGCGCCATGCTGCCCGGTGCGCTCGCGGCCCGGCTCGGCGGCGATGAGTTCTGCCTGCTCGCGGTGGGCCCCGAGACGGACGACGTGATCCGGATGGCCGCCGAACTCTGCGAACGGGCAGGCGAGTTGGAGCTCGGCGACGGGGTGGCGTGCGGGATCGCGTCGACCGGTGATCCGATCGGCCCGGTGGTGTCGGCGCGGCGGCTGTTCCGGCTGGCGGACGCGGCCCAGTACCGGGCGAAGGCGGCCCGCTCCACGAAGCCGGTGGTGGCGGGGCGCGACGGCGAGGTGATCCGGCTGGCCGACTTGCCGCCGAAGTCCCCGCACGACCGCCGCCACCTGCGTGGCAGCCGGCCCTGACCGTGTGACCGGATCGGTAAGGGGTCAACCGTACGACCACTAGTGACATGAAGGGATTCAATCCGTACGCTTCTGAATATGGATATGCATACAGTCGTGGTGGGGACGTCCGGTACCACCGCCCAGGACGTCATCGCCGTGGCCCGCGGCAACGCTCGTGTCGAGCTCTCCGCGGCCGCCGTGAGCGCACTCGCCGCCGCCCGCGAGATCGTGGACGCGCTCGCCGCCAAGCCCGAGCCGGTCTACGGCGTCTCCACCGGCTTCGGGGCGCTGGCCAGCCGGCACATCAGCCAGGATCTTCGCGCACAGCTCCAGCGCAACATCGTCCGCTCGCACGCCGCCGGCATGGGCCCGCGGGTCGAGCGCGAGGTCGTGCGGGCGCTGATGTTCCTGCGCCTGAAGACGGTCTGCTCCGGCCACACCGGCGTCCGCCCCGAGGTCGCCCAGACCATGGCCGACGTACTGAACGCGGGCATCACCCCCGTTGTGCACGAGTACGGCTCGCTCGGCTGCTCCGGCGACCTGGCACCGCTCTCGCACTGCGCCCTGACACTGATGGGGGAGGGCGACGCGGAGGGCCCCGACGGCACCGTGCGCCCCGCCGGTGAGCTGCTCGCCGCCCATGGCATCACCCCGGTCGAGCTGCGTGAGAAGGAGGGCCTTGCCCTCCTCAACGGCACCGACGGCATGCTCGGCATGCTCGTCATGGCCCTGGCCGACCTGAAGAGCCTCTACACCTCCGCCGACATCACCGCCGCCCTCTCCCTGGAGGCGCTGCTCGGTACGGACAAGGTCCTCGCCCCGGAACTGCACGCCATCCGCCCGCATCCGGGCCAGGGCGTCAGCGCCGACAACATGCTGAGGGTGCTCGCCGGTTCCGGCCTCACCGGTCACCATCAGGACGACGCGCCGCGCGTGCAGGACGCCTACTCCGTGCGCTGCGCGCCCCAGGTCAACGGCGCCGGACGCGACACCCTCGACTACGCCGGGATCGTCGCGGACCGCGAGCTGGCCTCCGCCGTGGACAACCCCGTGGTGCTGCCCGACGGCCGGGTCGAGTCCAACGGGAACTTCCACGGCGCCCCCGTCGCGTACGTACTCGACTTCCTGGCGATCGTCGCGGCCGACCTCGGTTCGATCACCGAGCGCCGCACCGACCGGCTGCTGGACAAGAACCGTTCGCACGGGCTGCCGCCGTTCCTCGCCGACGACGCCGGTGTGGACTCGGGCCTGATGATCGCCCAGTACACCCAGGCCGCCCTGGTCAGCGAGATGAAGCGGCTCGCCGTCCCCGCGTCGGCCGACTCGATCCCGTCCTCCGCGATGCAGGAGGACCACGTCTCCATGGGCTGGTCGGCCGCGCGCAAGCTGCGTACCGCCGTCGACAACCTCGCCCGGATCGTCGCCGTCGAGCTGTATGCGGCGACCCGCGCCATCGAACTGCGCGCCGCCCAGGGCCTCACCCCCGCGCCCGCCTCGCAGGCCGCCATCGAGGCGCTGCGCGCGGCAGGTGTCGAGGGCCCGGGACCGGACCGCTTCCTGTCGCCGGACCTGGCCGCGGCGGACGCGTTCGTACGTGCCGGGAAGCTGGTCGCGGCGGTCGAGCCGGTGACCGGACCTCTGGCGTAGGTCCGGCAGGGGGTCAGACGGACAGGGCGTCGGCGCGGCGTACCGAGTAGGTGACGAACGCTGCGCCGATGCCCAGGAACGCCGTGCCGCCGATCAGATACGGGGTGGTGTCGACCCCGGCCCCGGTGTCGGCGAGCCTCGGGCCGGCCGCAGTGTCCACGACGGCGGTGACCTGTCGGCTCCGTGCACCCGGTGTGCCGGTCGACTCGTCCGTCGCGTTGGCGGACGGTACGAACCACAGGGCGGCCAGCAACGTGCCCGCAGCGGTGGCGGTCAGGAGCGGGCGGCGAGCAGCGGCCACGGAATCGATCCCCCTTGTCACAGCCGTGAGTTAGGCCTGTACGCCGATGCTAGTGAAAGCAGCGGGTCGCAGGAAAGTCGCGAGGGCGGGGAGCTTACGCTCCGGCACATGAGTACTTCTGAGACATCACGGTTTGTTCGACTTCAGGTCGAAATGGTGCTGGAGATCACGGACCCCGCCGCCCTCAGCGGTACCGCACTGGAGTCCATCGCCGCCGAGTACGGGGAGCCCGGCGGCGAGTCCGCCGAGGAACGCATGCAGGCCGAGGCGGCCGTACGGGAGGACGGAGCGGAGGCCCTCGCCTCCCTCATCGATCCGTTCGACCTGGTCAGCGAGGTGCCGGGGGTCGAGCTCACCCAGGCGTCCTGGAGCAGTGAGACCGTCGACTACGACCCGGACGCCCCGGACGACTGGGACCTCGACGACGAGGACGAGGAGGGGGTCGCCGGCGACGTCCCGCACAATGGTGAGGACGACGGCGAGCACAGCGGCGCGAGCGGCGGTGCGGAGCGGCGGATCTAGCAGGCGGTGAGCCACGGCCCCGGCCCGCTTTCCGCGGACCGGGGCCGTCGTGCGTACCGGCCGTATATACGCGACCGGCACCGGGAACCACCGCCGACGCGGATGCGTCGATGAGTGTTGTTCCCCACATCCCTCTTGGATGTGGAACGGAAGACCCCTTCCATGGGTTCTAGGAACATTGACGGGTTTCGCCGGTCGTCGGCGGCTCTGCTCGGGGTTTTTGGGGATTAGGCAACGATGGAGAAACGTGTGATGACGGACAGCAAGCGGCGCAAGGGCCTGATGGCCGCGTCCGCACTGCTCGGTGGCGTTCTGGTGCTCACTGCCTGCAACGACAACGGCGCGAGCGCCGAGGGCTCGAAGAAGTCGCAGGCGGCCGAGGTCGACAAGGCGGCCGCCCAGGACGCGTCGGAGGCGCAGATCACCATCGCGCCGAAGAACGGTGCGACCAACGCGAGCATCAACAACGACGCCAAGGTCACCGTCACCAAGGGCACGCTGTCCCAGGTCGCCATGACCACGTCGGCCGGTGCGACCGTCAAGGGCACGCTCGCCGCCGACGGCAAGAGCTGGAAGCCGGACGTCCAGCTGGAGCGCTCGACCACGTACAAGATCAGTGCGGCGGCCAAGGACTCCAAGGGCCGCGAGGCGCACGAGAACTCCTCGTTCACCACCGTGTCGCCCGCCAACAGTTTCATAGGCAACTTCACGCCCGAGGACGGCTCCACGGTCGGCGTCGGCATGCCGGTCTCGATCAACTTCAACAAGCCGATCACGGACAAGAAGGCCGTGCAGGACGGAATCACCGTGACGTCCAGCAGCGGTCAGCAAGTCGTCGGCCACTGGTTCAACTCGCAGCGTCTCGACCTGCGCCCCGAGCAGTACTGGCAGGGCGGCTCCACCGTCACGCTGAAGCTCGCGCTGGACGGCGTCGAGGGCGCGGACGGCGTCTTCGGTGTGCAGCAGAAGACGGTCACCTTCAAGGTCGGCCGCAACCAGGTCTCGACGGTCGACGCCAACACGAAGATGATGACCGTCACCCAGAACGGCAAGACGATCAAGACCATCCCGATCTCTTCCGGCTCCTCCGCCAACCCCACGTACAACGGGCAGATGGTGATCTCCGAGAAGTTCAAGGAGACCCGGATGAACGGCGCGACGGTCGGCTTCACCGACTCCGACGGCAAGGGCGAGTACGACATCAAGGACGTGCCGCACGCCATGCGGCTGTCCACCTCGGGCACCTTCATCCACGGCAACTACTGGGGCGCGCGGTCGATCTTCGGCAGCGCCAACACCAGCCACGGCTGTGTCGGCCTCGCCGACGTGAAGGGTGCGAGCGACGCCAACCAGCCCGCCGCCTGGTTCTACAACAACTCCCTCGTCGGCGACGTGGTCATCGTCAAGAACTCCCCGGACAGGACCATCACCCCCGACAACGGCCTCAACGGCTGGAACATGAGCTGGGCCCAGTGGACGGCGGGCTCCCAGGCCTGACCCGCACGCACCTCCCCTCCCGCAGTACCGAACCCCCGTACGCAGGCGGCGGCACCCGGATCCCCTCGGATCCGCGGCGCCGCCGCCTGTGGCGTTCGCAGCGGTTCTCATCCGCCTCTCGTCGTGGACTTAACTCACCATCACGCCCCGTCCCTAGCCTCACGCCATGTTCTTCACCTACCTCCGGCGCGAGCTGCGCCGCCGCAGAAAGGCGGCGCTGGTCGTCGCCTCGGGACTGGCCCTGGGCATCGCGCTGGTCATCATCGTCAGCTCGGTCTCCTCCGGAATGAGCAAGGCCCAGGACAAGGTCCTGGAATCGCTGTACGGCCTCGGTACGGACATGACCGTCACCAAGGCCGCCGCCGCACCCGGTTCCGGAAAGGGCTTCGTGTGGGGCGCCGATCGGTCGGGTGGGCGTCCTGCCGTCGATCGGCGGGCGGGTCCGTCCGGCCTCGGCCGTGGTCCGGTCCGCCTCCCGGTGGTGGTCAGGTGCGGCCCCAGCGGTGTTCGGCCGCGGCGCTCCGGTGGGCCGCGAGGTCGCTGTGGCGGACCTGGCGCAGACCCACCGGATCGTCGTGCCCGCTGCTCCAGAAGGCACTGAGGGGGAGGACGCCGGGGCCCGCCAGGAACGAACTCATCGCGTACCAGGGCTGCAACGGCAGCCGGCACAGCCCGTACAGCCAGCGCCGCACCAGCCTGCAGGGCCCCGGCCGCCCGGCGTCGGGCAGTCTGATCACCCGTATCCCCATGATCAGCTTGCCCGCGCCGCCCCCGGCGATCGCGGTGAGGACCACCTGGTTGAGGAACGAGAACGCGAGCGTCGGGCCGAGCAGCAGACCGACGGTCTCGGGGACGCGGGCCGTGTCCACATACGGCCGGGCCAGTAAGCCGCCGGTGACCAGGCAGAGGTAGCAGTCGAGGCCGACGGCGAGATAGCGGCGCATGTCGCCCACACGCGGTGGGATTCGGGGCGCGGCGCGCTGCCCGGGGACGGGCGGGAGAGCCGGATGGGCGTACGGCCCGGCGGGTCTCGGGTGCCCCGGTCCGGGCGGTGTGCGGCCGGCCGGTAAGGCCGGCGCGGAACAGCTTCGGTTACGTCTGTGCCCCCGCGACGTGGTCATGACGGCATCATGTCCGATTGCCGGTCACCGTGTGCCCGGGACCGCTTTCCTGCTGCCCCGTACGCCGCATTAATCTCGCGGTCATGACCGCCGCCATAACTGCCATGATCACCGCAGTAGTCGGGGTGCTCGGCACCCTCTTCGCCCCGGTGTTCGCACAGCGCCTGACCGTGCGTCAGCGCGCCGAAGAGGCCCGACTGGTCGGTGAGCAGCGGAAGTTCGAGGAGCGGCGCGCTCAGTACACGGCCATGAACCGCGCCTCCCGGCAGTTCCACACACTCCTCAAGGACGCCCTGCACCGCATCCGCGACGGCGTCTACACCGAGCAGGAACGCACCCAGCTCGAAGAGGCCCGCCTCGACCACCGCGACCGCTACGCCGAGGCTCAGATGATCGTCCCCGAACGGATACTGCAGGCGTCCCGCGACCTCAACCGGGTCCTCGCCCTCGGTGACGCCGCCATCAAACGCCTCGACCGGGGCCTCGCCCGTGACGGCGAAAGCGTCGAACGGGCCCTGGAAGACCTGAGAGCGGCCGACCCCTGCCTCGACACGATGCGGGAACTGATGCGTCAGGACCTCGGCGTCACCGACTGAACCGCGACCTCGACGTCACCACTGACCGCCGAGCAGCGTCCGCCGGCAAGCCCCGGACGGCCACAGCCGGTAGCGCGAGTCCAGCCGGTACTCGCCGCCCCGCTCCACCGTGAGCCGCGTCCACTCACCGTCCTGCCGTACACACCCGCCGCCGTCGGCCCGCAGCCAGGGCGAGTATGCGATCCGTACCGTCACCGATCCGGCGGCGGGCATCCGTACCACCAGCGAGGCGTCGTCCCCGCGTACGACGGCGCCCGGCGCGGAGACCAGCGGGACGGCGCCCCGCACCCGGTAGATCCGCCACTCCGCGTCCTGCCACACCGGCTCCAGCCAGTCGGTCCCGCGCCGGACGATCTCCGCCTCCGCCTCGGCAGGGCCGTCCGGCCTGCCGCTGTGCAGCACCACGAGACCCACGCCCCACCGGTCCAGCCAGGCGCGGTACGCCGCCGGAGTCGGCTTTCCCCCGTAGAACAGCCGCCCGCGCTCCACGTCGAGCTGCCGGTTCCAGCCGCGCGCCATGTTCACATGCGGTGCGAGCACGGACGCCTCCCGGTGATTTCGGGCCGGTACGACCTCCACCCGGGTCCGTTCGGCACCGAGCCTGCGCAGCTCGGCGACCACACCGTCGGTGTGCGCCGCCCAGGCGGGCACGGCGGTGGAGACCCGCAGATCGTCATCGGTCTTGTCGACCAGCCAGCCGGTGTTGAACGCGAGCATCCCGACGAGCGCGACCGCCCGCACCCGCAGCAGCAGGCCGCCCCGCGCCCAACCGGCCAGGGTGGCCAGTGCCGCCGCGAGCAGCACGGGCGGGCCGGCCACCCCCACCAGCCGCTCCACATTCGTCCCGATGGGCGAGGGGATCAGGAAGGTCAGGACGACTCCGACCGCGTACACCACGCTCGCGAACCGGACCACCCGCCAACCGCCCTCGCGCGGCGCCGCGAGCCACAGGGCCGCGCAGGCGGCCAACGGCATCCACAACTTCCCCGGAGCCATCGGCTGTTCGCCCGTGAACGGAAACGACACCGTCGTCGCCACCACCACCGCGAACGGCGGTACGAGGAGCACGGCCGCCCGCCGCCACTGCCGGTCGAGCCCGTACGCCGCACCCGCCACCACCAGGAACAGCCCCGCCACCGGACTTGCCGCCGTCGCCAGCGCCGCGCATCCCGCGGCGACGCCCGCACGGTGGCGTACGTACAACAGCGCGGCCAGCCCGATCGCCACGCCCAGTGCGAACGTGGTACGCCCGGACGCGACATTGCACCAGAGCACCAACGACCCCAGCACCGAGACCGCGACCGGCCACCGCACCCCGGCCCGCACACAGAGCCGCCCCAGCGCCCACGACCCGCAGAGCCCGGCGGCGACGGTGACGGCCCGCACCCCGAACACCGCCATGAGCGGCGGCGTCAGCAGACTGTAGTTGGCGGTGTGCGCCCCTCCGTACCAGGAGAGGTTGTACGCGGACCAGGGATGCCGGGACGCGAACCCGGCCCAGGCGGACTGCGCCGCCAGATCACCGCCGCCGGTGGCCAGCACCAGCGCCCACACGAGGTACAACGGCACGACGACCAGCACCGCGAGACCCGGCACCCACCACCGCGCCGAGTCCGGATCCGTGACCGCTCGGCGCACACCGGCGCCGACCCGCTCGTCTCCCCGCCCGCGCGTCGCAGCTCTCTCGGTGATCCCCACCTCGCAAACCCTAACGGGACCGCTCGAACCGCACGATGGTTCAGCTGGCTACACCACGGATGTGGGGGACCGGTCCCTCGTGACGGCGGATACGCGCCGGGAGAATGGATCCATCACCCGACAACGGAAGGCGAAGCTCATGAAAGCACTGCTCTGGATCGTGCTCTGCGCGGCGATCGCCGCGAATGTCTCCCTGAACTTCCTCATGGACGACAGCGGTCTGCACATCGCGCTGAGCGTCGTCTCCGGCGTGGTCGTCCTCGCGTCCGGAGCGCGGCTGTGGATGCTGCGCCGCCCGGCGGAGTCGTAGACCCGGCCCAGAATGCGGACGCGGTGAACGATTCTCCGGGGCCATTGGGACAATCGATATGCCACAACGGTTCTGTACGTCGCTTCCGTGAGCCGCAGAGCGTGCGATGTCTGGGCGACGCCCTCAATGGGGAGGGGGACCGCTGGTGCCCCCGGGACGGGGCACCCACGCGCGCGATGCCGACCCAGGGAAGGTATGACCCACATGAGTGTCATCGAGCCGCTGTACGCGGAGATTCTCCGCCGCAACCAGGGCGAGAGCGAATTCCATCAGGCGGTACGGGAGGTCCTGGAGACCCTCGGCCCCGTCCTCGAACAGCGGCCGGAGTTCGTGGACGCCCGGATCATCGAGCGCATCTGCGAGCCGGAGCGCCAGCTCATCTTCCGGGTGCCGTGGTCCGACGACTCCGGCGACATCCATGTGAACCGCGGCTTCCGGGTCGAGTTCAGCAGCTCGCTCGGACCGTACAAGGGAGGGCTGCGCTTCCACCCCTCGGTCAACCTCGGCATCGTGAAGTTCCTCGGCTTCGAGCAGATCTTCAAGAACGCGCTCACCGGCATGCCCATCGGCGGCGGCAAGGGCGGCGCCGACTTCGACCCGAAGGGCCGCTCCGACGCCGAGATCATGCGGTTCTGCCAGTCGTTCATGACCGAACTCCACCGTCACCTCGGCGAGTACACCGATGTCCCCGCCGGTGACATCGGTGTCGGCGGCCGCGAGATCGGCTACCTGTTCGGCCAGTACAAGCGGATCACCAACCGTTACGAGTCCGGTGTCCTCACCGGAAAGGGCCTGGGCTGGGGCGGTGCCCAGGCGCGCACCGAGGCGACCGGGTACGGCTGTGTGCTCTTCACTGCCGAGATGCTCCGCAGCCGTGGCGAGTCCCTCGACGGGCAGCGCGTCGCCGTGTCGGGCTCGGGCAATGTCGCGATCTACGCGATCGAGAAGGCCCAGCAGCTCGGCGCGACCGTGGTGACCTGCTCCGACTCCAACGGGTACGTCGTGGATGAGAAGGGCATCGACCTCGCCCTGCTCAAGGAGATCAAGGAGGCCGGCCGCGGCCGGGTCTCCGAGTACGCGGAGCGCCGCGGCGAACACGTCAAGTTCGTCCCCGGCGCCGCCGGCCTCTGGAACGTCCCCTGCGATGTGGCCCTGCCCTGCGCCACTCAGAACGAACTGCACGAGGCCGACGCCCTGGCCCTCGTACGCAACGGCGTGAAGGCGGTCGCGGAGGGCGCCAACATGCCCACCACCCCGGAGGCCGTACGCATCCTGCAGGACGCGGGTGTCGCCTTCGCCCCCGGCAAGGCGGCCAACGCGGGCGGCGTGGCCACCAGCGCCCTGGAGATGCAGCAGAACGCCTCACGCGACTCCTGGACGTTCGCCCACACCGAGGAGCGGCTCGCGGAGATCATGCGCCACATCCACGACTCCTGCTACACGGTCGCGGAGCGCTACGGCAGCCCGGGCAACTACGTGGTGGGCGCCAACATCGCCGGCTTCGAACTGGTCGCGGACGCGATGCTCGCCCAGGGGCTCATCTGATCCGGCCGATCCGACGCCACACCGGCCCGGCCGCCTTCCGCGGCCGGGCCGCGCCGGTGCCCGGGTGTAAGAGCAAGTTCCAGGGTTCCCCTTGGCGCCGTTTCCGCTGGTCAGCTCGCTGATTGGGGCACAAGGCCCGTTGATTCCCAAGCCCGGAGCGCGAGTTCGATTCTCGTCACCCGCTTCAGCGAGACGGACTTCCTGTGACCTGCGCTACCCCGTCGCTGGTCGTACCTAGTCACCTATGTGAACGCCGTCGGGCCTCTCGGTTCCCCAACTGGCACATGAACTGGCCTGGACAGGCGCGAGGGTGCGGGACTTGCTGGGCGTCCAGGAACAGAGGCCGGTGCTCCGCCTGGTCCAGTAGCGGTCGCCACTCGGCCTCGGGAGCCGCAGGCGAGGTTCTGCTGCCCGGCACTCCGCCGCGGCCCTCCAACATTGGAACGCTGCTGTGCCGGCAGCGCATGGGCGCGCCGCCAGGGCCGACACATCTCGGTGCCGGCCCCGGTGGTGTGTTGATGTGCTCGAAGGCTCAGAGCGTTGCCTCGCCTCCGAGGCTTCCGGCACTGATGGCTCCCCGCAGAACGTGAGCGATCTCCTCAGGCTTCAGGTCGATGCCGTCGAGCCCCTCCACGGTCAGCGGGATTTCCTCCAGCGCGTATTCGCCGCGGCCTTCGGCGCTGAACTCGGGACCAGTGCGGTCATCGAAGGACCAGGTCACGATGCGAGCGAGGTAAAAGAGTTGACGCTCGTCGTCGGACTCCATCGTGTGGAGGAGGCGGATGATATCGGCCTTCCCCGCGATCTCCTCGTGGATCTCCCGGTGGAGGGCGGCCTCCCGGGACTCGTCGCTGGGTTCAACGCCGCCGCCAGGCAGGACCCAGTACTCGGGGATGCCGGGCCTGGTGCGGCGGATGACCAGCATCGTGTCGTCAGCGGTGACGAGGACGGCGCGGACTCGTTCGATCATTTCGGTTCGTCTCCTTGCTTGTTGGCGGTCTCAGTGCAGCAGCCAGCCGCCGTCGACGTGAACGGACTGCCCCGTGATGAACGAGGCGGAGGGGCCCACGAGAAACGCCACCAGGGCCGCGACGTCCTCGGGCCGGCCACGGCGAGGGACGCACTGGCGCTTGATCTGGTCCTCCGGCCGCGCACGGTGCTGGGCGGGGATGGTGTTCTCGGCCTCGACCTGGATGGCCCCGGGCATGACCGTGTTGACGCAGATCCCGTACGGGCCCAGTTCGCGGGCGAGGGAGCGGGTCAGGCCCAGCAGTCCGGCCTTCGCGGTGCTGTACGCGACGAGGTTCGTCCGGCCGACGCGTGCGTTGACGCTGCCGATGTTCGCGATCCGGCCCCAGCGGCGTTCGACCATGCCGGGGGTCAGCGCGTGGCAGGTGCGGTAGTGGGCGGTGAGGTTCACGTCAAGGGAGTAGTTCCAGGCGGTCTCGTCGGTGTTCTGCCAGGGGACGCGGGGGTAGGAACCGGCGTTGTTCACCAGGATGTCGACGGGTCCGATCTCGGCGCGGACGAGGTCGGCCATGGTCTGGACGGCACCCGGATCGGTCAGGTCGGCGTTCACCGCGATTCCGGGGCTTCCTGCGCGCTCGAAGGCGGCAAGGAGGGCGTAAGCGTCGGGGTCCTGGCCGAGGTGGTTGACCGCGACGGTCGCTCCGGCGGCGGCGAGCGCCCGCCCGATCTCAGCACCGATGCCGGTGGCCCCGCCGGTGACGAGGGCGTTGCGGCCCTGGAGCGGCCGGGTCTGGAGAGGGGTCTCAAGCAGGGGCAGGGACATTGCTGCTCCGTTCGCCAAGATCGGGGTGAGGGGCCGGTGTGGTGGTGAAGAAGGTGTCGATCGTCGTGCGCGGGTTCTGGCTATCGGCGAGCTTGATCAGTACGAGCAGGAGGTCGTGCCCGGTCAGCCGGGAGGCCGGGATGACCCCGAGGATGCGCAGGGCGAGGAAGGCGTGGATCTCCTCCAGGCCGCTGCCGTTCTCCCCACGAAGACCGTCCAGGGCCCGTGTGATGGCCGCACCGCGGCCGGGACCGGTGTTCCAGGAGTACCGGACGTCGATGTGCCGACTGCTCTGGTGCAGTTCCAGGTGCTCGATGCGCGGGCGGGACAGTGGCGGCAGGGCGAGGCGGAGGGTGCGGGCGTATACGTCGGGCTGGTAGCGGGGGACGAGCCAGCCGCCCAGGGCCATCAGGTACCAGAGCAGGTTGGCGGCCTCGCCCGCGACGGTGTTGCGGCCGGCGAACTCGAAGTCGAGCCAGCACAGCGGGTCGGCGATGTTCGGTTCCGTGGCATCGCCTTGCGTCAGACTGGCGAGCCGACGGCGGTCGGGAGCCAGGGCGTGGCGGAGGCTGTCGATGATGTCGACAACGTTCAACGTCAGCTGCCTGCCGTTGGCGGTGAGCGTGAAGTCGGCCAGCTCCCGGAGGGTGACGACCGTATCGGTGTGGGGCAGGGCGAGCGGCAGGTCACGGCGCAGATACCAGCGGTCCAGCCGACCACCGGGACGGATGCGGTCGAGGTAGAGGTCCGGGACGCACTCGGCCAGCGGCACGCTCTTCCCGGTCTCCTCGGCCGCCGCCCGCAGGTCGGTGCAGACGCCGTCCACGAGGCAGTCCAAGCGGGGCTGCACGGCCGGATCGCGGTCGGCGAGGGCGATCACGTCGCCCATGAGCAGCTCGCACCGGCCGGTGGCGAAGACGTCCTCGTAGACGAGGAGTTGTCTGTCCGGTAACGCGATCTGCCCGTGAAGGGCCGGAACCGCGATGCGGGAGGCGAGCCGCGCCCATCCCTTCGCCTCGGCTTCGGCCTGCTCGCGGGTCGCCACCGGCTTGTGGAAGGCGCCCGCTGTCGTCGGGGACCGCCGGGCGCTCGCGCTCACCGCGTCTCCCCGGGGAGGGTATCCAGCCAAGCCTGGAGAACGAGGCGTGCGAGCGCCTCAGCGGCGGGGCGCTCGGTGCGGGCGGTGGTGACCACGCTCGTGTCCTGCCGTCCGGCGTCGAGGAGGACGGTGAGGGCGTCGCTGTCGGAGGGGCACTCGATCCCCCTGAAGCGGAGCTGGATCTTCGCGAGCAGCGCGGTGACCTTGTAGAGGCCGCGGAGGTCGGGTGTTCCCTTGAGGAGCTGGCGGCGGATCTCGATGGCGGCCTGGATGCCGTCGCGCAGGCTCACGGCGACGTCGGTAGCCGCGTCCGGAGCGGGCAGGGCCAGGCCAGGGGTGGACCACAGAGGGACCAGCGCCCCGCTGCCGATGAGCGCGAGAACGTGGAGGAGTCGGGAGGTGACAGCGCCGGCCCGGCACTCGGCTCGGGTCAGTACGGTCAGACCGAGTTTGACCCCGCCGAGTTCGGCCTCCAGTTCCGCGAGGATCTGGCGCATCTCGTCGAGGGAGGAGGTGTCGGCCACGACCAGGACGTCGAGGTCGCTCCAACCGTGCTGGTACTTGCCCCGAGCACCGCTGCCGGTGACTGCCAGCAGGTCGATCAGCGGGCGCAGGCCGGTGGTGCGGTCGAGGAACTCGGCCAGGTAGGACTCCAGGTGCACGGGGAGTCCGAGTGCGTTGACCGGCATGGTGCAGGGCTGGTGCTCCGGCCAGCGGCGGTCGAGCGCGATGCGGTCCAACCGGCGCTCCAGCCTCAGGCGCGGCCCGTCGTTGCCGATGACCTCGTGGGCGATGGAGACGATCTTGTCCGCACCTCGTGCGCTCTTGACGAGGTCGCGGTCGGCGACGTCCTGGGCCCCGGCGGTGCCCCGCCGGGTGCGCGTGGCCTCGGAGGCGTCCAGGTAGGCGATGGTGAGCTGAGGTCCGAGCATCCGGGCGAGTTCGGCGGTCGAGTCGAAGTCGTGCAGCGACTCGATGCTGACGGAGTCGAGGAAGTGGTGGGCCTGGCAGAAGCGGTCCAGCGCGTCCACGATCAGCTCGGCCTGCACGACCGATCCCAGCCGGTACGGGTCGTGAATCCCCGCCCGGCCGGCCGCGTCCTCGATGAGGTACCCGATCTTGAGGCGAGCGTGGCCGTGCTGCGTGCGCAGGTACTCGCCGGCCGTGCTCTTGCCGCTCTCCGACATGCCGCCCAGCGCGGTGACGTGCACTCCTGCCAGGGCCCGGCTGGGCACGTTCGGGTGCAGGGGCGCCAGGAGCCGGCGCACCTCGTCCTGGATGGTGATGGTCGGCCGGCCTCCGATACGGATCGACATCGGGAAGCGGCCCTCGGCGACGAGCCGGTTGATCTGCTCGTGCAGGTGGCGCTGGTACGCCGCATAGGTATCGGTGACGGTCACCTCATGGGCCAGGCTTCGGCGGGCGCCTTCCTCGGGGTCGTCGCAGTGCAGGAGGACGAGGGCGTATTCGTCCTCCTCGGCGGCCCGCAGGTCGGCCTCGTACGGGGCCAGCAGGAGCCGAACCCTGTCCGCGGCGTGCGTGGTGCCCAAGTTCTCCCGTACGGCGACCGTCGCGGCGACGGTCGCCTCCAGCATGGGGATACCCCGGTCCAGCAGGCGCACCGGCGCGGAGAAGGGGTGACGGGAGCGTTCCAGGTAGGAGGTGGCGAGGACATCGGCGACCTCCTCGACCCGGCTGGTCTCGAACCACCAGCGGGCCATGCCGTCGGCCTTGATGGTGGCCCAGCGCGGGGCGTAGCGATCGAGCGGGCCCGCTGAGGTCGCGGCCGGGCCCATGCGCCGGGCGAGGATCCCGATCTGCTTGGTCTTCCCGGTGTTGTCGGGGCCGCTGAACGCGACCGACGCGGGGAGGGGGTACGTTTCGCTGGTGTACTGACTGGACATCAGCTTCCCTTCACTGGTGATGCGGAGCGTGTACGCCGCAAGGTGCCGTGGACGACCTGCGGCGAGAATGCGGTGGGGCTCCGGCTGGGTAGGACAGGCCGGGGCCGGAGTGCCTATCCGGGGCCGTCGGCCAACGGAATGTCCTCGGCGCTGAGCGTCGGATTCGCCAACGGGATCTGGGCGGAGGAGTGCTCGGCGTGGGCCAGAAGGCCGACCATGGCGAGTCCGGCAGCCGTGCCGAGGGCCCAGACCCAGCTCGGGGCCGTCTCCAGCGGGTCGGATAACGGGGAACGGCTCACCGGATCGCCTCTCGGGCGGCGGTGTGCTGTGCTGCACCGGGCCGTCGCGAAGGCGGGATCGTGCAGGTCCGTGCGCTGTCAGTGGGCATCGCCACCGTCGGTTCCTCTCACGTGTCCGGGCAGCCGCCAACAGGCCCTGAACGGGGCCTGTTCGAGCCATTCGGAGATCTGCGGGGTGATGTTCAGTGAACGGCGGTCCGCGGTCCCGGGACAGGGCCCAGGATGTAGTCCTGCGTAATCCCGCGTAATCCAGGTGGGGAGGGTGACGGAGTGCCGAGGAACCCGGCCGTCGCGGAACTGATCAAGCGGGCCTGCCAGGAACGTGGCTGGGGGCCCTCAGAGTTGGCACGCGCCCTCGGTCTCGCCGAATGCGGTGACCCGCGCCGCCTGCAGCGCCAGCACGCCCGGCGGTGGATCGAGGGCGAACGGACCCCTGGCCACTGGTGGCCCTACATCGCACAGGTGCTGGCACTGGACCCCGAGGCCATCAACCTCCCCGAGCCCATGCCTGCGGCACTCCACACAGATACCGTTGCGTCAGTCCTGCACCTGGGAAGGAGCGACGTGGAACGTCGGGAGTTCATCCTCGCCTCCAGCGGATACGCGCTGTCCGCACTCGGCCTGCCCGACATGGACAGCATCACCCGCCGGACCAAGACCGCCCTTCCCGGAGCCGTCCGCGTCGGCCAGGGCGAGGTGGCCGCCGTACGCCACATGGTCAAGGCCCTCGGCGACTCCGCTTCCGAACTCGGCGGCGGGCACGCCCGCCACCTGGCCGCCCGCTACCTCACCCAGGACGTCGCCCCCTGGCTGGAGGGCCGCTTCACCGAAGCCACCGGCCGTGATCTGTTCGCCGCCACCTCCCAGCTGGTCCACCTCGCCGGCTGGATGGCCCAGGACGAAGGCGACACCCCCGAACTGCGCGGGCTCGCCCAGCGCTACTACGCCCACTCCTTCCGCCTGGCCGCCGAGGCCGGCGATCCGGAGCTGTCGGCGACCGCTCTCCGCGGCCTCGCCGTGCAGTGCGTCGACCTCGGCTACCGGGCCGAGGCCGTCCAGCTCGGACTCGCGCCCGCCCTCGGTGGGCTGTACGCCGTCTGGCTCAGCCGCCCACTCGGCCGCCTTAAGTAGATGCCCGGGCCGCTCTTGTAGGTCCAGGCGGCGTACAAGAGCGGTCGCTGCATCACCCACACCCGGGCCCTGCTCATGCAACGGGGGCGAGACCGACCCCGGCGGGGAGAGAGCCCTGCCGCGCACAGCCTTCCCGGCCCCTCCCGGCGTGGCCAGCCAGACCAGCGACGCCCCTACGAACGGCTGAACTTCCCTCGCACTGCCATACGGGCCGCCCACTCCCTTGCTCTCGACACCGCTCCACCGGGGCTCCGCAGACGTGCCACAACGTGCCAGTAGAGGCGGTCAACAGCGGAGAACAAGGGGCCCGAAGAGGCCGCGAAACAGCGACTCCAGAGCGACGTTTCCGCAGGTCAGAGGCAACATTCGAGCTCTAGCACCGGGTGATTCCCAAGCTCAGAGCGCGAGTTCGATTCTCGTTACCGCTCTGCGCAAAGGCCCCATGGGCTCAGTCCTCGGTCGTCGGAGCAGCGGCGACACCGATCGGGCACGAAACCCCCGTCCCGCCGATCCCGCAGTACCCTGCCGGGTTCTTGTTGAGGTACTGCTGGTGATGTGCCTCCGCAGGCCAGAACGTGCGGCCCTCCGCCGGGAGGATCTCCGTGGTGATCTCGCCGTACCCGGAGCCCGTGAGGACCTGCTGGTAGGCCTCGCGGGAGGCTGCCACGGCTGCCGCCTGCTCGGGGGAGTGGGTGTAGATCGCCGAGCGGTACTGCGTACCGACGTCATTGCCCTGGCGGAAGCCCTGCGTCGGGTCGTGGGACTCCCAGAACAGCTTCAGCAGCTCGGCGTACGAGACGATCTTCGGGTCGAAGACGACGCGGACCGCCTCCGTGTGGCCGGTCAGGCCCGAGCAGGCCTCTTCGTACGTGGGGTTCTCCGTGTAGCCGCCCTGGTAGCCGACGAGTGTCGTCCAGACGCCGTCCGTCTGCCAGAACTTGCGCTCGGCGCCCCAGAAACAGCCCAGCGCGAAGTCCGCTACCTCCAGACCCTCCGGGTACGGGCCCAGCAGCGGGTTGCCCAGGACCGTGTGGCGGGACGGGACGGTGAATTCGGGGGTGGGACGGCCCTTCAGGGCCTCCTCGGGGGTGGGGAGCTGGGGGGTACGGCGGTGCAGGAACATGCGGGGGCTCCTCCGGGGGCTGACGTTTACGGTCCGTACAACGCGGTGCGGGCGCCGGAGATTCCGGCGTCCGCACCGAGTACGTGACGGTCAGTTGCCGTTCGCCTCCACGACCCGTCGGGCGCTGTAGCCGCGACATTGGACGTAGTACTTCTTCGGATCCCTGAAGTACGACCACGGGGCGGCGGCATCGAAATGGCCGTCGATCGCCCGGAACTGCTCCACCGCCTCCTCGTACCGGTCCTGCCAGTACAGCGTCCAGGCGAGCAGGTGGCGGGCCCGGAGGATCCGCCGGTCTCCGGGGTCGGCCGCCACGGCGGCGGCCACGTCGACGAGGCAGAGGTCCGCCGCGGCGATCAGCTCCGGGCTCTTGTAGTACACGTCCTCATCCGTGTTCCGGTCGGCCCGCTCCTGTTTGAACGCGGCGTACAGCGGGAGCAGCGAGAGCAGCCGGCCGGGGGCGCCCTGCCGCGCCGCCTCGCGTGCGAAACACTCGGCCGGCGCGTGCGAGCCGCGCCACTTGTGGCACCAGTACCGGAGCACCGCGTCGTGGGCCGCGAGGTGGGGCGCGTCGCGCTCGACGACCTCCGCCCACAGGGCACGGCACTCGGCGGGCTCGTAGCCGAGGCCCAGGGCGCAGGGGATCTCGGCGATGTACGGACACGGGTCGTCGCCCGCCAGCGCCTGGGCCTGGTGGCACGCCTCGCGGGCCCTGACCATCACCTGGTGGAAGACGGAGGACTGCTCCCACGTGGGGCGCTGCGTCGGCTTCGTACCGTGGACCTGCGCGGCGACGCCGGTCAACGCACCGGCGTGCACGAGGGCTGCACCCGCGTCCTTCGGCCGCGCGGCGCGCCAGGCCAGCAGCCAGGCGTCGTCGGCCGCGGCCTCGTCCTGGAGGACGGCGGCGCGCCGGTAACGCTCCTGCCAGTCCCGGCCCGCTTCGTCGAGGAAGGCGGCGCCCGCCCGCCAGTCGCCGGAGCGGACGGTGGCGCGTATCTCCTCGTCGCGCGGGTCGGGGGCGCAGGCGTCCGCGGTGTCGAGTTCGTCGGGCGGTACCAGGCCGAGTTCCGCGGTGGCCTCCGGCGGGCCGGGAGTGCTCTGCGCGGTCTGCGGCGGCTTCTTCCGGGCCTTTGCCCAGAGGTACCCGCACAGAGCGGCGGCCGACAGGAGCAGCAGGGGTGTCATGGAAAGTTCCGGTCCGGGTCGGAAGCGGGTACGGCGGTCAGGGGGTGAGCAGTTCGCGCAGCAACTTCGTGTCCGGGACATCCGCCACCGTCGCGTCCAGCGCCGCCGGGAGCATTTCCTCGTGGCCCCGCGGCAACTCCAGCGACGTGTCGTTGTCGATCCAGGACAGTCGCCAGCGGGCCCGCCCCTGCCGCACGTACTCGCTCTCGACCAGTTGCCTCAGCCCGTCGCGCAGCTTGGGCCTGGCGAACTCGCGGGCCGCGCGTCCGGTCGCCGCTCGGGCCTCGTCGGACTTGGGGAGGCGGTCGGCGATCTGCCACTGTGCGCCCGCGTCGAGCGCGTCGAGCGCGTCGAGCGCGTCGGTCACCGAGCCGTCGCCGCCGGTCACCTCGGCGACCGCCGTCCTGAACTTCTGCGCCGACCACATCCCGTACGTCGTCATCGACTCGTGCACCAGGTCCGGCCAGTCGACCCGGCGCAGCCGCAGCATCTGAGGTGTCAGCACCTGCTCCTCGACGGCGGCCAGTGTGCGCCCGGTGTCGACGAGCAGGCCCAGGGCCGGTTCCACGGGCTCCGACGCGCGCCCGTCGTCCGGCAGCGCCTCGATCCGGGCGATACGATCCGTGACCCACGGATGCGCGTAAGGGGCGGACGGCTCGAACGGCAGGGAGTCGCGCATCTCGTCCAGCTCGTCCCCGCGCGCGGCCAGCACATGCCGCAGGCCGCCGAGGACCTGGCCGGGCGGGGGCAGCATCCCGGCTGCCACACCGAGCGTGGCGTAGGTGTCCATGTAGTCCTCGTGAATGTCGAGGAGGACCTGGATTTCGCGCAGTGCGGACGCGGTCGCGTCACGGCCCGTGATCCGCACCGCGGCGGCGTCGGCCGCGAACTGCGCGCAGCGGCTGTCGGACAGCGTGACGCGCCGGGAGAAATTCGCGTACCGCCGGTACAGCGCCGTCATCCTACGGAGCGAGGCACCGGCGTCGCTCGGGTCGATCTTCTTGGCCTTCCTGCCCTTGGCGAGCGCCTTGGCGGCCTTCTTCTCCTGGCGTGCCCGCTCCGTGGCGACGGCCTTGCCCACCCACTCCTGGAAGTGGGTGATGGTGCGGGCGGTCTGGATCCGGCCGCGTGTGTTGATTGCGGTGAGGCGGGTGTCGGAGTTGGCGAAACGGCTCATCTCGTGCGCGAGCACGGAACGCAGCTGGGCCTCGGACAAGCCGATCATCAGCGGCAGCCCGACGTGGAGCCGGCGTCGGCCGGCGAGCAGGCCGAGGAACCTGGTGTCCTCGACGGCCGAGGTGTTCACCTGGTCGGTGAGCACGATCTCGTCGGGTGTGCGGGTGCCGACCCGGTCGGCGAGGTCGCGGACCGTGGCCCAGAGCCGGGGTTGCCGGGTGTCGTCGACGTGCAGTCCACGCACATCGTCGTTCTTCGGCATGCGCAGTACGAACATGCCTCGCACGATCGGGAGCGCCAGCGCGGAGGTGCGCGCGAGAACCATCACGGCGACGGGGATCCACGTCCAGCGGAACGCGGCCCAGTCGAGGACGCAGAGGACGCAGAGCAGGAGGATGCCCAGCAGGTAGAAGCCGGCGAACAGAGCAATGGCGCGGACGGCACGCAGAGTTGGGCTCATCGGACGGATTCCCCCACGGGAAGGGGACGGGTGGCGGTGACGGTGGTGCGCGTGGGGAATCGGAGTATGTCGTCCCGCGGACGGGCGCGGCAACGCGATATGCGGGCAGCCCGGGACCGGGGCCGTGCCGCCCTGGACATCGCCCGGAGAACGGGCGGCGGGCGGCCGCCCCGGTGGTGTCACCGGTCCGCCGCCCCCGACGTCACCGCTATGCCGCCCCCGGCTTCACCGGGCCGCTGCCCCGGCGGTGTCACCGGTTCGCCGCCGGGCAGCCGTTCGCCGTCGGTCGGTCGCCCGGGCAGTGCCTCGGCAGCGGGTGCCGGGGCTCGCGACTACCGCGGCAGCGCGTGGCGGGACTGCGCCGTTCGCCGACAGCGAGTGCCGGGCGCCGCGGCTCACTACTACCGCGGCAGCGTCGCCGGGCTGCCGCCGTTCGCCTCGTAGCCTGCCACCGCCAGGGCCCGGTAGACCGTGTACTCGGCGGCCGGGTCGGGGCTCTGGGTCCACGGCAGCGCGCCCACGTGGCCGTCGATGTGGACGAGCTGGTTCATCGCCTCCGACCAGCGTTCCATCCGGACCAGGAACAGCACCAGCAGATGGCGGACGTGCGCGAGCATCGGGTCGTCGGCGCGGGCCGCGTGCACCGCGAACAGGGCGCCCTCGACCGCCTTGGTCACCACTGCGCTCCGGTAGAAGCCCTGTACGAGATTGACCTCGGGCAGATGCTCGTACACCGCGAAGAGCGGCAGCGCGGCCAGCAGTGAGCCCTGCGGGGCGCGGGCGGCGGCCGTGGTGGCGAAGCGGTCGGCCGCCTCGCGGGAGCCGTGCCACTTCTCGCACCAGTAGTGCAGCGCGGCGATGTGCGCGCCCATGTGGGCCGGGGCCCGGTCGATCACCTTCGCCCAGAGCCGGTCGAACTCCTCGTGCGAGTAACCGAGTCCACGGGAGACCGCCAGCTCGACGAGGTACGGAACGGGGTCGCCCGGCGCCAGCAGCGCCGCCTCGCCGCAGACCGTACGGGCCTCCTCAAGGATGATCCGGAAGTCGTCCGTCCCCGCGGTCGACGAACGCCAGGCCTGCTGCACCAGGAATTCGGCGTGCACCGCCGCACCGCCGGCGTCCTTCGGCGCATCGGCCCGCCACTTGCGCAGCCACGAACCGCCGACACCGGGCTGCTGCGCCAGCTCCAGCGAGGCGGCACCGGCGAACGCCTGCACCCGCTGCCACCGCACCTCGTCCTCCTTGGGCGTACCGGCCAGCAACTGCGAGGCCGCCCGCCAGTCCTGGGAACGCTGCACGACATCGAGCACATCGAGAAGATCCTGGTCCGGGCCCGGCAGCCGGATGTCCAGCTCCTCCTGGCGCACGAAGCCGTAGGTGTCCGGATCGGCGGCGTCCGGGGAACCGGGCGCGACCTGCCGGATACCGCCGCGGCGGCGCAGCACGAAGGGGCCGATGACCGCGGCGAGCATGCACAGTGCGAGCAGGAACCAGAGAATGTCCATGCCCCCATTGTCACCGGACGGCCCGGTAGCCCGGTGGGCGCCCTCGCGACAAACTACGCTCGGGCCCTATGAGCGACCAGCACAGCTTCGAGACTCTCGCGATCCACGCGGGAAACACCGCCGATCCCCTCACCGGCGCCGTTGTTCCGCCCATTTATCAGGTGTCCACGTACAAGCAGGACGGCGTGGGCGGACTGCGCGGCGGCTACGAGTACAGCCGCAGCGCCAACCCGACCCGTACCGCCCTGGAGGACAACCTCGCGGCCCTGGAGGGCGGCCGCCGCGGACTCGCCTTCGCCTCCGGCCTCGCCGCCGAGGACTGCCTGCTCCGTACGCTGCTCACCCCCGGCGACCATGTGGTCATCCCGAACGACGCCTACGGCGGCACGTTCCGGCTGTTCGCGAAGGTCGTCTCGCGGTGGGGCGTGGACTTCTCGGTGGCCGACACCTCGGACGTGACGGCGGTACGGGCGGCGATCACCCCGCGCACCAAGGCGATCTGGGTGGAGACCCCGTCCAATCCGCTGCTCGGCATCACCGACATCGCCGCAGTCGCCGGTGTGGCCCGCGCGGCGGGTGCACGACTGGTCGTCGACAACACCTTCGCCAGCCCCTACCTCCAGCAGCCCCTCGCCCTGGGCGCCGATGTCGTGGTGCACTCCACCACCAAGTACATGGGTGGCCACTCGGACGTCGTCGGCGGTGCGCTGATCGTCAACGACCCGGAACTGGCCGAGGAGTTGGCGTACCACCAGAACGCGATGGGCGCGGTCGCCGGACCGTTCGACGCCTGGCTGGTGCTGCGCGGCATCAAGACCCTCGCGGTCCGTATGGACCGGCACAGCGAGAACGCCACGAAGATCGCCGATCTGCTGACCCGGCATCCCAAGGTCACCCAGGTCCTCTACCCGGGGCTGCCCGAGCACCCGGGCCACGAGGTCGCCGCCAAGCAGATGAAGGCCTTCGGCGGCATGGTGTCCTTCCGCGTCGTGGGCGGCGAGGACGCGGCGGTCCACGTCTGCAACCGGGCGAAGCTGTTCACCCTCGGTGAGTCCCTGGGCGGCGTCGAGTCCCTCGTGGAGCACCCGGGCCGCATGACGCACGCCTCGGCGGCCGGCTCCCCGCTGGAGGTGCCGGCCGACCTCGTCCGGCTCTCCGTCGGCATCGAGTCCGCCGACGACCTCATCGCCGATCTGACGCAGGCGCTCGGCTAGGGACTCTCGGGGCCGAGCGGAGGCGGGCGGGCTTGATCGTTCAGGCCCGGCCGCCCCTGGCCGCGTCCGCCCGATCAAAGGTCACCCGACAGGCTCTCAGACGCCGGCCTTCTCGTCGTCCAGAGACGCCCGGATCTGTTCGCGCAGTTCCGGGCTGTCGGCGTGCTCATGGACGGAGACCGCGTGCTCCGCCGCAGCCCTTACGACCTCTTCTTCCTCGCCGGAGATGGTGAGCGAGCAGTTCGTGACGCTCGGATACTTGCGGCAGTCGGCGACTTTCCTGGTCATCGCAGCCTCCTCGGCCGGTTCCCCGTGACGCCTCGTTCCAGGATAGGTCGCCCCGGACCGGCCCTCACCAGCCGTCGAGCGACGGCGTCGTCTCGGTGGGAGGCAGTTGCCACGGCTGCGCCGCCACCGCCCACACCGTGAAGGCGACCATCGCGGCGAACGCCACCAGCAGCACCAGCCTGCGGGCGAAACGGCGCCGGCGCAGCAGTCGGCCGCCGCGCTCCGCCGCCCGCTGTGCCAGATCGGCGGGCACCTGCGGATGCGGACCGTCCAGCATGCGCCGGACCTCGTCCTCGCGGCTGCTGCTGCGGCTCATGGCGCGACCCCCAGCGGCCGTTGCGACCCCCACCGCGCTGTGGGCCGGCGGGTGCCGCGCATCGTGGCCACCGAACGGTTGCAGATCGCCCGGATCCGCTCCACCGGAAGCCCGAGCAGCGCCGCGGCCTGCTCCTCCGCGACGCCCTCGTACAGCCGCAGCACGAGAACGAGACGCTCCTGCGGCGTCAGCCGGTCCAGCAGCCCGCCGCGCGGCCGGTGGTGCCGCCAGACCTCGTGGGCGAACCGGATGGCCAGCTCCCGCCGGGTGCGGTCGTACGGGTCCTCGCCGCGCAGCCGCCCCCACTGCGCGTACGTGCGTGTCAGCGCGGATGTGAGCATCCGCTGGGCCCGGGGGTTCGCTCCGGGTGGCTGCATGGGCTCGGCGGTCAGCAGCGTGGCCGTGTGCAGCAGTCGGCCGGCCGCGCCCGCCACGAAGGTCTCGAACTCCTGGGCGCGGCGCCGCTCCCGGCCCGCCTGGCGCTCTCGCACAGTCCTCATCCGAGCCGTTGCCGGGCTCCTGGTCAAGAGGCGTGCGCCCGACAGCCTGCGCGGCACCGTCAGGCGTTGCCGCTCCCGCTAGCCGGCGGGGGGCGCCTGGGGCGAGGTCTGGCGGGCGGCCAGTGCCAGATTGAACCGGGTGAGCAGCGTGCAGAACGTCTCGCGCTCCTCGGCCGTCCAGTCGTCCGTCACCTGTGTCATGAGCTCGCGCCGGGATTCGCGGACCTCGTCCAGCCGTGCCTGGCCGCGCGGCGAGAGCTGGAGCACGACGGCACGGCCGTCCTCCGGGTGCGAGGTGCGCTTGACCAGACCGGTGTCGACGAGGGGTGCGACCTGCCGGGTCACGGTCGAGGAGTCGATCCCCATGCCTGCGGCCAGTGCCTTGACGCCCATCGGGCCTTCCCGGTCCAGCCGGTTGAGCAGCAGATAGGCGGCCCGGTCCATGGAATTGCGCACCTGGCCGACACCGCCGAGGCGGGTCTGCTCGGCACGGCGGGCGAATACCGCGACCTGGTGCTGCAGCGCATCGAGGACGTGGTCGGAACCCGTGGGTTCGGGGGTGGCGCCCCCGGAAGGAGACGCAGCTGTCGTCATGTCCTGAGGGGGCATGGCCGGGGGCTCTCTTCGTGCGGTGTCGGATGGGTGGGGGACAGAGTACGCGGCCACGGGGCAACGCGTACCAGTGCTGCACAAACCTGTGGACAACGGCTCAGGACGGGACCGCACAAGGCGTCCGGCACCCTGCCGAGCTGCAAGACTTACGGTATGAAATTCCGTGCGCCCGGCCATCTTCCCCCACTGATCCTCGACGACATCCTCGGGGCGCAGAAGATGCTTTCCGGCGTGGCCAGAGTTACCGCCATGGAGGGCAGCCGCCATCTGACCGAGCTCGTGGGCGCGCCGGTCCACTTCAAGTGCGAGAACCTGCAACGGACCGGCTCGTTCAAACTGCGTGGTGCATATGTACGGATCGCGGGCCTGTCCCCGGTGGAGCGGGCGGCCGGAGTCGTAGCCGCCAGCGCCGGAAATCATGCGCAGGGTGTCGCACTCGCCTCTGCTCTGCTCGGCGTACGGTCGACGGTCTTCATGCCGGTCGGTGCGCCGCTGCCGAAGGTGGCCGCCACCCGCCAGTACGGGGCACAGGTCCGGCTGCACGGTCATGTCGTCGACGAGACGCTGGCCGCCGCCCAGGAGTACGCGCAGGAGACGGGTGCGGTCTTCATCCACCCCTTCGACCACCCCGACATCATCGCCGGACAGGGCACGGTGGGCCTGGAGATCCTCGAACAGTGCCCCGAGGTACGCACCATCGTCGTCGGGATCGGCGGCGGTGGTCTCGCCGCGGGCATCGCGGTGGCGGTCAAGGCGGTCCGGCCCGATGTGCGGATCGTCGGCGTGCAGGCGGCGGGCGCGGCCTGCTATCCGCCGTCGCTGGCCGCGGGGCATCCGGTGTCGATCGGCACGCTGAACACGATGGCGGACGGCATCAAGGTGGGGCGCCCCGGCGATGTGCCGTTCGAGCTGGTCAGGGAGCTGGTCGACGAGGTCCGTACGGTCTCCGAGGACGAGTTGTCCAGTGCGCTGCTGCTCTGTCTGGAGCGGGCGAAGCTGGTGGTGGAACCGGCCGGTGCGAGCCCGGTCGCGGCGCTGCTGAGCGATCCGAAGTCGTTCCGCGGGCCGGTCGTCGCGCTGCTGTCGGGCGGCAATGTGGACCCGCTGCTGATGCAGCGCATCCTGACCCACGGCATGGTGGCGGCCGGTCGCTATCTGAGCCTGCGGCTGCGGCTGACCGACCGCCCCGGCGCGCTGGCCACGCTGCTGGCCGTGCTCTCGGTCGTCGACGCCAACGTCCTCGACATCGGCCATGTGCGGACCGATCCCCGGCTCGGGCTCACCGAGGTCGAGGTGGAGCTGCAGCTGGAGACGAAGGGGCCGGAGCACTGCGAGGAGGTCTCGGCGGCGCTGCACGACGCGGGCTATCTGGTGATGAGCTGAGCCTCACGTGTCGCGATATATCGGCAGCGGCATGGATGTGCACCCGGTCCGGGCGTCGCTGCTCCGGTCGCTGCCGGCCCTGGGGTGCTTCCGCACGCCGGCGGTGCGCAAGTACCGGCAGGTCGCGGTCCGAGGGACGCCGCACATGCGGGGAGCCCCCGGCCCGTCGGGCCGGAGGCTCCCCGCATCAGTGGTGCGGGATCAGCCCGTGTAAGGCTTCGCCGCGAGAATCTTCACGGTGGCCGTCTTGCCGTTCGGCAGCTCGTACTCGGCGTCCTCGCCCATCTTCTTGCCGTTCACGCCGGTGCCGAGCGGCGACTGCGGGGAGTACGTCTCGATGTTCGAGCTCGCGTACTCGCGCGAGGCGAGCAGGAAGGTCATCGTGTCGTCCGGGTCGCCGTCGAAGGCGATCGTCACAACCATGCCGGGCTCGACCACGCCGTCGTCGGCAGGTGCCTCGCCGACCTTCGCGTGCTCCAGGAGCTGGGTGAGCTGGCGCACCCGCAACTCCATCTTGCCCTGCTCCTCCTTGGCCGCGTGGTACCCGCCATTTTCCCGGAGGTCACCCTCCTCACGGGCCGCCGCGATCTTTACGGAGATTTCCGTGCGCGCGGGACCAGACAGGTACTCCAGCTCGGCCTTGAGCTGGTTGTACGCCTCCTGCGTGAGCCAGGTGACGTTTTCGCTGGTCTGGGTCACAGGGTGCTCCTCGTCGGTACTGGGAATACAAAGCATCGCCCTACCCGTAAGCATGTGCCTCCACGGGTGGGCGAAACCACGAGCCTAACAATTCCCCAGGAAAAGGGGGAGCAGGTAAACCGTCAGGACTGTGTATGTGCAGGTCAGCGGCTACAACAGCGGTTCAGCGTCGGCGTGCGGCGGTCACTGTGCCGCCCCGCCGTCGGCGGTGCAGCCCAGCAGCTCGACGCTGGTCGCCCTGGATGTCGTGCGCAACGACAGGACGCGGTCGATACGGTCCGTGCGGGCGTCGAAGCGGAAGTCCTTGCGGGCCACGTCGCTGCCGTCCTCGTGCTGCGAGCGGAGCGTGCAGTAGCCCTTGGTGTCGGTGCCCTTGCGCACCTCCAGGTGCACATCGACCCGCTCGTCCGAGACGACCTCGAACTTGATCACCTCGGCGCTGATGCCCTGGCCGGCGATGTAGTCGTATCCGATCCAGCCGATCACGCCGAGAAGGGCGACGCCCAGCACCGAACCGATGATCTTGAGCTTGCGGTCCGCGCGCTGGTCCGCGGAGCGGCCGTAGCGGTTCTCCGGAAGCGCTTCACGCACCGCAGTCATGATCGTTCCTCCCGTACCGGGGATCGAGGAATTTTCCGCCCCCCGGTTCGGTCACTATAGAAGCCTGCCACCCGCCACCCGACCGCCACCCCGAACCGACGTCCCTTCGGGACGACACCTCTCCATGGCGTCCAATCAACGAGGATCGAGTCTTGACTGAGCAGCTGCGACTGATGGCCGTTCACGCCCACCCCGACGACGAGTCGAGCAAGGGCGCGGCCACCATGGCCAAGTATGTGTCCGAGGGGGTGGACGTGCTGGTCGTGACCTGCACGGGAGGCGAGCGCGGCTCCATCCTCAACCCGAAGCTCCAGGGCGACGCGTACATCGAGGAGAACATCCACGAGGTGCGCAAGAAGGAGATGGACGAGGCCCGGGAGATCCTGGGCGTCAAGCAGGAGTGGCTCGGCTTCGTCGACTCGGGTCTGCCCGAGGGCGACCCGCTGCCGCCGCTGCCCGAGGGCTGCTTCGCGCTGGAGGACGAGGAGAAGGCCGCGGGGCGTCTCGTCCGCAGCATCCGTGCGTTCCGGCCGCAGGCCGTCACGACGTACGACGAGAACGGCGGGTACCCGCACCCCGACCACATCATGACCCACAAGATCACGATGATCGCGTTCGACGGCGCGTCGGACACCGAGACGTTCCCCGAGTCGGAGTTCGGTCCGGCCTGGCAGCCGCAGAAGCTCTACTACAACCAGGGCTTCAACCGGCCGCGCACGGTGGCGCTCCACGAGGCGCTGCTGTCCCGTGGCCTGGAGTCCCCGTACGGCGAGTGGCTGAAGCGCTGGAAGGAGTTCGAGCGCGACGAACGCACGCTGACCACGCATGTTCCGTGCGCGGACTTCTTCGAGATCCGCGACAAGGCGCTGATCGCGCACGCGACGCAGATCGACCCCGACGGCGGCTGGTTCCGCGTCCCGATGGAGATCCAGAAGGAGGTCTGGCCGACCGAGGAGTACGAGCTGGCGAAGTCCCTCGTCGATACCTCCCTCCCCGAGAGCGACCTCTTCGCGGGCATCCGCGACAATGCCTGATATGTACGCGACCCAGGCACTGACCCATCTCGTCCCTCTCGCCAAGGAGCTCGACGACAACAAGGTGACCCCCGGCGTTCTCGGCTTCATCGTCTTCGCGGCGCTCGCCGCGGGCGTGTGGCTGCTGATGAAGTCCATGAACCGCCACATGGGCAAGGTCGACTTCGAGGAGGCCCCGGACCCGGAGGCGGAGTCCGGTGGCGCCGTTGCCGCGGGTGCGGGGTCCGCGAAGCGGAAGTAGGCGCGGGGCGGTACCGGGGCATCCGGTAGCCGCCTCGTGCGCCTGGCGCCGGACGGGGCGGTTGTGCCCGGCCGGGGCCAAAGACGTCCTCACACGCCGGACGGGCCGGTCATGGCCGGACAGGTACGCCCATGACCTCCCGTGCGTGGCGTGTGGGTGTCATGCCCAGGCGCCACGCCTGCCAGCCGTCCTCCAGGTCCACGCCGCGGTTCAGCACCACGGTGAACGCCTCCGCGCAGTCCTCCAGCTTGCTGTCGCGCGTCGGGTGGCCGGCCAGGAGCAGGTCGGCCAGTTCCTGCTGGGCCACCACCGTGCCCACCTCGCTGCCGCCCGGTGACGCGTACGGCAGCAGTGTGCAGCGCAGGAAGCGGGCCCAGTCCTCGCCCCGTCTGTCGCCGTAGGAGTCGAACAGCTCGGCCGCCTCGCCGCACAGCTCCAGCGCCTGCGGGGCGCGGTTGTTGCCCGCGTCGATCAGGGCCAGCTCCAGGCACGTCCAGGCTTCGCCGTGGGCGACCCCGATGCGCCGGAAGTCGGCCCGGGCGTCGACCAGGAGCTGGCGGGCGAAGCCGGAGTTGCGGAGGTTCCCGGTCTGGGCGGCCCGCTGGTCGCGGGTGACCCGGCCCGAGTGGTGCCGGGCGCACGCCAGCCCGTACGTGTCCCGCATCCGGGAGAACATCGTGCGCGCCCGCTCCAGCTGCCGCACCGCCTGGTCGGTGTCGCCGTTCTCCTCCAGTGCCTGGCCCAGGTAGTACAGCGTCCACGCCTCGCCGCGCGCGTCCTCGTTGTCGCGGTGGCGGGCCAGGGCCTGGTCCAGCTGCCCGACGGCCGGGGCCGGGTCGCCGTCCAGCAGCCGCGCGCGGGCCAGCTGGGTCAGCGCCCACGCCTCGCCGCGCTCGTCGCGGGTGCGGCCGTACAGGTCCAGGGCCGTACGCAGCGCCTCCTCCGCCCGCTCCACGTCGCCCATCCGCAACAGGGTCTGGCCCAGCTGGAACTGCGTCCACGCCTCGCCGTGCAGCGACTCGCCCTCCCGGTGCAGGGCCAGCGCGGTGTCCAGGAGATCCATCGCCTCCGCGACATGGGCCCGGTCGCGTTCCACGGCGGCCAGGGCGTGCAGCGACCAGGCCCGGTCCTCGGCCTGCTCCTCGGAGGACTGCAGCTCGATCGCCTCGCGCAGCCGCGCCGACGCCTCGGTCAGATTGCCCTGGTGGTGCAGGGTGATGCCGAGCGAGCAGAGCGCCAGCGCCGTACCCGCCTCGTTCTGCGCCTCGCGGTACAGCCCGACGACCGACGACAGCGTGGTGCGCGCCTTGTCCAGCTCGCCGAGCTGACGGGCCGCGATGCCGGTACGCCACTGCACGGACCGCTCCAGCAGCCCCTTGTCCACGGCCTGCGTCAACTCGCTGATCTCGCCCAGCCGGTAGAGGTCGCCGCGCAGCAGGCAGTAGTCGCACAGCGCGCCCAGGAGATCCAGTACGGCCCCCTGGTCGACGCCCTCTGCGTGCCGCAGCGCCGAGGTGATGAAACTCGACTCCTCGTCCAGCCAGCGCAGCGCAGAGTCCAGCGAACCGAACCCGTGCGAGCCGAACTGCCCGGCCCGGGTGGACATCTTGCCGTCCACCATGCGGATCACGGCACCGGCCAGCTCCGCGTAGTTCTTGATCAGCCGCTCCTGGGCCGCGGTACGGTCCGCCACCTCCTCCTCGTCCCGCAGCCGGGCCAGGGCGAAGCCCCGTACGAGATCGTGCAGCCGGTAGCGCGAGCCCCGCACATGGTCCAGGAGCCCGGCCCCCGCCAGCGCCGTCAGCAGCCGCTCGGCCTCCTGCTCGTCGGCCGAGAGCAGCGCGGCCGCCGCCGCGGCGCCCAGGCTGGCCCGCCCGGCCAGCGCGAGCCGCCGAAGCAGCCGCCGCGCCTGCTCGGACTGGTCGGTGTAGCGCAGCCACAGCGCCCGCTGGGCCGGTGCGACCGGGCCGTACGCGGCGAGATCGGTGGCGAGCGCGCTCCGGGTGCGTGGACCGAGCGAGGAGCCCGCTATGCGCAGCGCCAGCGGCAGCCCGCCGCACAGCTCGACGACCGTGTCCGTCGACTGGGAGTCGTACGGCCCCTGCTCCTGCGCCTCGGCGGCCTCGCGCAGCAGCTCCTCCGCGCCTGCCGCGTCCAGTGCGCCGACCGGCAGCTGATGGACCCGGGCCGGGATGTCGGCGGGCAGCTCCAGGGGCTCGCGGGCGGTGACGAGGACGAGGCTGTCGGAACGCTCGGGAACCAGCGTGCGGACCTGGGCGGCGTCGCTGGCGTCGTCGAGGACGATCGTCACCGGGGTGCCGGTCAGATGCTGGTGGTACAACTCGCTCAGCCGCCGCACCTGCTGCTCGGCAAAGGCCCTTCCCCGAGTTCCCGACTCCGCTCGACCGGGGGAGCCTCCCTCTCGGAACAGCAGCTGTTCGCGGGGCGCGCCCAGCCGGTTCAGCAGATGCAGCAGCGCGTCACGCGTCGCCAGCGGCGCCTCCCCGGCCACGTCGCCGCGCAGGTCCACCACGCAGGCGCCCCGGAACTGGTCCTTCAGGCTGTGCGCCGCCCGTACCGCGAGCGTGGTGCGCCCGGCGCCGGGCGCACCGTGCAGGACGACGACGGTCGGCTTGGTCTCCGTCGACGCACGGGCCTCCCGCACCCACTGCGCGATCTGCGCCAGCTCGGCCCGTCGCCCGGCGAACGGCCCCTCGGACGCGGGCAGATGACCGAACGACTGGTCAAGGATCGCGCGCATACGGGCCGCTGCGCTGCGGTCCCCGCCGCGCAGCGACGGGGCGGTCCGCGACTGCGCGGGGACCTTTTTCGCCGGTGTGCGCGACGAGGCGGTGAGCATCCGCTGCTGGTCGAGGAACGGACGGATGCCCCGTACTTCCAGCGCCGCCAGCCACTGCAGCCGCAGCTGTTCGGCGCCGCCGGGCTGTCCGAGTGCACCTGCGCGCCGGTGGGCGGCGGGCCAGTGCGATGCGGTGATCTTGGCGACGGTCGCCGTGGCCCCCGCGACCGCGACGACGGCGCCCGCGCCGAGGGCCGGCCCCGCCGCCGTACCGAACGCGACATCCGCGCCGAAGGCGGCGACCGCGGCAACTCCGGTCACCAGCAGTGGAGTTCCCATGGCCGATCGGCTGAACCGCTGCGACAGCGGCTGCTGTCCGGCCTTCGCCGCGTCCAGCGCCTGGAGGTACGCGGCGTACTCGTCGGCAGCCCCGGCCGCCAGGGAGTCGAGCGCGGCCCGCCCGCGTGCCGTCAGCGCACCGGCGTCCGCCCGGCCGCCCGACCGCCGTACCTCCTCCTCGACGGCGCGTACCAACAGCCGTTCGGCTTCGGCCCGATGGCTGTCCCGCATGTGTGTCCCCCTCCGGATACGACGATTGCAACTGCCCCTGCTGTCATCGCCGCCCAGTGTGCTGGGTACGGCGCGTCAGCGCGAGAGAGCGATGCGATCAACCGGGCCTGAGAGAGGATGTGGGTATGCCGAATCGCCTGGACCGTGAGACTTCCCCGTACCTCCTCCAGCATGCCGACAATCCGGTCGACTGGTGGCCGTGGTCGCCCGAGGCTTTCGAGGAGGCACGCAGGCGGAATGTGCCGGTGCTGCTCAGCGTCGGCTACGCGAGCTGCCACTGGTGTCATGTGATGGCGCACGAATCGTTCGAGGACGACCGGGTCGCGGCCTATCTGAACGAACACTTCGTCCCGGTGAAGGTCGACCGGGAGGAGCGGCCCGACGTCGACGCCGTGTACATGGAGGCCGTGCAGGCGGCGACCGGCCAGGGCGGCTGGCCGATGACCGTCTTCCTGACCGCCGACGCCGAACCCTTCTACTTCGGCACGTACTTCCCGCCCGAGCCGCGCCACGGCATGCCCTCCTTCCATCAGGTGCTCGAAGGTGTCGCGGCCGCCTGGTCCGACCGGCCCGACGAGGTCGCCGAGGTCGCCGGACGCATCGTCCACGACCTCACCCAGCGCTCCCTCGCACACGGCGGCGAAGGCCTGCCGGGCGAACCCGAACTGGCGCAGGCGCTCCTCGGGCTCACCCGGGAGTACGACGAGAAGCACGGCGGGTTCGGCGGCGCGCCCAAGTTCCCGCCGTCCATGATCATCGAGTTCCTGCTGCGCCACCACGCCCGCACCGGGGCGGAAGGCGCCCTGGACATGGCCGCCGACACCTGCGCGGCGATGGCCATGGGCGGTATGTACGACCAGCTCGGCGGGGGTTTCGCCCGCTACTCGGTGGACCGGGAGTGGGTGACGCCGCACTTCGAGAAGATGCTTTACGACAACGCGCTCCTCTGCCGGGTGTACGCCCACCTGTGGCGGTCGACGGGCTCGGAACTGGCCCGCCGGGTCGCTCTGGAGACCGCCGACTTCATGGTGCGCGAGCTGCGCACGCCGGAGGGCGGTTTCGCCTCCGCGCTCGACGCCGACAGCGAGGACGGGGCCGGCCGGCATGTCGAGGGCGCGTACTACGTATGGACGCCCGAGCAGCTGAGGGAGGTCCTCGGCGATCAGGACGCGGCTTTCGCCGCCGAGCACTTCGGGGTGACGGAGAAGGGCACGTTCGAGGAGGGCGCCTCGGTCCTCCGGCTCGCGCGGACGGGCACCGTGGTGGACGCGGACCGGGCCGCCGACGTACGGGCCAAGCTGCTGGCCGCCCGTGAGCTGCGCCCGCGTCCCGGGCGGGACGACAAGGTGGTCGCCGCCTGGAACGGCCTGGCGATCGCCGCGCTCGCCGAGACGGGGGCGTACTTCGACCGGCCCGATCTGATCGAGCGCGCCACCGAGGCGGCGGATCTGCTGGTACGGGTGCACATGGGCGACGTGGCCCGGCTGACCCGTACGTCGAAGGACGGGAGGACCGGCGGGCACGCCGGGGTCCTGGAGGACTACGGCGATGTCGCGGAGGGTTTCCTCGCCCTGGCCGCGGTCACCGGTGAGGGCGTCTGGCTGGAGTTCGCCGGCTTCCTGCTCGACATCGTGCTCCAGCACTTCACCGGCGAGGGCGGGCAGCTGTACGACACGGCGGACGACGCCGAGAAGCTCATCCGCCGCCCGCAGGACCCCACCGACAGCGCGACCCCGGCGGGCTGGACGGCGGCGGCCGGTGCGCTGCTCTCGTACGCCGCTCACACCGGCTCGGAGGCCCATCGCACCGCAGCGGAGGGGGCGTTGGGCGTGGTGAAGGCGCTCGGCCCGCGGGTTCCCAGGTTCATCGGCTGGGGGCTCGCCGTCGCTGAGGCGCTGCTCGACGGGCCGCGCGAGGTCGCGGTCGCCGGACCGGTCGGCGGCGAACTGCACCGTACGGCGCTGCTGGGGCGGGCGCCCGGTGCGGTGGTGGCGGCGGGGGAGACGGCAGGGACGGAGTTCCCGCTGCTGGCGGACCGGCCGATGGTGGGCGGGGCGCCGACGGCGTATGTGTGCAGGCACTTCGTCTGCGATGCGCCGACGACGGACCGGGAGGCGCTGGCGCGGAGCCTCGGATCAAGTCTGTCCGACGACTGACGACGGAGCCGTCCCGGGACTGAGGGCGAAGCCCCGGCTACAGCGTCAGCCCGGCTTCGAGCGTGTCCAGTGCCTGGTTGATCAGCGCGATCAGGTCGCCCTCCTGGCCGTGCTCGCCCCAGTACAGCGTCACCTCGCGCAGCGCCCCCAGCACCGCCGCGATGAACACCCTGACCTCCAGGTCGTCCGGGCCGCGGCCGCTGCGGTCGGCGAGCGCCCGGGCCAGCACCTTCGCCGTGTCCGACATGGTCTCCGTCATCCGCGCCCGGATGGCGGGGACCTCCACCATCAGCCGGGTGCGCTGCCGCAGTTCTTCCTCCTCGCTCGCGAGGAACGCCGTCAGCGCCTCGGCCATGATGAACCGCAGCGACTCCAGCGGAGGTTCGTCGGCCGGCCGGTTCCGCAGCTCGGCCTCCATGATCGGGTCGTACTCGTCGGTGAGGACGATGTCCTCCTTGGTCGCGAAGTACCGGAAGACGGTGCTCGGCGACACCTCGGCCGCCTCCGCGATCTGCTCGATCGTCGTCGCGTCGTACCCCTGCTCGGAGATCAGCCGGTATGTCGCCCGGCGGATCGCGATCCTGGTCTTGAGCTTCTTCCGCTCGCGCAGCCCCATCGCGGGAGGCGTCCCGGGGGCGGAAACGGAAGGGGTACGAGAGGTGGCGGCCATGGTCGCCATTGTCAGGCATCGACGGGCGCGGGGGCCACGTCCGCCCCCTCCCGGGACTCGGTGGGGAGGTTGGTCAGGAACGCCCCGACCAGCAGCGCGGACACCAGGGCCGTGACAGCGATCACGAGCAGGACCACGCTCATGCCGTGGACGTACGCCGCGTCCGCGGAGCCGGCCAGCCGCTGCGCGCCGAGCTTCGCCGCGACGACATGGGCGGCGACGACCGAGTCCCCGGCCGTGTCCGCGGCGGCGGCCGGTACGCCGGTGGTGTCGAGCCGGCCGCTGTACGCACCGGCGAGCAGGCTGCCCAGCAGCGCGATCCCGAGGGCGCTGCCCGTCTGCCGTACGGTCATCAGCAGCCCCGAGCCGCTGCCCGCACGGTCCGCGGGCAGGGCGGCCAGCGCGGCGTCCATCGCGGGGACGACGGCGAAGCCGAAGCCGACCCCGGCGACGGAGAGCCACAGCGCCGTGAAACCGTAACCGCTGTCGACGGTCGTACGGCTGCCGAGGAGCGCGGCGAAGGCGAGCACGACCAGGCCCGCCGTCATCGTGGCGCGCGCCCCGAACCGCCGGGTGACGGGGGCGCCCGTCTTCGCGGCGACGAGCAGCCCGCCCATCATCGGCAGCATCCGCAGCCCCGTACCGAAGGCGTCGTGGCCCAGGACTGCCTGGAGGTAGCCGGGCAGGATGAACATCAGCCCCGACATCACGAACATCACCAGGGTCGCGGCGAGCACGCTCAGCAGGAACGGCCGCTGCCGCAGCAGGGACATGTCGAGCATCGGGCGTTCGGCGCCGCGTTCCCGTACGACGAGCGCACCGATCAGTACGGCACCGGCGGCCAGCATGCCCAGCACCAGCGGGTCGCCCCAGCCGCGTCCGGGGGCCTCGATGATCGCGTAGATCAGCGTGCCGAGACCGGCCGCGGTCAGGGCGGTGGAGACGGCATCGACCTTCGGGGAGGCCGGGTCGCTGGTCTCCGGGAGCAGGAACACGCAGGCAGTGATGGAGATCGCCACCATCGGGATGTTGATCAGGAAGATCGAGCCCCACCAGAAGTGGTCCATCAGCCAGCCGCCGAGGATCGGGCCGAGCGGCAGCCCCAGCGCGGAGGCGGCCGAGACGATACCGATGGCCTTGACCCGGTCCTCGGGCGCGCCGAACAGCGACGGAAGCACGGCCAGCGCGAGCGGCATGACGAGCGCCGCGCCGATGCCCATCACACAGCGGGCGGTCACGACGGCGGGCACGGCGTCGGCGAGCGAGCCGATGAGCGAGCCGATCAGAAAGATGCCGAGGCCGGTGATGAGCATCCGGCGACGCCCGAACCGGTCACCCAGCAGCCCGGCCGGGAGCATCAGAGCGGCGAAGACCACGACGTATGCGTCGGCCATCCACTGCTGCTCGCCGGTGGTCGCGCCGAGCTGTTCGGTCATGGTCGGCAGCGCCACGTTGAGGATCGTCATGTCGAATCCGAGGACGAGCATGCTCGCGACCAGCGCGCCCAGGGCCCACCAGCGTCGGTTCATGGGAAGACTCCTTCGAGAGTTACAGTCAAGTGGAAGTAACTCTCAAAAGATTGTGAGTGTCAATATGTATCGCCTGTCCGGGCCCGGGAATGAGCAATGGCCGCGGCTTTCAAGCCACGGCCATTGCGGGGAGGAGAGGGAAGGGGGCGCTCAGCTGTGGTTGTAGGCCACCAGTGAGATGCCGACGTAGTGCACGACGAAGGCCGCCAGGGTCAGCGAATGGAAGACCTCATGGAAGCCGAACCACCGCGGTGACGGATTGGGCCGTTTGATGCCGTAGATGACACCGCCGGCGCTGTAGAGCAGCCCGCCGACGACGACCAGCACCAGCACCGCGATCCCGCCGGTTCGCATGAAGTCCGGCAGGAAGAAGACCGCGGCCCAGCCCATCGCTATGTAGCAGGGCGTGTAGAGCCAGCGCGGTGCGCCGACCCAGAACACCCGGAAGGCTATGCCCGCGGTCGCCGCCGCCCAGACCGCCCACAGGAGTGGCGTCCCGGTCGACTCGGGGAGCAGGAGGAGGGTCAGGGGGGTGTAGGTGCCCGCGATGATCAGAAAAATATTGGCGTGGTCGAGCCGGCGGAGCACCGCCTCGCCGCGCGGACCCCAGGTGCCGCGGTGGTAGAGCGCGCTCACGCCGAACAGCAGGCACGCGGTCAGGACGTAGATGCCGCAGGCGATCCGGCCGCGGACGCTGTCCGTCAGGGCGATCAGCACGATCCCCGCGACGATCACGGCGGGAAACATTCCGGCGTGCAGCCAGCCACGCATTCGTGGTTTCGCCGGGACGGCGTCGGACTCGGCTGTTTCCAGCCCGGCTGGCTCGGGCGCGGCGGCGGCAGCAGTCATTCCCGCATCGTACCTACGCAACCGTAGGTAACGAATGCGAGTGGCAATGCTCACGTGGGCGGCCCCCTGGACATATGGGCGAATCGGTCGGATGATCAAATGAGTGCGTTCGGCACCGGATGAGCGGCTACGAAGCATCCGGGTCGCGGCCCCCACGGGGCGACTACCAAACAGACACCCTCACCAAGGAGCGATCGTGGCGCGCGACATCGCGGCTCCCCTCACTGCCCCCACCGACCACCAGGAGCTCGTTTCCTGGGTGAATGAGATCGCAGCCATCACCGAGCCGGACCGGGTGGTCTGGTGCGACGGCTCCGAGGCCGAGTACGAGCGCCTGTGCGGGGAGCTCGTGGCCAAGGGCACGTTCACGAAGCTGGACGAGATCAAGCGCCCGAACTCCTACTACGCCGCGTCCGACCCCAGTGACGTCGCGCGCGTCGAGGACCGCACCTTCATCTGCTCCGAGAAGGAGGAGGACGCGGGCCCGACGAACCACTGGAAGGCCCCCGCCGAGATGCGGGAGATCTTCACCGGTGAGAAGGGTGTCTTCCGCGGCTCCATGCGCGGTCGCACGATGTACGTCGTCCCGTTCTGCATGGGCCCCGTCGGCTCCCCGCTCTCCGCGATCGGCGTCGAGATCACCGACTCCGCGTACGTCGCCGTCTCGATGCGCACCATGACGCGCATGGGACAGGCCGTCCTCGACGAGCTCGGCACCGACGGATTCTTCGTCAAGGCCGTCCACACGCTGGGCGCGCCCCTGGAAGAGGGCCAGGAAGACGTTCCGTGGCCGTGCAACACCACCAAGTACATCTCGCACTTCCCCGAGGACCGCGAGATCTGGTCGTACGGCTCCGGCTACGGCGGCAACGCCCTGCTCGGCAAGAAGTGCTACGCGCTGCGCATCGCCTCCGTCATGGCGCGCGACGAGGGCTGGCTCGCCGAGCACATGCTGATCCTCAAGCTCACGCCGCCGCAGGGTGAGCCGAAGTACGTTGCCGCCGCGTTCCCGAGCGCCTGCGGCAAGACCAACCTCGCCATGCTGGAGCCCACGATCTCCGGCTGGACCGTCGAGACCATCGGCGACGACATCGCCTGGATGCGGTTCGGCGAGGACGGCCGCCTCTACGCGATCAACCCCGAGGCCGGTTTCTTCGGCGTCGCGCCCGGCACCGGCGAGCACACCAACGCCAACGCCATGAAGACCATGTGGGGCAACTCCGTCTTCACCAACGTCGCGCTCACCGACGACGGCGACGTCTGGTGGGAGGGCATGACGGAGACCGCTCCGGCCCACCTCACGGACTGGAAGGGCAACGACTGGACGCCCGCGTCCGACACGCCCGCCGCCCACCCCAACGCCCGCTTCACCGTCCCGGCCGGCCAGTGCCCGATCATCGCGCCCGAGTGGGAGGACCCGAAGGGCGTGCCGATCTCGGCCATCCTCTTCGGTGGCCGCCGCGCCTCGGCCGTACCGCTGGTCACCGAGTCCTTCAACTGGCAGCACGGCGTCTTCCTCGGAGCCAACGTCGCCTCCGAGAAGACCGCCGCCGCCGAGGGCAAGGTCGGCGAGCTGCGCCGCGACCCGTTCGCCATGCTGCCGTTCTGCGGCTACAACATGGGCGACTACATGAACCACTGGATCAAGGTCGGCGCGGACAAGCCGGACCAGTCGAAGCTCCCGAAGATCTACTACGTGAACTGGTTCCGCAAGAACGACGCGGGCAAGTTCGTGTGGCCCGGCTTCGGCGAGAACAGTCGCGTCCTGAAGTGGATCGTCGAGCGCCTGGAGGGCAAGGCCGAGGGCGTCGAGACGCCGATCGGCATCCTGCCCGCCAAGGGCGCCCTGGACACCGATGGCCTGGACCTCTCCGAGTCCGACCTGGACTTCCTGCTCGACGTCGACAAGGAAGTCTGGCGCGAGGAGGCGGGGCTGATCCCCGAGCACCTCAACACCTTCGGTGACCACACACCGAAGGAACTGTGGGACGAGTACCGCGCGCTGGTCCAGCGCCTGGGCTGAGGCCCCGGGCGCACCCCGCGTGGGCGCGCCCCCACGCACCCCGCGGCCGGGTCTTCAGACATCCGCCCTGACCTGTGGGGTCAACGGCCCGCCGCGGTACGGCCCCCGGAATCCCCTTACGGTTCCGGGGGTCGCCCTTTCCCGCCCCTTTTGTATCGACGGCGTCGGCGACGGTACGGGTCCGCAACCAGCCGCGCTCGTGGCCATGTTGTGACCGGGTGAGTACTCCGAGTGCGGCATGGTCCGGCTTACGACCTCGCCCACGATTGGCAGTGGGAGAAGGAGCGGTGTCCGGGGCCTCGAATCCAAGGCGGAGGAGGGAGTCGACGCGGAGCGTCGGCGACTGACGACAACGCCGGAGGCGGAGGTCCCGGACACCGCGACGCCGCTGACAATCGCGGGCGAGGTCGTTACCGTGAGCCGGACCATGCCGTTGGTGTGCGGGATCCGTGGGGGGATCATGACGTATTCCGGTGAGCCGCTCTTCCCGGGGCGGCGGAACAGAATCCCGCCCTGGGTGATGGCCGTGATCGTGCTGTCCGTCGTCGTGGTGATCCTGGTCCCGGTCGGCTTCGTCGTGAGCTTCTTCTACGTATGGGGGAAGAACCACGAGAACCTGCGCTTCCCGTCCGACGACGTGACTCTCTCCTCCTGCCGACAGGACGCGGTGACCGGTCGCCCGGTGGTCGAGGTGCTGGTGGTCAGCGAGGCGGCGCAGCGCGGGACCTTCACGGTCCACGTCGAGTTCCGCGACGCAAGAGGCAAGGGCAAGGGCAAGGGGGAGGGCAACAGCAGCCCGGCCGGGAAACGTACCGTCGTCTTCAAGGACCTGGAGCGGGGCGGCACGGAGACCGAGGAGGTTGTCGGGCCGGCCCCGGTGCGGGGGCGGCCGGAGTGCGTGGTCGCGGACGCGACGTTCCTGTCGACCGCCTTGGCCGCGACATCCCGGCCGGGAGCGCCATGAATGAGTGGCACCCGGTCCACGCGCCTCGGCGGCCCGTGGACCGGGGCCGTCAGAGGGCGCCGACCAGTCGCGAGGGGGCGGCGGGGGCGGTGGCAGCGGCGACCGCCGCCGTGTGGGCGTCCATGCGCTCGGCCGCGAGAATCGCGACGGCCGTGTCGGCGCGGGACGCGGCCACCACCAGTGCGCGGCCCGCGAGGGCATGGGCGCGGCGGTGCAGCGCGAGTGCGGGTGCATCGGTTCGACCGGCGTGCCGGGCGGGTGGCGCACCGCGCAGCCTGGCCACCTGCTCGGCGATGCGGTCGCCCGCCGCGCCGAGGTCCAGCTCGTCGGTGACCGCGAGAAGTGCGGCCAGGTGTCCGGCGAGCTGGATGTCCAGCTCTTCCTCGCGGGAGCGGTGCGGGAAGTCGTCGGCGTGGTCGGCCGGTGTGTGGACCGATTTGGTGCGGATCGGTTCGTACATGGATGGCCTCCTGGTGTTGCTGTGGAACCATCCTACATTGGATTCAGTCTAAAGTTATCTGCAATCGATTCCGCGGTGGAGGGGGAGCGGCCGCCCGCTAAGGCTGGCCGTATCCGTCCAGGAAGTGCGCGATCCGGGTCACCGCGTCCGTCAGGTCCTCGGTCGAGGGCAGCGTCACGACACGGAAGTGATCGGGCTCCGGCCAGTTGAACCCGGTACCGTGCACGACCATGATCTTCTCGGCCCGCAGCAGGTCGAGGACCATCTGCCGGTCGTCCTTGATCTTGTAGACCTTGGGGTCGAGGCGCGGGAAGAGATACAGCGCCCCCTTCGGCTTCACGCAGGTCACGCCGGGGATCTGGGTCAGCAGGTCGTACGCGACATCCCGCTGCTCCAGGATCCGCCCGCCCGGCAGCACCAGATCGTTGATCGACTGCCGCCCCCCGAGCGCGGTGGCCACGGCGTGCTGCGACGGCATATTGGCGCACAGCCGCATATTGGCGAGGATCGTCAGCCCCTCGATGTATGAGGAGGCGTGAGCCTTCGGACCGCAGACCGCCATCCACCCCGAGCGGTATCCGGCCACCCGGTAGTTCTTGGAGAGTCCGTTGAAGGTGAGCACCATCAGATCGGGCGCGATCGTCGCGGTCGGGGTGTGGGTCGCTCCGTCGTACAGGATCCGGTCGTAGATCTCGTCGGAGCAGACGACCAGATTGTGGCGCCGGGCGATCTCCGTCAGCCCGCGCAGCATCTCGTCGTCGTACACCGCACCCGTCGGATTGTTCGGGTTGATGATCACGAGCGCCTTGGTGCGGTCGGTGATCTTCCGCTCGATGTCGGCGAGGTCCGGCATCCAGTCGGCCTGCTCGTCGCACCGGTAGTGCACGGCCGTACCGCCAGCCAGTGACACCGAGGCGGTCCACAGCGGGTAGTCCGGAGCCGGTACGAGGACCTCGTCGCCGTCGTCCAGCAGTGCCTGCATCGACATCTGGATCAGCTCGGAGACGCCGTTGCCCAGGTAGATGTCCTCGACGTCGAGGTCGATCCCCTTGGTCTGGTAGTGCTGCATCACCGCCCGGCGCGCGGACAGCAGCCCCTTCGCATCGCCGTAACCGTGCGCCCCGGAGAGGTTGCGCAGTATGTCTTCGAGAATCTCGGGCGGGCACTCGAACCCGAACGCGGCAGGGTTACCGGTGTTCAACTTGAGGATGCGGTGACCGGCTGCTTCCAGCCGCATCGCCTCCTCGAGCACGGGGCCCCGGATTTCGTAACAGACATTGGCGAGCTTCGTGGACTGGATGACCTGCATGTCTGGGAGCTTACGACTGCGTTTCACGCGCCGCCCGGGCTTTCCCCTCCGGTTGCCCCACCCGGGTAACCCCGGCGCCCCGCTCCGTCTTCCATAGCCATGCGCCCACCGCCCCCGAACCGTGGGAACGCCGGTCCGGGACGGAGCGGGGCTTGGAATGGGCCGGAATGGGGGCGTGACGGACGCGGACGGGTGAGATGCGCCACGTGAGCGGCAGTGTTCGGGGCGTGAGGGGCGTGAGGGGCGCTGGGAGGCGTGAGGGGCGCGTCCCTCACGTCACTCCGGCAGCCGTGTGCCCCGGGGGAGGTGGATGCCGAAGTCGGCTGCCAGGACCCGGAGCACCTCGGCGCCGTCCGTCAGCTCCCGTTCCTCGCGGCTGCCGTCGTTCGCCGTGACCGCCAGTGTGCGGCCTGTGAGGGACAGATGGGCGTCCGGGGTGGTGCGCTGGATGTACACCTGGTGCTGGAACGGGGAGCGCGGGTTGGTCGCGATGTGCCAGTTGATGACCTCGTAGTCCGGCGCCTCGAACGGTTCCAGCGTGAAGGCGTACTGGGCCTCCCACCTCCCGTCGGCGGTCCGCGCCTGGAGCTCCCACTGCTCCAGCGGCCCGTCGTGCGGGGTGTGCACGAGCCGGTGGCGGCGCGGGGCGTCGTGCAGCTCCGCGTCCGCGACCAGGGGGATCGGCTCCAGCAGCGAGCCGGTGGCGCCGAAGCCGACATCGGCCAGATACGGGATCGGCTCGCCCGGCACCTCGGCCCGCATCAGCATGTGGGTGCGCGGCCGTACGTCCCCGGGCCCGGCCCCCAGCACGACCCGTGCGCAGAGCAGCGTGATCCTGAACCCGAGCGCGGTCAGCGCGGCGGCGAGCAGGGTGTTCTGCTCGTAGCAGTACCCGCCGCGCCCACCCCGTACGAGCTTCGCCTCCAGGTCCGCGAGCGCGAGCGAGGGCGCGTTGCCCAGAACGGGGTCCAGGTTCTCGAACGGGATGCCCAGTGCGTGGGCGCGGTGCACGGAGCGCAGTACCTCCGCGGTCGGCCGGCGCTCCCCGGTCCAGCCGATGCGGGCGAGATAGGCGTCGAGGTCGAGGCCGGGGGCGGTGCGGTGGCCGTGGGCGGCTTCGCGGTCGGATGTCATGCGCCGACCGTACGCAATCGGGTGGGGTCAGAGTGCCAGCAGGTCGACCACACCCGTCGTGCTCTCGTTGCCGCGCCCGTTCGCGAGAAGACGTTCCATCAAGGTCAGGTAAGGAGTGAGGAGTTCGGCGCTGACGCCCTGTTCTTCGGCCGTGCGCAGCAGGGTGGCGTTGCCCGCGACCTGCATGGCGAGATTGGACACCACCCCGCGCGTGTAGTCCCCCTCGGCCAGTTGGGCGGCGGCCGCGTGCACGGAGGACGTCATGGCGACGAGCCAGTCGGCGAGCAGCGGGGCGAAGGCCGTCGGCTCGATGTTCTCCTTGCGGATCAGCGCGAACGCGTGCGAGATCCCGGCGAACATCCCGTTCATCGCGCTCAGCAGCGCCACGTCGTGCAGGGCGGCGAAGCCGGCGTCCTCGCCGACGTAGGAGGTGCCGGCCGGTACGGCCAGGGTGTCGCGGTGGGTGTCGAAGAGGGCGCGGGAGCCGCTGTAGAAGACATGGGCGCCGGAGCCCGGGGCGCCGATCATCGGCGGGACCGCCATGATCCCGCCGTCCACGAAGCGGGCCCCGTGCTCGCGGGCCCGGACGGCTCGGGCGCGGGCCTGGGCGGGCGTGGAAGTGGTGAGGTTGACCAGGTCCTTGCCGGCCAGGTCCACGCCGGTCAGGGCCTCGTCGACCGAGGCGTCGTCGAGCAGGCAGACCACGACCAGCCTGCCGGCCGCCACCGCCTGCGCGGCGGACCCGGCGACGGCCGCCCCTTCGGCGGCGAGCGGCTCGGCCCTGCCGGGGCTGCGGTTCCAGACGGTGAGCGGATGCCCGGCGGCGAGCCAGGTGCGGGCGAGCGCGGTACCCATGGCACCGAGCCCGAGGAGAGTGAGCGGCGACTTCTCAATGGCGTTGTCGGTCATGCCGATTAGGCTTGTCGCAGGCCCGGAAGTGATCAAGTACGCACTTCGAAGTGGGTGGTTACCGCCGGGTGAGCGAGCAGGTGGGAGGGGCGGACCATGGGTACCGTACGGAGGCCGGGGGCGTACGTCTGCGGGATCGACGCCGCGATGGATGTGATCGGCGGCAAGTGGAAGGTGCTGATCCTCTGGGCGCTCAATGAACAGGTGTGCCGCTTCGGCGAGCTGCGCAGGATGGTCCCCGGAGTGACGGAGAAGGTGCTCACGTCACATCTGCGGGAGCTGGAGGAGGACGGCATCGTGCACCGCGAGGTGCATGCGGAGGTGCCTCCGCGCGTCGAGTATTCACTGACCCCGCTGGGTGTCGGACTCAACGAGGCGCTGGGGCCGCTCGGCGCGTGGGGAAGGGAGAACATCCTTCAGGGCACGGCACCGCCCCAGCCGTGATGAATCACGTCCGGGCGCGTTCCTACGTCTCGCGGGCCGCCATCAGCAGTTCCACGGCCCGTTCCAGTTCGACGATGCGGTCGGCGAGGTCGGCCCGGCCGGGGCTGTCCGCGTCTCGCAGCAGGAGTTCCGCCTGGGCGAGTTGGCCGGCGACCTCGGCGAGCCGGTCGGGCGCTTCCGGGGGCGCCGGGTGTTCCGCGGAGTCCGCAGGGCCCGCGTGGTCCGTACCGTACGACGGCTCGGCGGATGCGCGAGCCGGGTCGGGGGCGGCCGACGGGATCCCGGGGTGGCCGCCTTCGGCCGTCAGGAGACGCTTCAACTGCTCGGCCTGGTCGACGAGTTGGCGGTTCTTGCGGTGCAGGTCGAGGAAGACGTTGACCTTGGTCCGCAACAGCCAGGGGTCGAACGGCTTGATCAGGAAATCGGCAGCGCCGACCGTATAGCCGCGGTAGGCGTAGTTCGGATCGACTGCGGCACCGGTCAGCAGGATGATCGGGACGTCCTTCGTCTGGTCGAGGCCCTTGATGTTGGCGGCGGTCTCGAAGCCGTTCATGCCCGGCATCATCACGTCGATGAGCACGACCGCGAACTCCTGGCGCAGCATCGCCTTGAGAGCTTCCTCGCCCGATTGTGCGCGGACCACTTGGGCCAGCGAGCCGAGTACGGCTTCGAGGGCGACCAGATTCTCCTCCATGTCGTCGACGATGAGGATGCTGGAGGTCTCCGATGCTGCGTCCCGTGTCGCCGTCATGATGGCCGCCCTGTCGCGTCGTTGTCGTCGTTCCTGTCGGTGGGGGTGCCGTCGTCGTCCTGGTCGGGGAGGATGTCGCTCCGGTCCCGGTCCGTGGAGCGGGTGTTGTCGGAAGGACCGGGCCGCGGCTCCGGCGAAGTGCACTGCGGGTCGAGGAGCCGGCAGATCACGGACAGCAGGCGGTCGACGTCCACCGGCTTGGGGACGTAGTCGTTCGCGCCGCTCTCGATGGCTTTCTCCCGGTCACCGGGCATGGCCTTCGCGGTGAGCGCGATGACCGGCAGGTCCGCGAAACGAGGTGTGCGGCGGATCGCCGCGATCATCTCGTACCCATCCATTTCGGGCATCATGATGTCCATCAGTACCAGTGATACGTCAGGCGTCCGATCGAGGACCTCAAGGCCCTCGCGGCCGTTCTCCGCGTATTTGACGCTGATGCCGACGCGGCCCAGCACATGCGTCAGCGCGAAGACGTTCCGGATGTCGTCGTCGACGATGAGGATGCGACGGTTGGCCAGCACGCCGGCGGCGCGGCCGGTCAGCCAGTCCTTGAGCCGGGTCGTCTCGGGCCAGCTGACGCCGTCGTCGTCGCTGTCGGGCCGGGTTCCGGTGCGGGACAAGGAATCCTGGGTGCTGAGCGCATCGGTCTGCGCGGCTCCGGGCCGGGCCGCGGGCCGGCCGACCAGGCGGGCGGGTCCGGCGATGGCCCGGGTGGCGCCGCTCGCGGGGCGCGGTTCGACCGCGGGGACGGCGTCGGAGGGCGGACTTGTGTAGTGCGCGGGGACGAAGAGGGTGAAGGTGGAACCGGCGTCCGGCTCGCTCTCGGCGATGATCCGGCCGCCGAGCAGGCCCGCCATTTCCCGGCTGATGGAGAGGCCGAGCCCGGTGCCGCCGTATTTGCGGTTGGTGGTGCCGTCGGACTGCTGGAACGCCTCGAAGATCGCGTCGAGCTTCTCCGGCGGGATACCGATTCCGGTGTCCTTGACGCTCATGGCGATGACGGCGTCGGCATTGCGCAGCGTCTCCTCCTCGAAGTCCGAGGGCGTCGCGCGTTCGACGAGCAGTTGCACTCCGCCGGACGAGGTGAACTTCATCGCGTTGGAGAGGAGGTTGCGGAGGATCTGCTGGAGACGCTGCTCGTCGGAGAAGAGTTCGAGGGGCACGTCCTCGCCGACCTCGATGTCGAACGACAGGCCGCGGTCCCGGGAGAGCGGCTGGAACGTCGCCCGTACGTAGTCGAGCAGCTTGTTCAGCGGCAGCGTCTTGGGATGCACATCCATCCGGCCTGCTTCGATCTTCGACAGATCGAGGATGTCGTTGATCAGTTGCAGCAGGTCGGAGCCCGCCCGGTGGATGGTGACGGCGAACTCCACCTCCTGCGGGGAGAGGTGGTCGTCGGGGTTGTCGGCGAGCAGCCGGGACAGCACGAGGAGCGAGTTGAGCGGGGTGCGCAATTCGTGCGACATGTTTGCCAGGAATTCCGACTTGTACTGGGAGGACGTGGCCAGCAGCGCCGCCTTCTCCTCCAGCTCGGCGTTGGTGAGCTGCAACTCGTCGGAACGCTTGCGCAGTTCGACGGTGAGGCGCTGGGATTCCGAGAGGAGCGACTCGGTACGGGAGTTGGCGATGATGGTGTTGATGGAGACACCGATGGTGTTCACGAACTGGTCGACAAAAGCGAGGTGGACCTCGCTGAAACGGCTGAACGAGGCCAGTTCGATGACTCCGAGCACCCGGTCCTCGAAGAGGATCGGCAGGATGACGACACTGGCCGGGGGCGCGGCGCCGAGGCCGGAACTGATGGTGATGTATTCCGTGGGGACCGCCTCGATGAGGATCCGCCGTTTCTCCGTGGCGGCCTGGGTGATCAGACCCCAGCCGGGAGCGTCGAGGCTGAGCCGGGTACGCCGGCGGCGGCCTTCGGGCTGTCCGGTGCCGTAACCGGCCAGGAGCTCAAGATCCTCACCGGGTGCCGCACCCGCCTCGGCCAGGAAGAACGCGCCGTACTGGGCGTTCACCAGAGGGGTCAGCTCGCGCAGGATCAGGTCGGCGACCTCGACCAGGTCGCGGTGGCCCTGCATGAGTCCGGCGATACGGGTCAGGTTCGACTCCAGCCAGTCCTTGGCGCGGGTGGTCTCACGGAGGTTCGCCACCATGAGGTTGATGTTGTTCTTCAGGGCGGCGACCTCGCCCTGGGCCTCCACCGAGATGGAGCCGGACATGTCGCCCTGCGTGACGGCGCTGGCGACCTCGGCGATCGCGCGCACCTGGGTGGTCAGGTTCAGTGCCAGCTCATTGACGCTGGTGGTCAGTCCCTTCCATGTCCCGTAGACGCCCTCCACCCGGGCCTGGCCGCCCAGCTGCCCCTCGCTGCCCACTTCGCGGGCCACTCGTGTCACCTCGGAAGCGAACGCGGAGAGCGTGTCGACCATGGTGTTGATCGTGGACTTGAGTTCCAGGATCTCGCCGCGCGCGTCCACGTCGATCTTCTTCGACAGGTCACCCTCGGCGACCGCGGTGGCGACCTGGGCGATGTTGCGGACCTGGGAGGTGAGGTTGTCGGCCATGAAGTTGACGTTGTCGGTGAGGTTCTTCCAGACCCCCGAGACGCCGTGGACCTGGGCCTGGCCGCCGAGTCGCCCCTCGGTGCCGACCTCGCGGGCCACCCTGGTCACCTCGTCCGCGAACGCCCGCAGCTGCTGGACCATCGTGTTGACGGTGTCCTTCAGCTCCAGGATCTCGCCGCGCGCGTCCACGTCGATCTTCTTCGACAGGTCGCCGTTGGCGACGGCGGTGGTCACCTGGGCGATGTTGCGGACCTGAGAGGTCAGATTGAGCGCCATGCGGTTGACGTTGTCGGTGAGGTCCTTCCAGACCCCGGAAGCGCCCCTGACCTGCGCCTGACCGCCCAGGTTGCCCTCGGTGCCGACCTCGCGGGCGACGCGGGTGACCTCGTCGGCGAAGGCGGAGAGCTGGTCGACCATGGTGTTGATCGTCGACTTCAGCTCCAGGATCTCCCCCTTGGCCTCCACGGTGATCGTCTTGCCGAGGTCGCCCTCGGCGACCGCGGTGGCGACCTGGGCGATGTTGCGGACCTGGGAGGTGAGGTTGTCGGCCATGAAGTTGACGTTGTCGGTGAGGTCCTTCCAGACCCCGGACACGCCCCTGACGTGGGCGCGGCCGCCGAGCTGGCCCTCGGTGCCGACCTCGCGGGCGACCCGGGTGACCTCGTCGGCGAAGGCGGAGAGCTGGTCGACCATGGTGTTGATCGTCGACTTCAGCTGCAGGATCTCGCCCCGCGCGTCCACGGTGATCTTCTGACTGAGGTCGCCGTTGGCGACAGCGGTGGTCACCTGGGCGATGTTGCGGACCTGGGACGTCAGGTTGGACGCCATGAAGTTGACGTTGTCGGTGAGGTCCTTCCAGACCCCGGACACGCCCCTGACCTGGGCACGGCCGCCGAGCTGGCCCTCGGTGCCGACCTCGCGGGCGACCCTGGTCACCTCGTCGGCGAACGCCCGCAGCTGGTCGACCATGGTGTTGACCGTGAGCTTCAGCTCCAGCAGCTCGCCGGTGGCTTCGACCGTCACCTGCTGCGTCAGGTCGCCGCGTGCCACCGCCGTCGTCACGACCGCGATGTCCCGCACCTGCGCCGTAAGCCGGGACGCCATCGTATTGACCGCTTCGGTCACATGGAGCCAGTCGCCCGACAGCCCCTGCGCCTTCGCCCGGCCGCCGAGACGGCCCTCGGTGCCGACCTCGCGGGCGACCCGGGTCACCTCACCGGTGAAGAGGGAGAGCTGGTCCACCATGCGGTTCACGCCGATGCCCAGGCGCCGCAGGTCGCCGCGGAGCTGGCGGCTCCCGTCGTGCAGATCGACGTGCTGGGTCAGATCACCGTCCGCGACGGCGTCGAGCACCCGGGTGGCCTTGGCGACCGGTACCACCAGCGCTTCGAGCACCGTATTGGCGGCCTCGATGTTCGTCGTCCAGGTCCCCGAGCCGGGACTCGCCGAGATCCGCTCGTCCAGCCGTCCCTGTCGGATGATCTCGTGGCGTACCCGCTGGAGCTCCGAGGCGAGATGCGCGTTCCGCGCGACGATCTGCTGGAACACCCCGGCCATTTCGGCCGGCACCCCGTCGGGCAGCGCCACTCCGCCCCGTTCCTCCGATTCCTCCACCCGCGCCGTGAAATCTCCGTCGCACAGGGCCTTCATCGCGGCGAGCAACGGGCGCAGATCGCTCGCACGAACCCACTGTCCGTCTGACTGTGTGCCGGGCCGGGCCGGGGCCAGTGCCATGGAAACACCCTCCGCCCAAGATCCATTGGTGCTCACCGGAGATTCATTCAGTGACGCATGTCATAGTATAAAGCGCACGAAAGCACTCTTTCTCGTGCGTATTTGGTGCATACGGGAGGAATGGTGATCCCGTTGTCCGTACACGCGAGCCAGTCCGTGTCCAGGAAGGGGCTGTCGGCGAACCAGCTGGCGGCCGCCCGGGCGCGGGAATTCGTGTGTGCGGCGCTCCATGGGTGGACGGCGGAGCTCGCGGACGGGAGCGGGGCGTCGGCCACCGATGCGACTCCCGATGCGGGCGCGGCCCCTGCTCCGGTTCCGATCCCCGGGGAGATCGAGGAGCTCGTCGATGACGCCGTCCTGCTCGTCAGCGAACTGGTCACCAATGCCGTCATGTACGCCGGCACCGATATCGACGTGGTCTGCCGCCTGGAGCGGAACCCGGTCACCCGGGTGGGTGTCGTCGTGGAGGTCGTGGACCGTCACCCCTCCAGAGGGGTGCGCGGCCCAGTGGACACCCGGCACGGTGAGCCCGGCTTCGGGCTCCAGCTGGTGAACGCGCTCTCGGAGTCCTGGGGCGTGACCTACCGGCGGGCGGAGAAGCGGGTCTGGTTCCGGCTGGAGGTCGCGGCGAGAGAGACACCTGTGACAGAGCCGGCCTCCTCCGGGCCCGGTACCGCCGAGCCCGGCAGTGACGCACGGTCCCATGACGCAGGGCCCCCCGTACATCCGGCGCATGCCCACGGGTACACCCCCGAGTGGACCGACCGCGGCGGCCCGTCGTTCCTCGCCGAGACCAGCGAACTCCTGGCGGGGCAGCTCGACGAAGCCATGGTCACCGCGCTCGCGGCCCAGATGCTCGTACCCCGGCTCGCGGACTGGTGCGGCATCTGGCTCAGCACGCCGGGGAGGGGCCTGCAACTGTCCCGGGTCTGGCACGCCGACGAGCAGCGCATCGCTCCGCTGCGCGAGGAACTGGAACGGATTCCGCCGCCCGCCGCGCTCCGCAGCGGGGGTACGCCCTGGCCGTGGCCCGAGAGTGCCGGCGCCGACCGTGCGGGCGGGTCGGCGTTCGCCTTCCCGCTTGTCGCCCGCGACACCGACCAGGGCGTACTGCTGCTCGGCCGGGCCGGGCAGTCGCAGATGACCGACACCGTGGTGCGGATGGTGCAGGACGTGGCCCGCAGGGTCGCGCAGGCCGTGTTCACCGCCCGCCAGTACACCCGGCAGCGCAGGATCAGCGCCGCGCTCCAGCGCAGGCAACTGCCGGCGACGCTGGCCAGGATCGCCGGCGTCGACACGGCGATCGTCTACGAGCCGCACGGCGAGGGCCAGACCGTCGGCGGCGACTTCTACGACATCTTCCCGATGGGCGAGGACCGCTGGTGCTTCCTGCTCGGGGACGTGCAGGGAAAGGACCCGGAGGCGATGTCCGTCACCGGCCTCGCCCGGCACCTGGTGAGACTGCTGGCGCGCGAGGGGCATGGCGTGGAGTCGGTGCTCGGCCGGCTGAACGTCGCCATGGCGGAAGAGAGCGCCGAGGCATTCGCCCTCGGCGCCGAGCTGACGGGCTCCCGCTTCCTGAGCCTGCTGTACGGGGAGTTGATGGTCGACCCGGGCGTGGCCGGAGCCCGCTGCACGGTCGCCAGCGCAGGTCATCCCCCGCCGCTGCACATGTTCGCCGACGGCAGGGTGGAACCGGCCTCCGAACCCCAGATGCTGCTCGGCATCGATGAGGGTGCTGAATTCCGGGCCGGCACCTTCCGCCTCGCGCCCGGCGAGACATTGTTGTGTGTGACCGACGGAGTCACCGAACGCCGCTGTGGCAACTGGCAGTTGGACGACAACGACGGTCTGGCCGATGTGCTCCGGCAGGGTATGGGGCTGGGCGCGAAGGCCCTTGCGGAGCACGTACGGCGCGCGGCGCACGACTTCGGGGTGGGGCCGCTCGAGGACGACCTCTCGGTACTGGTGCTGCAAGCGGTGGCGGGGGACTCCCGTGAGCGGCGAACCTGGACGTCGACCCGGGCGGACAAGGCCTGATACCGGCGGCCTGACGCAATCCGGGTGCGGCGGCGAACCCCACTCCGGCACACTGCGCCGGTGAACGCAGCCCCATACCCGTCGCCGCAGGCGCGGGCCCTGAGCCATGTCGAGTCCCGGTCCGCGGGCAGGCGGCTCGACATGGTCTGGCACTGCCTGGCCCGCTTCGGCGCACCGCCCCATCCGACCCGACCGATCCGGGCACAGAATGTCGGGTCCGACGGCGTGCGCGCTTCCTAACGTGAGTGCTCGTAAGGGAAGGAGTCCGGGGTGCTGGAACGGCTGAACCAGGCCATGGAGCACATCGAGTGCCGCCTCGATCAGCGGATCGATGCGGCCGAGCCGGCGCGGATCGCGCTGACGTCGGAGTATCACTTCCGGCGGATGTTCTCGGCGTTGGCCGGGATGCCCCTGTCGGAATACATCCGGCGCCGACGACTGACGATCGCGGGTGCCGAGGTGCTGGCAGGGGAGCGGACGCTGCTGGAGATCGCGGTGCGCTACGGCTACACCTCGGGCGAGGCGTTCGCGCGGGCGTTCCGGGTCATGCACGGCGTCGGTCCCGGCGAGGCCAGACGGACCGGTGCGGCTCTGCGGTCCCAGCCCCGGATGTCCTTCCACCTCGTGGTCGAAGGGAGCGGCAGCATGCGGTACCGGATCGTGGAGAAGGAGGAGTTCCGTGTGGTCGGGAAGAAGGCGCGGGTTCCGCTCGTGCACGAGGGGGTGAACCCGGCCATCGCCGAGTTCATCCGGGGCATCGGACAGGAGACGATGCGGCGCATCGCGGAACTGTCCGACCAGGAACCGGAGGGGATCGTCTCGGTGAGCGACAACCTCGCCGACAGCCGGGCGGAGGGGACCGAACTCGACTACTACCACGCCGTGGTGACCGGTGGGGCCGTGCCCGAGGACCTGGACGCACTGGTGGTCCCGGCGGGCACCTGGGCCGTCTTCGAGAACTCCGGGCCCTACCCGCAGGCACTTCAGTACCTGTGGCGGGATGTGTTCACCCAGTGGTTCCCGTCCAATCCGTACCGGAGCAGGCCCGGTCCCGAGATCCTGCGCACCCGGGTGTCGCAGGACGCCGGGGAGGCCGAGGCGGAGCTCTGGATCCCGGTGGAGCGGACCACGGCCTGAGGCCGGGGGCTCGGTCCGGACGGCTTGAGACCGAACGGCCTGAGACCCGACGGCTTGAAACCACCCCTTGTGGGGGCCCCTGCCGTGCGCCAACATGCGCATGTCAAAACCGAAGCAATTTCGGTAGCAGGGGCCACTTGGGCCCTGCACAGGTCACTGGAGGGGACCCCCACATGAAGAAGCCTCTCGTCGGCGCGCTCTTCACCGTTCTGCTGCTCGGGGCGGGAATCGCACCCGCGACCGCGGTTGCCGGCCACGACGTGGCATCGGCCGGCACCGTCAAGACGAAGCTCAGGCCCAAGGCGGTCAACTTCGCCGGGACCGTCGCGCTCAGCAACTGTTCCGGCTCCGTCGTCCGTACGCCCGGCTCCCAGCCCACCGACCCCGCGCTCGTGCTCTCCAACGGGCACTGCATGGAGTCGGGATTCCCGGGGCCGGGAGAGGTCGTGTTCGACCAGCCGTCCACCCGTAGCTTCACCCTGCTGAACGCCTCGGGCAGCGGAGTCGGCACCCTGCGGGCGAGCAAGATCGCGTACGGGACGATGACCGACACCGACATCTCGGTGTACCAACTCACCCGCACCTATGCCCAGATCGAGAGCAGCTACGGCATCAAGGCGCTGGAGCTCAACACCGCGCACCCGGTCCAGGGCACCGCGATCACGGTGGTCTCCGGCTACTGGAAGCGCACGTACGCCTGCAATGTGGACGGTTTCGTCTACCGCCTCAAGGAGGGTGAATGGACCTGGAAGGACTCGGTCCGCTACACCCCCGCCTGCCAGACCATCGGCGGTACATCCGGCTCCCCGGTGATCGACAACGCGACCGGCAAGGTCGTCGCCGTCAACAACACCGGCAACGAGGACGGGCAGCAGTGCACGGACAACAACCCGTGCGAGGTCGACGAGAGCGGCAATGTGACGGTGCGCCAGGGCATCAACTACGCCCAGGAGACCTACGGCATCGTGCCGTGCATCGGCGCCGGCAACAAGTTCGACCTCAACCGGCCGGGATGTGCCCTGCCCAAGCCGTGAGTTCATGAGCCACGCCGCCGCCGCGATGCCGACCGGGCACCGCGGCGGCGACGCGCGCTCGTGGGCTCACGGCGCGCCCGTACGCCGGATCGCCGCCTCGATCCCGTCGAGCAGCACATCGAGTCCGACGGTGAACGTCTCCCGCGCCTCGCGTTCCAGGTACGGCATCGCCTCCTCGCCGGGGGCGGAGGGTGGCTGCTGCGGGGTGCCCTCGCTCTCCATCGCGCTCAGGCTCGGATAACGGTCCGTGAAGTCGGGCGCCACCTCGCCCAGCAGCGCCGAGCGGGCGAACCACCACTCCTCGTCCGGCTCGCCCGTCACCGCCGCGGCCTGCCGCGCCTCGGCGACCGTCCCGGCGCAGCCGCGGACGAAGTGGGTCAGCGTGCCCACCAGCCGCCGCAGGAGCGGGGCGTCGAGCCCGGTTCCGTTCAGCAGGCGTACGAGCGTGTCGAGGCCGGCGTACTCGTGCGGGCCGAGGACCGGGCGGGCCTGGGAGACCTGGAGCACCCAGGGGTGGCGGAGGAGGAACGCGAGCGTGTCCCGCGCCCAATCATCCAGTCCCGTACGCCAGTTGTCGATGCCGGCGTACTGGGTGGGCAGCTCGGCGTGGACGGCGTCATACATCAGGTCCAGCAGCTCGCTCTTGCTGGGGACGTAGGTGTAGAGCGCCATCGCCGTACGGCCCAGCCGCTCGCCCACCGCGCGCATCGAGAGCGCGGCCATGCCGTCCTCGTCGGCGACGGCGATCGCTGCGGTCACGATCGCGTCCACGCTCAGCCCCGGCCTGGGGCCCGGCCCGGGGCTGCGGCGCGGCTGCGCCGACTGCTCGGCGCGCCACAGCAGGGACATCGAACGGCGGGCGTCGCCCTGTCCGGCAAAGACCACCACTTGCGACTCCTTACGCCATAAAGTAACTTCGCCGAGGTAATTCCTTACGGCATAAACTATCAGTCGCAGAGAGTGGGTGCCGCGATGGGGCAGGCATTGCCCGTGTCGTACGTACGGGTCGTGGGCGTGGAGCGGATCGCCCCGCGGACGGCACGCATCACCTTCGCCGGGGACGCGTTGGCGGAGCTCATGGAGGACCGGCCCGACCAGCAGATGAAGCTCTGCTTCCCGAGGGAGGGGCAGGACGTGCCCCGGCTGCCGGAGCCGGACGCCGACGACACGTACGGCATGCGGTGGTACGAGGCCTACCTCGCGATCCCCGAGCCCGAACGTCCGCTGATGCGGAGCTTCACGGTTCGCGCGTACGACCGACGGCTCGGTCTGATGGCCGTCGACTTCGTGCTCCACGGCGACGAAGGACCCGCCGCCCGCTGGGGCCGGGCCGCACGCCCCGGGGACGTCCTCGGCATGGTCGGCCCGTCGTCGATGTACGCCCGGCCGCTGCCTGCCGCCGACTGGCTGCTGCTGGCCGGGGACGAGACGGCGCTCCCGGCGATCGGGACGCTCCTGGAATCCCTCCCGGCCGGGGCGCGGGCGGTGGTGTACGCCGAGGTGGCCGACAAGGCGGAGGAGCAGGTGCTCGACTCGCCCGGCGAGGTGACCGTCCACTGGGTGCACCGGGACCGGGGCGAGACGTTGACGGACGCGGTGAGGGGTGCCGGACTGCCCGCCGGGTCCGGTGCGGCGTGGCTGGCCGGCGAGGCCGGGGCGGTGCGGGCCCTGCGCCGCCACCTGGTCGAGGAGCGCGGACTGCCCAGGGCCGCCGTGGAGTTCAGTGGCTACTGGCGGGCGAGCCTCACCCAGGACGACGCCCCGACCGAGGAGGACCTGGCCTGGGCGAAGGGGCGGGCGGCGGAGGACCGGGACCCGTCCTAGTGCTCCCGCGGCTCCCGCTTCGAAACGCTGAGGCCCGCCGCCCGACGGCGACGGGCCTCACGAAGGGGCCGCCATCGGCCGGCGGAGTCGACGGCCCGGCCCCTTGCGCGCGGAAGCCGCTTACGGCCTGATCCACTCTCTATCGTGCACCAGGCCGTTACTTCGTCACAGCGTTCAACGCGTTCACGATCCCCCGCCCGTAGAACCCGTTGTGGTTCTTCGGCCCCTTGCACACGGCGTCGATCTTGCCGTCGGAGTCGATGTCGTACGGATCCGTGCACGGCGTGGCGTCGGCCTGGGAGTACAGCAGGGCCTTCACCTGGCCGGCGGTGGCGTGCGGGTGCGTCGACTTGATGAGGGCGGCCACCCCCGCGACGTGCGGGGACGCCATCGACGTGCCCTTCTTGTAGGCCCACGTGCCGCCGGGCATCGTGCCGAGGATCCGACCATCGGTGGCCGGCGCGGCCGGGGGCTGGTAGAGGGGGGAGTCGCCTCCGGGCGCGGCGATGTCGATGACGTTCAGACCGTAGTTGGAGAACGACGACTTGATGCCCTTCGCGCCGGTCGCGGCCACGGTCACCACACCGGGCAGCTGGGGCGGTAGGACCAAGCACTTGTGCGGGTCGATCACGCGGTCGCCCGGCGTGCCGTCGTTCGGGGAGGCGGGGTCGGTGAGGGAGTCCGCGTCCAGGTCGCGGCTCTCGTTGCCCGCGGCCGCGACGTTGACCGTGCCCTTGCGCTCCGCGTACCGCGAGGCCCGCGTGGTGGCGTCGACGAGTGCCCTCTGGTCCGGGTCGTCGAGGCAGTTGAAGTTCCAGGGGTCGGTGTAATAGCTGTTGTTGGTGACGTCCACGTGGTGTTCGGCCGCCCAGACGAAGCCGCAGACCACGGCCTCGGTGTAGACGTAGTCCTCCGGGTCGGACACCTTGATGCCGGCGACCCGCACGCCGGGCGCGACGCCGGTCATGCCGATGCCGTTCTTGGCTGCCGCGATCACACCCGCGACATGCGTGCCGTGGGCGGCGCCCTCCGACGCGCTCGGCCGCCAGGCCCCGTCCGCGGTGTCCGGCTTGCCCGAGACGCAGTTGACGGACGCCTCGCGGTTGAAGTTCGGGGCGAGGTCGGGATGGGTGTCGTCCACGCCGGTGTCGATGACGGCGACCGTGACGTCGCGGCTGCCGAGCGTCTTCTCGTGGGACTTGTCCGCCTTGATGGCGGGCAAGTCCCACTGCGACGACTCCAGGGGGTCCTGGCCTTCGGCCGACTGAGCGCTCGCGACCTCCTTGGCGCTGAGCACCCGCGTCGCGCCGGCCTCGGTCGTCGACTGCGCGGCAAGGGGCGCGTTGCGGGTGACGCCGGCCGACTGCACGCCCGGAACCTTACGGACGGTCCGGGCGAAGTCGCGGTTCGAGGAGTGGACGACGATCACGCCGATCCGGTCGTACGAGATCACGATGGTGCCGCCCGCGTCGGCGATGGCCTTCTTCACCGTCGTGGACGGGCCTCGTCCGGTGGCGACGTTGACGATGTAGCTGAGGGAGGTCGCGTCGGCCGTCGTGGCCACCGTGGCCGTCGGGACCGCGTCGGCCGCCGACGCCGTGACGTTGGGGAGGAAGGCGAGGGCGGTCGCCATGACCATCCCCAGCGGAAGGGCGACGAGGCGACGGGAGCACGTGCGCGGCGCTGTCATAGAGGTCTCCAATTGGTTCGCGGTACGGGTGGTATGACGCGTGTGGAGACTCAACAAGTTGATCGACGGGGTCACTTGACTGTTCGCAGGGCGTTGACGATGCCGAGCCATGGAACCCGTTCACGCGCTCGCCACCCGTGCAGATCGCGTCCACGACCCCGTCGCGGTTGTGGTCGTAGCGGTTCTTCGGCCCGGATCAGCGGGTGCGGCCCGCTCCCCGTACCGCTCGGCCCGCCAGTTCCTGGGTCCGGTGGCCGTCCTCGATGACGAAGCGGCCGTCGATCAGCACATGCGGGATGCCGGCCGGCGGCGTACGCGGTTCCTCGAACGTGGAGCCCGCCGCCACCGTCGCCGGGTCGAAGAGGACCAGGTCCGCGCGGTAGCCCTCGCGTACGTGTCCCCGGTCGGTCAGACGCAGTCGCTTCGCCGGGCGGGAGGTGAGGTGGGCGACGCACTCCTCCAGTGACAGGACGCCCAACTCCCGTACGTACCGGCCGAGATACTGCGGGAACGTGCCGTACGCACGCGGGTGCGGCTTGTCACCCTGGAGAATGCCGTCGCTGCCGCCGGTGTGCACACGGTGGCGCATGATCTGCTGGACGTTCTCCTCGTGGCCCACGTGCTGGAGGATCGTGGAACCGAGCCGGTCCTCGATGAGCAGCCGGCGTGCGGTCACCCAGGGGGCCTCGCCGCGCAGGCGGGCGGACTCGGCCACCGTACGGCCGACATGGCCGGCGAGACCGGGCGCGCTGACGCCCGAGATCTCGATCGTGTCCCACTCGATCGGCACGCCGTGGCAGCCGTCCGAGCCCAGCACCTCCATGTGGTGCCGGATCCGCTCCGCCGCCCTGTCGTCCGCGAGGCGGGTGAGGATCGACTCGGGTCCGCCCTCGCTCGCCCAGCTCGGCAGCATCGCGACGAGGGTCGTGCAGCCCGGCGTGTACGGGTAGGTGTCGAGGGAGATGTCCGCGCCCGCGGCGAGGGCGTCGTCGAGCAGGGCGAGGAGGTCCGGTGCCTTGCCCTTGTTCACGCCGAAGTTCATGGTGGCGTGGGCGAGGTGGAGGGCGCAGCCCGCGTTCCTGGTGAGCTGCACCATCTCCTCGTACGCGCCGAGCGCGCCCGCCCCGTACGAGCGGTGGTGCGGGCAGTAGTAGCCGCCGTACCCGGCCACCACCCGGCACAGTTCGGTGAGTTCGGCGTCGTTCGCGTACATGCCGGGTGTGTACGTGAGGCCGGAGGACATGCCGACGGCGCCGTCCGCCATGCCCTGGGCGACGAGCTCCTTCATCCGGGTCAGCTCGGCGTCGGTGGCCGGGCGGTCCTCCCAGCCCATCGCGTACATCCGGACCGTGCCCTGCGGGATGAGGTAGGCGGCGTTGACCGCGATGCCCCGGCCGTCGAAGTTGCGGTCCAGGCGGTCCAGGTACTCGCCGACCGTGCGCCAGTCGAAGTCGAGGTCCGAACCGTCGCCGTTCCAGCCGGTGATCGTCTTCCGTACCTCGGCGAGCGTGCGGTCGTCGACCGGGGCGTACGACAGGCCGTCCTGGCCGAGGACTTCGAGCGTGACGCCCTGTGCGGCCTTGGCGCTGTGGTCGGGGTCGCGGAGCAGTGCGAGATCGCTGTGCGCGTGCATGTCGATGAAGCCGGGGGAGAGGGCGAGTCCGTCGGCGTCGAGGGTACGGCGGCCGGTGGGGCGCGGGCCGGAGGCGTGTTCGGGGTGGATCTGGACGATCCGGCCGTCGCCGATGGCCACGTCTGCGCGGTGGGCCGGGGTGCCGGTGCCGTCGATGACGTGCGCGTTACGGATGACCAGGTCCATGGGGTGGGCCGCCTTTCGCCAGGATCAAGCCCCTCCGGCGATCGAGGAGTGGGTGTCCGGGGGCGGAGCCCCCGGACACGGGGAGGGGCGGGCAGGGATCAGAAGAACGTGCGGATGTAATCCGTGACCGTGCCGTCCGCCTCCACCAGCGGAATCAGCTGCCACTTGTCGAAGCTCGTGCACGGGTGCGACAGACCCATCCCCACCCAGTCGCCCACCTCCAGCTCCGCGCCCGGCTCCGTACGCACCCATGTGTGCTGGTCCGACAGGCCGCTGACCGCGACACCCGTCGCGGGCCGGACCGTGCCGTCGCGGCCGGACCGGACGACCTGTGCCTGCGGGAGGTCGAGGTCGTACGCCGCGTCCCGCTTGCCCGCGTTGAGGAACGCCTGCTCGGGGGAGGGCCGGGAGACAACCTGGCCCCAGAGCCGGAAGGCGGGCTGCAGGGCCCCTTCCTCCGGGACGCGGTTGAACGGGGTGAGGTGGCGGTAGTGGCCGTCGTCGTGCGAGACGTACGCCCCGGAGCGCAGCAGCTTGAGCACCGGACCGGAGAGTTCCGGGATCCGGGTGAACACGTCCGCCACCGCGTCGAACCACGCACTGCCGCCCGCGCTGATCACAATCCCCTCGTCGGCCGCCGACGCCGCGAACCGGCCCGCGCGGTCGAAGGCGACGGCCAGCGCGACGAGCCGGCGCAGCCACTCCCGTACCCGCTCGCCGGACGCGTCGGGCACCTCGCCCTCGTAACCGGCCACGCCCACCAGACGCAGCGTCGAGGTCGCGGCCACCGCGTCGGCGACCGCCACACACTCGGCCTCGGTACGGACACCGGTACGCGCGCCCTCGCCCGCGCCCAGCTCCACGACGACGTCCACGGGGCGGGAGGCGCCCGCCGCCCGCAGCGCCTGGTCCATCAGCTCCACGCCGCGCACCGAGTCGACGTAACAGATGAAGCGGAAGTCCGGGTCGGAGTCCAGCTCACCGGCGAGCCAGCGCAGGGCCACGGCGTCGACGAGCTCGTTGGCCAGGAAGATCCGCCGGATTCCGTACGCCCGGTAGACCCGCGCCTGGTGCGGCACGGCCGCGGTGATGCCCCAGGCGCCGTGCTCCAGCTGGCGGGCGAAGAGCTGCGGGGACATGGAGGTCTTGCCGTGCGGGGCGAAGGCGAGCCCGTGGCGCTCCGCGTACGTCTCCAGAAGGGCGAGATTGTGCTCGACCGACTCGGCGGACAGGGCGAGCACCGGGGTGGTGAAACCGCCCGTGAAGAGATTGCGTCGCTCGGCGGCGAGGGCGCCGACGGTCAGGCCCTCCGCGTCAGGCGGGAGCGCCTTGAAACGGTGGTCGACCAGCTCGTCGGCAAGTCCGGCCACAGGACGGTCGGCGGCCAAGGGGGCCTCCTCGATCGAAGTCAGTTGCAGCATGTGCAACACCCATTGCGCATATCGCTTAACGCTGTCTAACATCCGAGCCGACGCCGGGTCAATGGCGAGAGCCGACAGCCGGCGCCGCACCGCCCCGAACCACTGCCCCGACGCACCCGCCACATCCGCCGCATCACCGAACCAGCCGACCCCGCGAGGAGCCCCGAGTGTCCGGAACCCAGGCCAGGACCGCCGACGCCGCCACGGCCGCCGAAGTCGTGTGCCTCGGCGAGTCCATGGTGACGTTCCTGCCCTCGCAGCCCGGACGCCTCGCCGACGTACCCTCCTTCGGCCGCGGTATCGGCGGCGCCGAGTCCAATGTCGCCTGCGCGCTCGCCGCCGCCGGGCACCGGGCGGCCTGGGTCAGCAGGGTCGGTGCGGACGGGTTCGGGGACCATCTCGTCGAGGCGGTCGCCGGCTACGGGGTCGACACCTCCGCCGTGCAGCGCGATCCGGCGCGGCCCACCGGGATCTACTTCCGGACGGCGACGGACCGGGCCACCGATGTGCACGAGGTCGCGTACTACCGGGCCGGGTCCGCCGCCTCCGCGATGTCCCCGGACAACGTCCCGTACGAGGCGCTGTTCGCGGGCCGCGTCCTGCATCTGTCCGGCATCACGGCGGCGCTCTCCGTCGACTGCCTGGCTCTGCTCCGCGACCTGACCGCCCCCCGGCCCGGACGCCCGCTGATCTCCTTCGACGTCAACCACCGGCCGGGCCTGTGGCGCGACGCCGACGCGGCCCCCGAGGTGCTCCTGGACCTGGCCCGCCGCTCCGACCTGGTCTTCGTCGGCGAGGACGAGGCGGAGGAGGCGTGGGGGATGAAGGGCGCGGAGGCGATTCGCGCGGCGTTGCCGGAGCCGGACGTGCTGGTCGTGAAGCGCGGATCCGACGGGGCGGCGGTCTTCTCGGACGCGGGCGAGGCCGACGACGTCACCACCGTCCCCGCCCTCCGGGTCGACGTCGTCGCCCCCGTCGGCGCCGGTGACGCCTTCGCCGCCGGGTTCCTCTCCGCCACCCTCCGCGACCTCCCCGTGCGCGACCGCGTCCGGCACGGCCACCTCATGGCCGCCGCAGTCCTCACCGTCCCCGGCGACCTCACCGCCCCTGCGGCCCGCGCTCACGCCGACGCCCTTGCCGCACTGGACGACGAGGCCTGGGGGAGACTGCGTCTCGGCCCCGGGTGGACGGGGGACGACCAGGAGGTACGTACGACGTGAGCGGGCGCAGCGAGCGAACAGACAAGAGGGGCGTCCCGGGCGAGGACCGGGCCGAGGGCAGCGAGGCACGCGCATGAGTCAGACCGTCGACCGGGCGCTGAGCATCCTGCCGCTGCTCGCCCAGGGGCCCGCCGACCTCGGGCAGGTCGCCGAGCGGCTCGGCGTCCACAAGTCCACCGCGCTGCGCCTGCTCCGTACGCTCCACGAGCACGGACTCGTCTACCGCCAGCAGGACCAGCGCTACCGCCTCGGCGCCCGCCTCTTCGCGCTCGCGCAGGAGGCCGTCGAGAACCTCGACGTACGGGAGATCGCCCACCCCCACCTCGTCGAACTCAACGAGAGCTGCGGCCACACCGTGCATCTCGCGGTGTACGAGGAGCACGAGGTCCTCTACATCGACAAGGTCGAGAGCCGCTACCCGGTCAGGATGTACTCGCGGATCGGCAAGCCCGTCGCGATCACCGTCGCCGCCGTCGCGAAACTGCTTCTCGCCGATCTCACCGAGCCCGAGCGGCGCGCCATCGCCGAGAAGCTCGACTACCCCATGTACACGTCCCGTTCGATCCCGAACGCCGGTGCGTTCCTCAAGGAACTCGCTGTCGTCCGCGAACAGGGCTGGGCCACCGACCTCGGCGGCCACGAGGAGTCCATCAACTGCATCGGCGCCCCCATCCGGGGTGCGGACGGGCGGGTCGTCGCCGCGATGTCGGTCTCCGCACCCAATGTCGTCGTCACGGCCGAGGAACTCCTCACCCTGCTCCCCCTGGTGCGCCGCACCGCCGACACCATCAGCCGGGAGTACTCCGGCACCAACCAACCCAAGAAAGCCTGAACAGCCATGACCGAGAAGATCGCCCTCACCCCGAGCACCCACACCACGCCGCCCGCGAAGTTCTCGCACGGCGTGAAGAAGGGGAACATCCTCCAGGTCGCCGGCCAGGTCGGCTTCCTCCCCGCCGTCGAGGGCCAGGCCCCGACCCCCGCCGGTCCGACGCTGCGCGAGCAGACCCTCCAGACCTTCGCCAACGTCGAGGCGATCCTGGAGGAGGGCGGCGCGAGCTGGGACGACGTGATGATGATGCGCGTCTACCTCACGGACGTGGACCACTTCGCCGAGATGAACGAGATCTACAACGCCTACTTCGGCGAGCAGAACCTCAAGGCGGCCCCCGCCGCCCGTACGACGGTCTACGTCGGCCTCCCCAAAGGCCTGCTGATCGAGATCGACGCGCTCGCGGTCCTCGGCTGAACCAGCTGATCCACTTGCCGCACCCGCTCCACCGCATCACCACGCACGGCACGGCGCCCCGCACCACGGGAGCGCCGTGCCGCGCTCCCCCCTACCCAAAAGCCCTCTCCGACAACGGAGTTACCCATGCTGCTCGCCGCCACCCCACCCCCGGCCGAGACACCACCCCACACCGGTGGACTCCTCCTGCTCATCGACGGCACCGCCGGTCTGCTGACCGTCGCGGCTCTCGGCATCGCGCTCCTCCTCTTCCTGATCATCAAGGTCAGGCTGCAACCGTTCGTCGCGCTGCTCGCCGTCTCCATAGCCGTCGGCCTGGGCGCCGGTCTCTCCGTCACCGAACTCTTCGGCACGGTCCAGAAGTCCGCCGCCGTCTCCGTCATCGAATCCGGCATGGGGGGCATCCTCGGCCATGTCGCGATCATCATCGGCCTCGGCACGATGCTCGGCGCGATCCTCGAAGTGTCCGGCGGCGCCGAGGTGTTGAGCGCCCGCCTGCTGAACCTCTTCGGTGAGAAGCGCGCCCCGCTCGCCATGGGCCTGACCGGCCTCATCTTCGGCATCCCGGTCTTCTTCGACGTCGGTATCTTCGTCCTCGCGCCGATCGTGTACGCCGCCGCCAAGCGCTCCGGCAAGTCGATCCTGCTCTACGCGATGCCGCTGCTGGCGGGCCTCTCGATGACCCACGCCTTCCTGCCGCCGCACCCGGGACCGGTCGCCGCCGCCGGGCTCTTCCACGTCTCGCTCGGCTGGGTCATCCTGATGGGCGCCGTCGTCGGCATCCCGTCCGTGCTCGCCGCCTGGGGCTACGCCGCCTGGATCGGAAAGCGGATCTTCGTCGAGGTGCCGCAGGACATGGTCGACGCCGCCGAGGAGGCCAAGGCCGCGGTCGTCGCCGAACAGCGGGCCGCCGGGGTCACCCCGCGCGAGGAGCCGGTCGGGCTCGCCACCGTACTCACGATCATCGGCACCCCGCTGGTGCTGATCCTCGCCGCGACGTTCTCCTCCATCGCGCTGGACCCCTCCACCTTCCGATCGGTCATCGAGTTCTTCGGCAACCCCTTCGTCGCTCTGACGATCGCGCTGCTGCTCGCGTACTACCTGCTGGGCATCCGCCGCGGCTGGTCCCGCAAGTCCCTCGAATCGGTCTCCACGTCATCCCTGAAGCCGGTCGGCAACATCCTGCTGGTCGTTGGCGCGGGCGGCATCTTCGGCGCCGTCCTCAAGGCCAGCGGCATCGCGGACGCACTCGCCGACACCTTCAACGACGTCGGCCTGCCGGTCATCCTGCTGGCCTGGCTGATCTCCGTGGTCCTGCGCGTCGCCCAGGGTTCGGCGACGGTCGCGATCGTCACCACCGCGGGCATCGTCGTGCCGCTGGTCGAGGGCCAGGACATGTCGCAGGCGCACCTCGCCCTGATCATCATGGCGATCTCGGCCGGCTCGATCTTCGCCTCGCACGTGAACGACGGCGGCTTCTGGATGGTGTCGAAGTACTTCGGCATCTCCGAACGCGACACCCTGAAGTCCTGGACGGTCCTGGAGACGGTCCTGTCGGTGGCGGGGTTCGCGGTGGCGGCGCTGCTCAGCCTGGTGATCTAGGGTCTGCCGGACAGGATCCGCCGGACATTCCGATCGGGCTGTCGCCGATGGCGTGATGCCGCGGTCAGTCGACCGCCATGGTGCAGAGCGCCGTCTTTCCGGCGTGCACGGTGTAGATCCAGTAGCGCTCCTGGTCGTACCGGGACTGGGAGCAGAAGCCGTTCCCGTACGACTTCTGGCTCCGGTAGAGATCGGTGATCTGCAGAATCCTGTTGTACCCGTTGGGAACGGTGTCCTTGCCGCAGTCCCAGACGGTCATCAGCCGCGCCTTGGTCATCTTGTCGCCGTCGGCCTTCGCCACGAAGCACTCGCCCTTACGGAACTGGCGCGACACACAGAGGGTGGTGCTGAACGCCGACTGTGATCCCGCGTGGTACCAGTACCACGCGCCGATGTCGGTCGGACAGTCCGTGATGGCGATGCCGCGATACGCCGAGGTCACCAGGAGGTAGGCATTGGCGGCATCGCAGTCCACCGTCTCCGGGGTCCGGGTCGACCACGCGTCATAGCCGTCGTCGTAAGCGTTGATGCAGTCGCCGCTTGATACCGAACGGAAGGCGACATCGCTGGCGTCAGGGGTCGGGGAGGGCGGCGGGGTGTACTGGCTGCCGCCGGTACTGGTACTGGTGCTTGTGCTTCCGCTGCTCGTCCTGCCGCTGCTGCCGGTGTCGGACTCGCAACTGTTCCAGAGAAAGAGTCCGACGATGAGAAGCGGGATGATCACCCAGCCGTCGGAGGACTTCTTCTTGGCGGGAGTGGGAGTGGGAGCGGGGGGCGGGGTGGCTGCTGCTCCGGCCGCTGTACGCGGCGGACGCGGCGGTGTGCGTGCCGACGACTGCGCTGACGACGCCTCGGAAGAAGACGCCCGGGCCCGCGCCTGCGCGCGCTCACGTTCGGCCCGTTCCTTCTCCGCCTGCTCCCTCTCCGCCCGCTTCTTCTCCTCCGCCGCCATGCGTGCGGCTCGCTCACGTGCCGCACGTCTCTCCTGCCGGGCGGCCTCGGCGCGGGCATGTTCACTCGCTGCCCGCTCGCGTTCGCGGTCCCGCAGTTCCTGCTGGCGTGCGGCCCGGGCCGCGTCGTCGTGCGTCTGCGTGTACACCCGCGTCGGACCCGGAGGTGGTGTCACGCTCGTACGCTGATCGACGGTGGGTGCGCCGGGATCCACCTGGACCGTCCGCTCCAGATCACGGCCCTGACGCTCGTACACCTCGATCAGCTCGGTCCATCGCTGCGGCAGCCACCGGCTACCGCTCCTGGACACCGGCAGGCCGGCCAGCGACTTCCTGAACCAGCTGAGCATGTCGGCCGGCCGGGGCCGCTCTGCCGGATCGGCCGCCAGGCACGGGCGGATGAGCGGCGCGATCTCCTTCGGCAGCCCCGTCAGGTCCAGTTCACCTCGTTGCACCCGGGCCAGAAGGGCGAGTGTGTCCCCGTCCACTCGGTACGGCGGCCGGTTCATCGCCAGGTGGAAGAGGGTCGCACCCAGCGAGTACACATCGGAGGCCGACGTCGAGGCATCGCCGCGTGCCTGCTCGGGAGAGGTGAAAGCGATCGTGCCCAGGGTCAGGCTGGTCCGGGTGATGTCGGCGGCGTGCGAGATGCCGAAGTCGATCAGGCGGGGGCCCGCCAACGGCAGCAGGATGTTCTGCGGCTTCACGTCCCGGTGGACGATGCCCTCGCCGTGCAGCGCGACGAGCGCCTCCGCAGTGCCCGCCGCCAGCCACTGCACGGCAGAGGCGGGTAACACCCCTGCGGTGCTGACCAGTTCGGAGAGGGAGGGGGCGGCGATGTAGTCGATGGCCATCCAGGGCATTTCGGCATCCGGGTCGGCTTCCCTCACCCGTGCCGTGAACGCGCTGTCGATCCGTTGCGCCACCTTCACCTCGCGGGCGAACCGGCGCCGGTCGATGGCGCTCACCTCGCCCTCGGCCAGCAGCGTCTTGACCGCCACGAGCTGCCCGTCGGCGGCCCGCGCCAAATAGATCCGCCCCATGCCGCCGGACGCCAGCCGACCGAGCAGTCGGTATGCCCCGAGTGCTGCCGGATCGTTCTCGCTCAGTCCCTCCAGCTGTGCCCCCGCCATGTCGCTCCCCCCCCGTCGCTGCATGGTGCGGTGAACAGGGTCCCACGAGGGGCCGGTGGACGACATGACTCTCTCCGTACCGGATCGGCAACTCCCCTTCCTCATCCGGGAGATGGGTGAGGAGAGGTCAAGGATGTGATCCGGACCCGGACGTGCAGCAGCGCCGCCGGGGGAGCGGCGGCGCTGCTGGTCACTGAAGCCGGACAGTGGTTACGGCAGGCCGTGTACGTGCGGGGCCACCGCGTTCGACCAGGCGTTGCCCGACTTGGCGTCCCAGTTGGTCGACCAGGTCATCGCGCCGCGGAGACCCGGGTAGGTCTTCGCGGGCTTGAACGTGCCGCAGTTGGTGCCGACGGCCAGGCAGTCCAGGGCCGCGTTCACGATCGACGGAGAGACGTAGCCGCTGCCCGCGCTGCTGGTGGAGGCGGGGACGCCGAGGCCGACCTGGGACGGGTCGAGGCCGCCCTCCAGCTGGATGCAGGCGAGCGCGGTGAGGAAGTCCACCGAGCCCTGTGAGTAGACCTTGCCGTCGCAGCCGAGCATCGAACCGCTGTTGTAGTACTGCATGTTGACGACGGTCAGGATGTCCTTGGTGCCGAGCGCCGTCTTGAAGTACTCACCCGAGGTGGACTGCATGTCGATGGTCTGCGGCGCCATCGTGATGACGAGGCCGGAGCCCGCCTTCTGTGACAGCGAGCGCAACGCCTTCGTCATGTAGGTGGAGTTGAGGCCGTTCTCCAGGTCGATGTCGACGCCGTTGAAGCCGTACTCCTGGATGAGCGAGTAGACCGAGTTGGCGAAGTTGGTGGCGGAGGCGTCGCTGTTGACGGAGACGGACCCCTTCTCACCGCCGACCGAGATGATGACGTTCTTCCCGGCCGCCTGCTTCGCCTTGATGTCGGCCTTGAACTGGTCGACGGTGTAGCCGTTCAGGCCCGCCGTGTCCAGGTTGAAGGTGACGGCACCCGGTGTGGTCGTGGCGTCGGCGAAGGAGACCGCGATGATGTCGTAGTTCGCGGGTACGTCGCCGAGCTTCTGCACGGTCGCGCCGTTGTTGAAGTTCTGCCAGTAGCCGGTCACCGCGTGCTTGGGCACCGAGGTGCCGGGGTTGGGGTTGCCACCGCCGTCCTTGGCCGTACGGCCGCCGACAGTGGCGGACTTGACGGACTCACCGGCCGCGTTGGTGGCGCTCACCGCGAACTGGTACGCCGTGTCGGCGGTCAGACCCGTGATCGTGGCGGAGGTCCCGGTGGCCGTGGTGGCCTTCGCGCCGTCCTTGTAGACGGTGTAGCCGGTCGCGCCGGACACCGCGTTCCAGGACAGGGCGATGGACGAGGGCGTGGTCGCGCCGACGGTGAGACCGGCGGGCGCCGCGGGGATCTCCGGAGTGGGGTCGGTGCCGCCACCGCCGTCGGGGCCGCTGACCGAGATGTCGTCCGCCAGGTAGGCGGCCTGCCCGTACCAGCCGTGCGTGTACACCGTGACCGAGGTGGTGCTCGGGCCGGTCTTGAAGCTGGTGGTGAGCTGGGTCCAGCTGCTGGAGCCGGGGGACCAGGTCGATACGTCGGTGGTTCCGGTACCGCTCGCGCCGAGGTACGCGTACCCGCCCTGCACCCAGGAGCTGAGCGTGTACGTCGAGTCGGGCTTCACGGCCACGGCCTGGGTGCACTTCGCGTTGTCCTGGCCGGCCGGGGTGGCCTTGAGGGCGGCGGTGCCACCGTGCACGGGGGAGGAGACGGTGGTGCCGCTGCCACCGGAACAGGTCCAGTTGGCGAGCCCCGACTCGAAGCCCGCGTTCTTGGCGACGTTGACATCGGCGGCCTCGGCGTTGCCGACGAGACCGGTGGCGGTCAGCGCGCCGGCTGCGAGGACGGCCATGGCTCCGCCGAGGAGCGGCCGGCTGTGGCGCCTGCGGATTCTGTGGCCGCTGACGGGGGAAGGTTCCACTTGCTGCCTCCGTGGGGGAGTTGGGGATGCCGGGCCGGGTACCTGGGACGAGCCGGCGGGGTCGACCGGCGGTACCCGGGCTGTCCGGGGGGTGGCGTGGAGATGAAGGGGGAGTGCAGTTGAACGACGGTGGTCACCGCTGGCCGATAAGTTGGTCCAGACCAATCGAGTTGTCAAGACCTCTGGCGCTGCCGACCGTTCGGTCCGTGCTCGCCGGGCGCTCCGAGGCCGCCCCGTCGGCCACCCGTGAACGACCGTTCAGGGGTTCCGCAACGGCCGTGGGCCGCCGAAGAATTGACGATTTGTTGAGCATGCTCGCCCCCCGTGCGGGTGATGCGGCTCAGATGCCCGGACGGTGACGATCCGCCACCGCCGGAGCCCTGTGTGGCAGGTTTCGCATCCGGCCTGACGTGCGGAGATGAATTTCGGGCCGCAGGTAATCGGAAGGTGGATTCGTAACACTCCGCAGTGGTACAGGAGTTAACGATTTTCGATTTGATCCGATTTAGCATGGAGATGTTGTGCAGGCGGCTCGCACAGGTTGTCGTACTGACCTCCGAAAAGTGTTCTCTGCCAGGTAGGACGTGGATAAAGTGCTGAGGCAGAACCGCGGAGCAGGAGCGATTGCGGCCGACGTCATGACCGTCGTTTGGCCGGAGCCGAAACGGGGAACAGCGTGCCGACCGCAATAGCAGTGACCAGTGCTGATTTGGTACTACCTCCGACCGACCAGCAGACACCGACAGCAGCCCTGCTGCAGGCTCCCGACGCCCAGGCGTTGGAGATGGCCATCGGTGACATGCATGTGCTGCTCGAACAGCACGGCTACGTCGTCGCCGTCTACCCGACCGGCATCGCGCCCGCCCATGAACGCCGGCTCTACTCCGTACGGTCCGTTCTGGAGAGCGACCGCATCGCCCTGCTCAAGGTGGACCTCCCCCCCTTGGGCGTCGCCGTACTCGTAAGGCAGCTCCGCCAGTTGTCCATCTGTGACTTCAGCCCGGGAGTGGTCGCCTCCGCCGCCCGGCTGCTGTCCCACTACATCCACGCGGGCGCCCTGCTGAACTCCGTCACCAAGTTCGACCGGGTCCCGGTCGACCTCAGGACGCACGCCAAGTCCTGGGTGCCGGGCTCCCAGTTCGCCGTGGTCGCGGGGCCGGACCCGCAGCTCGTCAAGGTCGGCCCGAAGGCGGACCCACCGACCGGCCCGGAATTCGCCACGGATCTCTTGATCGCCAAAGGGCAGTCGCAGTCCGAGTGGGTGAAGCAGACCCTGGCACCCGCGTGGCAGGTCCAGTCCATTCACGAGGCCGCGCTTCCTTCCGAATCCCCGGCATGGTGGGGAACCGGGAAACTGGTTGAATTCGCTGCCTATCTTCCAGACATCTCCACCCTGTACCAACTGGTGTCCTCCGTACGTCGCGAGAACTGCCACTGGTGCGGAATGGACCTCATCGGTGACCGCTGCGGGTTCTGCTCCTCCCCGCTACCCGCAGCTGAGAGCCGAATGCACCCTGCCGGTGTCCTCAGCCATGGAGCGCCCGCACCACCGCAGTCCTAGCGCTTCCGCTTTCCTCCGTAGACGCCCTTCTGTCCGCTGCCCCACGCATCCGATTCGAACGAGGTTGTCCGGCCCATGAACTCCCGCCAGCGCCGCGGCGTGATACTCCTGCTTTTGTCGGTTCTGTGCGCCTTCGGCGCCTTCGCCGGCGTGCTCTCGGTGATCAGCGATGTCAACACCAAGGTCGGCCCCGAGGTCTCGGCCTACCAGCTGAGGTCCGACGTAGCGCCCTATACCGCCCTGTCGTCCGGCCAGTTCGAGAAGATCTCGATGCCGAAGCGCTGGCTCTCCACCAACGCGGTGACCGACCTCTCCGAGGTGAACGGCAAGATTGCCGTCACCCAACTGCGCAAGGGCTCGCTGCTCCAGTCCGACATGATGCAGAAGCGCCCCGAACTGCAGCCCGGGGAGCAGGAGATCGCCATCATGATCGACGCCGCGACCGGCGTCGCGGGCAAGATCACCCCCGGTGCCACGGTCAACATCTACGCCACCTTCGCCGGTGAGCGCGACGGCGACCCCTCCCAGTCGAAGGTCATCGTCTCCAACGCCAAGGTGCTGGACGTCGGCAAGCTGACCGCCCTGGAGCCGAGCCGCGACGGCAAGTCCAACATGGGCACCGAGGCCGTCCCGATCACCTTCGCGCTCAACACGCTCGACACCCAGCGCATCGCCTACGCCGAGTCCTTCGCGGAGCACGTACGCCTTGCGCTCCTGGCCTCCGGCAGCGACAGCACCATCAGGCCTGGCGATCGCACCTACACGCTCAACAAGGACAAGTGAGGATCGAATGACCACCAGGATCCTCCCGGCCGTCGGTGACGTCGACGCGGCCAGATCCGTCACCACCCTGCTCAGTCAGCTCCCCGACGCGGAACCGGCTGCTCCCGTCGGCGACTCGACGCAGCTCATCGACACCCTCGCCCGGCTCGCGGGCGAATCGCTCGACGAACTGCCCGAGGTGGTGGTGGTCCACGAGCGGATCGGCCCGGTGCCGGCACTGGAACTGATCCGGGAGGTCTCCCTGCGCTTCCCCGCCATCGGGGTCGTGCTGATCACCGCCGATGTCACCCCCGGTCTGTTCGCGTCCGCGATGGAGTCGGGGGCACGCGGTGTCATCACCCTGCCCCTGAGTTACGAGGAACTGGCCAACCGGATCCAGTCCGCCGCCCAGTGGTCCGTCGGCGTCCGCCGCCACCTGAGCACCGGAGCCGATGTCTTCACCGGCCCCGGCGGCACGGTCATCACGGTCAGCGGCGCAAAGGGCGGGGTCGGCGCCACCGTCACCGCCGTACAACTCGCCCTGGCGGCCCAGGCGTCCGGACGTACCGTGGCCCTCGTCGACATGGACCTCCAGGCCGGCGACATCGGCTCGTACCTCGATGTGCAGTTCCGACGTTCCATCGTCGACCTGTCGACCATCACCGACATCTCGCCGCGTGTCCTGTCCGACGCCGTGTTCACCCACGGCTCCGGCCTCGCGCTGCTCCTGGCGCCCGGTGAGGGCGAGAGCGCCGAGGAGGTCAGCGACCGATCGGCCCGGCAGATCGTCAGCGCCCTGCGTTCGCGCTACGAGGTCGTGGTCATCGACTGCGGCAGCCAACTGCAGGGAGCCAGTGCCGCGGCCATCGAGATGGCCGACTCGGCGCTGCTGGTCACCACACCGGATGTGATCGCGGTGCGCGGTGCCAAGCGCCTCGTACGGATGTGGGAGCGGCTCCAGATCCGCAAGGCGGAGGAGACGGTCACCGTCGTCAACCGGTTCATCCGCAACACCGAGATCCAGCCGCAGCTGATCGAGAAGATCACCGGAACCCGGACGGCCAACACGGCCGTTCCCGCGAACTTCAAGGAACTCCAGAGCGTCGTCGACGCGGGCCGGCTGCACGAACTCGATTCCAAGAGCACCGTCAAACAGGCCCTCTGGGCCCTTGCGGGCGAGCTGGGCATCGTGAAGGTTCCTGAGAAGGCGGAGAAGAGCGGCGCGAAGAGCGGCGGAATGTTCAAGAACGACCGGGGCTCGATCGGGCGCCCACGCGTCGGCCGACGCGACGGCGACGCCCGGAACCGGGCGACGACCAAGGGGGCAAGTTGACCAATGGCACTTACCGAGACGACAGACACGGAGATACGGGGAAGGCGTTACGGTGATCCGTCCCCGGCGCGAGGCCGGGTGCGGGGCTCGGTGCATGGCCGGATGCTCGGCCGCAGGCGTGACCGCGGCCAGACCGCGATCGAATTCCTGGGCGTCACACCGCTGATCATCCTGCTGGCGGTCGCGCTCTGGCAGTGCGCGCTGATCGGATACACGTTCAGCCTGGCGGGGAACGCGGCGGACAAGGCGGCGCACCAGGGGGCCATCACGGAGGGCCTGCGGGTGCAGGAATGCCGGCAAGCGGCCAAGGAGCACCTGCCGAAGGCCTGGCGGAAGTCGATGAAGCAGACGACGTGCCGTTCCAGGTCCGGCATGTACAAGGCCGAGGTCAAGCTGCAGGTGCCCGTCCTGGTGCCCGGTGTACTCAACTGGCCGTTCCGCGTCGAAGGCAACGCCGCATTCCCGCTGGAGGGCTGAGCGATGAGCAAGCGCACGCACACACCCGGCCGGACGGCCGCTACCACCACCGACACCCCCCGCCGCGACCGCGGCCAGGTCGCCATCGAGTATCTGGGCTTCCTCCCCCTGCTGCTCCTGGTCGGCCTCCTCGCGATTCAGGCGGGCCTCGCCGCGTACGCCGCCAACCAGGCAGGGACCGGGGCCCGGGCGGGAGCCCGTATGGCCAGCATGTCGACGGGCGACTGCGACGAGCAGGCAGCCAAGGACGCGATGAGCGGCTGGACCGCCGACCGGGTCGATTTCCCGCCCACCCCCTCCTCCTTCGACGAGGTCACCTGCACCGTCAGTGTCGACGTGCCCGACATCATCCCGGGCGTCCATATCTGGGGTCGGGCCGAACGCAGTTCCACGATGCCGCGCACCTGACCCCGCGGCGCACGTGCCGCTTCCTCACCAGCGGTTCAACAAGCAAGTCGGAACGAGGAGTTACGGAATGAGTCTGCGGGCACGCATGACCGCCCCCGAGAAGAACGGCGGGGCGCGGGAGGACAGCCACATGGTGGCCACCTACCGCGCCAAGCTGCTCGAAGAGATCGACCTGGCGGAGATGTCCTCGCTCGCCGCCGCAGACCGGCGGGCCCGGCTGGAGCGTGTACTCAGCCACATCATCAGCCGCGAAGGACCGGTCCTCTCGACCGTCGAACGCACCCAGTTGATCCGCCGGGTCGTCGACGAGGCCCTCGGTCTCGGCATTCTCGAACCGCTCCTCGAAGACGCGTCCATCACCGAAATCATGGTGAACGGACCGGACCAGATCTTCGTCGAGCGCAGCGGCAAGGTCGAACAGCTCCCGATGCGCTTCAGTTCGCACGAGCAGCTGATGCAGACCATTGAGCGCATCGTCTCGACCGTCAACCGCCGCGTCGACGAGTCGAACCCCATGGTTGACGCGCGTCTACCCAGTGGTGAGCGTGTCAACGTGATCATCCCGCCGCTGTCGCTGAGCGGCGCCACCCTCACCATCCGACGGTTCCCGAGGGCCTTCACGCTCCAGGAAATGATCAACGTCGGCTCGCTCGACGAGCAGATGCTGATCCTGCTCTCCGGACTCGTCCAGGCCAAGCTGAACGTCATCGTCTCCGGCGCCACCGGTACCGGGAAGACGACGCTCCTCAACGCGCTCTCCGGCCTCATCCCCGACAGCGAGCGCATCGTCACCATCGAGGACTCCGCCGAGCTCCAGCTCCAGCAGAGCCATGTGATCCGGTTGGAGTCCCGTCCGGCGAACGTCGAGGGGAAGGGCCAGATCACCATTCGTGACCTGGTCCGCAACTCCCTGCGTATGCGCCCCGACCGCATCGTCGTCGGTGAGGTCCGTGGTGGTGAGTCGCTCGACATGCTCCAGGCGATGTCGACCGGTCACGACGGCTCGCTCGCCACCGTCCATGCCAACAACGCCGAGGACGCGCTCATGCGTCTGCAGACTCTGGCCTCGATGTCAGAGATCAAGATCCCGTTCGAAGCGCTGCATGACCAGATCAACAGCGCCGTCGACGTCATCGTCCAGCTCACCCGGCACGCCGACGGTTCCCGCAAGATCACCGAGATCGCCGTCCTCGACTCGCACGGCCGCGATCCCTACCGCATCGTGACCGTCGCCCGGTTCGACGCTCAGCCGATGGACGCCGAAGGACGGATCAACGGCGAGTTCAGGTACCTCCCGATCCCGCGCAAGATCGCCGAGCGTCTCTACATGGCCAGCCAGCCCGTCCCGCAGGCCTTCGGGGTCGCCGAATCCGCCGAACAGCTCGCCACCCGAGAGGCCAACTAGGTATCGTGCCATGACGAATCTCCCTCTTCTCACGATCGGCGTCACACTGCTCTGCGGCGTCACGGGCGTCACGGGCCTGCACGCCTACTCCGGCGGAAAGGCCGACCGGGACGCCCTGGTGGACCGCCTTTCGCACACCGGCCACATCCCGGAGACCGGGCGCCGCCGCCGATTCCGGGGACTCGACAGCAGGCTGCGCAAGACCGGCCTGGGCCGGAAGCTCGAACTGAAGCTGGCCGCTACCGGCCTCGACATCACACCTGGCGAGTTCTTCGTCTACGCGCTCGCCGCCATGGCCGGCCTCTGGTTGATCGCCTCGTCCATGCTCGCCAGCTTCTTCGGCCCGGTCGCCGCCCTCATCGGCCTCTGGGGCACCAACGCCTTCCTGAACTGGCAGCGGACCAAACGCACCGAACGCTTCATCAACCAGCTCCCTGAGCTCGCCCGTATCCTCGCCAACGCCACGCAGGCCGGACTCGCCCTGCGTACGTCCATCAGCATGGCGGCCGACGAGATGGAGGACCCGGCGGGCGAGGAGCTGGCCCGGGTCTCCCGACGCCTCGCCGTTGGTGAACCCCTCGAGGACGCGATGAGCGAGCTGACCGACCGGCTGCCCTCCCGCGAACTCGTTGTCCTCGTCACCACCCTCGTCCTGTCCAACCGAGCCGGCGGTACGGTCGTCAGCTCACTGCGCAACCTCACGGAGACGCTGGAGGAGCGCAAGGAGACACGGCGCGAGGTCAAGACCCAGCTCTCCCAGGTCACCGTCACCGCATACGCCGTCCCGATGTTCGGCCTGGGCGCCATGCTCCTGATGAACGCGGTCATGCCCGGCGCACTCGACCGCATGACCGGTGCCTTCATCGGCCAGGTCGCGGTGGTCGTCTCCATCGCCCTGTACACGATCGGATTCATCGTGATCCGCCGCATGTCCCGGATCGACGTCTGATGGGCGGGGCGCACATGGGCCTGCTGCTCGCCGGCGTCATGGGTCTCGCGGTGTACGGAGTCATCGCCGGCATCCGCATGTACCGGCGCGATGCGAAGCTCCCCGGCGACCTCGCGATCGCCCTGGAAGTCGGTTCCACCCGCACCAGCGCGGTCGGTTCCGGCATCGACCGGCTCGGCATGCGCTGGGCCCCTGCGGTCCTGCGGATGATGGGACCCAAGGCCGTCAACAAGAAGCGCCGCCAGATCGACCTGGCGGGCAACCCCGGCGGTCTTACGATCGACCGCTACGCCGCCCGTCGCGCTGTCTACGGCGGCCTCGGCGCGCTCGGCGCCTTCACGATGCTCCTGCGCGGCCAGATTTTCCTTGCGCTACTGCTGATCGCATTCGGCATCTTCTGGGTCGAGGTCGGCATCTGGTCGGCGGTCCGCGTCCGTCGCGACCACATCGACCGGACGCTCCCCGACTTCCTCGACGTCCTCGCCGTCGTCGTCTCGGCGGGCCTCGGCTTCCGCCAGGCGCTGGGGCGCGTCGCCGAGAAGTACGAGGGCCCCTGGGCCGACGAACTCCGCATCACCCTGCGCCAGATGGACATGGGTGTCAGCCGACGCGAGGCCTTCGAGCAACTGCGCAAGCGCAATGACTCGGAGCAGGTGGCGATGTTCGTGACCACGCTCCAGCAGGGCGAGGAGCTCGGTGCGCCGATCGTCGAGACGCTGATCCAGATCGCCAACGACATGCGCCGCACCGACGCCCAGAACGCCCGCCGGAAGGCGGCCAGGGCCGTACCCAAGGCGACCTTCGCCGTCACGACGTTCCTGCTTCCCGGAACGCTGGTGCTACTGACGGTCGGCTTCGTCTATGGGGCCGACATCGACCTCGGCTTCCTCACGGGCGGATGACGTGAACGAGGCGGACGGTGGGCACGACGGTCGGAAGGAGGTGACAGGCACATGTCGTTCCAACTCGGTGGCATTCAGGCGGGACTGAATGCTGAGGTACGCCGGGCGATCGCCGATCCCGGTTCACGCCCGGCGTTCGCGATCCAGCTGAACGCGCTCCAGGCGATGTGCCGCCAGGTCTTCGGCTTCCGGCTCGCGATGATCGCCATGGCCACACCGTTCGCCATCGGTCACACAGCCTCCGGCCCGGCCTCCTGGCTGATCGGCTCGGCCATCCTCGTCACCTTCATGGGCAGTTACGTCCTGTTCCGCGACTGGGAACGCTTCGGACCTGTCCTCCTCCGCCACCCCTGGCTGCTCGGCATAGACGCCTTCTTCGGCGCCCTGCTGCTGATCACCGCCAGCCCCGAGTCCACCCTCGCGTACGTCACCGTCTGCACCCCGCTGTTGGCCGGACTCGTCTACGGCTGGCGTGGCGCTGCGGTTTTCGCCGCACTCCAGACCGTCATCGTCCTCGGCGTATACGCCACCGACCCGAAACTGCAGCCCGCCGACGCCACGGCGTTCCTCCTCCCCGGCTTCTGCGTCATCGCGGGCGCCGTCGGCGTCACCCTGCGCAATCTGCTCCTCCGCTTCGGGGCGGCCAGCCAGGCCCTCACCGAAACCAGGGCCCGCCTCGCTGTCAACGAGGCCGTGGAGGGCGAACGCACCCGGCTCGCCCGAGAAATGCATGACTCGGTCGCAAAGACCCTGCATGGCTTGGCGCTGGCAGCCGACGGCCTGGCCGGCTCCTCCGATCGCCTGGACCCGCTCACCGTCAAACATCAGGCCGAACTGGTCGCCCGCGCCGCCCGCCGGGCCGCCGCCGAGTCCCGCGAGCTCCTCTCCGACCTGCGCCGTGAGTCCGGACTCGATGGCGGCGTGGATGTCGTACGCGAACTCCGGGCTCGCGCTGACGACTTCACCCGACGTCACGGCCTCACCGCCACCTTCAGACTGCTCAACGACGCGCCGATCCCGCACGTCCCCCAGGTCGTCGCGCGCCAGCTGCTCACCGTCGCCTCCGAAGCGATGGAGAACGCCCACCGCCATGCTCAACCCACCTACCTCGTCGTACTGGCAGGTGTGGCGGGCGGTGTCCTGCGCGTCAGTGTGTACGACGACGGGCGCGGCCTGCCCGCAGGCACGACGCTCGACGACCTCCGGCACGCCGGGCACTTCGGCCTCGTCGGCATGGTCGAACGCGCCGCATCCATCGGCGCCCGCATTCGCATCGGAAAGGGCCAGGCGGCAAAGGGGACCGAAGTGCGCCTGGAACTCCCGATCGCCGCTCTCAGTACCGCTCTCGAAGCAAAACAGTCCGACTGAACAGCTCAAACTCCACCCTCACCCCCCATAAAACCCTGAGAGGAGGTCGCAGATGCCGGACGACGTCTCCCGCGCTTCGGGCCAGAACTGGGCAGCACAGAACCACGCCTCCCAGCACACGTCCTCGCACGTCACCCCGCTCAACTCGGAGCCCAGCTCCGATGCGTTCCCCGTCCCCCAGCAGTCCGCGGCATCCGAGTCCATGCCTGCCTTCCCCGCGGCGCTGCCCATGACCGTCCCCGGTGCCCTGCGGGTTGTTGTCGCCGACGACAACCCGGTGGTCCGGGCCGGCCTGGGCGTCCTGCTCTCCGGCCGCGACGACATCGACGTCGTGGCCGAGGCCGCGGACGGCCGCCAGGCCTACGACATGGCCGTTCTGCACCGCCCGGACGTCGTCCTGCTGGACGTCCGCATGCCCGGTGTCGATGGCATCTCTGCTCTGCCCCACCTCGTCCAGGTTGCACCGGTCATGATGCTGACCTACAGCCGCGAGAGCGAGATCGTCCACGAGGCGCTGCGCCTGGGCGCGAGCGGCTACTTGGTCCACGGCGAGTTCACCGCAGACGAGTTGGTGCAGGCCGTACGCGACACCAAGAACGGCAGAGCCCACTTCACGGCCACCGCAGCCAACGCCCTTCTGGCCCACATGCGCCAGGGATCCGGCCCCCAGGGGCGAGCGCTCCCGGAGGGTCTCGGCGCGGCCCTGACCACGGGTGTTCCCTACCAGGGGCCCGGCTACGAAGGCCACATCCCGAGTTCCGCTCAGCAACACGGTGCACCCGCACATGTGCCCAAGGCCGAACCGTCTCCACCTGCGGCGCGATCGACCCGACCCGCGCAGGGTCTTTCGCATCTGCAACCGGTTGTGGCACAGTCTTCCATGACCGGGAGGCCGAGCGTGGGTCCCAACAGGCGGCAGTACGGGCTGAGTTCACGGGAGGTGGAGGTCATGGAGCTGATCGCGTCCGGCATGAGCAATCAGCAGATCGCCGCCACCTGCTTCATCAGCGAGAAGACGGTCAAGAACCACATCAACCGCATCTTCACCAAACTGCACAGCGCCACCCGCAGCGAGGCTATCGCCCGCTGGCTCGGCACGGCCCCCACGGCGGGTCCAGGGGCACACGGGACCGGTGGTCATCGTGGCTGAACGTCGCAGCGGGAGCGCGGTGGTACGTGCGGGGCGTGGGGCCCCGCACATGTCGGCGCGTGAGGCCCAACGCACGCTTTGGGCCCGGGAATGGGCCCTGGGGCCCTCCGGCGAGCAGGGTATGCCGCCGTATGTTTCTCACGTCGCCGGCGGTTCCGGCCAGGAGGAAGCCGGAACCGATGGCGACACCCAAGAAACGTGCGAGTCGGCCGCCTACCGGTCGGCCGAACCCGGAGGGGAACACCATGTCGGACATCACCCTGAAGACCGCCGTCCGCGTCAACGGCTGGGCCAACACCGCGGTCAGCGCGATCCAGAAGCGCTACGAGGCCAAGGACCGCGGTCAGACGGCGTTCGAGTACCTGGGCATCATCCTGGTGGTCGTGGCGATCATCGGTGCGATCATGGCCACGGGTATCGGCGGCGCGATCAGCACGAAGATCCGGAACCTGGTGGACAGCATCACCACTCAGTGATGACTGGTCGTTCGCGCAATGATGCAGGGCAGGCCTTCCCCATCTACATAGTGATGGTGGCGGGCCTGCTCTTCCTCGTGTTCGCATTCTTTGCCGTCGGCAAGGCGTCAGCCTTGCGCAATGGAGCCCAGGGTGCGGCGGACGCAGCCGCGCTGGCTGCCGCTCAACAGAATCGTGAGGACTTCGAGGCCCCGTTCCTCGCGTCGCTCCCCGGGGACATGCTGGAGCAGTTCCTTCAGGCCCACGCGGTTTACGGGTGCCCTGCGGCTAAGGCACTTGCCGCAGCGAATCAGGCGAAACTCACCGGCTGCTGGCCGACGCTTGGTGGCCATCGAGACCAGATCAAGGTTGAGGTCAAGGGCCGTAAACCGGTGGACTCGTCGGTGATTCCCCGTACGAAGAGGATGTACGCGAAGGCCACGGCCACTGCCATTGTCGAGTTCCGTTGCCCCGGGTGGAAGGCCTTGGACTTCAACGATGACGGTGTCAAGGACTTGTACATCTTCAACTGCCAGGGCGCCGGGATGGTCGAAATCGCGCCGGGCAGCCCCCCGCCCTGGTCTGAGGTGAGCAAGATTCTCTACGACGTGCACCTGGTCGACAATTGACAGCGAACGACGAGTAAAGGAATCCGAACCCATGAGCATTCGGCGCTCCACCAAGTCCCGAAGGGCAGTAGCAGCCGTCTCGCTGACGGCGGCACTGGCCCTGGCCATCTCCGGCTGCGGCACTGATGGTGGCGGAAAGACGAACGACGTCGGTTCGTCGCCGTCCTCCGCGCCTTCCAAGTCCTCTGATGAGAACAAGGAGGCGAAGCAGGAGGACACTGCTGCCGGGGACAACGTGGACCCGAATGTAAAGCTCGCCGAGGTCAAGGGAGATGGGCTGACGCTTGTCATCAATCAAGTGAAGCGTGACTCCGGAGGCTTCGTCACCGTTCAGGGGCAGATCAAGAACGAGAGCGGCGAGACGCGCAATACCAGTACTTGGGCGGGCACCGAGAGCACGGTTTCCTCCAGGAACCCGAACTCTGTTGCCGGTGCCACGCTGGTGGATAAGACAGGGAAGAAGCGTTATTACGTCCTGCGTGACACGGAGGACCGGTGCCTTTGCACCACAAGTATCCCTCCGTTGCTGGCCGGTAGGACGACTCCGGTCTTCATGCAGTTCCCGGCACCTCCGAGTACGACGACCGAGGTTGATTTCACGCTGCCGTCGTTTGCGACGGCTTCCCTGAAGATCTCAGGGTGACGGCTGACATGACCTACAACCGAACCCGGCTGAAGCCAATCGGTGTCGCCGGACTCTCTGTCGCGTCAGCCATGGTGGTGGCGAGCACCACCCTGTTCGGGGCGACTCCGGCGCTCGCCGACGACGGCCCGAGCGTGCCGCCAGGCACCGAGGCGACGTCGGCGCCTCCGGTCAAGCTCGACCCCAACGATCCCGACCTGAAGATGCCCGAAGGCGGCACGCTCGCCCCGGCCAAGGTTCTCGACATCGTTCAGGTGATCGAGGACGAGGGTGGCGAGGAGCGTCGCGAGGACAGCAACGCGAACATCAAGTTCGCGCTCCAGGCAGAGGTCCTCTTCGGCAAGGACAGCGCCAAGCTGAGCTCCGCCGCCAACGCGCGTATCGCGGCCATCGCCACCGAGATCAAGAAGCAGAACGCCACCAAGGTGCGCGTCTTCGGCTTCACCGACAATCTGGGTTCCTCGGCCCACGGTGACGTGCTGTCCAAGCAGCGCGCCAACGCCGTGCAGTCGGTGCTGGTCAAGCAGTTGGGCCCGAACATCACCTTCGATATCCGTGGTTACGGCGAGCAGTACCCGATCGCCGACAACAGCACGGAAGAGGGCCGCAAGAAGAACCGCCGTGTGGAGGTCTCCTTCCCGCGCGGCGGCGCTTCCTGACGTACCCACACGCAGAGGCCCGGCACCGCGAGCGCGTCGCGGTGCCGGGCCCTTGTTGTCACAGCAGGTGGTCGGCCTTGCCGGCCTTGATGTCACGGATCATCTGCTGAAGCGCTTCGCGGCTGTCGGTGAGGAAGTGCTCCTCAGAACCCACGACGCCGATGTAGCTGTTGCCCCGTTCGTCTGTCCCGAGGCGGTAGCAGCTGGCGCCTTCGCCACAGAATGGTTCCTCCCACGCGACGTCCTGCATGGTGACTCCCCTCAGAGGTGACGTGCGATGTCATGGATGAAGTCCCGCGACTTCTGGGGCGGCAGTGCGATCCGCTCCATCCAGTCAAGATGTGAACGATACTTCGCCAACTGTTCTTCCCCGTAGAGGAATTCGGGACCATGGGTGCTGTCCACTTGAACTGTGTCCAGCTGAGGTACAGGTCCCTCTGCGTAGTTGACCGTCTGCCCCGCGCCGGGGAAGGCGCCCGCTTCGAATGGGATGACTCGCAGCGTGATGTGATGGCTTTCGGAGACGGTGAGCAGGTGGTCGAGCTGCGCTCGGGCCACTTTGCGACCGCCGAACTGCATCCGTAGTGCCGCCTCGTGTATAACGCCCACGTACTCGGGTGAGGCGGCGCCCTCCAGGACCTGCTGTCGTTCCACGCGATGAGCCAGCCGCAGAGCGACTTCGTGTTCCGGGAGGGCCGGGACGACTACTCGGAAGATGGCCAGAGCGTGGTCACTGGTCTGGAGGATTCCTGGGATGTGTACGGAGTGAGCAGTCCGCATCCGTAGGGCGTTGGCCTCCAGCTCTGCGATGTCGAGGAGTCCTTCCGGAAGCGATTCGCGATACCGTTCCCACCAGCCCCGCCTCGCAGGCTTCACCATGCCGGCCAGTGCCTCGACGTACGCCTGGTCCTGACAGGCGCAGGCATGGGCGAGAGTGCGCAGACGGTCCTCGCTGATGGCTCGGATGCCCTGCTCGATGTTGGAGAGTCTGGGCCGGTCGACCCCGAGAAGCCCCGCAGCAACCTCGGCGGAGACGTCGGCGGCCAAGCGCATCTTCCGGAGTTCGCGCCCCAGGCGCTTCTGTCGTTCGGTCGGGGACGTTCGCGATGCCATGTCAGTCCTTCCGTGACCTTCTCCGTGAAGTCTGCCGTGTGGATGGCACCCTGAGCCACGCAAGGGTCAATTTTTAGGGATTGGGTGGCCAATATGACCCACAGCACCCTACATTCAGTAACGCACCGCTCACACAGCGACGACGAGCTGGAAGTGCATCGCGCGGTCCTGCCTGCAACCTCCTGCCCTGGGAGGGGCAGTCCCGCGCCAGGGAGACAAGCCACTGCTCGTCCACAACGCAACCGTGTGAGCCCCTCGTGCGCACCCACGCGAAAGAGAGACTTCGCCAACTCGCCACCCGTATCAGGGGAGTCAGCCATGCACTCATCTCCATTCACCGCACTCTGTCCGGCCGTCGCCGAGACGCGTACGCCGGTCCCGTATCCGTATCCGTATCCCGGCAGCCCGTATCCCAACACCCAGCAGTACCCAAAGCCATATCTGCGCTCCAAGGGCCGCTCCAGCCGTGGGCTCGCGATGAGCTTCACGCTGCCCGGCGACGTCCGCAGCGCGCGCATCGGCCGTACGGCGATCGCCGCCGCGCTGAAAGCGCACGCGCTCGCCCCGTACGTCTGGCCGACCACACTCGCAGCGACCGAACTCATCGCTGTCACCGCCAGGATGAGCCCGGGCAAGGAGCTCTACGTATCTCTGCGCCACCGGGACGACGCGCTCCGCCTCCTCGTCTGGGACCAGCACCCCCAGCACTCCGAACCGGACGTGGCCACACTCTGCGAGACGCGGCGTCGGCGGGCGCTCTGGCTGCTCGCGGCTGTGGTCGACGACTGGGGCGGTGAGTGGGGTGCCTGCGAAGCTTCACCGCCGCAGCTGGGTATCAAGTCCTGGGTTCTGTTGCCCCGTTGATCTTCCGATCGGGAAACTGTGCCCCGCCCAAGCTGCCAGAGATTCCCCGCTCACGGTGCCCACCGGCGCTCAGTTGTGCTGCCTGGGCAGTAAGCGGCGAACACGAAGGGCCGCCCCTGCCGCATCTCCACCCATCCCTGTAGCGCCGCCTCACTGGCCTGGTGCATCGTCTGCTGTTTCCATTCGTGGCGCTGTTCGGCACACTGCGGAAGTGGACTCCAACCTCTATCCCGATCTCGCTGCTGTGGGCAGCCTGGCCTCCGCGCTGGAGCGGGCGGCGGCCGGTCTCGGTGTCGATCTCGTGACGGTGCCCGGCGGCTGGGGATCAGCGGTTTCGGCGGGCATCGCTGCCTCGGTTCCTGAGCGCGAGCCGCTGTCCGTGCACATCGGGGCCGAGTACCGCTGGTTCGGCTTCTCCGGCTGGAGCCGAGGGGTCGAGCTCATTACCGGAGCGACATCAGCCCTCGAAGATGTCGTGCGGGCAGGCGTGGCGTGGGGAGAAGGAAGGAGCCTGCGGGCACTGCAAGAGTTGCTGCCGTTCGTGCATTTCAGTGAGCTCACCGAGGCCCACGAACGCGGGCCGGCCGCGGCGGTCGAGGTGCGGTGGCGTCTGATTCGGGAAGAGGCGGCTGAGGCGCCGGACTTCCCCGAGTTCGGCCTGCTCGTGGAGGCGGCGCATGCGGAACCGCGGTTGCGACAGTTGTACCCGTTCTCCAGCCACTGGACGCTCGGCTTTAACGCCCGCACCGGTATACCTTGCCCACCCGAGGTCGCCATTGCCCCGTCGTACGAGGGCCTCCCCTATCGTGTCCAGAAGTTCCCTCACGGCGGTGTCATCGCCGAAGCCGTCACCGTGGAGGAGGCAATCGCCCTCGCGGTTGCTCACCTCCCCGCTGGTCTTGGGGCCGCCGTCGCGGGAACTTCCGAACCACCTCGATGATGAGTGCGGGACAGGGGGCGAGATGACGCAACTGTTGCGTGGGGGCATTCGGCAGAAACAGGGGGCCGCACCGTCGTCGGTCTCGATGGCTGTGCTGTGGGTGGAGGGCTTTGGTCTGCTTCTGGCGATGCCGCTCTTCGGAGTAGTGCCAGAGGCGAGGTCAGTCTTTGTGCTGCCCCTGGTTCTGTTGGCTCTTCTCTTTATCGGCTCGTTGGTATCTGCCGCGTACGTACTGCCTTCCGTTGCCCTCGGCCATTGGATGGGGGAGCGTTGGGGCAGCGGAAGGCGTTGGTGGTGGGTGGTGACCGCTGCCATGTTGGTACTGGTGCCCGTAGTGGGCCTGCCGCTGGTCGTGGCCTTCTACGGACGAGGGCCTGTGTTCAGTTCATGGCAGGACATCCTCGACTGGTTGTTGTACGCGTCAGCCCTCTACTGCATCTCCATACCGGCCGCGCTGGCCGCGCACAGAACGGTTTTGCGTGAGGACGCCGGTCACCCGGTTCGGTCTGTTGGCCAGATCCTCGGATACGGATCACTCGTGTTGCTGGTGGAGTTGGCAGGAGTCCTGATGGCGTTGATGGTGCTCGACTGAGGCGGACCGACTGTCAAACCGGAGTGGCGGGCCCGCTGTTGAGCCCTACCTTCTTTGCCGCCGGTCAACGGCTGTCAGAAGCCTGCTCCTCAGAGTTGTGGCAGGTGCCGCGCAGTCTGCGGATCTCGTCGCATGCGGTCCCGAGGCGCCGAGACGCCTGGTGAGGTCACGAGGTCATACGGGCCCGGCCACCGCGAGCGCGTCGCGGTGGCCGGGCCCTTGCTGTTACAGCAGGTGGTCGGCCTTGCCGGCCTTGATGTCGCGGATCATCTGCTGAAGCGCTTCGCGGCTGTCGGTGAGGAAGTGTTCCTCCGCACCCGCGACAGCGATGTAGCTGTTGCCCTGTTCGTCGGTTCCGATCCGGAAGCAGGAGGGAAGCTTTTCCTGGCCGGCCGACCACGGGCCGGGACCCTGACTCCTGCGGTCCCGACCCTTTCGCATGCGCTTTCTCAGACGCCCACGGTTCGCACCCGGTCTCCGCAGAGTTTGTTCATGTCGTCCACGTCCGATGTGACGACGACCCGTGGACCCGCGTAACTCAATGCCGTTGCGGCCACGACGGAATCGATGGCGTACTTGTGTCCATGGAGGTTCGCATTGCGAAGCAGGTCGATGGCCTGCCACGTGATCGTCTCGGTCACAGGTAGCACTTCGAGACGGGACACGTGCCACCGAAAGCGGTCCATTCGGACCTTTGAATGCCAGGTCTCGATCAGCGTCAGGTTGCTGACAGCGACCAAGGTGTCCTTGGACTGCGCAGCCCGGACCAGTCCGACGATCCGGGGATCATTGTCGACGAACCGGTTCAGCCCTTCGGAGTCGAGGAGAAGGACGCCGTGGCTCAGCTGGCCTTGTGGGCGTCCCACCTGGATTCCCCCTCCGCTGTCGGCTCGACGCTTTCCTGCAGCGACAGGCCTTCGGCTTCCCGGAAGATTCCCGCAGCCCAATCCTGGATCTCCTGGTTCGGTGGGCCGATCTCTGCTTCCTTGGCCTGGAGCAGCTCCTCCAGCAGATCACGCTGTATCTGCCGCTCCACGGCCGCACTGATGTAGGCCGAGAAGCCGCGGGCTCCGACCCGTGCCTTCACGGCAGCGATCCGGCCGGCGGGCATGGAAACGCTGACCTTCTGGGCGGGGCCCTCGTCGGGTCCGTATTCCGCAGGAGTATCCATGAGCCGATGGTAGCAATTGATGTGGTAAATCTCTCACCGGGCGTCTGCTGCCCCGCGCGCGCGGGGGGAGCGCTCTGAGGGCGGTGGGCGACCGGCGGCCTGCTGCAGCAGGTGGTCGGCTTTGCCGGCCTTGATGTCGCGGATCATCGCCGTACCCCGCCGGGCCGGTGGATCGGCCGGTCCGCAGGATTACCGGGAGCCGGGGTCACCACTCGGAGCCTTGACCGTGACCAGCAGGCCGGCGAGCAGGCCCGCGAGTAGCGTGAGGCCGACCGCCCACCAAAGGATGACGGAGTAGCCGCCCAGGACCGCCCTGTCCATCTCCCTCACGACGCCGGACAGCGCTGCCGGAAGCTTCTGTCCGCCGAGCAGGACGCCTTGTTCGGCTGCTTTGTTCATGCCCTCAGGAGCGCCTGATGTGTGGTCCAGCCGGGCGGCGACCGCCGAGGCGAGGATGCCGCCGAACAGGGGCGAGGCGGCCCAGCCGCCCGACTGCTGGGCCGTGTTGGCCATCGCCGCGGTCCCGCCGGAGTCCTGCGGGGAGATCCCGCCGGTCGCGGTGGCGAAGAGCGGTACGAAGGCCAGGCCCAGACCGAAGCCGATGAGGAGAGTGCCGGGCAGCACCTGGGTGGCGTACGCACTGTGGGCGTCGAGGCCGGTCAGGAGCGCCAGGCCGATCGCCACCAGCACCAGGCCCGGCACGATGATGCCGCGGGGCGCCAGCCGGCGGTACAGGCGGGCGGAGACCTGGGTGGAGGCGATGACGACCGCACCGGCCATGGGCAGCAGGGCCACGCCGATCTGGAACGGGGTATAGCTGAGGGCAAACTGCAGGTACCTGGTCAGGACCAGGTGCTGGACGAACATGCCCATGCCGATGAAGGTCAGGGCGAGGCAGGAGCCGACGCGGTTGCGGTCCTTGAAGACGTACGGCGGCAGGAGCGGGCTGGTCGTACTGGTCTGCCACCAGGCGAAGACCAGGAGCAGGGCGAGCCCGCCCACGAGGAGGACCACGACCAGGAGATCGGTCCAGCCGCGAGGCTCGGCCTGGCGGAAGCCGTAAACGAGGGCGGCAAGCCCGACGGAGCCGAGCAGCAGGCCCGGTACGTCGAGGCGGGCAGGGGAGCGGACCGGGCTGTCGTGCACCAGGGCGGCCGCACCGATCAGGGCTGTCACGGCGAGCGGGATGCCGGCATACAGGCACCAGCGCCAGCTCAGACCGTCGATCAGCCATGCGCCCGTGAACAGGCCGATCGCCGTCCCGCCGCCGGTGATCGCCGCGTAGATCCCGAAAGCCCTGCCTCGCTCCTTCGGATCGGTGAAGCCGGCCGACACCAGGGCCAGCACGGCCGAGGAGAGCAGCGCTGCGGACGCGCCCTGCAGGACGTTGGCCCCTATGAGCACGCCGAAAGAAGGGGCCGAGCCGCCGATCGCGCACGCCACCGCGTAGCCGGCCAAACCGGTGATCAACGTCCGTTTACGGCCGAGGAGATCAGCAAGGTGTCCGCCGATCAGCAGCAGTATGCCGAATGCCAGTCCAGAGGCGAGGGGTATCAAGTCCAGGTCGTCGGCAGAGGGGTGCAGCTCGGCGTAGATCGACGGGATCGCCACGCTCATGGTCGTCGTGCCGATGAGCACCAGCAGCTGCGCCAGCGCGGCCACTCCCAGTCCCCACCACCGCCTGGGGTGCGGACCATGGACGTCGGCCGGGGCCGGTGACGGAGGCCAGGCACCTGGCACCGGGCCTGCGGACGGTGCGAACCACGGCGGCGCCGGGTGGAGGTCCGCCGGGGTCGTCGGGGTGTAGGCGGGAGGCGGGGGAAGTGGCTGGGGCTGCGGTGGACGCTGGGCCTGGGCAGGGATGCGCGGGTCCGGCTGCGCGGCCCGCGTCTCCGGAGTGAAGTCCAACAACTGGGCGGCATGGCGTCCGAGTTGGGCGAGCACGGAGCCGGGTAGCCATTCGCCGTCCTGGTCGGTGGCCGTACGGGCGGCCACGTCGGCGGGCGTGGGCCGCTGTGCCGGGTCCTTGTGCAGGCATGCGCGTACGAGATCGACGAGTGACTCCGGTACGCCGGTCAGGTCCGCTTCCTCCTCCGCGATCCGGAAGAGGTGTGCGTTCAGGCCGGTTTCCGTGGCGCCGAAGAGGAGGCGGCCGGTGGCGGCGTAGACGAGGACGGCACCCAGGCAGAACACATCACTGGCCGGTGTGAGGTCGAGGCCGCGTACCTGTTCGGGCGACATGAAGCCGGGGGATCCGATGAGCATCCCGGTGCGGGTGTGCAGGCTGTCCCCGGCGAGGCTGTCCATGGCCCGTGCGATACCGAAGTCGATCACGCGCGGGCCGTCCACCGTCACCAGCACATTGGACGGTTTCAGGTCGCGGTGGATCAGGCCCGCCCCGTGGACCGACTGCAGAGCCACTGCCAGGCGGTTGGCGAGGGTGCGGACCGAGTGCTCGGGCAACGGCCCGAAGTCCTTGGCGACCACGGTGGTCAGATCGGGCCCGGGGATGTACTGGGTCGCCACCCAGGGCACCGGGGCCTCCGTGTCGGCGTCGAGCACGGCTGCCGTCCAGGTGCCGCCCACCCGGCGGGCAGCCGCCACCTCGCGTGCGAACCGCCTGCGGAATTCAGGGTGCTGGGCGTGCTCGGCCTGCACCACCTTCACAGCCACTGTTCGTCCGGCTTCGGAGCGGCCCAGATACACCAGGCCCATACCGCCCGCGCCCAGCCGGGCTATCAGGCGATACGGACCGATGCACATCGGATCCTCGGTGATCAATTGGTCCACGGCAGTAAGGTAGTTGAGCCGCCCTTACCTCGGTGTCGAATCACGGTGAATCACCGATGCAGTGTGCCAACGCCATGCAGTCGGTACCGGTCAAGGGGTAGGGCGGGCCGTGACCTTCGAGATCCGTGGTTACGGCGAGCAGCACCCGATCACATGCTCCACACCGGCATCCAGTGGGAGTTCCTGCCCTTAGAACTCGGCTTCGGGTCGGGCATCACGTGCCGACGTCGGCTGCGGGGCCGGAACGACGCCGGGGAACAAGGGGCGTGCGACTCCCGGCCGTCGGTGTCACCAGCCGCTGTGGCCGCTGCCCCCGTGACCGCCGCCGTGGTGGCCGGTGCCGCCTGCGCCACCCTCGGACCAGCTGCCCGGGTCCAGGTCATGGCCGAGGCCGTGGCCGCCGGTGGTGAAGTCGGCGTAGAGGTCGCTGAGTTCGTCGGTGAGTTGTCGGGTGAGGACGTCGGCGCCGGTGGTCAGTGCCGCAGCGAGTTCCTCGTCGGCGGCCGGAGCCGCTCCGGCGGTTGCGGGGGCGAGGCGGCCGGTCGCGGTGAGGGCGGCCAAACGGCGGCGGTCGGTGATGCCCCGCAGGCCGGGGTAGACGGCAGGGGCCAGGCCCGCGGCCTGGACGAGGGCGGCGAGGGTCAGGTCGCGGTCGGCGGTGGACGTCGCGGAGCCGGAGCGGATCACGCTGTCGAGGCGGGCCAGCAGTGCCTGGCGGCGCGGCAGGTCGACGGAGAGAATGTCGTGGCGCTTACGGCCGCTGGGGTCGCGCCACCGGCGGACCCGGACCGCCCTCTGGTCCTCCAGTCGGGAGAGGTACTCGGTGGCGAGGGAGCGCGGTGTCCGGCGCAGCCAGTCCTTGAGGCTGGGCGGGGGCGCAGTCGCGCCCAGACTGTGCAGGATGTTGTTCAGGCGGCGGTCCTCGACGCGCCGGGGGTCCATCACCTCGATCCGTCGGGGGCGGAGGGCGATCCGTCCGGCCAGGCCCAGGTCCGCCAACTCCGAGGCCCGCAAGGCGAACCGGAGCCGGTCCTCGGCCCGTATCCGGATTCGCCGCCTGCCCGGGACTATCGCGAGCAGGAGCAGTTCATCCCCCGTGGTCATACGTGCCAGGGTATGCGCGGCCGTACGCGGAGGGGAGTCCTCCGCGTACCCTCCGTGCCGGCTTCCGCAACCGGCCGCCCGGAGAGCAACGCGGCGTACTCGGCTTCCGATTCCTGGGCGCTGCCCGGTGCCGCAAGCCCGGCGGCCGTCCTGACCGTCCCGGCGGGCCCTCACAAGGGGCGGAAACAAGCGGCAAAGACTCGCCATTGACGACCTTCCGCCAGTCGTGGCTGTTCCGGGGCGGTGAGCCGGTCCGCTTCACTTCCACGGTCATGCTCGGTTACGACGTGCCGTTGAACATCCTGAACCAGGCGGCGGCCGGCCGGGCGTTCGCCTTCACCGTGGACGCCGGTCGTCCCAAGGGCTGGACCGGGTCCGGCGGCATCGCCGGCGCCAAGGTGTCGGTCTCCTACGACGACGGGGCCACCTGGAAGTCCGCCAAGGTGCTGCGCAAGGACAGCAACTCCTTCCGGGCCCTTGTGCTGCATCCCAAGGCGGCGGACACCAACGGGTTCGTGACCCTCAGGACCGAGGCCTGGGACGCCGCGGGCAACCGCACGGTCCAGACCATCACCCGGGCCTACGCCCTCAAGTAGCGCTCACGCCGGGCTGGACGCGGCGACTTGCGTGCTCGGCGCGAGCCCGTCGTTCAGCTCGGCCCTGTCCGAGGCGAGCAGCCAGGACCCCGAAGGGCCACGGGTGAAGGTCAGTGTGTGAGGAAGTGAGTACTCCTCGTACTCCGGGGCTCCTTCCGCTGCTTGAGCGGAGGTGAACGGGTGGTGGAGGCGGGTGTCCTCCGTGATGTGCAGTGTCACGGTGTCACCCTCCTCCGCCGCGTCGTTCACCGTCACATCGACCGTGGCGCGGATGTACCCGCCGTCGGCCTGCCGGTAGGCGCGGCCTTGACGGACCAGCGCGGCGAATTCCGTCCGCAACTCGGTCCGCATCGACGGTGTGGCCGCGGCCGGTGGTTCGGGGGTGGGGGACTGCGCGACGGCCCGGGTCACCAGGTCGGCGCGTTGTTGCAGGTAGCTCCGAGCGAGCTGGGACAGCCGGGCCCGGTCTGCCGCTGCGGGTGTCCGGGGAGCGAAGTTCCCCGATGCTGTGACACCACCCGCGATTGCTGCCGCAGTCAGTGCCGCGGCGAGGACGCTCATACGTGACCCGCGTGCGCGCACGTGTTTCCTCCCCCGTAGGCGTATGAACGGTCGGGATCGAGGATGTCCTTCGCAACGTCGACGTCGCGAGCGAGGCGAATCAGTGTCCGAGAAGGGCCCATCTTTGACCCGTATGCGTCGGCCGGGCGGCAGGAGCGGTGCTGTGACGCGCGAGCCGCACACCCCGGCGACCCCGGCGGTATCCGTGGCCTACCCGTGCCGAGCGCAGGGTCCGCTCGGCCGGGCGTGCCGAAATGCCGATGAATCCGACCTCGCGTAGCGTGACGAGTGACTGCATAGCGTAATTGAATGGATGCGAACGGGCTCACGGAACGTGCCACCGCCGCGAGGAACCTGCCCGACCGCGAGTACGTGAGCGTCGACGCGGTGCAGAGCGAGTACGCCAAGCACGCGTCCTGAACACTTCGGCCGGGACGGCGACGCCGTCCCGGCCTGCTCTCCCTTGACCCGCGGAGGTCGGACGTGAATCTCGGCTTGCACTACTGGAACTACTCGACACCGGCCGACCCCGCGCTCATCGCGCCGACGCTCGCGGAGTCGGTGAGGATCGCCGAACAGGCGGGGATCTCGTCGTTCACCGTGATGGACCACTACTTCCAGATGGAGACCGGGCAGACCGTCGCCGACGACCCGATGCTGGAGGGGTACACCACGCTCGGCTACGTGGCGGCGGTGAGCGAGCGCATGACACTCGGCCTGATGGTCACGGGTGTGATGTACCGGCACCCCGGGCTGCTGGCGAAGATCGTCACCAGTCTCGATGTGCTGTCGCGTGGCAGGGCCAGGCTGGGCATCGGCGCCTCCTGGTACGAGCGGGAGCAGTACGGGCTCGGAGTGCCGGTGGTTCCGGTTGCCGAGCGGTTCGAACGGCTGGAGGAGACGATCCTGATCTGCCTGCAGATGTGGAGCGACGACAACGGCCCGTTCCGGGGCCGTCATTACCAGCTCGCCGAGACGCTGTGCGTGCCCGAGCCGATCGGCGAGCGCCCGCCGATCATGATCGGCGGCGGGGGCGAGAAGAAGACCCTGCTCCTGGCCGCCCGCTATGCGGATGCCTGCAATCTGTTCGCCACCGACCAGGAAGAAGTGGCGCACAAACTCGATGTGCTGCGCGCCCACTGCGCCGCGGAGGACCGTGACTACGACGCCATCGCGAAGACCGTGATGTACAACGGCCCGGTGCTGGCCAGGCCGGACGCGTTTCTCGCGGACGCGGAGGCGTACGCGAACCTGGGCATCAGCGAGATCCAGGTGCTGCCCGACCGGCACCCGGTCAGCTTCACGCACCAGATCGCCGAGCACATCGCACCTGGCATTGCCGCGATGGGGTAGCCGGACAGGGAAGGACTCCGGGAGGCCGGAGTTGTTCACCACCCCGGCGCCCCTGGCACAGCACCGCCCGACCAGGTGTATTGACCACAGTGTCGTTGGCGCGGGCGATGGACGGGTTGCCTCGGACTGGTGAGGCGCGCGCGGCGCGGCGCGGTCATCATGGGAGACGAGGGCGATGGCGCCTCACCCCCGAGCGCTTGGCGCCCCTCGGACGGATGCGTGGCAGGAGAGGCTCCTATGGCTGCGACGACAGATGCAACCCCGTCACCCCAGCCCGAGCGCCCGGGCATGAAGGATGGGGTGTGCAGCGAGTTCACCGTCTTCACCAAGATCAAGCCGGGGCATGCGGATGCGCTGCGTGAGGATCTCGCCACGCTCGCGGGCGGGTCGGCTGACGAGGCGAACCGTGCGGCGCTGCGCCAGATCGGCACCCTGCACGATGCACGCCACGTGATTTTCGACAATGACACCCGGCACATGTTCGCCAGCGTCTTCGACGGCTCCTGGGACACCTACATCGACGACTTCGGCAAGACGGTGGTCGGGGGCCGCTTCGACAAGGTCTTCTCGCACACCGAAGGGTTCCCCGGCATCGCCGATCCGGGGGTGAAGGACTGGTTCGTCGCCCAGCAGGCGCCTGCGGGGGTCTTCGTCAGCTCCTATCCCGATCTGACCGTTCAGCAGATCTGGAAGGACCAGCGCGTGAACAAGGCGTTCCAGGCGGTGCTGGACACCCCCGAGTTCCGGGCGGCGCTGGACAACCCGGCCAACGCCGAGTTGCTGGCTACGCCGGCCTTCCAGAAGCTGATGGAGGAAGCCGCAGCCTAGAAGCCGGACACGACCAACCTCGGCGCGTCACGGACCGCGTCGGCGGGTGCGAGTCGGCCGCCGCGGGGTCCTCCGGTTGAAGACCGATGTGGAGGCACAAACGATCATGAACGCGGCGGCAAGCGCGAGCGGAGCGGGCGTGGGCGTCGAGATCGACGACGTCCAGAGCGGGGCATTGCGTCCACGGCCTGTGCCGTACGAGGGAAGGTTCATCTTCCTGCGTGTCGATGACCGCCACGCCGGGCGTTCCCTGCTGAGGCGGCTGCTCCCGGCGGTCGAGGGTGGTTTCCCCAGTGCGGACCCGAGCCGGGATGCCTGGGTGGCGGTGGCGTTCACCTACCAGGGGCTGCGGGCCCTGGGGGTGCCCCAGGAATCGCTGGACAGCTTTCCGCAGGCGTTTCGTCAGGGCATGGCCGCGCGTGCGGACCTGATCGGCGACGTGGGCGAGAGTGCCCCGGCCCATTGGGAGCCACCGTTCGGAACGGCCGATGTGCATATCGCGTTGAGTGCCCTCTCTCCCGATGCGGCGCGGCTGGACAAGGCTCTGGAGCGGGCCCGCGTCGCCTGCCAGGACACGCCCGGTGTCCAGGTGATCTGGCAGCAGGAGGTCCACCAGCTCCCGACTGGACGCACCACCTTCGGCTTCCGCGACGGCATCAGCCATCCGAACATCGAGGGCCTCGGGCTGCCGGGCTCCAACCCCCAGGAAGCCCCCATCAAGGCCGGCGAATTCATCCTCGGCTACCCCGACGAAACCGGCAGTCCGCCACCCATGCCCAGCCCCGACGTGCTGGGGCGCAACGGGACCTATGTGGCCGTGCGCAAGATTCACACCAAGGTGGCGGCCTGGCGCCAGTACCTGCGCGCGAACACCTCCAGTGCCCAGGAGGAGGCGCTCCTGGCGGCGAAGATGGTGGGGCGCTGGCCCAGCGGGGCGCCGCTGACGCTGGCCCCTGAGCACGATGACGCGGCGCTGGGTGCGGATCCGCACCGCAACAACGACTTCCTGTACCGGGAGAACGACGATCGCGGTTTCCGGTGCCCCGCCGGCGCGCACATCCGGCGTACCAACCCCCGCGATGCCACCATCATCGGCGACGCACGGATGCACCGCCTCATCCGCCGCGGCACCACCTACGGCCCGCCGCTGCCGGAGGGGGTGCTGGAAGACGACGGCGCCGACCGGGGCCTGGTCGGAGTCTTCATCGGAGCCCACCTTGAACGACAGTTTGAATTCATCAAGGCCGAGTGGGTCAACGACGGCAACTTCATCGGCTACCCCGGCGAGAAGGACCCGGTAGCCGGGCATCACGACGGAACCGGCAGCGCCACCATCCCGGAGAAGCCGGTCCGGCGCCGCCTGCGGAACCTGCCCAGCTTCGTGGTCACCCGAGGCGGTGAGTACTGCTTCCTGCCGGGTCTGCGCGCCCTGCGCTGGCTCGCCGAACTGGAGGACTGAGGGCCTGCCCCGCCGGCCCACCCGAGATGCGGTCTGCCTCGCCGGCCGACCAGGAGTTCGGCGAGCGCCGCACGGAGCCCGGTGAGGTCGCGGCGGTGGACGCCCAGGAGGTGCTGAGGGTCATATGGGTGCGCGACGTCTGTGGGATCACCTCCAGGAACATCCAGTCGGCGGTGGGCTGGTGGCGGTCCCGTTCGCGCTGATTGTGACGATCACCGCGCTGGATATCTACACCGGGCACGACATCCAGCTGGGTCCACTGCTGGTCATCGCGCCCGCTCTGACCGCCTCCCTCGCCGGGCCACGGCTCACCGCTGTCGCCGGGGTCCTGGCAGTGGCGGCCCAGGTGTTCATCGCTGTCTTCCTCGGCGAACTGGCCACGACCAACCACATAGCGCAGATCATCGCGCTGACCGCGCTCTCCGCCTTGGCGGTTTTCATGCGGTTTGTGCGGGAGCGGCGCGACCGGGCGCTGAGCCGGGCACGCTCTGTGGCGGAGGCGGCTCAGCGGGTTCTGCTTCGGCCTCCGCCACGCCGGATCGGGCCGTTGCAGGTGGCATGGCTGTATATGTCCGCGGAGGACGAGGCCGAGATCGGGGGTGATCTGTTTGCGTTCGCCCGCGCCGCGCATGCCGCGACCCGGGTGGTCATCGGCGATGTCCGGGGCCACGGGCTGGCCGCCATCGGTGAGGCCTCGCTGGTGCTGGGGGCATTCCGTGAGGGCGCTCACCGGTATGCCACCCTCCCCGGGCTGGTAGCTGCCCTCGGAGACAGCGTCTCCCGGAGCCTGGAGGACGTGACGGACACCGAGCACGACCCCGGCGAGCACTTCATCACCTGCCTCGTCCTGGAGATCCCCGACGACGGCCCGCCGACCGCCGAGATGATCAATTGCGGACATCCCCCCCCTCTGCTGGTGCACGATCAGCAGGTCACGGTCCTGTACGCCCGACAGCCCCTGCCTCCGCTGGGTGTGTGCGAACGACCGATCGAGGACGACCGCGTCGACCCGTTCACCTTCGAAGGCGGTGACATGCTCGTCCTCTACACCGACGGTGTCATCGAAGCCCGCTCGCCGTCCGGAGCGTTCTACCCGCTCGCCGAACGGGTCGCCTCCTTCCCCGTCACCAACCCCGATACTCTGCTGCACCACATCCACCGCGATCTGCTCACCCATATCGGCAGCCGGCCGGCCGACGACGCCGCCCTCCTGGTCATCGAACGCACGCCTTCTCGCCGGCCGCATCTCACGCCCCGTCCCACCGACGGCCACCACCGGCACCACCCCGGTGGAGCCGGCACGTAGCTCCAGGTCGACGCCGTTGTCGGATTCTCGCCAGCGGACGACCAACGGCCAATGTTTGACTGCTCGCATGATCACCGCGCAGCCGGACAAAGCCCGCCTCTTCCGCTCCCTGCACACCCTCGCCGGACCCCTCGCGCTCGCCAACGCCTGGGACGTCGCAAGCGCCCGCGTCATCGAGTCCGCGGGCGCACCCGCGATCGCCACCACCAGCGCCGGCGTCGCCTGGTCGCTGGGCTCCCCGGACGGCGACGCCCTCGCCCGCGAACAGGCACTGGAACTGATCTCGCGAATCACCGCCGCGGTCGCGGTTCCGGTCACCGCCGACATCGAGGGCGGGTACGGGCAGGACGCGGCCGACATCGCCGAGACCGTCACCGGGGTACTCGCGGCAGGCGCCGTCGGCGTCAACATCGAGGACGGCACCCGGCCCCCGGGCGAGCTCGCGACACGGCTGGCCGTCGCCCGGCGGACCGCTGACCGGGCGGGCGCGGATCTCTTCCTCAATGCCCGTATCGACACGTACCTGTTCGGGCTCGGGGACCCGGACACCCGACTGGCGGAAACCCTGTCCCGGGCGCGCATGTACGTCGACGCCGGCGCGGACGGCATCTTCGTCCCTGGCGTCACCGACACCACCACGATCGCGGCGCTGGCCAAGGACATCGCCGTACCACTGAACGTCATGGCCGGACCGGGCGCCCCGACCGTCGCCGAGCTGGGCGCCCTCGGCGTGGCCCGCGTCAGCCTCGGCTCGGGCGTGGCGCAGGCCGCGTACGCTGCCGCCCGCCGCGCCGCGCGGGAGCTCTTCGACAGCGGTGACTACGGCTCCCTCGCCGATGGCATCGCCTTCCCGGAACTCAACGCGCTGTTCTCCGGGACGCGCTGACCGGGCCACACACGATTCAGCATGACAACTACGGCGCCTCGGCACGCCATGCCGTTGTGACCGAGCGGCTTGTCCGGCTAGACGCCGGTGGTGCCGTCGACGATCTCCCGGATCATGTCGAGGTGGCCGTTGTGCCGGGCGGTCTCCTCGATCAGGTGCAGAACGATCCAGCGCAGATCGGGATACCGGCCGTCTCTGTGCGGGCGCTTGGCCGACGTGTCCAGCTCGTGGGAGGCGACCAGTTCGCGGTAGCGGGCGGTCCGCGCCTCGTACTCCGACAGCAGATCGGCGAGCGGCATGTCCACCGCGATGCGCATCTCGCGGTCGGGGTCCTCGTCCGTCCACGGCCCTTCGTCCTCGCCGCCGAGGAAGGCTACCTCGAACCAGTAGTACTCGACCCAGCTGAGGTGGTTGATCAGCCCGGAGACCGTCATCAGGGGCGAGCCGGGCAGCGGGGCGCGGCGGGCATCTTCCGGTGAGATGCCCTCGCACTTTGCGCGTGCGGTGTCGCGGGCGTAGTCGAGGAAGGTGGCCAGCTGGGTGCGCTCGTCCCGTGCGGGAGGCGTATCGGTGCGTGTCATCGGCGTACACGATGTGCGATCCGCTGCCCCCTGTCCATCGCTTTGTTCCATTGGGGCCCGCCCCTGGGTCCGTGGGCCCAAGCCCGGGCGGGCAGAGCTCATTACGCTCGTACGCGACCAACCATGAGCCCACCTGACCAGGCGCCCGCCACGAGCGCCTGTCCGGTGTGCCCATGCGCACCTGGATCTTCACGCTCCACCACTTCTTGGGGTGATGTGTCGATGAGTGACGGTTTCTTCTACTCGTACCACCTCGGCTGGAGCCGCCCGGATGCCGAGTCGCTCTTCGGCGATCTCGACGCGGCGGGACTGCGGCTCAGGCACCCCGTCACGAGGCGGGTCACGCTCCTCGGCCCGGGGCCGGATCCGTGGGGTACTCCGTCGTGGGTGACCAGGGAGCAGCTCGTACTCCTGGCCGGCCTGCAGCGGCTCGACAGGGTCGACTTCCTGCTGTGGGTGAACAGCGGAGCCGAAGTTCCGGCGCGCATCCGGCGGATGGGGGATGGAGTCGTCGCGCTCGAATTCGGATTCGGGCGGCTGACGCGGGACGAACAGGAGGTGGCCGCGCGGGCGATCAGGGAGGCGATAGGGAGGGCTTCCGTGCTCTGCATCGGCTTCGTGGTCGATCGCGAGGGCGCCTCGGCGGCGACCGACTGGAGCGGTGTCGTCATCAACGGCACGACATTCTTCGACAGTTGGCCCGACACGCTCGCAGTGCGGCATGAAATCGCTGCGATGCAACCGCAGTTGTCCGGAGTGGCATCATTCGACCAGTCGCCGTGGATGCTGTTCGGGAGCGAGGTCCCCAGCCGGTAGCGGAGGCGGGTCCCTGGCCTTCTGCGTATCTGCAACTCCGGGCGGAATCCGCAACTTTGAGCCTCGCATTGGGTCCTGAGGCCCATGCCCGAAGGGTGCCGATGTGGTCGGATGCGTGGAGTGGCTGAACTGTGGCTGCACACCGGCAAGCTGGGGGACTCGTCGTGTCTGGCATAGGCGGATTTGCGGTTTCGGGCGGCGCCGGTGGGGGCGCTGCCGTGACTCAGCAGGGCAGGCAGCCGTTGCCGCGCCCGCTGCAGGCGGTACTGATCCTCGTCCGGGTCCTCTTCGCGGCCGCGGTCCTGGGCGGTGCCGGTGTGCTGACGGTGGCGTCGGCGGTCAATGAGGTCGACGGCCAGCTGCTCGGGCTCCTGCTGTACGCGGCGCTGCCGAGCGTGACCGCATTCGTGCTCTCGTTCTATCTGCGGACCGGTGGCATCTGGATCTGGCGCGGACTCCTGGCCGTACACGTCTGGCTCACCCTCGGCGCGCTGGCGACCCTCGGCGGGGACGGCGGCGGGCGAGGCGTGACGCAGCTGGTGATGCCCGTCGCCGTTGTCATCATGCTGTTCCGGCCGAGCTCGCGCGACTGGTTCGAGCTTCCCCTCGAACAGCGTGTGCCGCACCGGCCGTTCAGCATCGCGCGGATGATCAAATGGCGCCGCGACGACGGCGGTCAGACCGCGATGGAATACCTGGGCATGGTCCTGGTGGTCGTGGCCCTCATCGGCGGACTGATCGCCACGGGGATCGGCGCCCAGCTGACCGGTCAGATGCAGAACGCGATCTGCCGGCTGACCGGAAGCGCGTGCCCTGCGCCCGGGGGCGATGTGGTGGCGGGGGACGGGGAGCATTCCGGGGGTACGGAATCCGGCGGGTCCGTCTCGGGCTCGGGTGGATCGGACTCCGGTGGGGCGGTTGCGTCCGGTGGTACGGATTCGGGTGGCGCGGTTGCGTCCGGTGGTACGGATTCGGGTGGGGCGGCCGCGTCCGGTGGTACGGACTCCGGAGGGGCGGGCGCAGCCGGTGGCTCCAACGCAGCCGGTGGCTCCAACGCGGCCGGTGGTTCCAACGCGGCCGGTGGTTCCAACGCGGCCGGTGGTTCCAATGCGGCCGGTGGTTCCGACGCCGCCGGCGGCTCCGGTTCCGGCAGCTCCGGCGGAGGCGGCACCGCCACCCAGGTCGACGACGGCGGCGACGACGTGGACACCTCCGGGGAACCGGACGGTGGCGACGTTGTGGACAACGGCGGCAACGGCGGCGACGAGAAGCCCGGCGAGAGCTGCACCTCCGGCGTCGGGGCGTTCTTCTCCTGTGCCGCGCACCAGACCGGTGGCTTCTTCAAGGGCCTGGTCGGCGACGGGCTGTGGGGCGACATCACCGGCACCTTCGACACGATCATCCACCCCGTCAAGGCGTGGAACGGCCTGATGGACTACGGCAAAAGCCTCGGTGACAAGTGGAGCCAGGACTCCAAGGACGCCGGGGACAAGTGGTCCAAGGGTGACTACCTCGGTGCGGTCTGGGACTGGACCAAGGCGTCCGGCGGCACCGGGGTGAAGGTCCTGGACGACATGTTCATCGGCGACGACGTACGCGACATGTGGAAGAGGGGCGACGAGGGCCAGGCGATCGGCACCGGCCTGTGGAACATCGGCTCGCTGTTCATCCCCGGCTACGGCGAGGCCAAGCTCGTCGGCAAGTTCGGAAAGCTGGGCAAGCTCGGGAAACTCGGCAAGCTCGGCGAAGTGGCCGAGAAGGCCTCGGAGGCCGCGTCCAAGGCGAAGAAGGCCGCCAAGGCGGGCGATGTCGCGGGCGCCGAGAAAGCCGCGAAGGAAGCGCAGCAGCACGCCGATGACGCGGCCGAGCAGGCCGGCCTCAAGGGCTGCACGGTCGGCATGGGCGGTCGCGTACGAGTGCCGTACGCCGGTGACGACGCGGGCCCGGGCCTGCCGGGCATGGGCCTGCCGGGCTCCGGCACCGGCGTCCTGGCCGCGGCCCGCACGTCCGTGCCCGTCGGGTTCCTCACCGGAAAGTGCGACGAGGCCGACCCGGAGAAGAAGGCGGCCGCCGACGAGGCCCAGAGGCTGGCCGACGAGGCGAAGAAGGCGGCTGACGCGGCCAAGCGACGGCAGAACCTGGAGCGTGCTCAGAACGAACCGAAGCCGGCCTGGTACAAGGACCTGAAGGACCCGCCGGCCGGGGCCAAGGACGGCGGGGTAGGAAACTGGCAGGAAATCAAGCCGGGCGTCTGGAACTACCCGACCGAAATGGGCGCCCGTTATCAGGAGCAGATCTCCAAGGTGGGCCGCGGAAAGGAGTACCGGGTTCCGCTGGACAAGCTCACGGGGAAGCCGGTCGACTTCGACGGCTGGGACGCCTCGCGCGGCACCTACCTGGAGGCGAAGTACGGGTACAAGGGCAAGGACTTCTACAACGCCGAGACCGGGGAACTCACCCCGAAGGTCGCGGACCGGTGGGCGGATCAAGCCGCCCGGCAAGTGGACGCGGCGCGTGGGAAGCCGGTCGAATGGCACCTGTCCGATCCGGACGTCGCGGAGGCGGCCAGGGAAATGTTCGAGGCCCGGGGCATCAAGGTTAAGGTGATTCACACGCCTGGTGATGTGACGGGCTGAGTACGGGCGGCCGAGGACCGGGCAAGCGGAACGGGAAGCAAGGCTGAAGGGAAAGCCGTGTTGTACGTCGTGGCCAACGGCCTGTGGGGTGTCCGCGAAGAGAGCACATCAGCGATTGCCGAACGCTGGCTCACTACCCTGAACGGGCTCAAGGGCATTGACGGTCCGACGTTCGACGGGTGGCACGAGGCGGAGGACGGGGTCGCTTCGGACCCCGTTCTGGAACCTTCGGTCGACACACTGACCGCCTACATCGAGCGGAAGAACGTAGCACCGGACATCGGCGTGATCGGAATGACGTCCTCGCTCTGGGCGCAGAACCCGGGGACGCCGCGCGTGACCGTGGCCGTTCACGCGGGCGGCACTTCCCAGTGGGTCACGAACTCCCTCGCGGTCACCTTCCGCTCCCGTGAGGTGAAGGAATCGGCAGAGGTGATCCGTCGCACCCCCGAGATGCTTCGCGTCATTGCCGAGGCCTGGGACATCGATGCCGGTCAGGTGTACAACAAGTCCGAGTTCCGGGCCGTGTCCGATGAGTTCGACCGCGAGAATTCCCATCCCCGCTGCGGCCGAGCGGTCTACCTCTCCGCAGGGCGGGCGGCGTCGGCACCCGAAGGGCTCGACGGCACCTACACGCGTACCGCGGACGGCGGCCTGGTCATCGACCTCACCCGGGGTGGTACGACCGTGCCGAGCGTCGAGGCGATCGTCGAGGCCGACAGGGAACTGCGGGCGGCCGGGGCGCTGGAGCCGATCCCGGAGCCGTACGACCGGGACAAGTTCTGACGCCTGCACGCCGGCTCGCCTGCACGCCCGTCAGAGCAACCCCCGCATCGCCGCGAACCCGACCAGCAGTCCCACCGCGAACACCCCCGGCACGACCGTGAACACCGCAGGCATCACCACCGGCCCCCACGCCCCCGGGCCCGCCACCGTGGCGTGCTTCGACGGGGCCGCGGGGTCGTAGCTGACCCGGACCGGCGCCCCGACCTCGAAGCCGAACGGCCCTGGGGCGTGGTCGGTGAATTCGATGTCGCGGCCGTCGCGGGTACGGAAGGCGAAGACGTACTCGGTGACGTGACTCCGGTCCATGCCCGGCCCCCGGTCGACCGTCCGGCGGTCCGCGCACCGGCCCTCGGCGTGTTCGCCGTGCCGGACCAGCCGCAGCACCCGATTCAGACGCAGCGCCGAGCGGACGGCGAACGCGCCGAGGAACAGGCCGAACAGCAGCAGGAACGTGGCCGTGCCGCCGGGCAGGATCTGCATGAACGAGCGCCCCTGATCCGCTACTTGACGGTGATCGACTCGACGAACGCGTCGAGGTCCTGCCGGCTCAGCGAGCCCTTCACGGCATTGATCCGGACCGCGAACGGCACGTCCTTCGAATCGACGCCCGCCACCACGACACCCGTCATCTCGGTGCCCGGCGCCGGGGTCTGCTCCTTGCCGCTCGACGTGAACTCGTAGTCGATCCTGCGCGCCTCACGGGCGCTCTCCGCGCCCGCCAGCCGCACGTCCGAGGTCTCCTTGCGGGTCGCTCCGAGACCGATACCGGCACCCGCCGCAGCCGCCGCCTCACCGGCGTCGTCCACGCCCGTGGCGAAGTCGAGCTGTACGGAGACCATGCCGGTGCGCAGCCCGCCCTCCTCCTTCAGCGCGACGGCGGCGTTGGCCTTGGCCCGGTCGGCCGCGGGCTGCTCCTTGTAGCCCTTCTTCTCGGGGTAGCCGACGGAGAGGCTCTTGGTGTCGAGCTTGCTCCAGCCCTCCGGAACCGCGGCGGCGTCGTCGCCGCAGCCGGTGAGCAGGGCGAGGCCGATGGCGGCGGCAGCAGCTGCGCCGATTGCCCGGGACATCTTCATCGTCGTCGTCATCGCCTATCGCCTCGTCGTCGTGCGTGGTTGCTGCGCACCGTAGCCGTACCCGGTGTATGAATTACTTCGCGCAGTAGCTGTACGGAAGGTACGAGCGCTTGTCACCCTGCGGAGCCCCGAGGAACTGCGCGTCCGTCAGTGTCTCCTTCTTGTGCTCGTCCGAGATGGAGAATCCGAGACTCATGCCGAGCGAAACCTCGAAGCCGAACTCCTGGGCATCCGTCTCACCGTGGTACTTCATGCTGCTCGACAGCCCGTCCTGGAACATCAGCTGGTCGAACGGGTCGGTTCCGGTGGGCTTCTGCTGCATGGAGTGGTCGCCGAACATGTACTCGAACGGGGCGGTGTTGTTGCCGGAGCCGTTCAGCCACTGCTCGGCGACGGCCCGCTTGTCCTCGGTGGCCTTGTCGGTGTCCTTGCCGAAGATGATCGAGTTCGTCCGGACCTCGATGCCGGTCTCGCTGGAGGAGTCGGTGCCGCTGACCTTGCCGCCGCGCTTGTCGCCGTCCTTCTTGCCGTTGTCGCCGCTGATGTCGCCCTTGTCGGATGTGGAGCCGCCCTCGACGGTCTGGGTCATGTCGATGCGGACGATCTTGCCGGTCTTCTGGTCGCGGGTGACGGTGATCGCCCCGGTCCGGCTGTCCTTCGCGGTGGCCGTGCCGCCGAGCGGACCGGCCGAACCGCCGACCTTGCCCTCCAGATCGAGCTTGGCGGTGTACGTGTACGACTCGTTGCCGTTGACGTCGTCCTTGGTGATGGTCACCTCGGGGGAGAACTTGGCCTTGCCGCCGAGCTTGGCACCGAGTTTGGTCTCGTCGCCCGCACTGATGGAGAGGCCGCCGTCCGCGTACACATTGAGGCCGACGGTCGAGTACGAGATCTTCTTGTCACCGATCTTGCTCTCGACGTCCTTCTTCTTGTCGGCCCACTTCATCCCGGAGTACCAGCCGCCGCCGTAGCCACCGCTGTACTTGGTGGAGGTCTCCCACATCTTCATTTCCTCGATGTCGTCCCGCATCTTCTTGGCGTCCTCCTCGCTCTTGAAGACCCAGGTGTCACCGTTGGTGATCTTGATGCCGCCGCCGACGTCCACATCGGCCTTGCCCAGCTTGCCGAGCTTGACGCCGGGGGTGCCGGCGGTGGCACCGGCCGAGGCGGCATCCGTGAACGTCATGTAGACCAGCTTGTCGTTCTCGTCGACCTTGCCGTCCTCGTTCACATCCGTCTTGGCCTGGCTGACCTTCTGCTGGAAGCCGTACTCGTTGCCCCACTCGAACCAGCCGATCTTGACCTTGTCGCCGACGGTGTCGGAGATGCTGGAGACCTGGCACATCTTGGGCTCGTAGTCGGCGTCCGTCTTCGGCTTCGCGGTGGTGTCCCCGCCGCCGGTGGAGCAGCCGGCACCGCCGCCGCCCATTGAATTGATCGCACAGCGGATGCGTTCCCCGATCTGCCCGCCGACACCCGCCATCGCCATCGCGCCGATCATCGTGACGACGAGGACGATCACCCCGAGGTACTCCATGGCGGTGGCTCCGCCGTCCCGCCAGGAGTACGGGTGGTACGGCGCGGGCGACTGTTCCTCGCGGTCGTGGTCGTCCAGCAGCCGGTCGACGGCCAGCCCCACGGCCGAACCGGTCACCAGCGAGACGATCGGCATCAACGTGCCCTCGAAGCCCACGAGATGCCAGGACACGGCGAATCCATAGGCGAGCGCGGCCAGCGGGACACCCAGGGAGGCGAGCAGCGTCAGAAGCCGGGACTCGCGCTGTTCGTCGGGCAGGACGCGGGCCGATGCCAGGACCGTGAGCACGGTCGTGATGACGTTCGGCACGTGCAGCAGGGCGAGGCGCCAGCCGAAGGACGTGAGCCGTTCGTCGGTGGCGAGCATCTCGACGAGCCCGCGCGACACCAGGTATCCGGCGGCGATGTAGACGAGAGCACCGGCGGCCCAACTACGGGTCAGTGCGAAGAACGCACCCCCGCTCGCGCCGGAACCACCACCCCCGCTCCCCGGTGGTATGTGGCCCGCGCCTCCGCTTCCCCAGCCCCCGCCACCAGTCACGGTTCTTTCCTCTCCGACGCCCACTTGCCATGCCTGTGCCCGCAGTTCTGCATTCGGGTGTGGGCGTGAGCGTACGGGCGTACGGGCCGGGTGACCTGGGCCCTTGGCCCCAAAGTCGGGCCCAACGAGCGATGCCCGGCTCCCCGCGGGGTGCGGGCAGCCGGGCATCGGGGAGAGGTGGTCCGGGATCAGTCCAGATCGTCCGCGAACGTTCCCGCGCGTTCGGCGACTTCCGGCTTCCGGACCCGCAGCACGGCGAAGCCGACGACACCGACGACCAGCGCGCCCACGAACACGTACGGCAGCACGTTCAGCGGCCAGGCCGGGACGGGCCACAGGTTGCGGTAGAAGACGTAGATCATCGCGGCTGCACCGATCAGCCCCAGGCACCAGGTGACGATCAGGCCGCGGGCCCCGATCCGGCGCACGAACAACGGCGCGGCCAGACACACCAGGGTGTAGCTCAGCATGTAGCCGAAGACGCCGATGGTGTCGATGTACGACGTCGCATCCAGCGGCTCGGTCCCGGCGCCGACCACGAGCACCGCGGGGAGGGCGACGAACGGGGCGACGGCCCAGATCGCCACGGAAGGGGTCCGGTGACGGGGGTGGGCGACACCGAGCCGGGCCGGCATCACACCCTCCTTGGCCATCCCGAACAGCAGGCGGGCGGCGACGGTGATGCAGGCCATCACCACGGCCACGAACGACGCCGCGAAGCCCGCGTGCAGGAAGAACTTCAGGAAGCCGAGGCCCGACAGCTCCGCCAGTTCGTCCATCGGGTCGGAGCTCTTCGCCAGTGCGTCCGCCCCACCGAACCCGGCGACCTGTGCGTACGTCGCGAACATGTAGAGCACCCCGGCCAGCACCGCACTGCCCATCACCGAGCGGGGAATCGCCTTGTACGGGTCGGTGGCCTCGGCCCCGAGCGATGCGGCGCCCTCGAAACCGACGAAGCCGAGAACGCCCAGCACCACGGCGAAGACGACACCGTCGAGGGTCGAGCCGCTGAGGCTCAGCTGGTCGGTGTCGATGATGTTCCCGCTCTTGAAGAAGGCGGGAACCAGTACGACGACGATGAGGACGATCGACACGACCTCCAGTACGGAGGCGACACGTGCCGCCGTCCGCACACTGGCGATCGTCAGCCGGATCGCGACGGCGGCCAGCAGCACATCGAGCAGGATCTGGCCGGGGATACCGGTGAAGAGCCCGATGCCGATCTGGTCGAGGGCGCGCGCCGTGTAGTAACCGGCGCCCGCGAGTGAACCCGAACCGATGCACACCGCGCCGATGAGCAGGGCCCAGCCGGTCACGAAGGAGCCGGGCGCCCCGAGCGAGAGCCGGGAGAAGGCGTACAGCGAACCGACCCCGGCGCGCCTGCGGGCGAAGACGCAGATGCAGTACGCGATGGCGAGGACGGCGGCCATGGCCAGGAAGAACGAGAACCAGGCGCCGTTGCCCGCGGACGCCGCCATGCTGGCGGGGGCGAACGCGATGACGGCGCTGGGCGCGACATTCGCGACGCTCTGCGCGCCGACCTCGAACGTGGAGACGGAGCGGTGGGCCAGCCCGTCGGCAGGCTTTCCGGGCGCGGCCTGCTTTCCGGCGGTGCTCATGTCCGGTCCTCCATCATCAGCAGCTGACGCAGGGCGTGCCCGGCGGCGAGGTCGGCCAGTGCGTCGCCCGCCTCGTCCAGCGGGCGCCGTGCCGAGATCATCGATTCCACGTCGAGTTCACCCGACACCACGAGGTCCACCAGATCCGGGATGTCGCGAGCGGCGTCGACCGAGCCGTAGTTGGAGCCGAGAATGCGCTGGTCGGCCTCGGCGAGTGCGAGCGGGTCGAAGCGCGCGGTGCGGCCGGTCGGCGGCAGGCCGACGATGACGGCGGCGCCGCCCTGGCCGAGCGCCGCGATGGACTGCTCGGTGGTCTCGATCTTGCCGATGGCGTCGAACACGTAGTCGAGGCCCTCCGGGACCAGGGCCCGCAGCGCCTCGACGACATCGCCGTCACGCGCGTCGACCGCGTCCGTCGCACCGAGCCGGCGGGCCAGCTCCAGCTTCTCGGGGACGACGTCGACGGCGACGATGCGGCCAGCCCCGGCCAGCCGGGCGCCCTGCACACAGGACAGGCCCACACCGCCGCAGCCGATGACTGCGACGGTGGCCCCGGCCTCGACCCCCGCGGTGTTGCGGACCGCGCCGACACCGGTGGCGATGGCACAGCCGACCAGGGCGATCACATCGAGGGGTGCGTCCTTGCGCACCTTGATCGCGCCGGAGGCCGGGACCACGACGCGCTCGGCGAACGAGGAGACGCCCAGGTAGTGGTGGGCCCGCTCGCCGTCGACCGAGAGCCGGCTGGTGCCGTCGTACAGCACCCCGCCGGGCGCCACGACCTCGGCGACCAGGCTGCACGCGGCCGGGCGCCCGGAGAGACAGAATCGGCAGGTGCCGCAGGAGGGGACCCAGGACAGGACGACATGGTCGCCGGGTTCGAGGCCGGTGACGCCCTCGCCGAGCGCGGTGACCACGCCCGAGCCCTCGTGTCCCATCACGACCGGGGTGGGGTGGTCCCACTCGCCGCGGATGACATGCAGGTCGGAGTGGCAGACACCGGCCGCCGCGACGGCGACCTCGACCTCTCCGGGGCCGGGCGGGGCCAGGGTGACGTCGGTGACGGTCACCTTCTGCCCCGGGGAGCGGAAGACGACGCCGCGCACGGTGCGTGCGGTGCTCGCTCGGTAGGACGGGGAGCTCATCGGCTTACTCCTCGGGTGGTGCGGGACGGGCAGGGAGGGGGAGGGGCGGCACGGCAGCTCACCAGGAGGCCTTGTCCGGTGCCCCGCCCGGCGCCTTGTTTAGCGCCATTAAACTTTCGTCAATGTTTTACAGCACTAAACTCGATGGGTAAAGACCCTTGTGACCTGCATTTCTCCCCGGCCACTCCCCGTGACTTCCTCGACAGGTAGCGTGTCCGCCATGCCCGAAGCCCCTGACAGTCACATGTCCACGATCGGTCCGCGGCTGCGTGAGCTCCGCCTGGCACAGGGGCTGACGCTCGCTCAGGTCGCCGATTCCGCAGGCGTGACCAAGGGGTTCGTCAGCCTCGCCGAGCGCGGCAAGACCTCGGTCTCCGTCCCGACCCTGATCCGTATCTGCGAGGCGCTGGGCACCGGCATCGCCGCGCTCTTCGACTATCCGGACCAGGACGTCGTGAAGGGCGGCCTGGGCGCCAAGCTGGAGATGGGCGGGCACGGCATCGAGGAGTTCCTGCTCACGCCGGCCGAGGAACGGCACGTCCAGGTCATGCGGACGATCCTGCGGCCCGGCGGCGGCTCGGGCGGCGCGTACAGCCTGGAGGCCGAGACCGTCTTCGCCTATCTGGTCCGCGGCACGCTGCGCCTCAGCGTGGACGGCGAGCCCAGGTTCCTGGAGGCTGGTGACTCGACGACCTTCTCGGCCCGCGCCGCGCACGCCTGGGACAACCCCGGCGAGGACGAGGCCGAGGTCCTCTGGTCGATCGCCCCCGCCCTGCCGCTCTCCCGCACCAAGCTCCGCCCGTAGCCGGGCGCCGCTGCCCGGCCCGTGGCGGGTGGGCCCACCCGCTGCGGAGATAATCGGCAGCATGCCCGACGACGATCCGGCCGCTCAGGCCACCGCCCCCGCACAGCAGCTCGTGCGGCAGCGCAGCCGCCGAACGCAGCCGCAACCGCCGCATCCCCCCGTCCGAGGCCGCCTCGCCACGGCCCTCGCGGCGGCGGCACCGGCCCTCGGGGCGTACGCGGCCGTGCGTCTGATCGGTCTCGTCGTCCTCGCCGCCGCCGCGTCCAACGCCGACAAGAGCGCCTTCCACCTCCTCGGCGAGCGCTGGGACTCCGTCTGGTACCAGCGGATCGCCGAGAACGGCTACGGCCACACCGTCACCCTCCCGAACGGCGGCATCCACTCCGACCTGGCCTTCTTTCCCCTGCTGCCCGCTCTGGAACGCGGCATCGCCGAGCTGACCCCGCTCTCCCTCGCGGGTGCCGGACTGCTGGTCGCCTGGGTCGCCGCGCTCTTCGCCGCCTGGGGGATCTACGCCGTCGGGGCGCATCTGCACGGGCGTCGGGCAGGCGTGGTGCTGGCCGCGCTGTGGGGCGTGTACCCGACGGCGTTCGTCCAGTCCATGGCGTACACCGAAACACTGTTCACCGCGTTCGCCGCCTGGGCGCTGTACGCCGTACTGACCCGGCGCTGGATCGTGGCCGGCGCACTGTGCGTACTCGCCGGGCTGACCAGGCCCTCCGCGGCTGCGCTCATCGCCGCCCTCGCGATCACCGCCGCGGTCACGCTCGTACGGGAGTACCGGGCCGGCCGGACGGACGGCATCGTCCGCCGCAACGCACGGATGCTGACCGGTACCGCACTCGCGCCGCTGGGCTGGCTCGCGTACGTGGTGTTCGTCGCCGTACGGGAGGGCGGCCCGTTCGCGTACTTCGACGTCCAGGCACAGTGGGGCAACAGCATCGACGGAGGCGTGGCGCTCGCCTCGTTCATCCTCGGGCTGCCACTGCCCGGCGCGCTCGGGCTGTGCGCGGCGCTGGTGGGCCTGGGATGGGTGGTGTTCCTGTGCGTACGGCAGCGCCAGCCGCTCCCCGTACTCGCCTACTGCATCGCCGTCGTCGTCATCGCGCTGATCGGCTCCGGGTACTTCGGGTCCAGGCCGCGGCTGATGATGCCCGCGTTCCCGCTGCTCCTCCCGCCCGCCGTCGCGCTGCTGCGGCTGCGCACCACAGCCCGCACGGTGACGTTCGTCGCCGTGCTCGCGGTGGCGTCGGCGGCCTACGGGGCGTGGACGCTGCTCGGCTCCGGCCCGCCGTGAGCGCGAGCATGTGCGTGAACCCGGTCAGGGCCGGGGCGGGTCCAGCGGGACGCGACGCGTCGCGCGGCCCTGGGTGTCCAGGAGCCAGCCCATGCGCTTGGGGGAATGCAGCGCCACCGTGCGGTCCTTGACCTCCAGCGTCGGGAAGCGTTCCGCCAGCAGCATCTCGAACGGGCCGATGGCGTTCAGGCCATGGAGCCAGACGATGACCAGGAGGTTGTGCGGTCCGCTTACGGAGACGCACATACGGACCTGCTCCATGCGGGCCAGCGTGTTTCCGGTGTGTTCGAGGTGGGCGTGCGGGACGGCGGCCCGGTAGATCACCATGGTCGACAGACCGGCGAGGGGGTGGGCGATGTCGCAGCGGAAATTGACGTCGCCGTGGTGGATCAGGCGCTGGAGCCGGCGCCGGGCGGTGTGCTCGCTCATCCCCGTCGCGGCGCCGAGCTCGGTGTAGCCGAGCCGCCCGTTGGCGCCGAGGGCGGTCATCAACGCCCGGTCCTGCGGGGACGGCCTCTCGCGCATGTCCGTGCTGTACGTGGCCTGCCGCGTGGCACGCGGAGCCGGGAGCGTGGCACGCCCCGCCGGGTCCATCGCCCGGATCCGCCAGTCGCCGCCTTCGCCGTAGAGCGTGATCCCGAGCCGGGTACGGGTGGAGCGCAGCCCCGGCAGGCCGCCGATGGTGCGGTGGACCGACTGGCCGAGCGTGGGAAGGTCGGGGGCGGCGACGGACAGGAAGAGATCGAAGTCCCCGGCGGTCTCGTCGATGCTGAAGACCCAGGGCAGTTCGGCCAGGGCGGCACTGACCGCTTCGAGGGAGCTGGGCCGGCAACGCACCTCGACATAGGCGACCGTGGCCGATTTCGGTGCGTCGTAGGCGGTGATCCACGCCAGGCGGTTGGCGCGCAGACGCTCCCAGCGGCGGGCCGCGGTCGTCGCGTCCACGCCGAGCGCCCGGCCGATGCGGGTCCACGGTGCACGGGGCGCGGCCTGGAGCGCGTCGACGAGGGCGAGATCCAGTTCGGAGAACCGTGTGTCGGAATCCGGCGCATCCGGTGAGCCGACGACGCTTTCCTGCATTTTCGGTCCTCCCTCGCGCACAGGCCGGATCGTAAGGGCACTTCCCGGCCGACAGCCAGTATCGGCCACTGGAGAGAGGAGTGCCGTGCCTGCTCTGCGCCCGCGAATCCCGCGCCCCGAGGCCGCGAACCGCACGGTCAGGACCACGGTGGTGCTGCTGTTCGCCGCCTGGCTGGTCGACTACACCGACCGGCTCGTGATCAACCTCGTACTGCCGTCCATCGGTGAGGACTTCGACCTCGACCGGGGACAGCAGGGCCTGATCGTCTCCGCCTTCTTCCTCGCCTACGCTGCCTGCCAGATCCCCGGCGGCATGCTCGCCGACCGCTTCGGCGGCAAGCGGGTCACCTGCTGGGCTCTGCTGGCCTGGTCCCTGTTCACGGCACTGACCGGCTTCGCATGGTCATTCGCCGCTCTGCTGGTGCTGCGCTTCGCCTTCGGAGCCGCCGAAGGCATCTTTCCGCCCGCCGGGACGAAGGTGCTGGTCGAGCGGACCACGCCCGAGGAACGGATGGGTGCCAACGGGCTGATCATGAGCTCGAACGCCCTCGCCGCGGTGGTGACACCGCTCGCCGTCGCACCGCTGATCGGCGTCTTCGGCTGGCGGTCCGCCTTCTTCTCGACGGCGGCGCTCGGTGTCTTCGTCCTGGTGGCGATACGGATGCGGCTGCCGGATCCGCTGCCCCGTGCGGAGCCGGACGCCGGGGCGCAAGATCGCCGGGGCGTCCGTGACCTGCTGCGCATGGGCGTGCTCTGGCGCTTCGCGCTGATGATGTTCGGCTACTGCGTCATCGTGTGGGGCCTCAACACCTGGGTTCCGTCCTATCTCAGCGAAGAGCGCGGTATCTCTCTGACCTCCGCCGGAGCCCTCGTCGCGATTCCGGCACTGGGGGCAGCCGCGGCCACGATCGTCGGCGGCCGTCTGGCAGACCGGTTCGAGGGCCACCACCGGAAGGTGATCGTGCCCGGGATGACGGTGGCCGCGCTCGCGCTGCTCCTGATGGCTTTCTCGGCCTCAATCGTGGGCTTCATCGTCTTCGGGACGCTCGCCATCTTCGCCGCCTCCCTCTGCTACATGCCGATCTTCGCGGTGCCCCTGCGCAGCCTCGCTCCCGAACAAGCCGGAGTGGGCAGCGCGGTGATCGTCTTCGGGGGACAGGTCGCCGGCATGATCGCCCCGCCCGTCATGGGTGTGCTCGCCGACGCCTTCTCCTTCCAGGTCGCCTTCGCCTTCCTCGTGCTGGGCGCGGTCATCGCCGCGGTCATGGCCGTCGCCACCCCTCAGGACACCACGTCCTTCCTCGCTTCCTCCGCACGCCGTACCCCTCTCGCAATGGAGCACTCATGACTGCCTCGGTCACCTCGCTGCTGTCCGGACTCAACGGCGAACTGCCCGGCCTGCGCGACCTGTACAAGGATCTGCACGCCAACCCGGAGCTCTCGTTCCAGGAGTTCCGTACGGCGGGAATCGTCGCGGCCCGGCTGCGGGAGCAGGGCTGGGACGTCACCGAGGGGGTGGGCACAACCGGCGTCGTCGGTGTCCTCACCGCGGGCGACGGCCCGGTGGTACTGCTCCGCGCCGACATGGACGCGCTGCCCGTGAAGGAGGAGACCGGACTTCCGTACGCCTCCACGAGGACCGGGGTGGACGCGGAGGGCAACGAGGTCCCGGTGATGCACGCCTGCGGCCACGACATGCATGTCACCTGTCTGCTCGGCGCCACCGCACTGCTGGCCGCCAACCGGCAGGCCTGGCGCGGCACCGTCGTCGCGGTGTTCCAGCCCGCCGAGGAGATCGGCGGGGCCCCGGCCATGATCGACGACGGCTTCCTGGAGCGCTTCCCGCACGCCGAGGTCTGCCTCGGCCAGCATGTGGGGCCCGTCCCCGCGGGTTTCGTCGCCACCCGGCCCGGTCCGGTGATGGCCGCGTCCGACAGTCTGCGGGTGCGGCTGTTCGGGCGGGGCGGGCACGGGTCGACGCCCGAGGCGACCGTGGATCCCGTCGTGATGGCCGCCGCGATCGTGATGCGGCTGCAGACGGTGGTCTCCCGTGAAGTGGGGGCGGCGCAGCAGGCGGTGGTGACCGTGGGATCGATCCACAGCGGCACCAAGGAGAACATCATCCCGGACACCGCCGACCTCAGGATCAACATCCGCAGCACGACTCCCGCCGTACGGGAACGGGTCCTGGAGGCCGTCAAGCGGATCGTCCGCGCCGAGGCCGCCGCCTCCGGCGCCCCGAAGGAACCCGAGATCACGGACTTCAACGCCTTCCCGGTGACCGTCAACGACCACGAGGCCACCGCCACCGTCCAGGCCGCGCTCATCCGGGCCCTGGGAGAGGGGCGTGTCTTCACCCTGCCCCACACACTCACCGGCAGCGAGGACTTCGGCGTCTTCGGCACCGCGCTCCAAGTGCCCTCGGTCTTCTGGTACTTCGGCGGCGCCGACCTGGCCGCGTTCAAGGACATCGACCCCGACGCCCTGCTGGAGAACGGAATTCCGCCCGAGATCCCCGGCAACCACTCACCGCTGTTCGCACCGGCCATCGACCCGACCGTCGAAGTCGGCGTGACATCGCTGCTGGCGGCTGCCGCGCAGTGGCTGACGGCCGGCGCCGACACCACCCGATAGCCGCCGCGCACGACAGAACGACGGAGGAGAGAACCATGAAGCAAGACCCCGAACTGATCTTCGTCGGCGGTCCGGTCCTCACCATGGACCCCGAACACCCCCGGGCCGAGGCCCTCGCCGCACGGGCGGGCGTGATCACCGCTGTCGGCGGCAGGGACGAGGTACTGGCCCTGCGCGGCCCCGGCACCCAGGTCGTGGACCTGGCGGGGCAGGCGCTCATGCCGGGATTCGTCGAGGCCCACGGCCACCCGACGACGATGGCCCTGGCCATCGCCCCGCCCGCGGTGGACGTGCGCCCGTTCACCGTGCCGACCGGCGAGGCCGTCCACGCCCGGATACGGGAGGCCGTGGCCGCGGCGCCCGGCGAGCCCGTGGCCGTGTACGGGATCGATCTGCTGCTCCAGCGCGACCTTCCGCTCCCCACCCGGGAGTTGCTCGACGAGCTGTGCCCGGACGCCCCGCTCGTGGTGTTCACCGCCAGCGGTCACGCCGCGTACGCAAACACCGCCGCCCTGCGCGCCGCGCGGATCACCCGGGACACCCCCGACCCGGCCGGGGCCCGCTTCGTCCGCGACGCCGACGGCGAACCCACCGGTGAGGCCCAGGAGGGCGCCGCCGTCGAGGCGTTCATGTGGGTCGTGGCAGGCGACCGGCTCCAGCCCGCGAAGCTCGCCGCCGCACTGGAATGGTCGTACGCCGAGCACGCCCGGGTCGGCATCACCACCGCCGCCGACCTGGCGACCGAGCCGGGCCTGCTCGCCGCTCTGCGGGCCGCCGCCGCACACCCCCGGGCGGCCCTGCGCGTCCGCTCGTATCTCATCGGCACCCCCGAACTGGCCGCCGACCCCGAACGGCGCTTTTCCGGACATGCCCCGGCCGCCGAGCTGTTCGGCATCTCCGGCATGAAACTGTGGGCCGAGGGCACCGCATGGCAGGGCACCATCGCCACCAGCTTCCCGTTCCAGGACAACGAAGCCACCCGCCGCATCGGCCTGGACCCCTGCGCCCACGCACCCATGAACTACAGCCCCGATCAACTCGCCGAACTGGCCGCCGCGTTCACCGCCCAGGGCTACCCGATGGCCTGCCACGTCCACGGCGACGTCACCTTCGACGCCGTGCTCGACGCATACGCCGAGGCAGGCGCCGGCGACCCGGAGCGGCTGCGGGCCATGCGTCCGCGCATGGAGCACTGCGGCGCGGTCACCCCCGACCAGTACCGCCGCGCCGCCGCCATGGGCGCCACCGTCAGCCTCTTCATGGACCACATCCGCTGGTGGGGCGACGTCCTCGCGGACGATCTGTTCACCCCTCGGATCGCCGAGCGGTGGATGGCCGTGCGCTCGGCCTGGGACGCCGGACACCGCGTCTCCCTGCACAACGACGGCATGTGCTCACCCACCGACCCGCTCGCCTCCGTCGCCACCGCCCTCACCCGCCGCACCCCGGCCAGCGGCCGCGTCCACGGCACCACCGAGCGCCTGACCATCGACGAGGCGCTGCGCGCGGTGACCACCAACCCGGCGTGGCAACTGCACCTGGAGGATGAGATCGGCATGCTGCGCCCCGGGATGCGGGCCGACCTGGCGGTTCTGACCCAGGACCCGTACGCCGTGCCCGCCGAGCGCTACGAACGGTTCCAGGAGGAGGTCGCCGTCTCGGCCACCTACCTCGGCGGCCGCCCCACCTGGACGGCGTGAACGAGGTGTCGTACGTGTGAGAGCGGCCCGGCTGCCCGGTACGTGAGGGCAGCCCGGCCGCCCACGCCTCAGCCCCGGCTCTCCTCGGTCTGGACGATCCGCACCCGCGCACCCGGCCGCAGTCCCCACTTCTCCATCGCCCCGGCCTCCGACTCGATCACATGACGGGCCCGCAGCCGCGGCATCCCGAGCCGGCCCGGTTTCATCGTGTGGACGGCGACCACGTTGAACTTCCGGTCCAGGTACGCCACATCGATGGTGAACCGCATCCGGAAGGTGTGCACACTCCCGCACGGGGTGATCAGCAGGGCGCCGTCGATCCCGTTCTGCCCGAGCAGCCCGCGGCTCCTGGTCCGGTAGGTGGCCGCGATCCGCAGCGGTATCTCCGGCTCCTGCCCTCCCTGTGGATCGGTGACCGTCAACGTCCCATTCCCATTGCGCCATTGAGCCATGGCCAAGACGGTAGCGTCCGGTGACGGCCGCTGGGTCCACAACGGTGCGCAGTGGGCCCCAGGGCCCATGACCTGTGCCCGGCGCCCGCTTAGGGTCGGCTCCGTGTACGCCATGCTGACAGTGCTCGCCGCACTCTGGGGCGCAGCGGCCGGACTGCTGGTCCCGCGCGCCGCCTACCGGTTCTCCGTCGAACCGGAGGACGCCTGGCGGGACACCTGCCCCGCGGGCCACGCCCTGACCGGTGCCGCCCGCGGCTGGCTCGGCTCCACCCGGTGCGCCATGTGCGCGGCGGCGGTGCCGGTCCCCGCCGCTCCGGGCGCCGAGCCGGGAGACCGGGGCGGCGAGGAAGACACCGGGCAGCCCGTGGCGCGCTACGCCCCCGGGGTCCTCGTCCCCGTCGTCACCGCGCTCGCCTGCGCCGCGCTCGCAGCGGCCACCGGACCCCGGCCCGAGCTCGCCGTCTGGCTGCTGCTGGCCCCCGTCGGCGTACTCCTCGCGACCATCGACCGCCGCGTCCACCGCCTGCCCGACCGGCTGACCCTGCCCGCCGCGGGGGCGGTCGCCGTACTTCTGGGCGTTGCGGCGCTCCTCCCGGAGCACGGCGGAGCCTGGCTGTCCGCCCTGCTCGGCGGTGCGGCCCTCGGCGCCTTCTACTTCCTGCTCTTCCTCATCAACCCGAACGGAATGGGCTTCGGAGACGTCAAGCTCGCCCTGTCGCTGGGCGTGGCCCTCGGCTGGTACGGCTGGGCCGTGGTGTTCGCCGGGGGCTTCGCCGGGTTTCTGCTCGGTGCGGTGTACGGGTTCGGGCTGATGGTCCTGAAGCGGGCCGGGCGCAAGACCGGCATCCCGTTCGGACCTTTCATGATCACGGGTGCGCTGCTGGGCATACTGCTCGGCGGACTGGCTTCCTGACCGCTGCTCGGGCTGCCGGCCGCACGCCCCGCTGTATTGAGGTCGCGCGGGCCACCGCCCGGCTGACACCATTCCCGTATGCCCGGAACACCCGCAGAAGCAGCGGAACACGCACGGTTCGACGCCCTCGTCGCGGAGGCCGCCGCAGTCTCCGTCGACGGCTGGGACTTCTCCTGGCTCGACGGCCGGGCCACCGAACAGCGCCCCTCCTGGGGCTACGCCCGCGCCATGGCGGACCGGATGGGACGGGCCAGGGCCGCGCTCGACATCCAGACCGGCGGCGGCGAGGTCCTCGCCTCCGTGCCGAGGCTGCCGCCGCTCACCGTCGCCACCGAGTCCTGGCCGCCGAACATCGCCCGCGCCACCGCACTCCTGCACCCGCTCGGTGCGGCCGTGGTCGCCGATGCGGACGAGCCGCCGCTGCCGTTCGGCGACAACGCCTTCGACCTGGTGGTCAGCCGGCATCCGGTGACCACCTGGTGGGCGGAGATCGCGCGGGTGCTGACCCCCGGGGGCACGTACTTCTCGCAGCAGGTCGGCCCGGCGAGCGTCTTCGAACTCGTCGAGTACTTCCTCGGCCCGCAGCCGTCCGAGGTGCGCGGCGCCCGTGACCCGGAGAAGGCACGGGCCGAAGCCGAGGCGGCCGGGCTCGAAGTCGTCGATCTGCGGATGGAGACGCTGCGTACCGAATTCTTCGACATCGGCGCCGTCGTGTACTTCCTGCGGAAAGTGATCTGGATGGTGCCGGGCTTCACCGTCGAGGAGTACCGGCCGAAACTGGCCGCGCTGCACCACCGGATCGAGGCCGAGGGGCCGTTCGTGGCCCACACCACCCGATTCCTGATCGAGGCCCGCAAGACCGAGGACGGCAAACCGGAGTAGGCCGTACCCCCTGCTTTCGCCCGGAGGATGCGACCCTGGACGGTGAGCGCATGGGAGGGAACCGGCCATGAGGGTGGGGAACGAAGGGGAAGCACCGCGTGGCCCGCGGCAGGGGAACGCCGACTGGCTCAGAGGCGCACGGATCGTCGGAGTGCTCGGCGTCTTCTACCGGCCGGAGGGGCGGATGGGGGAGCCGGAAGCCGTTGAATTCCTGCTGGCCGACGGCCAGTCGGTGCTCCTGACCTGCGCCTCCGACTGGACTCTGCATGTCGGCCCCGGTGCCTGGCCGAGGCTGCCCGACTGGTGCGTACCGCCGGGACAGTGGGAGTTCGCCGCCGTGTCGAACCTGCCGCAGCCGCCCGACGGCGGCTGGACCGTCACCTGCACCGAGGAGCGCAGGGACGAGAAGGGCGAGGTGCACGAGGCCGTCATCCGGTGCGAGGGCGGACGCTTCGTGGTCATCGGCGGTGACACCGTGTCGATCCGCTTCACCCGCGGCCACCGGGGCGCACCGGCAAAGGGCTGACTTCCGGCCGTCCGGTGCTTGAGGACAGGACGGCGACCGGACGGGCCCGGCGAGCCATTGATGTCACCGCACCAGCCGCGCCGGCAGGCGCTACGCGTGCGCCCCCACCGTCACCTTTCCGACCGTCAGTTCCGGCTTGCCCTCAAGCACTTCGCCGACCCGCGCCACCTGCTCCTCCAGCCCCTGCAACTGCCCGGCCGTGAGCGGTGACAGCGGCTCCACCGTCACAGCGATCCGCCGGCCCGACCGGCGCTGGTGCCACACCCCGGCCACGGTCCCGTCGATCAGCAGCACCGGGAAGTTCCCCGCCTGGCCACCCGCCAGCGCACGGGTGTACGCCACGCCGGGGAAGAGCTTCTCGCGCGGCTGGGACGCGATGAGATACGCGTCGAAGTAGGGGAGCAGCCGCACCCCGCGCACCGGCTCCACCGGAAACGCGGTGTCGCCCGCCACCAGCCAGGCCGGCTCCCCCTCGTACGCCACCTCCTCGATCTCCCCGCGCGCGGCCATCCCCGTGAACAGCTCCGCCGCCCAACGCTGCGGCGCCGCGAGCCACTTGGCGAAGTGCTGGGGCGTGGCCGGACCGTACGCGTACAGATAGCGGCGTACGAGACGGGCGAGCGCCTCCGGACCGTCGAGCGGGACGGCGTCCGGGCGGGTGTAGGTGACCTTGCGGCCGCGACCGGGCGCGAAGCACAACGCGCCGCGGTGACCCGCCAGATGCATCACCTGCCGCCAGCGCGGCCACATGTCCTGGAACGCGGGCATCACCCGGTCCCCGGCCCATGCCCCGGCACGTTCCACCACCGCATCCGAGAGCTCGTCGACGGTCAGCTCGGCCCCGGTCAGCGCGTCCGCGATCGCGGCGAGCACGGCCTCGGTCTGCTCCGGCGGCATCCGGACATCCGCGGGCAACGGATTGCGTCCGGCCGGTACGGCGGACAACGCGCCGGTCCACATGGGCAGTTCGGTCATCGGCAACAGATGGATGGTGCCGCGCGGCCCGTGCGTCTTGACCAGGGTGCGCTCGGTCCACAGCGCCTCGCGCACATCGGTGCGGGTCGCGCCCGTCGTCCGCAGCCCGACGGAGAGCTCGGCGGCCGACAGCACCTGGGCGTGCGCGGCGGGCAGCGCGCCGACCGCATCGGCCGGGGTGAGGTGCACCGGGGCGGCGAGCCCCTGGCGTTCCATCCGGCGCGCGTTCGCCCCGGTCCAGGTCACGGTCGCGGTTCGTGTCGTCATGATGCGGAATCTAGCGGCCCATCAGGTCAGGGACTGTCCCATATTCGGCCCATGACCTCTGCGAGACGTACAGCCAAGGTCCTCGCCACCGCGTCGGTGCTCCTCCTGACGCCCGCCCTCGCCGGCTGCGGCACGGAGCGGGCCGGGGACGCGGGACCCGGTGCGGGGTACAGCCCTCCGGCCGTGGGCGCCTCCCCCTACGTCGAACCGGGCGCCGGCGACGGCGCGCCGCACTATCGGGAGAACCACGCCTTCCAGTCCACCGCCGGGCTGTCCCCGGACGACCGGGCCAAGGGTGCTGCCGAAGTGAAGAAGGTCGAGGCGGGCCTGGCCGGCATCGCGGAGGGCCGCAAGACCACCGAGCCCCAGCTCCATGAGGCACTCGCCGGTCTGGGATACGGCCCCGAGACCATCTCCACCGGCACCTTCGGCCCCCACCGCAACACGTTCATCATCGACCTCGGCCCGATCTGTGTGGAGGGGGCCCTGGACGGCATGGTCAACGGGCTCGTCAAGGCCGAGGCCCACGGCCGCTACCTCGAAGGAACCGGCTGCGAAAAGCCGGTCGGCGGCCACTGAGACCCCACCGGATGCCGTGCTCGCACCGGAGTCCGGCGAATTCGGAGAGTAATTGTGGAGTGGCGTGGCACGCAGCATCACTTACGAAGGGTTATGGTGGAAACCCCCCCCTCGGGCCGGTCCGTATCCCCCCCCACGGACCGGCCCGTTTTTTATGGGCCCGCTGTGCGCACCGCGTGGCGGCGGCGTGCCGACTGCCTATCGGCTCCGCGAAGGCCGCCCCCGGTCAGCTCCGTCCGGCCCAGATGTTGGTGCCCGCGGTGTCCACGGCGAAGGTGTCGATCTCCTTCAACTCCTCGGCGGAAAGCGGCGCCCCGGCAAGCGCCGCGACGTTCTCCTCCAGCTGCTTCACGCTCGAAGCGCCGATCAGCGCCGACGTCATACGGCTGTCCCGCAGCACCCAGTCGAGTGCCAGCTGGGCGAGTGACTGCCCGCGCCGCTGGGCGATGCCGTTCAGCCCGTTCAGCCGGCGCAGCACCTCGTCGGAGAGCAGGCCCGGGTCCAGGGACTTGCCCTGGGTGGCGCGCGAGCCCTCCGGGATGCCCGTCAGGTACTTGTTCGTGAGCAGGCCCTGGGCGAGCGGCACGAAGGAGATGCAGCCCATGCCGGCCGTCTCCAGGGTGTCGAGCAGCCCGTCGTCCTCGATCCAGCGGTTGATCATCGAGTAGGACGGCTGGTGGATCAGTGCCGGTACACCCATCTCCCTGAGCAGCCGGGCCGCCTCGGCGGTCTGCTCCGCGTTGTACGAGGACACACCCACGTACAGCGCCTTGCCCTGCTGTACGGCGGAGGCCAGCGCCCCCATCGTCTCCTCCAGCGGAGTGTCCGGGTCGAAGCGGTGGGAGTAGAAGATGTCGACGTAGTCGAGCCCCATCCTCTTCAGCGAGGCGTCGAGCGACGACAGCAGGTACTTACGGGAGCCCCACTCGCCGTACGGGCCGGGGTGCATGTCGTAGCCGGCCTTGGTGGAGATGATCAGCTCGTCCCGGTACGGGGCGAAGTCCTGCCGGAACATCTTGCCGAAATTGAGCTCGGCGGAGCCGGGCGGCGGCCCGTAGTTGTTGGCCAGATCGAAGTGGGTCACCCCGAGATCGAAGGCGCGGCGCAGGATCGCCCGCTGGGAGTCGAGTGTGCGGTCGTCGCCGAAGTTGTGCCAGAGGCCGAGGGAGATGGCCGGAAGCTTGAGACCGCTGCGGCCGGTGCGGCGGTATTCCATGGAGTCGTAGCGCGAACCGGCGGCTCGGTAGAAGAGGGGAGAATCAGTCACGTTTCTCTCCTTATCACGGACTTGTGACAGGCCGGGTTGGGCCGGTGCGCCGCCTGCGCAGTAATGTGGCGGCTTCGGGGACTGCCACGGCACGGCGGGGCGATGGACTCTGCGGAGTAGTGCGGCGATCCCCAGGGGGACGACCCCGGACCCCGGGCAATGGGGCGGGCGGGCCCGCACAGAACCGAGAGGTGAACTCAGTGAACTTGCGCGACCTGGTGTACGGGCTCTACGCGCGCCGGGTGGAGGCCCGCCTCGACCACACCCAGGTGCCCAAGCACATCGGCGTCATCCTCGACGGCAACCGGCGCTGGGCGAAGGCGTCCGGCGGTACGGCCGCGCAGGGGCACCAGGCCGGCGCGGACAAGATCCAGGAGCTGCTCGGCTGGTGCAGTGAGACCGATGTGGAAGTCGTCACACTCTGGCTGCTGTCCACGGACAACTTCGACCGGCCCGAATCCGAGCTGACGCCGCTCCTCGGCATCATCGAGAACACCGTGCGCGACCTCGCGGCGGACGGGCGCTGGCGGGTCCACCACGTCGGCACGCTCGATCTGCTGCCCGCCCACACCCAGACCGTGCTCAAGGAGGCCGAGCAGGCCACGGCCGGCATCGACGGGATACTGGTCAATGTCGCCGTCGGCTACGGCGGGCGCCAGGAGATCGCGGACGCGGTCCGCTCGCTGCTGCTGGACCACTCCGCCAAGGGGACGTCCTTCGAGGACCTGGCGGAGATCGTCTCCACCGACCTGATCTCCGAACACCTCTACACCCGGGGCCAGCCCGACCCGGACCTGGTGATCCGCACCAGCGGCGAGCAGCGGCTGTCCGGTTTCATGCTCTGGCAGAGCGCGCACTCCGAGTACTACTTCTGTGAGGTCTTCTGGCCGGCGTTCCGCCGCGTCGACTTCCTGCGGGCCCTGCGCGACTACGCAGCCCGCCACCGCCGCTACGGCGGCTGACACCGCCGTTTTACGGGGATCCCGTCCCCCGGAGAGGGCACGTCCCCGGCGGCACCGGTTCCCGTCGGCGATCACCTGACGGGCTTGAGCGGTGCCGTGCACCGTTTCGCTTTCCGGCCCGTCCGGCGTTCGAGGACAGAGCCATTCGGGTGGTGTGCCCGAACCCACAGGCCCGGGCCACTACTCCCGTCTCACCGCCCGCCCGAGAGCGGCATGGCTTCGCGTGTTCGAGGGAATACCCCTGACAGGTCGATGTCCGGTCACAAACCAGGCGGACGTCGTGTCCAAGTGAGCGGCATGGAGTCCGCTCGCCCGGGAGGCCTCTTGCACACGAAGGACCGTACATACAGTGCGGCCGACGCGGAGGGCCGGCGCTCGGCCCGTGCATCGGGGCCGCAGCCCGGTTCGTCCTCTCCCATTGGGATGCTCCGCGACGCCGTCGCACCCCAACCTCGTCCGAGGGGGTACGTCCTTCCGTGGTGACCAGCACAAAGCGCCGCATGTCCGACAGGCGCACCTATGTTCTCGACACCAGCGTCCTGCTGGCCGATCCGAACGCCATGGCCCGGTTCGACGAGCACGAAGTCGTGCTCCCGATCGTCGTGGTCACGGAACTGGAGGCCAAACGGCACCACCCGGAGCTGGGGTACTTCGCCCGGCAGGCCCTGCGCCTGCTGGACGACTTCCGGACCCGGTACGGCCGGCTGGATGCCCCGATCCCGCTCGGGGATCTGGGCGGGACGCTGCGCGTCGAACTCAACCATTCCGACCCCGGCGTGCTGCCCGCCGGCTACCGGTTGGGGGACAACGACTCACGGATCCTCGCGGTCGCGCGCAACCTCCAGGCCGAGGGGTACGACGTCACGGTCGTCTCCAAGGACCTGCCGCTGCGTATCAAGGCGTCCTCGGTCGGCCTCCTCGCCGAGGAGTACCGCGCCGAACTCGCCATCACCGACTCCGGCTGGACGGGGATGTCGGAACTGCCCCTCGCCGCCGAGCAGGTGGATCTGCTCTACGGGGAGGAGACGCTGTACGTACCCGAAGCCGCCGAACTGCCCGTGCACACCGGACTGGTCCTCCAGTCCGAGCGCGGCAAGGCGCTCGGCCGGGTCACCGCCGAGGGAAATGTGCGCCTGGTGCGTGGCGACCGGGAGGTCTTCGGCATACACGGCCGCAGCGCCGAGCAGCGCATCGCGCTCGATCTGCTCCTCGACCAGGACGTCGGCATCGTGTCGCTGGGCGGCAGGGCCGGTACCGGCAAGTCGGCGCTGGCGCTCTGCGCGGGTCTCGAAGCCGTCCTGGAGCGCAGGCAGCACCAGAAGGTGATGGTCTTCCGCCCGTTGTACGCGGTCGGCGGGCAGGAACTGGGCTATCTCCCCGGCACCGAGGCCGAGAAGATGAGTCCCTGGGCGCAGGCCGTCTTCGACACGCTCTCGGCGGTCGCCGGACGCGAGGTGATCGAGGAGGTGCTGGGGCGCGGCATGCTGGAGATCCTGCCGCTCACCCACATCCGGGGCCGCTCGCTCCACGACGCCTTCGTGATCGTCGACGAGGCACAGTCCCTCGAACGGAACGTACTGCTGACCGTGTTGTCCCGGATCGGGGCGAATTCCCGGGTGGTGCTCACGCATGACGTGGCCCAGCGGGACAACCTCAGGGTCGGCCGGTACGACGGAGTCGTCGCCGTGGTCGAGAAGCTGAAGGGCCATCCGCTCTTCGCGCATGTCACGCTCACCCGCTCCGAGCGTTCGCGGATCGCCGCGCTGGTGACCGAAATGCTGGAGGAAGGCCAGATCTGATACGGGATACGACAGTTGGTGCCGCCCGGCGAGCGAAGCAGCTTAGCCGGGCGGCACTGTGCTGCGGTGGCATTTGCGTAAAACACTTGCTCCAAACGAGGTGTGAGCTTTCACACGCAACGGAGAATTGCCTACCGGCGTGCCGTTCCGGCAGAGTCTTGCTTCCGTCAGGCCCCGCATACGGCACACCCGCACCTCCAGAGGTGCCACGCACCACACAACTCAACAATCGCCGTCCGTATGCCGCCCGCGAGCACCACGCGGCACTCCCCCAGGGGAGTTGCCCACCGGGCCCGTGCCTCCCGTGACCCAAGCAGTAGGGAGGCCAGTGCCAGGGGCACGATTGCGTCCGCGAGGTCACCTAAGCGGGCGATGCTGGAAGGACACCGTGTGAGCCGGATCTCGGTCCGGGGGTTCGCCGTGGCGTCAGCCACTGCGGTCACCACCGTCGGCGCCGTCGTAGGCGTTGCCTCGGGCAGCACTCCCGCTGCCGACGACAACAACTTCGAGGCGACCGCAGCCGACACGACGCTTCTCGCCGACATCCCTGCGGGCCAGCAGGCCCAGGTGCAGACCGCCTCGCTGACTCAGCAGGCCGACGCCCAGGCATCCGCGGCCGACGCGTCGGCGAAGAAGTCCGTGGAGGAAGCGGCCCGTATCCAGGCTGCCAAGGACGCCAAGTCGAAGAAGCAGGCGGCCGAGGACAAGCTGGAGAAGGAGCGCCAGGACAAGAAGGACGCGGCCGAGCGCGCCAGCCGTTCCGAGATCCGCAGCGCCTCCACGTTCGCGCAGCAGGGCTCGTACACCGTGGCCGAAATCAAGGCGATCGCGCGGCAGATCGTTCCCGCCGACCAGTTCCAGTGCTTCAGCAACATCGTGAACGTCGAGTCGAGCTGGAACTACCGGGCGAGCAACCCGTCTTCCGGTGCCTACGGCCTCGTCCAGGCGCTGCCGGGCTCGAAGATGGTATCCGCCGGAGCCGACTGGCAGACCAACCCGGCCACGCAGATCAAGTGGGGCCTCAGCTACATGAACGGCGCCAAGTACGGCAGCCCGTGCGGTGCCTGGGCCTTCTGGCAGGCCAACCACTGGTACTAGAACCTTCCGAGGTTCCGGTCTCAACCTCTCGAAGCCCCTCGCCGTCCTACGGTGAGGGGCTTCGCGCGTGTACGGTCGTTCCGGCCGGTTCGGCGGGGGAGCGGTGGGGAGAGAAAACGGGGGAAAGGGACGATCATGTCGAAGCTTCCGGGGTGGCTCGGCCGTCTGGGCGCCGAACTCACCGAACTGGGCGAGCGGCTGGAACAGCGCAGGGCCGAGGCCGAGGGGGTCGAGGGCGAAGGGGGCGAGGCCGCGCCGATCGAGCCGCCGGAGACCGCCGCTGCCGCACCCTCTGCCGTGCCTGCCGGAGCCGTACCGGCCGAGGCGGGCCGGCGTGGTGCCGCGGCCGACCGCGTACCGCCGCCTCCCGCGTACGCCCCCTCCGTGGCGGCCCGGCCCGATCCGGTCGCGGCGATCCCCTGGGGAATGCGCGTCGCGGCCGAGGCGTCCTGGCGGCTGCTCGTCCTGGCGGGCACGCTCTATGTGCTGATGAAGGTCATCAGCGCCGTACAGCTGGTGGTTCTGGCCTTCGTCGCCGCGCTGCTCGTCACCGCGATGCTGCAGCCGACCGTCGCCCGGCTGAGGCGGTACGGTCTGCCGCGCGGACTGGCCACCGCGGTCACGGCGATCCTGGGCTTCGTCATCATCGGGCTGGTCGGCTGGTTCGTGGTCTGGCAGGTCATGGACAACATCGACACTCTCTCCGACAAGGTGCGGACGGGTATCGAAGACCTGAAGAACTGGCTGCTCGACAGCCCCTTCCATGTCACCGAGCAGCAGATCAACGACGTCGCGAAGAACCTCAGCGACACCATCGGCACCAACACCGAACAGATCACCTCCGCCGGGCTGCAGGGCGTCACCGTGATGGTGGAGGTCCTCACCGGGATGCTGCTGGCCATGTTCTCGACGCTCTTCCTCCTGTACGACGGGAAGCGCATCTGGCACTGGGTGCTGAAGCTGGTGCCCGCACAGGCCCGGCCGGGTGTCGCGGGCGCCGGGCCGCGCGCCTGGCGGACCCTGACCGCCTACGTGCGGGGCACGGTCCTGGTGGCGCTGATCGACGCGATCTTCATCGGTCTCGGGATCTGGTTCCTCAAGGTGCCGATGGCGGTGCCGCTCGCCGTCTTCATCTTTCTCTTCGCCTTCATCCCGCTGGTCGGCGCGGTGATCTCCGGAGCGCTCGCGGTGGTCGTCGCGCTGGTCACCGAGGGCGTGTTCACCGCGCTCATGGTGCTGCTCGTGGTGCTCGCCGTGCAGCAGATCGAGGGCCATGTGCTGCAGCCGTTCATCCTGGGACGCGCGGTGCGGGTGCATCCCCTCGCCGTCGTCCTCTCGGTCGCCACGGGGGGCATGGTCGCCGGCATCGGCGGAGCGGTCGTCGCGGTGCCGTTGGTCGCGGTCACCAATACGGTGGTCGGCTATCTGCGGTCGTACGGACAGGAGGAAGCCCTGCGGCACGCGCCGTCCCCGCGCGGGGCGACCGCGATCGACGTCGCCCCCACGCCCGCGCCGGGATCGCCGCCCGAGGACAGCGGCGGCACGAAAACCAAGTGAACAGAAGAAGGGCCCCGTGGACGGTCGGTCGTCCTCGGGGCCCTTCTCGTACAAGGGTACTGCTGGTCCTACTCGGCGAGCACGGCCTCGGCATCGAGGGTCACGCCGACCGCCTGGATCACCGAGGCAATCTTGACGGCTTCCTGAATGGTCTCACGATCCACGCCGGCCTTGCGCAGCACCTGCTCGTGGGAGTCCAGGCACTGGCCGCAGCCGTTGATCGCGGAGACGGCGAGCGACCACAGTTCGAAGTCGATCTTCTCCACGCCGGGCTTGCCGATGACGTTCATCCGCAGGCCCGCACGGAGCGTCCCGTACTCGGGGTCCGACAGCAGGTGCCGGGTCCGGTAGAAGACGTTGTTCATCGCCATGATGGCGGCGGCCGACTTCGCTGCGGTGTACGCCTCCGCGGAGAGGTTGGCCTTCGCCTCCGGCTCCAGCTCGCGCAGCACCTTCGGCGAGCGCGAGGCGATCGCACAGGCGAGGACGGTGCCCCACAGCTGCTGCTGCGGGAGGTCGCTGTTCCCGATGACCGAACCGAGGTTCAGCTTCAGGTCCTTGGCGAAGTCCGGAACCGCGGCCTTCAGTTCGTCGAGTGCCATGTCGCTGTCAGCTCACTCGCCCGAGAGGAGCGCGACCGGGTCGAGGGTGTTCTCGCCCTTGGTCCAGTTGCAGGGGCACAGCTCGTCGGTCTGCAGGGCGTCCAGGACCCGCAGGACCTCCTTGGGGTTACGGCCCACGGAACCGGCGGTCACCATCGTGAACTGGATCTCGTTGTTCTGGTCGACGATGAAGACGGCGCGCTGGGCGAAGCCGTCCTCGCCCTCGATGCCGAGGTCACGCATGAGCTCGTGCTTCGAGTCGGCCATCATCGGGAAGGGCAGGTCGGTCAGGTCCGGGTGGTCCTTGCGCCAGGCGTGGTGCACGAACTCGGAGTCACCGGAGAAGCCGAGGACCTGGGCGTCACGGTCGGCGAACTCGTCGTTCAGCTTGCCGAAGGCGGCGATCTCGGTGGGGCACACGAAGGTGAAGTCCTTCGGCCACGCGAAGACGATCTTCCACTTGCCCTCGTAGGTCTTGTGGTTGATCTGCTCGAACTCCTTGCCGCTCTCCAGCGAGACACAAGCAGTCAGGTCGAACTCGGGGAACTTGTCACCGACAGTGAGCACGCGCTCTCCTTGTAGCGTAGGAATTCCCTTTTGCGGGAGTTCCTGAGGGTTGGACGATCTCCACCTTGGCACAGAGTGCATTGATCGCGGAAATAGCTACACTCGGTCGTGATGATCGGAGGTGCCTATCAGTGGCGCAGGGTAATCAGGGCAATCGGACCAAACAGCCCAGTCTGTCGCAGCTGCGCGCCTTCGCGGCCGTCGCCGAATATCTGCACTTCAGGGACGCCGCGGCAGCAATCGGGATGAGTCAGCCGGCACTGTCCGGAGCCGTGTCGGCGCTGGAGGAGGCACTGGGTGTCCAGCTCATCGAGCGTACGACGCGCAAGGTACTGCTCTCGCCGGCCGGGGAGCGGCTCGCGGTCCGGGCCCGGGTGGTGCTGGAAGCCGTGGGTCAGCTGATGGAGGAGGCCGAGGCGGTCCGGGCGCCGTTCACCGGAGTGCTCAGGCTCGGAGTGATCCCGACCGTCGCCCCGTACCTGCTGCCGACGGTGCTGCGGCTGGTCCATGAGCGCTACCCGGAGCTCGACCTCCAGGTGCACGAGGAGCAGACCTCCTCGCTGCTGGAGGGGCTGGCCGCGGGAAGGCTGGACCTGCTGCTGCTCGCCGTGCCGCTCGGGGTGCCCGGAGTGGCCGAACTTCCCCTCTTCGACGAGGACTTCGTGCTGGTGATGGAGCAGGACCACTGGCTGGGCGGGCGCACCGACATTCCGCGCGAGGCCCTGCGCGAGCTGCCGCTGCTGCTCCTCGACGAGGGGCACTGCCTGCGCGACCAGGCGCTCGACATCTGCAGGGAGGCGGGGCGTACGGAGGGTGCGCCGGTCACCACGACCGCGGCCGGGCTCTCCACGCTGGTGCAGCTGGTCGCCGGCGGGCTCGGGGTGACGCTGCTGCCGCGTACCGCGGTGACAGTCGAGACCGGCCGCAACGAGGCGCTGGCCACCGGGTATTTCGCGGAACCCGCACCGTCGCGACGGGTGGCGCTGGGGATGCGGACGGGGGCGGCGCGGCGCGAGGAGTTCGAGGAGTTCGCGGCGGCGCTGCGGGAGGCGATGCGGGGGCTGCCGGTACGGGTGGCGGGCGGGCCTTAACCCTTGGGGCGAGTCAGGCGCGGGGTGCCGCCTCTGAATGGACCGTGTCCTCGCGGCTCGTCGCTCCGTGCATGACGGTCTCCGACCGGTCCGCGCGGGAGGTCACTTGTATCCGTTGCCACGCTTTCGAAGGTCTTCCGCCCGGGTGGCCGGACGAGGGTCGATCGAGCCCGAGCGGGGATGTGCCCCCGTGAGTAGCGGCACAGTGCCGGGAAGCCTCGGGGAGCCGTGGTGGTCGTCCCGGACGGTGTGTAATCGGCAATACTTCAAGCCAATTTACCTATACAGAACCTCCTAGGTGTGGATATATCAGGCTGGAATTCGAGTGACTGTTCGTCACTTAACGTACTGAACAATAAGATCTGCAACTGCAACCTCAAATGAGCGCGACGGACTCATGGGGGAGCCTGCCCAGATGGCATCCGGGGTACTGGGGGAGAGGGGCCAGGAGTGGCGTGGGATGAATGGGAACAACTCAAAGCCGATGCGGCGCAGCGCCACACTACGCATATGGAGATCAACAGCCTCCAAGGCGAAGGCGGATATGCGACGTCGACCGGGGGTGGCGCAGGCAGGCTCAAGCACAAAGGCGGACCGTGGACCGAGGCAGCCGGTACAGCCGATGACCTGCAGACCACTACGAGCACGTGCAGAGTGGAGCTCCGCTCTGCTCACGAGGGTATCGGCGGAGGGCTCGAAGGGCTGGCCAGCCTTGGCTCGCTGAAGACCGTGCTCAACTCTTGGGAAGAGCGCCTCCCGTGTCGAGGCTACCCAGTATGAAGGATCTTGTCGGCCCAGGGATCTTGGGGGAAGCCGCAATGGGAAGTAACGATCTCTGGTTCGGTACGGACCCGACGAGTAAGGAGTTCGGGGCCACGAGAATGGAGAGTGGCGACGGCCCACTCCCGTTCTGGCTGTCGGGCCAAGGCCCAACTCCCGCGCATTCTGGTTATTTCGACGAGGACAGGAACCCTTCAGCGGCAGACAACATCGCTCGTATCGTCGGCGGACGTTCAGACTCGATCACTACAGAGGCCCCGCGGTGAAGTACGTTTCCAATCGCATTGCCGTCCTTGTGCTTGCCATGACTTTCGTAGCTGGCTGCGGGAGCGGCAGCAATAATTCCCCTGCTTCCCAAAGGACTTCCAGCGTGAATATGCAGCAGGCTGCAGACAAGGCTGACATCCTCATCGGCGACACACTGTCCTCCGTGGACCCTCCTCTGGAGTGGACGCACGATCTATCCGATAGTGGAATGTGCACTGGCGCCCCGGAACTCGGCGATGTCACGCGCCGTGCTGTGGTCATGACTCAGGTTTCCGAGGGACGCAAAGGTTCGCTTCTCGGAATCATTGAGCGGGCATGGGAGAAGTCGGGCTACACAATCACCAAGGTCAACCCCGATAAGCAGTTCCCTGCCATCTTTGCCGATGCCGGTGACGGTGTATTGAGGATGGGGTTGACCGTCGGGTACAAGGGGCAGTTCTTCCTGGAGGTTCAAACGGCTTGCGTGGACAAGTCGAAGGTGGCGCAGCCCTCCACTCCGGGGAAGGGCACTGACTACCGCGGGAAGGAAGTGCCCACTCCCAACGTGCACTCCGACTTCTGGTCGTCCGACAAGCCGGTCGCTTCTGGTTCTCCGAGCTGAGGCCGACGGTACTGCCTTCGGCAAGTCCGGTACGAGCGCCGACCAGCGCCGGCTCAAGGCGAGGGGGCGCGGCTCCTGAGGAACCGCGCCCCCTCGCCGCCTCGCACAGGTCACTCCGTGCGCAGGCCCTCCGGCCGCATCATGCGCCACAGCGAGGGCAGGGACACCAGCGTGACCAGCAGGATCAGTGCCGCACCCGCGCCGGTCATCGGCAGGAACAGCCACCAGTCGGTGATCTTCTTGTCGAGCATGGTGATCAGTGCCGCGCCCAGGCCGAGCCCGCCCGCCACGGCGACCGTCAGCCCGATGACCACGGGTACGGCGGTCTGCCAGAGCACCGACCAGGCGAGGGTGGAGCGCCGGGTGCCGAAGGCGACCAGGACCGACAGCAGGCGCTTGCGTTCGCGCAGCTGCTCCAGCTGGGAGACCAGCATCGCGGCGGCGATCAGCAGCAGCGTCGCGGTCGCGCCGACCTGGAGGCCGCGCTGCACACTGGCGTACTTCTCGTCTCGGGTCTTCGACGTGAGGGACGCGACCCGCATCGCGGGGTCGATCCGGGCCGCCGTGTTCCGTACGTACTCCGCGGCGTCCTCGACGCTCTCGTCGATCCGGATCTGCGTCTGGGTCGTCGCGCCCGGCAGCTTGCTCGGGTCGAGTGCGCCGATGGTGGCCATGATGCCCCAGGAGTCCTCGCCCAGCGGATCGTGGCGGGCCTGGACCGTCCGGGAGCCGGCGGGCAGGGTCCACCGCATCGGCTTCTGGCCGTAGCCCAAGCCGATCAGGACCTCCTTGCCCTTGCGGGCCGTCGCATCGACCCAGTCGGACATCTCCTTGTCGTTCCTGGGGTGGGCCACGAAGGTGTCGCCGTCCGTGCAGGAGCCGATCCGGGCGAGTTCGCGCAGGGTCGCGCAGTCGCCGACGATGAGACTGGTGGTCGGCTGGACGTCGGACTTCGTGTACTTGCCGGGCCGGGTGGCGTACGTCTCGACCTTCCCGATGACGGCGTCCACGCCCTTGGTGGCCTTGAACTCCTCGATGGTCCGGGTGGCCGCCCCGGGTTCGACCTTCTCGGAGTACGTGTAGAACTGGGCCCGCGACGGGTCCTGTCCGGTCACCCTGCTGAACTCGTCGCCCACCGCGGCGAACAGCATCTGCAGCGCCACCGCTCCCGCGACCGCGACCGTGATGCCGCTGACCGCGCGGGAGGCGGCCCCGCTGCTCAGCTGGAGCCTGCGGGTGGCGAGCTGCCAGGGCACCGGGCCGCCGTGCAGCCGGTTCACGCACGCCTCGACCAGCCAGGGCAGCAGCAGCGCGAGCCCGACCAGGACCAGCACGGCACCGCCCGCGATCGGGTACGGGTTGACCGGGGTGAACTCGTCGACCTTGCCCGTCAGCCCGAGCACCGCCAGGCCCGCGACCGGCATCGGCAGCCGCCACCAGAGACGGCGTCCGCGGTTGCCGCCGCCCCGTACGACGCCGAGCGGTTCGATCACCACCGAGCGCATCGCGACCAGCGTGACCAGCACCGCCGCCACCGGGACGGATACGACGACCAGCGCCGTCAGCGCGGGGTCGGGCACCAGGTCGGGCGGGAAGACGCTGACGTTCCACACCTCGATGTGACCGACGAATCGGCGTCCCACCAGGAAGAGCACCGCCCCGGTCAGCACGCCGAGGAGCGCCCCGAACAGGGCCTCGCCGGCCGCGATCCGACGGGTCATCCGGATGTCCGTACCGACCAGCCGCAGCGCGGCGAGCCGGCGGTCGCGGCGGTCGCCGCCGAACCGCACCGCCGTCGCGATGAAGATCGCGACCGGCGCCAGCAGCACGACGCAGATCATGATGATCAGCACGATGAGGATCGGCGACATGGGCTCGGGCGGGCCCGGGTCGCCATAACCGGCGATCCGGTGACCGCCGTTGGCGGCGGTCAGGGTGTCGCTGCCCATGTAGAAGAGCAGCTCGCCCGGGGCGATCACGCCCGCGTCGCCGATCGTGCCGGTGATCCGGTTCGACAGCCGCTCCCTGAGCAGGCTGCCTTCGGGGGAGGCCAGCAGTTCCTTCAGGGCGGGGGAGACCACCATCTCGTCCGCGCCGGGGAAGCGTCCGACGCCCGGCGGGACGACCGGATGAGTACCGTCCGCACGCATCAGATAGCCCCCGATGGTACGGCCGCGGTACTCGGTCTCCGCGTTGATCCGCAGCACCGACGTATCGGACTTCTTGGCCTGGCCGTCGGGTGAATCCGAGATCTTGGTCTCGGAGCGGGCCTGGTCGCGCGCGGAGCGCTGGTCGAGCATGTGCGGTACGGACGCGGCGACGAGCAGCAGCGTCACGCCGAGGCCGACACCGACGGCGGTCAGCAGCGTGCGGATCCAGCCCTCGCGCCCGCCGGAGGAGGCGAAGCGGACGCCGAGGGCGAGGTCGCGCAGCAGGGCGGTGAAGCCGGTGGGCCCGGTGGGGCGGGGCGCTGCCTCGGCCGGGGCGTTCTTGTGGTCGAGCAGGGTCACAGCGCGTGCTCCAGGTCGCGGGCCCGGCCGTCGCGCACGGTGACGTCGCGGTCGGAGTACGCGGCGACCCGGGCCTCGTGAGTCACCAGGACCACGGCGACGTTGGTCGACCGGGCCGCCTCGGTGAGCAGCTCCATGACCCGTTCGCCGTTGAGGGAGTCCAGGGCGCCGGTCGGCTCGTCGGCGAAGATCACCTTGGGCGATGCGGCCAGCGCGCGGGCCACGGCGACGCGCTGGCCCTGGCCGCCGGAGACCTCGCCGGGGCGTTTGGCGGCGACGGTGTCGACCTCCAGGCGCTCCAGCCAGTGGCGGGCGGTGGCTTCGGCGGCCTTGCGCTTCGTGCCGCTCAGCCGGAGCGGCAGGGCGACGTTCTCCACGCACGTCAGCTCCGGGACGAGCTGGCCGAACTGGAAGACGAAGCCGAACTCGGTGCGGCGCAGGGCGCTGCGTTCGGCGTCCGACATCGCGGAGAGCTCGCGGCCCGCGTAGGTGATCGTGCCCTTGTCGGGGGTGACGATTCCGGCGAGGCAGTGCAGCAGGGTCGACTTGCCGGAGCCGGACGGGCCCATCACGGCGACGACCTCGCCCGGGTGGATGGAGAACGAGGCACCGTCGAGCGCGGGCGTCGATCCGTACGACTTGTACAGGCTGTCGGCACTGAGCAGGGATCCGGTGGGGGTCATGCGCCCACCTCCGCGGCGAGTCGGTCCAGCCGGGCGGCGGTCAGTTCCAGCCAGCGCAGATCGGCTTCGAGGTGGAAGAGCGCGTGGTCGCAGATCAGCTGATCGGCAAGGTCGCCCTTGCGCTTGCGGTCGGTGAGGATGCGCATGAGGCGCAGGTGTTCGGCGCGCTGGGTGTCCAGCAGGGCCTCGGCGCTGCGGCCGGTGAGCAGGGCCAGGACGACCTTGGTGTACAGCGTCGACTGGAGGTACGGCTCGGGCTTCTCCGGCTGCGCGAGCCAGGAGCTGACATCGGTGATCCCGGCCTCGGTGATGGCGTACCGCTTGCGCTCGGGGCCGCCGCTGCTCTCGACGCCGTCGACCTCGACGAGGCCGTTCTTCAGGAGCCGGGACATGGTCGAGTAGACCTGGCCGTAATGCAGGGGGCGGTCGTGGCCGAACTTCTCGTCGAACGTGCGCTTGAGGTCGTAGCCGTGACGGGGGCCGGACTCCAGGAGTCCGAGCAGGGTGTGGCCGATTGACATGCCGAGCACTGTACACGGCGTGTATACCCCTGGTGTATACCGGGGTTCCGCTCCCGGAACCCCGGCTTCCGGAACCTCGGAGTTCAGGTGCCGGGCGGGCCCGGAGCATCCTTCGGGGGTCGCCCCCGCCGGGGGATCGGCCGTGCTGTGCCTGGCAGGCGGCCCGCCTCCGCCAGCGCCCTGCGCAGCAGGAACTCGATCTGGGCGTTCGCGCTGCGCAGTTCGTCCGAGGCCCAGCGGGCCAGCGCGTCATGCACCGCGGGATCCAGCCGCAGCAGCATCTGCTTGCGCTGCGGCGGGGTCCTGCGGGCCGGCGGGGTCTGTTCGGTCACTGGTAAAGAGTGCCCGTGTTCAGGACCGGCTGGGCCGCGCGGTCACCGCACAGCACCACCATCAGATTGCTGACCATGGCCGCCTTCCGCTCCGAGTCCAGCTCGACGATGTCCTGCTCGGCTATCCGGGTCAGCGCCATCTCGACCATGCCGACCGCACCCTCGACGATCTGCTGCCGGGCCGCGACCACCGCGCCGGCCTGCTGACGCTGAAGCATTGCGGAGGCGATCTCGGGGGCGTACGCGAGGTGGCTGAAGCGAGATTCGATGATCCGCACGCCGGCGGCCTGCACCCGGGCGGTGAGCTCCACGGCCAGCTTCTCGGTGATCTCCTCCGCGTTGCCGCGAAGGGAGAGGCCACCCTCCTCATGGGCGTCGTACGGGTACTCGATCGCGATGTGGCGGACGGCCGCCTCGGTCTGGGTGGCGACGAATTCCAGGAAGTCGTCGACCTCGAAGAGCGCCTGCGCGGTGTCCTCGACCTTCCAGACGACGATCGCGGCGAGCTCGATCGGGTTGCCGTAGGCGTCGTTGACCTTCAGGACCGCGGTCTCGTGATTGCGGACCCGCGTGGAGATCTTCCGGCTGCTGGTGAGCGGGTTGATCCAGCGCAGCCCGTCGGTACGGATCGTGCCGACGTACCGGCCGAAGAGCTGGATCACCCGCGCCTCGCCCGGTGCGACCATCTTCACACCCGTCATGCAGAAGAACGAGGCGATGACGAGCAGGACCCCGAGGATCAGGACCGGGACGCCCGCGCCGTTGTTCCCGTTCGAGCCGACGACGCCGCCGACGATGGCGAGACCGATGCCGGCGATCACTCCGATCACGGTCAGCAGCAGGCCGAGGCCGCCGGGAATGCTGTGCGCCGTCACCTCCCTCACCTGCGGTTCGGGCATCTCAGGGGCGTCGGGCGTGAGATCGGCGGCCAGGGTGGCCACGGCGTGCGGATCGTGTGGGTCGGACATGGGATCCCCCGTTTCGAAAGACCTGCATGGTGCTAGCAATGTGATTACACATTACCTGGATTCGCAACCATGGGCACCTCTCGTGAGTCGGTTCCCTAGAGAGCGGGTGCTGATTGTCACGTCCGGAAAAGGCCCCATCGCTTGCTTTTTGTCCCAGCCGACAGTGTTAGCTGGCTGGGCTGAGCTGATCTGGTCGAGCAGAGAAACAGGAGCAACACAGCAATGGGTCGAGCGGATGCGCGACGAGCCCAGCGGCGCGGAGCGCGGCGGGCTGCGAAGAGCGGCGGCATACGCAGACTCTTCACCTGGCGGAAGATGCTGGGCACGTTCTTCGGGTTCTGCCTGCTGATCATGGGCGCCTTCGTGGCGCTCTACCTGTACGTGGACATACCGAAGGCCAACGCCCTGGCCGAGCGGCAGAGCAACGTCTACCAGTACAGCGACGGCACCGTGCTGACCCGTACCGGTGACGGGGTCAACCGCCAGATCGTGGACCTCGCCGAGGTCCCCAAGGAGGTGCAGCACACCTTCGTCGCCGCCGAGAACAAGACGTTCTACAAGGACCAGGGCATCGACCTGAAGGGCACCGCTCGCGGCCTCCTCAACACGCTCTCCGGCAAGGGCAAGCAGGGTGGCTCGACCATCACCCAGCAGTACGTGAAGAACTACTACCTGACGCAGGACCCGACGGTCAGCCGCAAGCTCAAAGAGCTGGTGATCTCGCTCAAGGTCGACCAGAAGAAGGACAAGAGCTTCATCCTCGCCGGGTACATCAACACCGCGTACTACGGACGCGGCGCGAGCGGGATCCAGGCCGCGGCCCAGGCCTACTACGGGGTCGACGCCAAGGACCTCAACGTCTCCCAGGGTGCCTATCTGGCCGCGCTGCTCCAGGCCCCCAGCCAGTACGACTGGGCGAGCGCGACAGAGACCGGCAAGAAGCTCGTCAAGGAGCGCTGGGGCTACACGCTCGACAACATGGTCGAGATGCACTGGCTCGACAAGGCCGAGCGCGACAAGCTCACGTTCCCGTACCCGGACAAGCCCAAGCCCGCCAAGGGTATGGAGGGCCAGACCGGTTACCTCGTCGAGGCCGCCAACAAGGAGCTGGACAAGCAGGGCATCACGGAGGACGTGCGGCGGGCCGGCGGCTGGACCTTCACCCTCAACATCGACAAGAAGCGGCAGAAGCAGCTGGAGAAGGCGGTCGACCGGCAGCTGGAGTCCAAGCTGGACCGCAAGGGCAACAAGGTCGACGCGACCGTCCAGGCGGGTGCCACCTCCGTCGATCCGAAGACCGGAGCCGTCGTCGCGCTCTACGGCGGCGTGGACTACGTCAAGCACTACTACTCCAACGCCACGCGTCGGGACTACCAGCCCGCCTCCACCTTCAAGCCGCTGGTGCTCGCCTCCGCGCTGGAGAACGAGTCGAAGACCCAGGGCGGCGATCTGATCGGCGTCAACACCCGCTACGACGGCACCAGCAAGCGGCCGGTGGTGGGCAGCGACACCCCGTTCGCCCCGGAGAACGAGGACAACCAGAGCTACGGCAACGTCACCGTGCAGACCGCGATGAACAAGTCGATCAACTCGGTCTTCGCGCAGATGGTGGTCGACGTCGGCCCGCCCGAGGTGAAGAAGACCGCGCTGGCGCTCGGCGTACCGGACCAGAACTTCCCCGAACGTCCCGCCGTCTCGCTGGGCACGATGAACGCCTCGACCTGGGACATGGCGGGCGCGTACGCCACGCTCGACAACCACGGCAAGAAGGTCACCCCGTTCATCGTGAAGTCCGCCAAGAACCGCGACCGGACATACGAACCGGTCAAGGGCATCGGCGACCAGGTGATCAGCCGTAAGTCCGCCGACACCGTGACCTCCGTCCTGAAGGGCGTCGTGGACAGCGGCTCCGGCCGGGCGGCCAACACCTCGGCCTACGAGGCGGCGGGCAAGACGGGCACCTCGGAGAACAACAAGGCCGCTCTGTTCGCGGGCTACACCCCGGAGCTGACCACGGTCGTGGCGCTCTTCGGTGAATCCCCCAAGGACGGCGGCGGCCAGGTCAGCCTGACCGGTACCGCCAACTCCGGCCGGGCCAACGGTGGCGGCTTCCCGGCGCAGATCTGGGCGGACTACACCCTCGGTGCGCTGAACGGCGGCTCCAGTGCCCAGTTCGACCTGCAGGACGTCGAGCGCGGCGAGGTCACCGTACCGACGACCCCGTCGAACACCCCCTCGGCACCGGAGAGCCCGACGCAGTCCCCGTCCCAGGAACCGAGTCGGCCGGCACAGAGCCCGAGCGACGGGCCCAGCCAGTCGGCCAGCCAGTCACCGGAGCCGCCGCCGAGCCAGTCCCCGGAGCCGCCGCCGAGCCAGTCCCCGGGTCTTCCGGGCGAGGGAGGGGACCCCGGCCGGCCGGGCAACGGCAACAACGTGGCGAACAACCCGCCCGGACAGTGAGGACGTGAGGTCATGAGTGAGGGGCGGTGCCGGCCGGCACCGCCCCTCACTCATGCGTCCGCGTACGACGGTGTCAGCCGCCGTTGACCTTCTTCGCGATCCGGTCGCCGAGGTCCTTGTCCACGTTGCGCCAGTACTGCAGCGCCCGCTCCAGGACCGGGGCGCTCACCCCGTCCAGAAGATGGCCGGAAATGTTCGACACCAGCCGATCACGCGCCGCGTCGTCCAGGACCTTGCGCACCATCGTGCCCGCCTGGCCCCAGTCGTCGTCCTCGCGGTGCAGCTTGTACGCCTCGTGCACCATCTCGCCCGCCGTGGCCCAGCCCGCCGGGTCGCCGTAGCGTTCGGTGTCCGCGGCCGGACCGCCGTACGAGTTCGGTGCGTAGACCGCTCCCGTACGAGTCGGCTCGTACCGCATCGGGCCGTCCTTCGCGTACGAGTTCCGGCCGAACCGCGGACGGTTCGGCGGCAGCTGCGCGTAGTTCGGGCCGATCCGGTACCGGTGGGTGTCCGGGTACGAGAAGAGCCGGCCGAGCAGCATCTTGTCGGGCGACGGACCGATGCCGGGCACCAGGTTCGACGGCTCGAAGGACGCCTGCTCGATGTGGACGAAGAAGTCCTCGGGGTTCTCGTTGAGCGTCATCCGGCCGACTTCGATCTCCGGGTAGTCGCCGTGCGGCCACACCTTTGTGAGGTCGAACGGGTTGAACCGGTAGTCCGGCGCATCGTCGAACGGCATGATCTGGACGTACAGCGTCCAGCTCGGGTGATCACCCCGCTTGATCGACTCGAACAGGTCGCGGCGGTGGATGTCGCCGTCGCTGCCCGCGATCTCGTCGGCCTCGGCCTGGGGGTAGAAGTCGATGCCCTGGTCGGTCTTGAAGCGGTACTTGACCCAGAACCTCTCGCCGCCCGCGTTCACCCACATATAGGTGTGCGAGCTGTAGCCGTTCATGTTGCGGTAGGTCTTCGGGATGCCGCGGTCGCCCATCAGCCAGGTGACCATGTGCGCGGACTCGGGGGAGAGGGTCCAGAAGTCCCACTGCATGTCGTGGTCACGCAGGGCACTCTCCGGGCGGCGCTTCTGCGAACGGATGAAGTCCTGGAACTTCATCGGGTCGCGCACGAAGAAGATCGGCGTGTTGTTGCCGACCATGTCGTAGTTGCCGTGCTCCGTGTAGAACTTCAGGGCGAACCCACGAGGGTCGCGCCAGGTGTCGGGAGAGCCCTGTTCACCGGCGACCGTGGAGAAGCGGGCGAGCATGGCGGTCTGCTTGCCCGGCTGGAAGAGGTCTGCCTTGGTGAACTGGCTGACGTCGTTGGTCACCTTGAAAATGCCGTAGGCACCGGAGCCCTTGGCGTGGACCACTCGCTCGGGGACCCGTTCCCGGTTGAACTGGGCCATCTTCTCGATGAGGTAGTGGTCCTGGAGCAGGATCGGACCGTCGGATCCGACAGTGAGCGAGTGTTCATCGCTCTCCACCGGGATTCCGGCGTTGTTCGTGGTGTAAGGGGTGTTCTTGGTCTTCGATTCCTCAGGCACGAGCGTCCTCCCGTCGGTGGGGGTTTCGGTCAGGTCGTCTCGTTCACGACTGAAGTCAACTCCGCCGACAGGAGGTCGGCAACATTTGGCTACCGTCCGTGCGGGGCTCTTGTCCGCCCCCTGCCCGGACCCCCTACTGGCCCCGGGTCGGCATCTCGAACCAGACCACCTTGCCGGTCGAAAGACGCGTCGCCCCCCACCGTCTGGCCAGCCGGTTCACCAGGAACAGGCCGCGGCCGCCCTCGTCCATGTCCCGGGCCCGGCGCTGCCGGGGCAGCTGCGGTGCGTCGTCGCCGACCTCGCAGCGCAGGATGTCGGTGCGCAGCAGCCGCAGCGTCACCGGCCGCTCCGCATAGCGCACCGCGTTGGTGACCACCTCGCTGACCAGCAGCTCCACCGAGTCGGAGAGATCGTCGAGCCCCCAACGATTCAGCGCCCGGCGGGCCAGCCTGCGGGCCTTTCCCGGAGCTGTCTCCTCCGGTTCCAGGTGCCAGTACGCGACATCACTCGGTGCGATCCCGTCGAACCGTGCGGCCAGCAGCGCGATGTCGTCGTCCCGGTCGCCGGGGCCGAGCATGTCGAGCACGTCGTCGCAGAGGGCCTCCAGCGGCGGGGAATGATCCGGGCCGGTGAGCCGGGCGGTGGTGGCGAGACGTTCGCGCAACTGCTCGATCCCGGTCCAGACGTCCCGCAGCCGGGACTCCACCAGACCGTCGGTGTAAAGGAGCAGCGTGGCGCCCGCGGGAGCGTCCAGCTCGACGGCCTCGAAGTCCACACCGCCGACGCCGATCGGAGCGCCGGGCGGCACCCGCAGCACCTCCGCGCGGCCGCCCAGATGGAGCAGGACGGGCGGCGGATGCCCGGCGTTGGCGATGGTGATGCGGTGCGCGACGGGGTCGTACACCGCGTACAGGCAGGTCGCCATGCGGTCGCTGCCGAGCCGCTGCGCCTGCTCGTCGAGGTGGTGCAGCACCTCCTGCGGTGGCAGGTCGAGCCCGGCGAGGGTCTGCGCGGTGGTGCGCAGCTGCCCCATGATCGCCGCGGACGTCATGGAGTGGCCCATGACGTCGCCGACGACCAGGGCGACCCTGCTCCCGGGCAGCGGGATCGCGTCGTACCAGTCGCCGCCGACCCGGGCCGTCTCGGCGGCCGGGAGATAGCGGGAGGCGAGCCGGACACCGGTCGGCTGCGGCAGCGAGTCGGGCAGCATGGTGCGCTGCAGCTCGTCGGCGATGTACGCCTCGCGTCCGTACAGCACGGCCTTGTCGATGCCGAGCGCGGTGTGCGTCGCCAGCTGGGCGGCGACCAGCAGGTCATTGGCCTCGAAGGGCGGCCGTTCGGTCCCGCGCAGGAAGACGGCGGCGCCGATCACCCGTCGCCGTCCGCGCAGCGGGGCGAGGATCGCACGGTGCCCGGTGGGTACGGGCCGTCCGGTACCGAGCAGTTCGGGCAGCGCGGCGCGGGCCGCTGCGGAGTCCCCGAAGACCGGCCGTACACCGCGCAGCACCTCGGCGAGCGCGCCGCCCGAGCGGACCTCGCACAGCTCGGCAGCCGGGGGCAGATCGCCGTGCGGATCGATGGCGGGCAGCCGCAGTCGTTCGATCTCCGACGAGGTCTCGGTCTCCTCCTCGCTTAAACGCAGCCGGTCCGACCGGCGCAGCCGCAGTACGAACGGGGAGACCGGCCGCTCGTCGCCGACCGGGAGCGGGTCGCGGAGGTAGACCAGTATGGCGTCGGAGAAAGTCGGCACGCTGGCCCGGCACAGGCCCAGCACGATCTCGTCCAGGTCTATGCCGCGGGCGATCCGCCGGGTGGCGGCCCCCACGAAACGCAGCCGGTCGCCCTCGCGACGGGCCGCGGCCTGTGGGTCGAGTCCTGCGGGGCCGGGGTTCGCCGGGGATGCCGCCGGATTCGCGCCCGGCGCCGTGGCCGGGCCGGGGATCGCGGCGGTGGCAGGGGAAGCGACCGGCGCGGCATCCTGCTGCCGCGGCCGGGTGCGTTCCTGCGACCGGGCGGCAAGAGGCTGCCGGCCTTCGTGGGAGGTGGGATGCTCCGTCACGCGTGGGGTTCCGTCCGTCCGGGCCGGTTGTATGAGGCAATCACCTCGTGGGGCGCTACTGTGCCCCGGCAAGAGCGGCGATAACAACGGCTGTCACCGGATGCCCCCGAACCAGGGGCCGAAACCGGATGCCCGACGCGTGGTTCGGTGACAACGTTTCCGGCGACGGGGCGGGCGAAAGCGAGCACGTCTCCACCCCCTCGTAGTGGCTCATGCGATTCATACGACTGATGCTGCTCATACAGCTCATGCAGTGCGTTGTGCTCGTGCGATGACTTACGGTCAGGTCCGGTGCCGCGTCCGCCGGTTGGAGCGGAGCGGCCCTCCGGAGGACGATCCTACGGTTGCCCCCCTGGGGTGCATCAAGGGTCTCACGACGGCATATGCGAGGGGGTACGGTCCCAGTCATCCGGGAGTGCGGGAACCCGCCAGTGCGGATCGGGCCGCCAGTCCTCCCAGCCGTCCCGGAACGGCGCGCCCCAGTTCTGGATCACCTCGACGGCCGCGAGGCCCGCCTCCCGTACCCGACGCGCGGTCTGAGGGGCCATCAGGCCGACCCGCTGCGCCTGGGCGAACTCGTCCTCGTCGCGCCAGACCCAGCTGCGGTCCGGGTACACGGAGATGTCGAGAAAGTGATCCTCGGAGTCGATGCCGCCCGCCCAGCGGGTGCGCGGTTCCTCCAGGTTCACGTACCAGCTGCGGAACTGCCATCCGGGCTCCCAGAACAGCCAGACCGACCAGGGTTCACCGGGACGGGCGAGCTTCAGCACGCCGTTGCCCAGCCATGCCGAGCGGGCGGTGGTGCGCGGGGCGGTGTAGCGGGTGGCGAGCGGCTCGTCGTGCACCTCGGTGCCGTTCGCCAGCACCGGTTTCACGCATTCGGTGCCGGGTGCCACCCATACGGCGAGCAGCTCGTCGGTGTCCTGGACGACGGTGACGGGGCGGCAGATGTGGACCGGGCCCTGGGCGTGATCCGGCGCGGCGTCCCGCCCCAGGGGGCCGTTGTCGCGGTAGCGCCACAGGATCTGATCGCCCGGCGCCCAGTGCTCGATGTATCCACTACCTGCCATGGGCAGATCTTAGAGATGCCGCGGCCCGGTTGCCGCGACGCATGTCACGGGCGGGTCATACGCAACACGTCCAGCGCCTCGTCGAGCTGCTCCACCGTGAGATCGCCGCGCTCTACATATCCCGAGTCCAGCACCACCTCGCGGATCGTCCTGCGCTCGGCCAGGGACTTCTTGGCGACCTTCGCCGCCTCCTCGTAACCGATGTACTTGTTCAGCGGGGTGACGACGGACGGCGAGGACTCCGCGTACTCCCTGGCCCGCTCCACGTTCGCGGTGATCCCGTCGACCGTCCGGTCCGCGAGCAGCCGGGAGGCATTGGCCAGCAGCCTCACCGACTCCAGCAGATTCTTCGCGATGACGGGAAGCATCACATTCAGTTCGAAATTGCCCGCCGCGCCCGCGACGGCGACCGTCTGGTCGTTCCCCATCACCTGGGCCGCGACCATCAGGACGGCCTCGGGAATGACCGGATTCACCTTCCCCGGCATGATCGACGAGCCCGGCTGGAGGTCGGGAAGGCTGATCTCGGCCAAACCGGTGCGCGGCCCGGACGCCATCCAGCGCAGATCGTTGGAGATCTTGGTGAGCGAGACGGCGAAGGTACGGAGCTGGCCGGACGTCTCCACGAGCCCGTCCCGCGCGCCCTGCGCCTCGAAGTGGTCCCTGGCCTCGGTGAGCGGCAGCCCGGTGGCGCGGGCGACCTCGGCGATGACGGCGGCGGAGAAGCCGGGCGGGGTGTTGATGCCGGTGCCGACGGCCGTGCCGCCCAGCGGCAGCTCGGCGAGGCGGGGGAGGGAGGCGCGCAGCCGCTCGATGCCGTACCGGACCTGTGCCGCGTAGCCGCCGAACTCCTGGCCCAGAGTGACGGGCGTGGCGTCCATCAGATGCGTACGTCCCGACTTCACGACCGTCGCGAACTCGGCGGACTTGCGTTCCAGGGCGGCAGCCAGATGGTCCAGCGCCGGGATCAGCTCGCCGGTGACGGCCGCGGTCGCGGCGATGTGGATGGAGGACGGGAAGACGTCGTTGGACGACTGCGAGGCGTTGACGTGGTCGTTGGGGTGGACCTCGCGGCCCAGGCGTTCGGTGGCGAGGGTGGCCACGACCTCATTGGTGTTCATGTTGGACGAGGTGCCGGACCCGGTCTGGAAGACATCGATCGGGAAGTGTGCGTCCCAGCGCCCCTCGGCGACCTCCTCGGCGGCCTCCTGGATCGCCAGGGCGATGTCCGGGTCGAGCACCTTCAGCTCGGCGTTCACCTTGGCCGCGGCCGCCTTGATCCGGGCCAGGGCCTCGATGTGCGCCCGCTCCAGACGCTGGCCGGAGATCGGGAAGTTCTCTACCGCGCGCTGCGTCTGGGCCCGCCACCTGGCGTCCTTCGGCACCCTCACCTCGCCCATCGAATCGTGCTCGATGCGGAAATCCGTGCCGTCCGCGGGGGTCTGTGCGGTGGTCTGTGCGTCGTCCATGGGGTTCAACCTCCTGAAAAAGTTGAGCACTTGTCTTGTTCTGTGTATTCCCAAGTCGCCTACCGACCAGTAAATACCGGGGGTAACCACAACCCGGGGAGGCGCAATGAGGCGCACCAGGCACAGACTTCGCTGTACGGTCGCGGCCGCCGCGGCCACGGCGGCGGCATTGGGCGGCATGGCCGCCGCCGCAGGACCGGCGGGCGCGGCAGACCGGTCCGGTATCACCACTACCGCATCCACCCCCCTGTCGCCCGAACTGGAGGCCATCCGCGCCGCCGAAGCCACCCGGCTGTACGGCGACCCGGCCGAGCGCCCGCTCGCCGACCGCAGGACCGGGCTGATCTCGCTCGGCGACAGCGAGATCTCCGGCGAGGGCGTCGGCACGTACGAGGCGGGCACGAACGGCCCCGACAACTGGTGCCACCGCTCGCCCGACTCGGCCATCCACCGCACCGGGATCCCGGCCGACGTCACGTACAACGTCTCCTGCTCCGGCGCGTACACCGGCAACATCGTGATCGGCGGATCGAAGCAGTACGCCGACGAACTCGTGCAGAGCGACAACCTCGCCATCAAGGCCCGCAACACCCGCATCAAGATGATCGTGCTGGTCGCCGGCGCCAATGACGACCTCCAGTTCGGCCCGGTCATGACGGACTGCGTCGAGCGCTGGGTCCTCCTCCAGGGCGCGTGCCAGTCGAAGTACGAGGGCGGCTGGCAGGCGCGCGTCGACGGACTCGTCCCCAAGGTCGAGAAGACGGTGCGCGATCTGAAGACCGTCATGTCCGACGCCGGATACAACAACAGTGATTACAAGCTCGTGGTCATGGGCTACCCGAGCCCCATCGGCCCGGACTTCTACGACAACCCGAACTTCCCCGGCAAGCTTCCCGGCGGCTGCGCCGGATACGACTCCGACGCCGCCTGGGGCCGTAACGTCGCGGTCCCCGCCTTCGAGCGCGGCATGCGCAAGGCCGCCGCCGACACCGGAGCCGTCTACCTCGACAACTCCCGGCTCTTCCACGGCCACGAGGTCTGCAGCGAGGACACCTGGGCCCGCGGGCTCTACATCGATCTGTCGCACTTCCCGCCGGACTCCAACTCCGTCCGGCAGTCCTTCCACCCGAACGCGCGCGGCCACGCCGCCTTCGCCTCCTGCCTGACCCAGATCTACAACTCGTCCCTGCGCGAGGCGAGCTGCGCGGATCCGGCGAGCACCGGATCGCCCGTGCTGCAGGCCGCGGCGTGGGACGACGTCTTCAAGCCCCTGAAGAACGAGGCCACGGGCACCTGCGTGGATGTCCCCGCCTCGGTGACCCGCAACGACACGGAGATCGGCGGCTGGGACTGCCACGGCGGCCGCAACCAGGGCTGGTGGTACGACTCCGGCACGAGGAGCATCCGTACGGAGCTGAGCCACGACCGGTGCCTCGATGTGCCGGGTGCCGACTACAAGGCGGGCGCCACGCTCATCGTGTGGAACTGCTCGGGTGCGGCCAACCAGCAGTTCGTCAAGCAGTCGGGCACCTTGCGCCCGGCGGCCTCGACCGGGCTGTGCCTGACGCTCGCGGCGGCCAAGGACCCGCTGAAGCTGCAGAACTGCGACGGCAGTGCGAAGCAGCGCTTCGCGTAGCTCGTTCCCGCGGTGCAGGGAGGGGCGGGGCGGCCTCGGCCGCCCCGCCCCTCCCTGTGTGTCAGCCGGACGTCACGAACGCGCCCAGGACGGCCGCCAGATGAGCGGGGTCGTCGGCGCCGCACAGCTCGCGCGCCGAGTGCATGGACAGCCCCGGCACCCCCACGTCGACCGTCGGGACACCCAGCCGGGCCGCGGTGAGCGGGCCGATCGACGTGCCGCACGGCATCGCGTTGTTGGAGACGAACGGCTGCCACGGCGCACCCGCCCGCTCGCACGCCGCCGCGAACACCGCCATGCCGGTGCTGTCGGTGGCGTACCGCTGATTGACGTTGACCTTGACCGCGGGGCCGCCGTTGGGCAGCGGATGATGGCCCGGATCGTGCCGTTCCGCGTAGTTGGGGTGCACCGCGTGCGCCATGTCGGCGGAGATGCAGAAGGCGCCGGACAGGGCGCGGGAGAAGTCCTCGGTGCCGCCGCCGCGCGCGGTGACCGAACGGCCGAGGACCCGTTCCAGCAGGGGGCTCTGCGCGCCCGTCTCCGAACCGCTGCCGACCTCCTCGTGGTCGAAGGCCGCCAGGACGGGGATGTACGAGGGATCGTCGTCAGCGGTCGCCGCACCCGCCAGGGCCGTGACGCCCGCATGCACCGACACCAGGTTGTCCAGCCGCGCGGACACCACGAACTCCCGGTCCGCGCCGAGATATCCGGGCGGCTGGATGTCATGGAGCATCAGATCCCAGCCGAGGACGTCGTCCCGGTCCACCTCCGCGGCCGCCGCGACCCGGCGCAGCAGCGAGCCCTCCTCGGGCGCCCCGAGCGCCCACAGCGGGGCGAGATGGCGCTGCCGGTCGAGGGCGAGCCCCTCATTGACCGTACGGTCCAGATGGATGGCCAACTGGGGTACCCGCAGCAGCGGTTCGTCGATCTGGACGAGCCGGGACTCGACCCCGCCGCCGGGGCCGCGCAGCGCGAGCCGCCCCGAGATGCCCAGATCGCGGTCGAGCCAGGTGTTCAGCGGAACGCCGCCGTAGATCTCCACGGCGATCTGCCGCCAGCCCGCCGACCCGGTGTCGGGGGTGGGCTTGACCCGCAGATTCGGGGAGTCCGTGTGTGTGCCGACGATCCGGAAGGGGGTGTGCGCGGGGGCGCCCTCGGGGGCGTACCAGGCGATCAGGGCACCGCCGCGGACGACGAAGCTGCCGCCGGTCGTGCCCGTCCAGTCGTCCGTGCCGCGCAGTTCGCGGAAGCCGGCCTTCTCCAGGCGCTGGGCGGCACTCGCCACCGCGCGATACGGGGAAGGGCTGGCCCTGATGAAGGACAGCAGGTCGGCGGCGTGGCTGCGGTGGGGAAGCGGCGTCATACGGCGTCCGCCTTTCCGGTGTTCGACGGTGAGGTGAGGGTGGGCGAACCCGCGCCGGGCCGCTGGGCGCGGCGCGGTGCCCGGGGTGTGGGGGGTGGGTGGCGGCTGTTTCCTGGTTCCCCAGGACTGCTTCCTGATGCCCCGGGTCGGCGGAGCGCTGCAGGAACGTCCGACAACCCACCGCACGGCCCGGCAAGGCGCAAGTCCGCGGCGCGGCCCGCTGCGTGAAATCGGCGGTGCCGGACGGGCCGCCCCGGCGCGCGGGTCCGAGGTGACCGGGGGTGTACGGGGCCCGTGCCGGGGGCGTCCGGGAAGCCGCTGCGGAGGGCCGGGACACGCGGCACCCCGTTCTCCGGCACCGCCCCTGCCCGTCGGTCACGCACGAGTGCGCCTCAGGATTGGCTGAATTCCGTCGTACGCGAATCCTCACCGCACCTGCCCACCGCGATCGGCACCGGAGCGGGGCGCGGGGACGCGATCTCGCCTCCGCGACCCCGCCACCCTGATCAGGAACGCCACGGCGATCACGATGGCCACCCCGTGCGACCAGGCGACGACGGTCAGCGGGCTGTGGCTGTCGAGTGCCGCCGCGACCAGGATCATGCCGACGCCGAACCCGAGATTCTCCACCGTCGCGGAGAGCCCGAACGCATGACCGCGCAGATCGGCGGGGAGCGTCTGCAGATGCGAGGTGTACGAGACCTCGGTGAGCCCGTCGGCCGCCCCCGCGACAAGTGCGATCACGGCGGTCGCCGCCGAAGGGAACCCGGCGAACGCCAGAATGAACGCCCCGGACATCAGACACGTGCCGTACCCGAACCCCGGTGCACCCACCGCCCGCCCGGTGCGCTTGATGTACCGCTGGATCAACTGCTGCGCGACGACGTTCCCCAGCGCCCACAGACACCAGAACGCGCTGACGAACACGGCAGGGTGCGAGGCGTCGAGCCCGGCGGAGTAGACCGGCAGCGCGGCGTTGTGGGAGGACGAACCGAAGGCGTCCGCACCCCGCAGCACCACCATCAGACCGAGACCGGGCGCGGCGGCCGACCTGAGGAACGCCCCCGGCATCCGCCGCCGCCCCGTCCCGGTCCCCCGCCTGCCCTCCTGCGTACGTCCGCCGGAATCCCCCTCCGATTCCGGCCGGGCGTCCTTCCCCCTGCCCCCGCCCGCGATCGGCAGCAGAGCCACCGTCACGGCGCAGACCACAAAGGTGGCCATGTCCACCACGAACGCGGCGGTGTAGCCGACCAGCGAGACCACCACACCCGCCGAAGCGAAACCGGCCACCATGGCCAGCGAACGTCCCGTGATGGAAAGGGAGTTGGCCCACGACCGCCGCTCGTCGCCGACCATCTCGGGAATGGAGCTGCGCAGCGACACCATGAAAAGCGTTCCGCAGGCACCCACCACCACGGAAACGGCCATCAGCGCGGCCGTCCGCATCCCCTCCGGCGCGAAGACCAGCAACAGCATCACCGCCGCCTGCGCCACATTCGTCCACAGCATGAGGCTCTTGGCCGTGAATCGGGCGAGGAGACCGCCGGCAGCGAGTCCGGCGAGAAATCCGGACCCGAGCCGCACGGCCATGAACAGGCCCATCGCGAGCGCTCTGCCCGTCGTCTCGTAGACGAACAGATTGAGCGCCACCATATTCAGGAAGGTGCCGTACGAAGAGAGGGAGTATCCGGCGACGAGGAATCGATAGCGGCGCTCGCCGCGTGCCGTGTCGGCCGGATCGATGTCCGGTGCCGGGTCCGGCCGGTCGTCCGCCTGTTCGGTGTCTTGTGTCACCGGCCCATAGTCACCAGTCGTGCTCACCCATGGCCTCCGGATTGCACGAATGTAATACAACGCCCGCTGGGGTGGGAACGGCCCGCGGGGGCGCCCCGGCCGGTGGAATGCGGCCGGAACGCCCCCGCGGGACCGTACCTGTCGTGCCTCTCGGCACGCCTCAGCTCATCAGGCGAGACCCGGACCCCGCACCGGAATGCTGGTGAACGTCGGTGCCGGGGCGGGCTCGGTGAAGAAGTCGTTGCCCTTGTCGTCGACGACGACGAACGCGGGGAAGTCCTCGACCTCGATCTTCCAGACCGCTTCCATGCCGAGCTCCTCGTACTCGACGACCTCGACCTTCTTGATGCAGTCCTGAGCGAGGCGCGCCGCCGGTCCGCCGATCGAGCCGAGGTAGAAACCGCCGTGCGCGTCGCACGCGTCCGTGACCTGCTTGGACCGGTTGCCCTTGGCCAGCATCACCTTGGAGCCGCCCGCCGCCTGGAACTGCGCGACATAGCTGTCCATACGGCCGGCCGTGGTCGGGCCGAAGGAGCCGGAGGCGTACCCCTCGGGCGTCTTGGCCGGGCCCGCGTAGTAGACCGGGTGGTCCTTCAGGTACTGCGGCATCTCCTCGCCCGCGTCCAGCCGCTCCTTGATCTTGGCGTGCGCGATGTCGCGGGCCACGACCAGCGGACCGGTCAGCGAGAGCCGGGTCTTGACCGGGTACTTGGTCAGCTCGGCGAGGATGTCGTCCATCGGCCGGTTGAGGTCGATCCGCACCACGTCGCCCTCGTCGAGGTGCTCGTCGGTGGTCTCGGGCAGGAAGCGGGCCGGGTCCTTCTCCAGCTGCTCCAGGAAGACACCCTCGGCGGTGATCTTCGCGGTGGCCTGGCGGTCCGCCGAGCACGACACGGCGATCGCGACGGGCAGCGAGGCGCCGTGGCGGGGGAGGCGGACGACACGCACGTCGTGGCAGAAGTACTTGCCGCCGAACTGGGCGCCGATGCCGATCTTCTGCGTCAGCTCGAAAACCTTCTCCTCCAGCTCCTTGTCCCGGAAGCCGTGACCGGTGGGGGAGCCCTCTGCGGGCAGCTCGTCCAGGTAGTGCGCGGAGGCGTACTTCGCGGTCTTCAGCGCGAACTCGGCCGACGTACCGCCGACGACGATCGCCAGGTGGTACGGCGGGCAGGCGGCCGTACCCAGCGAACGGATCTTCTCCTCCAGGAACTTCATCATGGAGGCCTCGTTCAGCACGGCCTTCGTCTCCTGGAAGAGGAACGACTTGTTGGCCGAGCCGCCGCCCTTCGCCATGAAGAGGAATTTGTAGGCGCCGCCGTCGGTGGCGTACAGCTCGATCTGCGCGGGCAGATTCGAGCCGGTGTTCTTCTCCTCCCACATGGTGAGCGGAGCCATCTGCGAATAGCGGAGGTTGAGCTCGGTGTACGCGTCGAAGATGCCGTGCGACAGGGCCTCTTCGTCACCGCCCTCGGTGAGTACGTTCTGCCCGCGCTTGCCCATGACGATCGCGGTGCCGGTGTCCTGGCACATCGGCAGGACGCCCGCGGCGGCGATGTTCGCGTTCTTCAGCAGGTCGAGCGCGACGAACTTGTCGTTGGACGACGCCTCGGGATCGTCCACGATCCGCCGCAGCTGCGCCAGGTGGGCGGGGCGCAGGTAGTGCGAGATGTCGTGCATGGCCTCGGCAGCCAGGGTGCGCAGCGCCTCCGGGGCGACCTTGAGGAACGTACGGCCGTCGGCCTCGAAGGTGGATACACCCTCGGAGGTCACCAGACGATACGGCGTGGTGTCCTCTCCCAGAGGGAGTAGATCGGAGTACGCAAACTCTGGCATTACGGCCATTCCTCACTCGGCAGACAGCGGCTGACCTCCCTTGGGCAGCGCACCCACCAGGGTAGAACGCCGCGCGGACACCGAAGCTGTGAGGTAAGGCTCAGTTCGGCATCCGCACGGGAGCGACGCGCGGGCGACACGGCGGAGGCGCGGCGGGGGCTAGTCGCGATCTATCGCGTTTGGGTACGCTGGGCCGGTGGACCTCGAAAAGCACCCCCAGCAGCCCGTAGCCCCGGCGGAGCCGGCCGGTATCCGCGCCTCCGACGCGGACCGTGACCGGATCGCGGACATCCTGCGCGAGGCGATGGCCGAGGGCCGGCTCACCGCCGAGGAACACGCCGAGCGGGTCGATGCGGTCTACCGCGCCAAGACCATCGGCGAACTGGAGCCGCTGGTACGGGATCTGCCTGCCCCGGGGGGCGCCTCCCGCTCGGCCGCCGAGCCCGGCGCCTTCGGCCATGAGAGCCCCACGGGTCCGGCCGAGAACCTGGTGGCGATCTTCAGCAGCTCCACCCGCAAGGGCCGTTGGCGCGTCGGCGGCCGTACGAACGCGTTTGCGCTCTTCGGTAGCGTGGAGATCGATCTGACCGAGGCGCTTTTCGGCCAGAGGCTCACGGTGATCAATGCGACCGCCATCTTCGGAAGTGTCGAGATCAAGGTCCCCGAGAACATCTCGCTGCGCGGCAGCGGCACGGGCGTCTTCGGTAATTTCGAAGTCGCCACACTGGAATCCGCGGACCCCGAAGCGCCAGTGGTGGTCGTCAACGGCTATTCGGTGTTCGGCAGCGTCGAGGCGAAGCCCAAGCGCGGGAAGTTCATTGCGGATCTCCAGGACCGGCTGCGCAAATACCTCGGCTAGGACCCGGCCGGGAACGGCGCGGTCCGTCCTGGTGCGAACTCTTCCGAACTGCTCTGAACTCCTTCGAGAACAAGCCATATTCCTGACTGGTCGCAATTCCGCAGCCCGGAACCAAGTGCCACTCAGTGCATAGGCGCGCGCACAGCGGGTAGGGAGTGCTGCATCGTCTCTCGCTCGCGAAGCCGTCGTCAGGAGTAGACCGTGCTGCAACTGCCGCATCAGCCCCTGCAGGTCGCCGCCGTCCCTCCCCAGCGCACCCCCGCGCGGGAGGACCAGGCCGGCCCCTGGCACTCGGAGGCGGTGTGCCGCCGGGACGAAGCCGGGCTGTTCTTCGCCCCGTCGAAGGAGCCGACTGCTGCCCGACTCGCACGCGAGGAGTCCGCTAAGCGGGTCTGCGCGCGCTGCCCGGTGATGATCGAATGCCAGGAACACGCACTCATACAGCCGGAGCCGTACGGGGTGTGGGGCGGCCTCACCGCCGCCGAACGCCGCGTGGTGCTCGCCCGTCGCAGACGGCGCGAGATGGAACTCAAGGCATCATCCGCGTCCTCCGCCGCGACGGGCCGCATAGCCGCGGCGGGCTGACCGGCCGACGGGCTGCCGGGGGCCTGAACCGGTGCCCCGCGTCCGTACCGCGAAGAGGCGCCCCCACCGCACACGGGGGGCGCCTCTTCGAGTTCTGCTCCCCGAACCTCCGGGGCGGGACCTACTTCGCGCGGTCGAAGTCGATCGCGCTGTAGGCACGCAGCTTCGACAGCCGGTGGGTCGAGTCGATCTTCCGGATGGTGCCGGACTTGGACCGCATGACGATCGACTCTGTGGTCGCCGTCTCCGCGCGGTACCGCACACCGCGCATCAGCTCACCGTCCGTGATGCCGGTCGCGACGAAGAACACGTTGTCGCCGCTGACCAGGTCGTCGGTGGACAGGACCCGGTCGAGGTCGTGACCGGCGTCCAGCGCGCGCTGCCGCTCGGCCTCGTCCTTCGGCCAGAGCTTGCCCTGGATGACGCCGCCGAGGCACTTTATGGCGCAGGCCGAGATGATGCCCTCGGGGGTGCCGCCGATGCCCATGAGCAGGTCGACGCCGGTCCCCTCGCGGGCAGCCATGATCGAGCCCGCGACATCGCCGTCGGAGATGAACTTGATCCGGGCGCCGGTCTCCCGGATCTCCTTGACGATGCCGTCGTGGCGGGGGCGGTCGAGGATGACGACGGTGACATCCTCCGGGGCGGAGTTCTTCGCCTTCGCGACCCGGCGGATGTTCACCGAGACGGGCGCATTGATGTCGACGAAGTCGGCGGCCTCGGGGCCGGTGACCAGTTTGTCCATGTAGAAGACCGCGGACGGGTCGAACATGGCGCCGCGGTCGGCGGCGGCCAGTACGGCGATCGCGTTCGGCATGCCCTTGGCATTCAGGGTCGTACCGTCGATCGGGTCAACGGCGATATCGACCTCGGGACCGGTGCCGTCACCGACGCGCTCGCCATTGAACAGCATGGGGGCTTCGTCCTTCTCGCCCTCGCCGATGACGACGACGCCGTTCATCGAGACGGTGGAGACGAGGGTCCGCATGGCCTTCACGGCGGCGCCGTCGGCGCCGATCTTGTCGCCGCGACCGACCCAGCGCCCTGCTGCCATGGCGGCGGCCTCGGTGACCCGGACCAACTCCAGGGCGAGGTTACGGTCGGGGGCCTCCGGAGAGACCTCTAGCTGGGACGGCAGATGATGCTCGGACATCGGAGCGCACCTTTCTGTACGGCGACGACCGGAAGAGGGTGCTCTGACTCTATCGTCAGGTCGACAGAATGAGCAGACCGGGTCACGTATGAGCGGGCTGCCCCCGGGTCGGGCCCGTCAGGCCTAATGCGACCATGGACCCGTGGCTAGCAAGCGAGGCAAGCAGACAGTGCGCGACATGTTCCTGTCGATGGCGGTGATCTCCGCTGCGGCAGGGCTCGTTTACATCTTCATTCCGCACGACGAGAACGCCAACCCGGTCAAGGCGGTCGACTACCGGGTGGAGCTCCTGACGGCGCGGCGCGCGGCACCGTACCCGGTGGCCGCCCCGGACGGACTGGCCAAGGAGTGGAAGCCGACCTCGGTCAGTTACGACCGCCAGGCGGGCAACAGCTGGCACCTGGGCTTCCTGGACCCGGAGGGCAAGTACGTCGCGGTGGAGCAGTCCACCTCCCCGGCGCAGAAGTATGTGACCGAGGTCAGCCAGGAGGCCAAGAACACCGGGCGTACGCAGCAGGTCGCGGGCGAGGCCTGGCAGCACTGGAAGGGCGAGAAGTACGACGCCCTCGTGCGCCAGGACAAGGGTGCGACCACGGTGGTCACGGGTTCCGCCTCGACGGAGCGGCTGGCGGAGATGGCCGCCGCACTCAAGTCGTCCTGATGTCCTGTGCGGGGCATCTGCCTCGTACGAGGCGCACGGAGAAGGCCCTGGAGCACTTGATGCTCCAGGGCCTCCTCCGTAGGCGTTGCGACGCTCAGACGGTCGTGATGACCTCGTCGTAGGCGAGGCGCGGCAGACGCGGGAACCAGGCGTCCTCGCCCGCCTTGCCGATGTTGACGACCATCAGCACCTTGTGGTCGCCGTCCAGGAACTCCTTCTCGATGCCCGCGGCGTTGTAACCGGTCATCGGGCCCGCGGCGAGGCCGGCGGCGCGGACGCCGATGATGAAGTACGCGGCCTGGAGCGCACCATTGAGTGCGGCGGACGACTCGCGGACCGGGCGCTCGGAGAAGAACGCGTCCTTGGCCTGCGGGAAGTGCGGCATCAGGGCCGGGAGCTCCTCGTGGAACTCGTTGTCGGCGACCAGGATGGCGACCAGCGGGGCGGTCGAGGTCTTCGGCTGGTTGCCCTCGGCCATGTGCTTGACGAGGCGCGCACGGGCGTCGTCGGAGCGGACCAGGACGACGCGCAGCGGCGACTGGTTGAACGCGGTGGGGCCGTACTTGACCAGGTCGTAGATCGCCTGGACCTGCTCCTCGGTCACCGGCTCGTCGGTGAATGTGTTGGCGGTGCGGGCCTCGCGGAAGAGGAGGTCCTGGGCGGCGGGGTCAAGAACGAGGGACATCTGGCGGTTTACCTTCCGGGCGTACACGTGGATCAAGCAACGGCGGCCACGTTACGGGAGAGGTTGGTTAACTTTCAACTAAAGCTGGAGTGGAGTGATCTGTTCCACAGCGCGGGCCTCTTGTGCCATTCGCCGGCAAGGGCTCCGATCGCGGCGCCGCCTGCCTTGCGCCCACCTCGCCGTGGTCGGCCTCGTCCGAAAAGCCGGGACCGGGAAGCCGGGCGAACCAGGGAGCCGGAAGCGGGGCCGGCCGGGGAAATCGGAAGTCGGGGAGGCCTCAGCCGTTGTCGGCTGTCGTGCCGCCGCCGCTCTCCTGGGGGGCGGCCGGCCCCGCCAGGGCCGCGTCCAGCCGTGCGCGCGCGCCTTCCAGCCAGTGCCGGCACACCTTCGCCAGCTCCTCGCCCCGCTCCCACAGCGCGAGGGACTCCTCCAGCGTCGTACCGCCCGCCTCCAGGCGGCGCACCACCTCGATCAGCTCGTCACGGGCCTGCTCGTATCCGAGCGTGCCCGCGGCACCAGCCGTCGTAGTCCCGTCGTCCGTCATGCGCCCCACCCTACGTTCCGGCCCATCAGGAGCCTCCTACCTCGCCCGTCATCGCTTTCGAGCCGCCTCGGCGCCCGTCCGCCTCGTCCGCCCCAGCACCGAACCCCCGCTCACTCACTCACCCGCACCGCGAACTCGCCCCCCGAAACCCGCGCCCGAAGCAGATCGCCCGGCACCCCCGCGTCCGCGGGAGCCCGCACCACATGGCCGTCCGCCCGCTGCAGCACCGCATACCCGCGCTCCAGCGTCGCCGCGGGCGACAACGCGACCACCCGCGCCCGGGTATGGGCGAGCTCCGAGTCCGCCCGGTCCAGCAGATGCCCCAGTACCCGCCGACCCCGCCCGATCAGCGCATCGATCTCCGAGGCCCGCTCGTCCACCATCCGCTGGGGATGCTCCATCGCGGGCCGGCCCAGCGCATGCGCCAGCCCCCGCTCCTCCCGGTCCAGCAACCCCCGTACCGTCCGCAACGCACGGTCCCGCAGCTGCTGCACCCGCTCCAGCTCCTCGCCCACATCGGGCACGACCTTCTTCGCCGCATCCGTCGGAGTGGAGGCGCGCAGATCCGCGACCAGGTCGAGCAGCGGGGAGTCCGGCTCATGACCGATCGCCGACACCACCGGCGTACGGCACGCGGCGACCGTACGGATCAGCTGCTCGTCCGAGAACGGCAGCAGATCCTCCACGCTGCCGCCACCCCGCGCCACCACGATCACGTCGACGTCCGGGAGATCGTCCAGCTCCTTCACGGCCTGGACGACCTGATTCACCGCGTGCACCCCCTGCACCGCCGTGTTACGCACCTCGAACCGCACCGCGGGCCATCGCCGCCGCGCGTTCTCCAGAACGTCGCGCTCGGCCGCCGAGGCACGGCCACAGACCAGTCCGATCAGCTGCGGCAGGAACGGCAGCGGCTTCTTCCGGTCGAGCGCGAAGAGCCCCTCCGAGGCCAGCGACTTCTTGAGCTGCTCAAGGCGGACCAGCAGCTCACCGATGCCGACCGGCCGTATCTCCGTGGCCCGCAGGGACAGCTGGCCGCGCGGCGCGTACCACTCGGGCTTGGCGAGCACGACGACCCGCGCTCCCTCCGTCACGACATCCGCGATCCGGTCGAAGACCTGGCGGAAGCACGTCACGCTCACCGAGATGTCCTGAGACGGGTCGCGCAGCGTCAGGAACACCACCCCGGCGCCCGGCCGCCGTGACAACTGGGTGATCTGGCCCTCGACCCAGACGGCGCCGAGCCGGTCGATCCACCCCCCGATCAGCCGCGACACATCACCGACGGGCAGCGGAGCTTCCGCGGACGTTTGGAGAGCCATGCGAGCGAGCGTATCCGCCCCCACCGACAATCAGCCGCCCACGACAACCGCCACTCCGGCTCGCCCCCGCCTCAGGCTGTGCGCCGTCCCCACTGCAGCGCCAGGACCACCAGCCCCACCCCCAGCCAGCACACCCCCACCACCTGAGCGCTCGCGGTCGCCTCCACGATCACCGCGATCAGCACCCCCGCACCCACCACCGGCACCAGCACATGCCGCCACCAGCTGGGCGGCCCCTCCATCCGGCGTACGGCGAACCAGCCGACCACCGACGCGTGCAGCAGCACGAACGCCGTCAGCGCACCGATGTCGACGACCGACACCAGATGGTCGAGACCGTCGGCGCGCCGGGCCGCCCACACCGCCGCCACCAGCGTCACCGTCGCGGCGAGCAGGATCGCGACCCGCGGCACCCCGGACCGCGGGTCGACCTTGGACAGCAGCAAGGGCAGCCGCCGCTCCCTGGCCATCGCGAACAGCAGCCGCCCCGCGGCCGCCTGCCCGGCCAGTGCCGCGAAGGCTGCCCCGATCGCCTTGCTGACCGCCACCAGATCGTGCAACCAGGTCCCGACCGCAAAGTCCACCGTGTCGTAGAACGCCGACCCCTGCGCGGCCGGATCGGCGGCCAGCTCAGCCGACGTCATCGGCTCCAGCAGCGCTGCCAGATAGCCCTGCGCCACGAACAGCACACCCGCGAGCACCAGACAGAACAGCACCGCCCGCGCCACCTTCGACGAGCCCCCCGTCACCTCCTCCGCGAACGAGGCGATCGCGTCGAAGCCCAGATACGACAGCACGGCCACCGACACCGCCCCCAGTACCGCCGAAGCGGAGAAGCCGGAATCGCCGGTGAGCGGGGTCAGCCAGCCGCGCTGCGCCCCGTCCCGTACAAGAACCACCACCGCCGAGACGAGGAACACCAGCAGCACCGCGATCTCCATCGCGAGCACCGCGAAGCCGACCCGGGCGGCAGCCCGTACACCCCAGAGATTCAGCAGCGTGGTGGCGACGACCGCGAGCGCCGTCCACACCCACCGCGACACCGAAGGCACGAGCGAGTTCAGCGCGATCCCGGAGAAGAGATAGGCGACCGCGGGGATCAGCAGATAGTCGAGCATCGCCATCCACCCGGCGATGAACCCCGGCCCTTCCCCGAGCCCCTTGCGGGCGTACGCGAAGACCGAGCCCGCCAACGGGGCGACCCGCACCATCTGGGCGTAGCTGAAGGCCGTGAACGCCATCACGACGGTCGCCGCGACATAGACCAGCGCGACCGCACCGTCCGATTTCGCATCGAGTGTGCCGAATACGCCGACGGGCGCCATCGGAGCGATGAAGAGGAGCCCGTAGACCACCAGATCCCGGAAGCCGAGCGTCCGCCGCAGCCTGCCTTCCTCCTGGTGCGCCCCCTTCGCCTCCGTGACCCCGCCGCCGCTGCCGCTGTCCGTCCCCGACATGAGCCCTCCGTCGATCGCGTACGCATCAGTCTCGCGACCCCGCCGATCTTCCGCGCGTTCGGCTCGGCCTTACGATGGGACGCATGACTGCTACGACACCCCGCCGCGTCCTGCTCGCCGCTCCCCGTGGCTACTGCGCTGGCGTGGACCGTGCCGTGATCGCCGTGGAGAAAGCCCTGGAGCAGTACGGCTCCCCGGTGTACGTGCGCCACGAGATCGTCCACAACAAGTACGTCGTACAGACCCTGGAGAAGAAGGGCGCGATCTTCGTCGAGGAGACGGCGGAGGTCCCCGAGGGCTCGATCGTGATGTTCTCCGCGCACGGCGTCGCACCGACCGTGCACGAGGAGGCGGCCGAGCGGAAGCTCGCCACGATCGACGCGACCTGCCCCCTGGTCACCAAGGTCCACAAGGAAGCCGTCCGCTTCGCGCAGGACGACTTCGACATCCTCCTGATCGGCCACGAGGGCCACGAGGAGGTCATCGGCACCTCCGGCGAGGCCCCCGAGCACATCACGCTGGTCGACGGCCCCGAGGACGTCGCGGGTGTCGAGGTGCGCGACCCGTCGAAGGTCGTCTGGCTCTCCCAGACCACGCTCTCCGTCGACGAGACGATGGAGACGGTCGGCGCGCTCAAGGAGAAGTTTCCGCTGCTGATCTCGCCGCCCAGCGACGACATCTGCTACGCCACGCAGAACCGCCAGATCGCCGTGAAGCAGATGGGCGCGGACGCCGACCTCGTGATCGTCGTCGGCTCCAAGAACTCCTCGAACTCGGTCCGCCTGGTCGAGGTCGCCCTCGGCGCCGGTGCGAACGACGCCCATCTGGTCGACTTCGCCGACGAAATCGACGAGGCCTGGCTGGAGGGTGTCTCCACGGTCGGCGTCACCTCGGGCGCGTCCGTTCCCGAGGTCCTGGTCGACGGCGTCCTGGCGTGGCTCTCGGAGCGCGGTTTCGAGGACGTGGAGATCGTGAAGGCGGCCGAGGAGTCCATCACGTTCTCGCTGCCCAAGGAACTCCGCCGTGACCTGCGCGCCGAGGCCGCGGCGCTCGTGGAGAAGTGACGGCTTCGCGTCGACGGCTTCCCGTTCCGGGAAGTGAGCCGGGCCACCTGCCCGTACCGTGGATTGCATGCAGATCTTCGGAGTGGACATCGGCGGATCCGGGATCAAGGGTGCTCCCGTGGACCTGGACCGCGGAGACCTGGCGCAGGAGCGCCACAAAGTACTGACACCGCACCCGGCCACGCCCAAGGACGTGGCCGACTGCGTGGCGGATGTGGTCGGTCATTTCGACTGGTCGGGCCCGGTGGGCATCACCTTCCCGGGCGTCGTCACGAGCGGCTGCACACGCACCGCGGCCAATGTCGACCAGGGCTGGATCGACATGGACGCCCGCGGACTGCTCGGCGACAGACTCGGCCTTCCCGTCACCGTCCTGAACGACGCCGACGCGGCCGGCATCGCCGAGATGGCGTTCGGCGCCGGGCGCGGCCGCAATGGGACGGTGATCGTACTGACGCTCGGTACGGGAATCGGCAGCGCCCTCTTCATCGACGGCAAGCTCGTCCCCAACACCGAGCTGGGCCACCTGGAGCTGAACGGCCAGGACGCGGAGAAGCACGCCTCCACCAAGGTCAAGGAGGACGAGCAGCTGAGCTGGCACCACTGGGCGCACCGGGTGCAGAAGTACCTGACCCATGTGGAGATGCTGTTCTCGCCCGAGCTCTTCATCATCGGCGGCGGAGTCAGCCGCAAGGCCGACAAGTTCCTGCCGCTGATCGAGCATGTACGGGCCGAGATGGTGCCGGCGGAGCTGCAGAACAACGCGGGCATCGTGGGAGCGGCGATGGCGGCGGCGAACACGGCGTAGGGCTCACCCGGCTGCCTGGCCCTGCCCTATTGGGGGCGACGGGGCGGCCCTTTTTTATCGCCCCGGTCAGCGCTGGGGGCGACGGGGCGGCTGGGCGGGCCGCGCCGTCTGCGAGGCGAGCAGCATCCGACGTTGCCGTTGCCGTTGCCGCTGCCGCATCAGCCGTACCTTCCGTACGGTCGCGATGAGCCCGGCGATGAGTGTCCCGCCGTACAGCCACCCGGCATGTACGGCGAGCGCGGTGACGAGCGCCATGGTCTGGCCGCCGAAGCCGCCCGTGCCGCCGGAGATCGGGATCACGCCGACGGCGAATGCGATCGGCACGATGATCGGCGCGGTCACCAGGTCCGCGGGCCGTACCCACAGCGCGGTCAGCGCGCTGACCGGCAGGAACAGCACCCCGAACACGGTCGATGAACCGTCGAGGACCAGCCAGTCGAGGCACGCCAGCAGGAACATGGCGGCGGCGGCGAAGAGCCCCGCACCGATGCCGGTCAGCCGGGGATTCGGCAGCCTGCGCAGCGCGAGAACGGCGGGCGGCACCGGCCGGGACCGGCCCTCCGGCTTCGCGTCCACCACCCGATAGACGGCGGCGGCTTCGTCGATGGTGCCCTGCGGGGACAGCGGGGCCTGCTGAGACTGCCTGCGCTGCGGGGGACGTGTCCTGTGCTGCTCCACCGGGACAACGTAGGTCGCCGGGCGGGAGGAAACGGGTGCGGGACACGCGCTTTGGGCGACCTTAGGGGTGAGTTCGATGCCACACGGCCGAACGGGAACCGAATCGACGCCCGATCGGACCCGTGGATACCCGGTTGCCCTCGCCCGTAAACTGGAGAATCGGCCCACCCGGGCCCGACGCATTCCCGCCCGTCCCTCCTCCTCCCTCCTCCTCACTCCTCAGGAAGTCGCCAACGTGTCGCTCACGATCGGAATCGTCGGCCTGCCGAATGTCGGCAAGTCGACCCTGTTCAACGCCCTGACCAAGAACGACGTGCTGGCGGCCAACTACCCGTTCGCCACGATCGAGCCGAACGTGGGCGTCGTCGGCGTCCCCGACTCGCGCCTGAACAAGCTGGCGGAGATCTTCGGCTCCCAGAAGCTGCTCCCCGCGACGGTCGACTTCGTCGACATCGCCGGCATCGTCCGAGGCGCTTCGGAGGGTGAGGGCCTGGGCAACAAGTTCCTCGCGAACATCCGCGAGTCCGACGCGATCTGCCAGGTCATCCGCGCCTTCAAGGACGAGAACGTCGTCCACGTCGACGGCAAGGTCTCGCCCAAGGACGACATCGAGACGATCAACACCGAGCTGATCCTCGCCGACCTCCAGTCCGTCGAGAAGGCCGTCCCGCGCCTCACGAAGGAGTCCCGCCTCCAGAAGGAGAAGGTCGCGGTCCTCGCCGCGGTCGAGGAGGCCCAGAAGATCCTCGAGTCCGGCCAGACCCTCTTCGCCGCGGGCATCTCCGCAGGCACGGAGAAGGGCAAGCTCCTCCACGAGCTGCACCTCCTCACCACCAAGCCCTTCCTCTACGTGTTCAACGTCGACGAGGACGAGCTGGTCGACGAGGACTTCAAGAACGAGCAGCGCGCCCTGGTCGCTCCCGCCGAGGCGATCTTCCTCAACGCCAAGATCGAGTCCGAGCTGATCGAGCTCGACGACGACGAGGCCCTCGAACTCCTCCAGTCCATGGGCCAGGAAGAGCCCGGCCTCGCCACCCTCGGCCGCGTCGGCTTCGACACCCTGGGCCTGCAGACCTACCTCACGGCAGGCCCGAAGGAAGCCCGAGCCTGGACGATCAAGAAGGGCGCCACGGCCCCCGAGGCGGCCGGTGTGATCCACACCGACTTCCAGAAGGGCTTCATCAAGGCGGAGATCGTCTCCTTCGAGGACCTGGTCGAAATGGGCTCGGTCGCCGAGGCCCGCGCCAAGGGCAAGGCCCGCATGGAGGGCAAGGACTATGTGATGCAGGACGGGGACGTGGTGGAGTTCCGCTTCAACGTCTGATACGTCCGGCGAAAGGCCGTCTGACCTGCGGCGGAGCGGGTTGGGCGGCCTTTGCGGTCCGCACAGAGTCCGCAGCGTGCTGGATGAGTCCGGCGCGCGGGGGAGCGGTTACGCCGCTTCGTCGACCTGTGGCTGGGCGTCGGCGGATTGGTCCGCGTACGCCTTGTCGACCGCGGCCCGGGTCCGCTCCTCGGAGTCGGGCCACAGGTGGGTGTAGATGTTCAGCGTCATGGCCGCATTGGTGTGGCCCAGGCGCTCGGAGACCGTCTTCACGGACTCGCCGTGCTTGATCAACAGGCTGGCGTAGTGGTGCCGGAGGGCGTGGGGTCCGGTGCCCTTCGGTATGCCGGCCTTCGCGCAGGCGGGCCGCCAGGACCCGTCCATGAAGTGCGTGTAGACCACGGGTCCGCCTTGCGGCGCCGTGAAGACCCAGCTCTCGGGCCCATCGGCGGGGAAGTCCCGCAGGTGGGCCTTCACGCCCGCATCCGCAGCGAGAAGAACATCCGCTGGGGCGGCAGACCTCTACGAACAACGGCCTGACCACCCGACCCAGCAGACGTTGCCGGTCACACAAGGCGCGTCATAAAATGATCTTGGCGCCGGATCACGGTGGGACGCGAGCACGTGCACAGGAGAGTTCGCGCTACTCAGCTGTCGTCTTTCAGGAGCCGGGTAGGCCGAGGAGGCTGAACAACTGCTGGCTGGCCTGGAATGCGCTGCCTGCCGTCAGGAGGAACCGGTGGATGCGGCCCAGCGTCGCATCGCGAGCTTCGGTGTCCCCGGCGGCGAGGGCCGATTCTAGGTTCCCCGCGTGGCTCTCGGCGATGTCCGCCTCTGCCTGCGTGGCCTGGGTAGCGTCTTCGCGCAGTCGGTGTACCAACTGCTGGTGGACGTGCCGGACCTCACCCCGACGGTCCTGGTGCATCGAGGCGTTGCCTGCACCGAAGGCCGCGTTGAAGGTGTTGTCGCCCTGTTCGGTGGTCTGGTTGATGCTGATGTTCGAGGCGTTGGCCCCACGGCCGGCGTTCGCCATGTTCTCCCTCACTCCGTTTAGTGTCGCCCGGTACCGGTACGGGCTGTAGGGGTGGTTGGCGGTCACAAGTTGGTGGGCCAGACCCAGGCCGGCGAGTCGGCCCATGATCAGGAAGACGTCACCCTCGTTCCAGCCGCGCCGGGCGAAGTAGCTCTCCATGTCCACGAAGACCCCCGGGACGCTGTCGCTCAGGGCGCACACCTGATCCAGGGCTTCGAGCGCCAGCGCGTTCTGGCGCTCCAGGGCGATCGTGGGGGGCGGCAGTGCGGCTTGGTAGGCACGCTCGCGCTGGGCGCGTGCTTCAGCCGTACGACGTCTGCTCCGGGAGACCGCAGCGATTGAGAACACCGCGCCGCCTATCAGGAGGAAGGGCAGCAGAGTGACAACGCTCACGGAGGCAGCCTTCCGTCGCGGGACGCGGTGCACGGGACGTGGAGACGGATGGTAGAGACCGCTTCGGGTGCGAACAAGGGTGTGATCCAGCCTGGCCGCTCAGCCTAGGGCGACGCGAACGCGTTCCGTCCGCGTCCGCAGCGAGAATGGCATTCGCTGGGGCAGACGGCCAATCGTCCAGATGGCTTGAAGCACTCTCAAAGCTCTTGCTTCCCAGGGCACCACACGTACCGGATGTCCGGCTCACGTTCCTCGTTGCGGTGACCGTCGGTGTGCTCAGTGGCGATGAATCCGTGCCGCTCACAGAAGCGACGTGGTGACTCGTTGACCTGGAACGTCCGCAACGTCAACCCGGCCGGACCACGGCGGACGACAGGCTATTGATCTCCACCGCGACGCATGCGCACAGACACACGACACGACCGCATGAGAGTTCTCCGCGACGCCCGGACCAGGACGGAACCCTGTGATCGTTTCCGGTCAGAGCTAGCCAGCCACAGAGCTGCTCACGTTGATTCCCCACCCGGCTGGTGGTCTACGCCCCCGATATCGCTCGAGTGGACGAGATGTCGCTCCGGTCGGCCTCGCACTCAGGTGAGGCCGACCGGCGAACAACGCTTCAGGAGCAGTTCCATTCCTCGCTGGGCAGTGCGTGCCACAGGTCGAGCCAGTCGTGGAGCAGGAAGAGGGGGCGGGTCAGGACGACGTCGCCGGCCCGCTGGGAGCGGATCGCCAGGCCGAGGTCGGCGAAGACCGGATCGCCAGCGACGCTGTACGCCAGGCTGCCGGGCCGTGTTGTGCGGTGGACGAGCCAGTCCTCCACGTGGGAAGGTGCGCAGCCGGTCAGCGGGGCTGTGTCCAGTCTCACCTGGGGGCCGGTGAGGGCGTCTGCGGCGACGCACCCCAGGCGGCCGTCGTGAAAGAGGGCCCTGATCCCGCTCTCAGTGAAGTCGGCGTAGTTGAGCTGCTGGTCTTCGCCGTGGTGGGAGTAGGACGAGACGGCCGGTCCTTCGCCGAGGACGCGGGTGATCTCCTCCAAGGTCATCCCGAAGTGCAGGGGGCCGACTCCTACGTACGGCGTGAACGTCCACTCGGCGCGCTCCTCCTCCCGGGCGATCCGCCACGGGCCGCGGTACCCCGCCTCGCTTCCAGCGGCGGCCACGGGCGGCTCGGGTGCTGGCTCGTGCGGGGCGGCCGGGCTGGGCGCGGTCCGGTCCTTACGCCGGCGGCCGAGTCGTTTCGGAGCCGCGGTGTCCTCGGGTTGCTCTTCCAGCCAGCGGATCGCCTGCTCCTCCTCCTGGCCGCCGAACGGGTCCTCCGCCAGCTCGCCTGCCCGGTCCAGGGCCGCGCGGCGCTCCTTCTCCGCAGTGACGAGACCAGTGACACCCTCCCCCCAGGCAGCCAGCCGTTCCCGGGCGATCCACCGGTAGTACGAGTCCGCGCTCACGGCAAGGACCTCGCGAACGGCGGGCGCGTACCGGGGTACGGACGAGGCGAGGGCGGGGTCGGCCAGGAGCAGGGCGGTGGCCGCGAGCGCGGCCTCCTTCACTAGTGGATCGTCGGCGTCGCAGAAGTCCGCGATGCGGTCGTGGAGTATTGGCCTTGCCGCACGGGCGGCAGCCAGATCCTGCGCCGTGCCGACGCCGTCCTCGACGTCCAGACGGGCGATGTCGGCGAACGAAGCCAGCCAGTTCAGCAGTTCGGCGCGCAGCGACCGCCGACCGGCCCTGCGTTCCCACCGGTCTTCGGCGAGGGTGCGCGGATCGTCGAGAAGACGAGCGAGGACCAAGGCCGCCGGAGCGGTCGCCGGAAACACCTGCTCCCGATTGAGGGGCAGCCGATACAGATCCCCCACCGCCCGCACCCGGCGGGCCGGGTCGGTGGCGAGCACAGCGCCGAGGATGTCCGGTGTGTCAGGCACACCGTGCTGGCCCGTACAGACGTGCGGCAGCTCCTCCCAGGCGGTACCGGCGAGCTCTGCCTGTGCTCTGGGTGGCAGGGAGCTGGCGGGAGCATCAGGAAGGTCTGGGGTCATCTCGTTGATCACGGCCGCAGTGTTCCAGTTGACTCCGACATCAGCGCCGCCGATACGTGCTACAGACCGCAGACGGCTCACGCTCGAGCAACACTCTGATGCCCTCGCTGCTCGTGGCAGCGAGGGCATCAGTCGTCAGGCGGCGCGGGCTGTGGGTAACTGCGCGACCCACCTCGTGACCTCGGTCAGATGCTCGGGCTGTAGACCGAGGTGCGGGTCGGGCTGAATGAGGAGGGTCGCCGTTCCCTTCGCAGTGCGCTCCACCGCCCATTCATGGTCGAGGCCGGTGAAGTCGTCGTCGATCCAGACGGCGGGGGCGTCGCCCAGCCAGGCGTCGACGTGGTCGCGTTTCCACAGGTAGCCGTTGGGGTGGCTGGTGGTGATCTGGGGACGCGGCAGGTTGACGTGCGGCAGAGGCGGGAGGCCGAGGAGCGGTTCGATCAGGGTGGTGGCGTCCTGCCGCCAGCTGGTGCACCAGACCGGAGTGACGAGACCCGTACTGATCACGTCCATGAGCGCGAGACCGTGGGCGGGATCGAGCCAGACGGTAACCGGGTTGCCGGCGCTCCGGCCGGTGGGGACGACGTCGTGGCGGGCGTGGGTGGCCGGGGTCGAGCCGTCCGCGTTGGGGAAGGGTATGAGGACGCCGTCGATATCGAGGAGCAGGTAGGGCGGGCGCATCGGTTCCTCCAGGGGAAGCCGGAGCGAATGGCTGGTCAGAGCTTGCGAGCGCGGATCAGCAGGGTGGTGGGCCAGTGGCCCATGCGGGGGTCGTGGAACTCCTGGGCCGAGGTGAGCCAGAACCCGGCCTGGCTGAGGTGCCTCTCCCAGCGGTCGGTGTCGAACTCCCAGCGGGCAATGGGGAGCCGGGTGCGGTCGGGGAGGGCGACGAAGTCGCGGCGGGGCCGATCGTCGCTGGAGGGGCTGCGGCTGCCGCGCTGCGGGTGCGGAACGGAGAAGACGAGCACCCGGCCGGGCGTGAGGCGTTGAGCGATGGCCGGCAGCAGGAGCTCAGGAGCGACGAGCCCTACGGCGGCGAAGACGGAGTAGATCGCGTCGAACTGCTCGTCGGAGGCGTGCAGGTAGTGCAGGGCGTGGCCGGCGACGAAGGTGAGGTTGTTCAGCCGTCCGTAGTGGGAGCGGGCGCGGCGGACCTGGAGGCCGACCAGGTCGACGCCGGTGACGTGGGCGCCGTGGCGGGTGGCGAGGTGGGCGGCGTTGTGGCCGGGGCCGCAGCCGAGTTCCAGCAGTCGCTTGCCGCGCAGGTCGGGGCCGAGGACGTCAGCTCCGGGCCCTTGGCCGGGTCGCGTGGTCCATTCCATCCGTGCGGGTACGGACAGGGGTTCGGCGAGTCCAGCGGCGGTGCGCTGGAGCGCGTGGGCGTGCCAGGGGGATGCCTGGGCGAGCACGTCAGATCTCCAGGAGGTGGAGGGCGTCGGTGAGGTGGCGGCGGACAGCCTTGATGTAGGCGGGGTCGGTGGCCGGGTCGTCGATCCAGCGGACGGACTGCTCCATGAACCACTCGACGGCCCACATGCGGTGCCAGCCCAGGGCCCAATGTTCGGCGGTGAGCCCGCCGCGCGGGGCGAGGGCGTCGGGGGTGCCGCCGGCGGTGACGTACTGCTCCAGGAAGACGCGGAGGCGGATGGCGTGCGGGGGCTCGATGGTGCCGTGCCAGCTGGCGAGGTCGAGCAGGCCGGGGCCGGTGAAGGCGCGGGCGAAGTCGAGGAGCCGCCAGCCGCGCTCGCCGATGTGGAGGCTGGTGGGGTGGAACTCGGAGTGCACCCAGCCGAACGGTTCCAGTGTTGCTCCGGCCGAGCGGGCTTCGGCGGCCTTGGCGATCTGGTCGAGCGCGTCCTCGACGTCGTCGGCGTCCTGCCACCGGTCGGCCTTGCGCAGCCGTTCGAGGTGTTCCAGCGCCCGGGCCGGAAGTGCGCGCAGGCGCTCCTGGCCGAGGACAGGCAAGGGCGGAGCCGTACGGGTGCCGTGCAGGATCACGGCCGCAGCGACGCCGTCGAGGTCGTCGGCCTCGCGGACGGACGGTCCGAGGTCCTCCATGAGCATGCCGAGCCATCCGTCCAGGACGGCGGAGGCGTGGACCTGGGGGACGGGTACGCCGAGGGTGTGGGCAAGGCGGAGGGCCTGGTCCTCGCTGTCGAACGGCTTCTTGGCGTACTTGAAGATGGCCGTGGAGCCGTCGGGGAAGGTCACGCGCTCGACGCCGGACATGGACCACACGCGTACCTCCTCCCGTACGGCGGTGGTCTGGCCGGTCGCGGTGAGCAGGTTGTCGAGGAGTTCGGCGCTGGGGTTTGTGGTCACGGGAGGGCTCCGGGGGATGGTGGCTTCCGGGGCGGGCGAGGGATGCCGGCCCGCCCCGGAGCCTGATCGGATGGTGGGTTACGCGGCGGGGTTCACGCGGTGGGCGTAGACCTGCTCGATCCAACCCGCCTTGAACGCGGCGAGGTCGTCGCGGAAGTTCGCCATCGAGGCACCGTAGGGCGCGACCACGCCGCCGGACTGGTCCGGCACGGACTGGCACCCGTGCACGAGCCGGCCACCGAGCGCCGCGTGGGCCTTGATGGACTCGATCCGGCGGTGCTCGTTGAACCAGCCGCCGTGGTAGACCTCGTCGAGCATCCCGCCCATCTCGTCGTCCAGGTCGAAGACGACGGACGTGGCGGCAGGGAAAAACCAGCACGGGCCGACGTTGGAGATGTGCCCGTCCAGCTCGACCTTGTTGAGCGCCATGAGCGTGGCCGCCTCGCGGAGCATCCGCAGATGATCGGCGGTGATCTGCGGCAGGCCGAGGCTGGCCAGGTGCTCGTTGCGGAAGAGGTACGCGTACACCTCGTACGCGGTGGCCAGGACGCGGGCCGCGTCGGAGGTGGACTCACCGTGGTTCTTGATGAAGTCGAGCGCGAGCTGCTCGACCGCGCTCTCGGTCGTCTCGTCCGCACCGAGGAGCTGGGCCTTGACCAGCTCCCAGTCGGCGACGAGCCAGGTGTTCGACTCGAAGCGGAAGAAGTACTCGGCCGGGTCGATGGTGATGCGCCGGCCGTCGGCCTGGATGCCAGGCAGGCGGTTCCAGCGCGGGTCGAACGCCTCGGGCAGCTCGACCGTGATGGCCGTGGTGTCGATGGTGGTCACCGTGTCTCCGTCTCTGATCGGCCGGGTCCGGGCACAGGAATGCCCGAGCCCGGTGTGGGCGTACGGAACTTCGGGGTGCCGCCCGGACCAAGGGGGAGCCTGGATCACGGTCACGCCGTTTCGGGCGGCTGCTGATAAGTGAACCGGTGGTCACGCTCAGTGGGTACGGTGGAAGGCAGTTGAAGCGGTATACGCGGTTTACAGCTCCAGGGCGGAGGCGATCGTGGCGGCGCAGCGAGAACCCAACTTCCCTCTGCGCGATGTCATCGCGGCGGTCGACTGCACCTACGAGGCCCTCGCCAGAGACGTGCGGCGCATCGCCGCCGAGAACGGCGAGATCCTCCAGACCAACAAGTCGGCCATCTCGCACTGGGTGAACGGCACCCGCGCCCCGTCCGGCCGGGTAGGTCAGTACCTGGCCGAGGCGCTGTCCCGCCGAGCGGGACGTACGGTCACCCGTACCGATATCGGCCTGCCCGTCGGTGATGCCGAGGAGCCGGCGGAATCCGACCCCGTCCTCGCCGTCACCGACCTGGGCCGCGCCGACGTCCAACGTCGCCGCTACCTCGCCATCGCGGCCTTCACCACCGCCGGCGTGGCCATGCCGCTCGGCTACGACCACGAAGCCACCACCCGCATGCTCCGCGCCCGCACCGGCACGTCCCTCGTCGGCGCGGAGGACGTGGACGTCGTACGGCAGATCACCGCGGCCTTCAGCGCCGCCGACGAGCGCCTCGGCGGCGGGCACGGCCTGACCACCGTCACCGCGTACCTGGCCGACACAGCCGCCCCCATGCTGCACGGACGCTTCCCCAGCGAAGCCTTACGTCGGGCCGCCTTCGGCGCCGTCGCCGAACTCGCCTACCTCGCAGGGTGGAAGCACCACGACCTTGGCCAGGAAGGCGCCGCCCAGCGCTACTACCAGGTCGGCTACAAGCTCGCTTGCGAAGCCGACCCCCACGGCCACGCCGCCTGGATGATGCGCGCCCTCGCCCACCAAGCCCTGAGCCTCAAGCAGCCCCACCACTGCGTCGACCTCGTCGAAGGCGCCCTCCGCACAGGTCTCGGCCACGTCGACGGCCAGACCGAAGCGCTCCTCCACATCACGCACGCCCGCGCCTACGCCGCGGTCAACGAGAACCCCTTGGCCGCGCGCGCCCTACTCGCCGCCGAGGACGCCCTCCTCCGGGACGACGGCCCCCAACCCAGCTACTCCCGCGTAAGCGGCCCCGCCGCCGGCACCGTAGCCAGCCACACCGCCCGCACCCTGACCGACCTCGCAGACCACATTGGCACCGAGCAGCAGCACCGGGACGCCCTCACCCGCTGGGACCCTGTGAAGTACAAGCGCGTCCACGCCCTCACCCACGCCGACCTCGGCGACAGCCTCGCCGCCCAGGCCCGCGCCGATGAGGCCGTCGCCGCCTGGACCAAGGCCCTCGTCCTCATGGAGGGCATGACCTCCGACCGGACGCGCAAGGCGATCACCTCGATCCGTTCCACCCTGGCGATCTACCAGAGGCGCAAGGTACCCGGCGCCGCCGATCTTGCTCGCCGCGCCCGCGAGGCCCTCGCCTAACATGCCCAACAACCCGCCCGACGAAGGGAACACCGTGACCCAGCAGACCGACGACCAGCCCAAGGCCCTGAAGCCGGCGCTCGAATCCATGACCCTGCTGGTCGCCGCCGTCATCGTCCACGACAAGGCCGCCAACCGCGTCGTCCTCCTCCAGCGCAGCGAAAACGCCAAGTTCGCCCAGGGCCTGTGGGACCTCCCCGTCGGCAAGAGCGAGCCGGGCGAACCCATCACGGAGACTGCAGTCCGCGAGCTCTACGAGGAGACGGGTCTCACGGTGAAGCCCGAGTCCCTCAAGGTCGCCCACATCATCCACGGCGCCTGGGGCGTCGAAGCCCCCAACGGCTTCCTTACCGTCGTCTTCGCCGCCCACGACTGGACCGGCGAACCCGAAAACCGCGAACCTCGCAAGCACTCCCAGGTCCGCTGGGTCGATGCCAACGCCATCCCCGACGCCTTTGTCGACACAACTGCCAGTGCTCTCCATCAGTACCTGCACGGCAGTTCTCAGGTGTCACTTGACGGGTGGCGTTAGTTGCGCACCCTGAGTTTGGGCGCAGGGCCTTCCGTCGACTCCGGCTTGACGGCGACGGGCTGTTTCGGCTATTCGCCCGGGAACATCGTGGCTGGAAAGTAGCAGCTTCCGGTCTCATTTGTGTGACGCTTCTTGCGTCGCAAAAGTTCGTCGAGCGTGAGGCGCCCGTCGAGAACGTAGAAGAAATCGAGCCCCTCCATCGTCAGGAACGGCGTACTCTCTCTGTACGCTTCTCGGGCTCCGCTAGTGAATCCATTTACGCTGATAAAGATTCCAAGCGAATTTTTCCCCTTCCGCCTCACCTTTTCATTGAAGCTGTAGAGGTGGTGGGGCTGGATCGCCTCCTGCCACCACTTGGCTTCAACGATGTAGTCGTCCGTGTCGAAGGTGAGCGAGCCGTCGATTTGCTCGTACTCCAGGCTGTATGACAGGCGCGGTTCCATGTCGAACAGCCTGAAGACGTCATTCAGGAATGGCTCGAAGAGCCTGCCTGCCTTCTGGCGATTATCCATGCGCTCCAGTTCGAGGAAGCGTTCTTTAAGAGCGGCAAGCTTAGCTTCAAAGCCATGCTGGGCCTCCACTACAGCGCGGTACGTGAGAAGCTCATCATCGAACTGCGACTGTTGCTCGTGGGCAACGCGCTGGCGGTCCACCAGCCCCCTGAGATGGTCGACTGCTTCCCTTGCTTCGGCGATCAGTGATTCGGCGCTCTCGTGCCGTTTCAGTGCAGGGAAGCTCGTCAGTTGAGAAACCTCCGCCATCATCCGAAGTGAAAGATCGCGGTATTGGCGCTCATTTGCCATCAACCGGTCCACGAACTCATCTGCGGTGGCCCATTTGTAACCGCTGAAGTCCATGTGGGCCAGCAGTGAAGGGTGGTCCGTGGCCCACAAGCGGATGAATCGTTCGAGGTCACGCTTGTACCAGAAGATCGACTTAAGCGCGCCGGCCAGGGCTCCGTAGGCGGCTGGGCTGATCGGCTGCGCTGGTTTCGGCGTGCTCGTCATCCCTCGTCCGACCTCCCAGTCTCTGTGTGGGCTGCTAACACCTGGTCAGATGATGCTACAGAGGGGAGTCGGGTGCTCACCTGCCTTCGCGTCGGATTGCTGCGTCCTGCGCGGCAGTGAGTCGGATGTCGTACTGCAGCTCACCGGCTACCTCTTCATGTGCCGCACTTGCGGCCGGTACATGGCGTGCGCGGACTTCACGTAGCGGCAGTCAGGCAGCTGCGGCTACGTCCGGGTCCAGCCGTTGGCGAAGTCGCATTGGAGGTCCGTCCAGCGGCGAAGCTCGGCGGGGGTGTAGCTGGGGTAGCCGAGGCGTCCCACGCCCATGACCCACTCGTCCCAGATGCCGTCGGGCTCCGTTAAGCGGTCGGTGTGGTGGGTACCGAGGAGGGCGTCGAGGCGGAGGAGGGCGCCCAGGGCGGCGGGCTGGTCGTAGTGGAGGTCGGTGCGGGGGAGGTAGTGGTCGAGGTAGGCGGTGAGGATCTCGGCGTCGGCGTGGGTGCCGAAGCGGGCCAGGGCGAAGCAGTAGGCGCTGCCGGAGTAGCAGACCTCGCTGGCCAGTAGCAGGTCGCCGACGCGTGCCCGGAACCGTTCGCGGCGGTCGAGGCCGATCAGCCAGGCGGCGGTGAGGCGCGAGCGCCATTCGTACCCGAGGAGGGCTTCCAGTTCCTCGTCGGTGATCGCGGCGGCGTCATTGAGCAGGTGTCGGGTGAAGCGGGTGGTGTGCCACCACCGGGGGCTCAGGAAGCGCCCGCCGTTCAGTACGAGGTAGCGCGGGAGGCCCGAGTACGTCCTCGTCACGTAGCTCTCGATCACATGGCCGTAGCCGATTTCCTCGGGGTGCTGGGACGGCATCGGTCACCTCTCCGGGTACAGGTCGGTACGGTCGATCCAGGTGGGGGCGACGAAGATGTTGTCGCCGGCGGGGGCCTCGGAGGCTTCAAGCAGGGACCAGGTGCGGGACTCTTCGACCAGGTGCTCCCAGGGTGCGGTCCAGTCGAGTTCCCAGTCCAGGCCGGTGTCGGAGACGCCGTACGTGTGGCTGGCATCCACTCGCCAGAACTGGGAGTAGAGGATCACCTGGGCGTGGTCGGCCAGGTTGTTGATGATCTCGGTGAAGTGGGCCGAGGGCCAGCCGGGGGCGTCATCCGCCGCGGTGGCTCGTAGGTGAGCGGTGAGCGGTGGGACGACGGGGGTGCGTGCGCCGAGTTCGGTCAGGGCCCAGCGGATGCCGCCCGGCTCGGTCCAGTCGGGCGGGGTCGCTCGTTCCAGGCATGCGCGGTAGGCGCGGCGCAGGGGCTCGGCCGCACCGTCGATATCCAGGTTCGCCAGCGCCATGGCTGCCCATTCGCGGACGGTCGGGTTGTCGCTGTCCAGCAGTCCGATGAGGGCGGGGCCGCAGCGGGGGTCTCCCACCTTCTCGAAAACCTCGATGGCGGTCAGCTGTCCGAAGCCGCCCAGAGAGGACAGCCCTCGACGATGGTGGGGATGGCGTCGGAGCCGATCCAGATCAGCTCCGCACGGGTGTCGTAGGACTCGCTGGCTTCTCCATCGAGCTGCTGGACGAGGCTTTTGATTCGGGAGGTCATGACGCCGACTGGTCGCGGAGCCAGAAGGTGGGCAGCCACCAGCAGAGCACCGAGCGGTCATCGGGCCACGGGGCGCGGTCCTCGGCTTCCCAGTCCTCGAAGGAGTCGCGCGTCAGGTTGATGGGGCGCCAGGCAGGGTCGAGCGGCTCGTCCTCGGCCGGAGGGCTGACGTACCGCCGGCTGTGCTGGTTGCAGGCACCGAAGTCCTGGTAGTTGCGCTGAGCCTCGATCAGGGAGATCTTGTTCGCTCCGCCGTCCATGGTCGGCCAGCGGAACTGGACCCCGTCGTCCTCCCAGAAACAGACCGGGCAGGTCTCGAAGGAGCCGGGCATGTCGTCGAGCACGCGGTGCCCGCAGCAGGGGCAGGGGTAGCGGTGGGTCACCTGCGCAGTCTTGTTTACGGTCCGGCCGGAGTGCCATGGAATTCCGTGGCTCGGCACATTCGGCCAGTCCGCAGCCAGTCCGCGGAATACCCGTATGCGGCCGTCGGGAGCCCTCGCATGCCAACGAGGAAATCCCAGGTCAGGATCGGGCTTCAGACATTCCGCTTCAACGTGTAGCGGGCGCGATACGGTACGTGGTACGTCACTGATCTGGCAAAAAAGCAGGTCAGAAGGGGCCCGGCTCTTCTGAGTCGGGCCCCTGGGTTTTCCCCCGTTCGATCCATCAGGTCACGAGGTGGGTGAAGTAAGATTCAATCTACGTAAGAATCTATCTACGTTAATTGTTTTCAGGGGTGCGTCGTGGAGTTTCAAGGTCGGGCCGGAGATCTTGAGCTGCTGGCTGAGCAGTACCGGACAGTGGCAGAGGCGGTTGGAGCCACTCGGGGGCGGGCTGTGATCATGACGGGCCGGCGCCGAGTAGGGAAGTCGCGACTGGTCCAGGAGTTCTGCGACCGCTCGGGAGCGCCGTACGTGGTGTTTCAGGCCACCCGTGGGCGCAACCCTGTGACGGAGCGCGCCGACTTTGCCGCGACGCTCGCGCAGTCGCTACTGCCTGGGGCGGAGCTGGTCGCCGGCCTCCAGGCGCAGGACTGGAACCAGGCCCTGCGCTCTCTGGCGCTCGCGGTACCCGATGACTCGCCCAGCATCGCGGTGATCGACGAGGTGCCCTGGCTGGTCGAGCAGGATCAGGAATTCGAGGGCGCACTCCAGACTGTCTGGGACCGTCACTTGTCCTCCAAGCCCGTGCTTCTGCTGCTGGTCGGCAGCGATACATCGGTGATGGAGGCACTGCAGTCGTACGGACGCCCGTTCTTCGGTCGGGCAGCGAAAATGACCGTCCACCCCCTGAACCTGGCCGACGTACAGGCCATGACCGAACTCGACGCCGCAGGGGCCGTCGACGCCCAGTTGATCACTGGCGGATTCCCCGAGATCGTGCAGTCGTGGCGGCCGGGAATGGGGCGTACAGCCTTCTTGCAGGCGTCGGTCGCCAATCCTCTCTCGCCCCTGCTGGTGGCCGGCGAGCTGTCCCTGCTGGGCGAATTCCCCGAGGCTTCGCACTCACGGGCCGTGCTGGAAGCGGTTGGCAGCGGTGAGCGCACGTTCAGTGCAATCGCAGCCCAGGCCGGCGGCGCCAGCGCTCTGCCGTCCGGCACGCTCTCCCCGCTGCTGGCCATGCTGCAGGCCAAGCGAGTCCTGGCTGCTGATCTCCCCCTGTCGGTCAAGCCGGACAGCAAGAACAAGCGCTACCGGATCGCCGACCCGTATCTGCGGTTCTGGCTGGCGTTCCTGGCACGCGCGATCCCACTCATCGAGCGAGGCCGCGGTGACTTGGCACTGGAACGCATCGAGCGGTCATGGACCAGTTGGCGCGGGCGAGCGGTCGAGCCACTGATCCGCGAGTCCTTGCTGCGTCTGATGCCCAATGATGAGTGGCCCGAGACCGAGGCCATCGGCGGTTGGTGGAACCGTCAGAACAACCCCGAGATCGACCTCATCGGTGCAGACCGCGAGCCGGTGGCCCGGCAGGTGTCCTTCGTCGGGTCGGTCAAGTGGCTGGAGACCCAGCCCTTCGGCCGTCATGAGTACGACGCCTTGGTGCGCGACATGCTCGCCGTCCCCGGTACCGCCCCGGATACTCCACTGGTCGCGGTCTCCCGCTGTGGGGTGACCGGTGATCTGCCGCTCACCGCGCACTGGGGGCCGGAGGACCTCGTACGGGCGTGGCAGCCCCGATAGCCGCGAAGTCCGGGATCTCTCACGTCGTGAATGATCCGGCGGAGCCCCGCACAGGAGCATCGTCAGCAATGCGCTCCGACTCGCACCTTGCGAGATGAGCGCAGCGACGAGGTCTACCTCGGCCGGATCGGCCCCACTGCCTCAACACCCGTATCTTGAGGACCGTCGGCACCAGAACGCGCCCTCTATGCGCTCTGGTCACGGCCGGGATCTGAGGTACGGACCCAGGTCTGCCTCCCGCGCCCCCGGTCCCGTGGAAGCGGAGACCGGACGCCCGCAACTCGCGCGCAGTCAGTTCCTCGTCGCCATGACCCGTGCCCGCGGCCTCCTTCCTGGGGAGTGTGGGCCTGCCCGGGAGGGGGCACACTCGGTGTCGATCCGTCGGCAGGCCGTGGCGTGGCGGGGCGATGCCCGCGGCAGTCCCGGCCGTGGTGGTGGCTACGGCGCGGGGATGATGCCTCCGTCCAGCGCGCCGTGGCGGATGCGCCGTGTCAGGGCGAGCTGTTCGCGCAGCAGGCGCTCGTGTTCGTCCAGCTGTGTCATCGTGTCGGCGATCGCCTGCTGGGTTTCTGACGTGCCGTCACCTGCGGGCTGAACAGGTCATGCGCAGGTTCAAGGCCCTGGACCTGGAGATCTCGCCCGAGAGCCCGAACACGAAGAAGAACGCGAAGGTTTGGGAACAGCGCAACGTCGGCCACGAGGGGGCCACCTACCGTTGCGAGTGGCACGGAGAGCGACTGCGGGACCGCGGCCGGGTGCACTTCTCCCTGCCGATCCCCGGGCACGACGACCGGATCCTGGTCGGGATCCTTGTGGGGCATCTGGCCACCTGAAAGGGGACGGTGACCTCTCTCCGTCGTCGGACACGCGGGTGGTGCGTCGGTCCGTGGTGCTCCGCATGGTAGGGGCGGGGTGCGGTGCTGAGATGGCGCCCCGTGCCGGGATGGCGCTGGGAAATCTGATCCCTCGTCACCCGTCATCACCCCTGCTCACCTCCACCGTGCCGGGTTGGCGGGGATGCGGCGGTGCATCACACGGCGCCCAGGGCGCCGCAGCGGAAGATACGGCGGTCCACGGGATTGCCCCGCAGGATCGCCTCGCGCAGATCCTGCAGCTCGCGGCTCAGATCCAACCCCAGCCGCGCGGTCATTTGTGCTCGCGCCGAGGACAGCACCCGCAGCGCATCCGCGCGACGGCCGCACTCGTAGAGCGTGGCCGCGCGGAAGGCCAAGAGCATCTCGTGTTCCGGATAGTCCTCGGTGAGCCGCGCGAGCTCCGCGGCGAGCGACCAGTAGTTACGCAGCTTGAACTCCGCCGCGACACGCAGCAGTTGCGCCGAGATCAGCAGTTCGCCGAAAGCGGTGCCGACACCTCGGCGTGTCCGCTCGGATGCGACGTCCTCCAGCACCGCCCCCCGCCACTCGGCCAGGGCTAACGAGGCGAGTCGTGAAACCTCCTGCGGCTCGGTGCCCCGCTGAGCCCGGTTGACCAGCTGAGTGAAGCGGTGCAGATCCACCAGCTGCGGATCGCCGGTCAGGGTGTACGTCGAACCGCTCCGCACCAGCCGCACCGACCCGTCGCATCCGCCCTGGCGAAGGCTCGCCCGCAGCCGGCAGACATTCACATACAGATCGGCCCGGGACCGCGGTCGTTCGTCCTCGTCCGACAGCAGCTCGATCAGCCGGTCCATCGGGAGTGGCCGGCCCATCTCCAGCAGGAGCAAACCCAGCAGCAGACGCTCGCGGCGGCGACCGATGGCTCTGGGGTGTCCGTCGACGGTCCACTCAACTCTGCCCAGCACTCGAAAATGCGACCCCGTGGCAAGCATGGCGGCAATGATGCTCAGCTCGTCATGTTCCTGGCAAGGTCTTGGCATCCTCCCGACAGGCCTCATCTATCACACTGCTCCCCCGTGCAACCGCGCCAGGGGGTCGAAACTTGCCTTACGTCATTGCCGGTCTGGTGCTCGTCGGAGCCGTCGCCCTGCTCAACCTCGTCCTGCTCATGGTCATCCTGCGCCGCTGGCAGGAGCTCGAAGTCGTACGCCGACGCGCCGACTTCGCGGCCCAGGGGCCGCAACCCGGTGACGGATTCCCGGACTTCACCGCCATCGCGCTCAGCGGCCGGACCCTGACCCAGGACGACTTCCGCTCCGGGGAACTGCTGCTGGGTGTCTTCTCCCACGACTGCCCGTCCTGCACCGACAGCCTCCCCGACTTCGCCGAACGGGCCGACCGGGCCCGGGCAGCAGGCGGCCGGGTCCTGGCCCTGGTGATCGGCGCCGAAGCCGGCGAGAGCAGCCTGACCGCCCAACTCGTGGGGCCGGCGGACGAAGTGGTGCCGGGGCCCGAGGCGTCACCACTGTTCGGCGCCCTGCGCGTCCCTGCCTTCCCCACGATCCTCAGCTACCAGGACGGCGTTGTCGCCGCTCCCTCCGCCGCCGGCCGCGAACCGGTATCGGCGGCCTCCTGAACCCCGGTGCGACCGCGGACCGCGGTCGCACCGCGGAGTACGCACATCCCATCCACACAGGAAGAGGAGAACCATGCGCACACTCAAGGCCGGTGCGGGCCGCCTGATCGAGCGGATTCTGCCCAAGGCCGAAGCCGAGGCCGGCTGCCCGCCGGACTGCTGGACCGAGTGGAGCACCAGCGCCCAGCGGTGCCGCCGCTGCTGCTACACGGGCGCGTGCGGGGTCAGCTGCGGCAGCTGGGACTACTGCTGAACAACCACGGGGCGGGCCGCGTGCGGCTCGCCCCGTGCCCGCCGGCCCAGGACCCATTCTTTCGGAGTCACCCTTGTCCGACCTGCTGCTCGTCTGCCGCCTGACCCTGATCTGCGTGCTGGCCGTGGCCGGCCTCGCCAAGCTGCGCGACCGCCGCCGATTCGCCACGGCACTGGGCGACCTCACCTACCTGCCGGCCGCCGCCCGGCCGGCTCTCGCCCTCCTGGTGCCCGCGGCCGAGCTCATCGCCGCCGTGCTCCTCGCCCTGCCCCGGACGCTCACCGCGGGCCTGGCCGTCGCCGTCGCCCTGTGCGCGGCATTCAGCGCCGTCGCCGTCACCACCATGCGGCGCGGCAGCTCCGCCGGCTGCCCCTGCTTCGGCAGCAGGACCACTGTGCCCATGGGCCCCTGGCATGTCGCCCGCAACGCCACACTCACTGTGCTCGCCCTCCTCGGCGGCGCCATCGCCCTCACCCACGGCACCACCTCCCCCCTCAACGCCCCTGCACTCGCGCTCGCCGTCGCCGTGGCCGTCTATCTCACCGCGTTCGCCGTCTTCACCGACGACCTCGCCTTCTTCTTCTCCGCCCGCACCGGCCAACGCTGAAAGGACGATCACAGAGTGAGCTACGCCATCACCGGCCTCGCCCTTCTCGCCGCGGTCACCCTCGTCAACGCCCTCCTCACCTTTGCGGTCATCAAACGCTGGCGCGCCACGGTGGCCGCCCCCGCCCCGGCCGCCCCCGCCCCGGCCGCCGCGGCCTCGGGGCCGCCGGCCCTTGCCGTACACGAAGGTGACCGCACCCCCGCTTTCACCTTGCACACCCCCCGAGGCGAAGTCAGCGAATCCACCCTGGCCGGGCACCCCGTCCTCATCTGTTTCCTTCGCCCCGACTGCGGGCCCACCAGGGAAAGCCTTCCCGAGATCCATCGGTGGGCCGAGGCGAACACCCCGTCAGGCGCGCATCTCGTCGCCGTCATCAGCGGACGGCCCCCCGAAGCCGGGCCCCTGCTCGAAGCAGTCGGCCCGCTCACCGAACTCACCGCCACCGAACCCCCGAACGGTCCCGTAGCCGGCGCCTTCGGCGTACGCCACCACCCCACCTTCGTCCTCCTCGACGCCGACGGGACCATCGCAGAGACAGGCATCGGCCAAGGTTCCCTGCCCGCGCTCAACCTCCTCACCGCATGAGCGGGCAGTCCACCTCCCGCACGGCCGAATTCCTGCGGGGCCTCACCGCCGTACTCGCCCTCACGCTGCGGTCCTGCCCCGGGGCCCTCGCCGTCCGCATCGCCACCGTCGTCATCGCGGGTACAGCCCCCGTAGCCGCCTCCTGGCTGCTCAAGTACGTGGTCGACAGCCTCACCGCGGATGAATTCCGCGCCTCGGACCTCAACTGGGCCGCGGCCGGTATCGGCCTGCTCACCGTCCTCCTGGCCGCCGCCTCAGCCATCTCCTCCTACGCCGACGGCCGCATCCGCCGCGCCACCTCCACCCGGGCCCAGAGCGACCTGCTCACGGCTGTCAACCGGCTCAGCGGTCTGTCCAAGCTCGAACAGCCCGCCTTCCACGACCGCGTCCAACTCGCCATCCAAAGCGCGCAGGGGGCCGAGCGACTCGTCGGTGCAGCACTCCAGGGCGCCCAGGGAGTCCTCACCCTGGCGGGCTTCCTGGGAAGTCTCCTGCTCATCAGCCCCACCCTGGCCGCCGTCCTCATCGCCGCGGCCGTTCCGGCCCTCTTCGCCCACCTGGCCAACAGCCGGCATCGCGCGGACATGTTCTGGCGCACCAGCAACCTCGCCCGCCGCCAGATCTTCTACCGAGGGCTCCTCACCGACACTCAAGCGGCGAAAGAGATCCGCCTCTACGGCCTCGGCGGCTACTTCGCGCAGCGCATGCGTACCGATCTCGACAGCATCAACCGGCAGGAGGAACGCCTCGACCGCCGCCTCGTCACCTACGAGACGGCCCTCGCTGTCCTCGGAGCCGGCGTCTCCACCGGCGCACTCGTCTGGGGCGTGCACCAGGCCGCCGCCCACGCCCTCACCGCCGGTGACGTGTCCCTCCTCGTCGCCGCCCTCGCCGGCATGCAGACGGCACTCATCGGCCTGGTGGGGTGCATCGCCCAAAGCCACCAGACGGCCCTGCTGTTCAGCCACTACCTTCATGTCACCCAGGTCCGGGACGACCTCCCGGCCCCGGCCGCCCCGATCGCCCCACCGCCCCTGAGCCACGGCCTCGAACTCCGGGACGTCTGGTTCCGCTACTCCGACGACGGACCGTGGATCCTCCGCGGAATCAGCCTGACCATCCCGCACGGCACCAGCCTGGCCATCGTCGGTCTCAACGGGGCCGGCAAGAGCACCCTCGTCAAACTGCTGTGCCGCCTCTACGACCCGCAGCGGGGCAGCATCCACTGGGACGGCATCGACCTCAAGGACTTCCCTGCGGACCAGCTGCGCCGGCGAGTCAGCGTTGTCTTCCAGGACCCGATGGAGTACGACCTCACCGCCGGGGAGAACATCGGCCTCGGTGACCTCGGCTCTCTCCACGACCACGGGCGCATCCACGCCGCCGCCGCCGACGCGGACATCCACACCGCCCTCGCCTGCCTCCCTCAGGGGTACCACACCATGCTCAGCCGGATGTTCTTCCCCGACGACACCGAAGACACCAGCCCCGGCGTCCAGCTGTCGGGCGGCCAGTGGCAGCGCCTCGCGCTCGCCCGGGCCCTGATGCGTTCCGAACGGGATCTCATGATCCTCGACGAACCCAGCACCGGCCTCGACGCGGTCGCCGAACGCCACGTCCACGACCGGCTCACCTCACTGCGCCAGGGCGCGACGAGCATCCTCGTCTCCCACCGCCTCAACACCGTCCGAGCCGCAGATGCCATCGTCGTCATCGCCGACGGAACCGTGCAGGAGGCAGGCACCCACGAACAGCTCATGACCGCCCACGGCACCTATGCCGAGCTCTTCACCACGCAAGCCGAAGGCTACGAGGAGACCGTCCGGTGACCGCCGCAGCCCCGGTGCTCCTCGCCCTCTCAGGACTCCTCGTCCTCGTCGCAGCCCTGTTGCTGGCGCGTGGGCGGCTGGTGGCCGTGACCGTCCGCGGACACAGCATGTCGCCGACCCTCATGCCCGGCGACCGGATCCTCATGCTCCGCGGCAGACGCCGTGCCGCCACGGGCCGGGTGGCCGTCGTCGTCGCACCCCACCCCGAGCACGGCTGGCACTCTCCCACGGGCACCACGCCCGACTCGTGGTACGTCAAACGCATCGTCGCCGTCGCCGGAGAGCCCGTACCGCACTGGGCCGGCCGATGCCCCGGTACCCACGTGCCGCCGGGCATGCTCGTCCTCCTGGGCGAGAAGCCGGGCTCGATGGACTCCAAACAGTGGGGCTACTGCCCCGAGGACAAGCTCATCGGAACTGTCCTGTTCCGCCTGCGGGCCGCTGCGGCTTCCGGTGCACCTTCTTCGCTTCCTTCTTGAGGCCGGGACGTACCGTACTGGGACGGTGCTGGGACGGCCCGCGTCAGAACGACATCGGTGCAGGTGGCAGTTGTGTGCTCGGCACGTCTTTCACGGCACCGTGACTGTTGCTGCCGTACGTCTCCGGCTCCGCTCCTGACTCGCCGGACGGTCCCCAGGAGGCGAGGTTCAGCGGCACAGGGCCCTGTCCACGACACTGTCGACACGCTCCCTGGCTGCCTCGTCGGTCAGCTGAACGGTCACCGCGACGTTGGCGGCGCGGCCGTCGTCGGTGGCCCCGCCCCGGGTTTCGTATCCCGGGAAGCTACCGCCGTGGCCCCAGTAGACGCCGCCGCACGGCAGCGGCATGCTCACGATCCCCAGTCCGTAGCGGGCGCCGGGACCAAAGGTGCTTTCAGCGGGGACGGTGGTGCGCATCTGGGCGAGCTGGGCCGCCGGGAGGAGGCGGCCGGCCAGGAGCGCGGTGAAGAACCGGTTGAGGTCGGAGCCGGTGGAGATCATCTGACCTGCCGCCCAGCCCCAGGAGGGGTCCATTTCCGTGACGTCGCGCAGAGGCGCGCCGACCGAATCCCTGTAGTAGGCCTTGGGATGGGGTTCTCGGATGGTCACGTCACCGGGGGCGGGAAAGTAGGTGTGGCGCAGCCCGATGCGTTTGATGACGCGCTGGTCCATCTCCTCGGCGAGCGGCCGGCCGGTGACCTTCTGGACGATCAGGCCGGCCAGTATGTAGTTCGTGTTGCTGTATTCCCATTTCGTCCCGGGGGCGAAGTCGGCCTTGTGCTGGAGAGCGATGTCGAGGAGCTCGCGGGGTTCGAAGTACCGGACGTCGTCCCCGAGGTAGTTGGTGTAGTTGGGAAGTCCGCTGGTTTGCTGCAGGAGCTGACGGACGGTGATGCGGCGTCCGTCGATCCCCTTTCCGCGTACGAGGCCCGGCAGATAGGTGTCGACCGTGGCGTCGAGGCGGATCTTCCCCTTATCGACCAGTTGCAGCACGACCACCGCGGTGAACACCTTGGTGTTGCTGCCGATCCGCACCTGACCGTCCTTGGGTACTACCGAGCCGGTGGCCAGGTCGCCCACCCCTGCGGTGTAGGTACGGGTGCGGCCCTCACGGTCCTTGACGCTCGCCAGCCCGGCGGGCAGGCCATCGGTGTGCACCAGCGCGCTCAGGCCCTGCTGGACGGTGTCCGGCCTGGCGGCAGCGGACGCCGCGGGCGGCGCCAGGACACCCATCGTCATGACGCCCACGGCCACCGCGGCCGCGGCCGGCACGGCTCTGCGCCGACCGCCCCACCGCCCGGAGGAACGAAACCTCTGCCACGCCTGCTCACGCACGAGCCAACTCCTACGGAATCATTGGGAAACCAGCGGTATATGCCGGGCCCAGCATGTCCGGATGCGACCGCCCGGGGCGATCCTGCTACCCGCCCAGCTCCGGGTGGGGCTAGCCCCCCGGTGCGCTCAGCCGATGGAGAACGGGGGGATGAATACCCTGGCCGCGGTGGCGGCGTCAGGGCTTTCAGCTGCTTCGGGCCATCAGCGAGGCGGCCGTGCTCGTCCTCACCAGCCTGACAACGCACGTTCGTCCCGTCCGACCGGTCAGGAGGGCGCGCCGGCCAGGACTTCCACCTTGCCGGTGTCGAGCGAGTAGTAGGCGCCGACCACGGCAAGGGCGCCCCTTCCCACGAGTGGGGCCAGGTCCTGGTTGGAGCGCAGGTCGGCCGCGGTCAGCTTGACCTGGGCGCGGGCCATGGTCTCGACCGGATCGGCACCGCCTTCCCGGACTGCCTGGTCGTACGCCGGCCGCAGAGCCTTGGCGATCGCCTCCAGGTTGCCGGGCAGCGGATTGCCGTCACGGATGGAGTTGTACGCCGCCTCGACGGCACCGCACCGCTGATGCCCGAGGACCACGACGAGCGGAGTGCCACTCGTCATGGGCCCGTACTCCACGGAACCTGTGACCACCGGGCCGACCGCCTCCCCGCCCGTGCGCATCACGTAAAGGTCACCCAGCCCCGTATCGAAGAGGAGTTCAGGCGGCACCCGGGAGTCGATGCACGAAAGGATCGCCCCGAAAGGCTCCTGCTTCTGGGCTACGAACTGGCGCCGGTTCGGATCCCGGTCGGGATGTCGGAGGTCTCCGCTCACCCAGCGCTTGTTGCCGTCCATCAGTCTCGTGAATGCCGCGGCGGGCGTGGTCGGCCGCGCTTCCGGCGAAGTGCTGGTCGCCAATGGGGTGGCGCTCGTCGATGAGCACCCCGCAAGCGCGACCGAGGCGACCACGAGTCCGCCGGCGAGCAGAGCTCTGCGATCCGGATGTCCCGCTCTGTCCATCGGTCGTTCCCCTCAGTCTGCTGAGATGCGTCCGTACGTCCTGACCCGGGTGATTGTTCAGCGCGGTGGGGGAGCCCGACGGCAGGCGCAAGCGGGCGTGGGCTGCTTTGCCACCGACGGCCCAGAGAACCGGCTCGGGCGGCGGCATGAGCGCCTGATTCGCGAGGCGGGCCTGCAAAGTGTGAGCCGACTCCGGCCCCGGCAAATCCGGCGGGGGCAGAGCCATCGCCGCCCCAGCCCGGGGCGGCGGGGCGTGGCCAGGATGCGGACGGCAATGTCTCGCGAGTTTTCCGAGGCTCGGCCTGAGCCCCTTGCCTGCTTTCGCGCCGGCTTTTACGGCACTGCGGTGTGTGTGCTCATTGCCGGGAACCGGTCAGTCGCGTGGTGGTTCCCGGGGGGCGCGTGGTGGGAGAGGCGGCGGATTCGAATCCCCCCGGCGGGCCGATCGATCCGCCCCTGTGCGCTCGTCCGTTCAGGTGGCTATCCGGCAGGATGCTTGTGTCATATTTCATTCGTATGGGTCACTTGGGTGACCGAACCGGTGGGCCGCCCATCCCTCTCCGGGGGAGCGCGGAACCGTTCTGTTCGCCGACCGTCCCTGTGTGACGGGCCTCGGCATCGTTTGCTCCGGACGGCCGCGATGGGCGCCCCTGTGGAGGACTTGGATCCGACCAGTCGCCCCTGCCAGGTAGCGGCAGGGGCTGGTGCGACAGCCCCCGGCCTCTGCAAGGGAGCGGTGCGCGAGCCATTCGCGCACACCGAGTACCTCGTCATCGAGGCCACAAGCGTGGCCGCGGACTCTGCGACCCGCGTGCGGTTTGCCGCCGTGAACGAGTCGACATCAGCCGCGTGAACGCCTCGGCCTCATTGCGGACAGTGCGATGGCTGTCGGTTCATCACCGCGAGGGCGGCCCGGCTCGTACGGAGCGGCGCCCGCGGCGGGCCGGCCACGGCGTCCGGGGCCGGCGGCCCGCGACACGGCTCATCACGGCTCCGAGCACCCTGCGCGAGGACGGCCGGGCCCGACAGCGGCCCGGTGGTCCAGGTCCTGGCCATGGGGCTTGAGTCGAACTCGGCTCGGAGTCAACTCCCGTATTCGGGAGTTCAGTTCAAACACACGGAGGACGACCATGCCAATCAGTCCGAACCAGGGCTCCACCGGTGGCGGTACCACCGTCACCGTCACGGGAACCAACCTCACGGGCACCACCGCTGTGCTCTTCGGCACCAAGCCGGCGACCGGCGTCACCAACGTCTCGCCCACCCAGGTCACCGCTGTCTCGCCGTCCGGCTCCGGCACGGTCGGCGTGACGGTGACCACCCCGGGCGGAACCAGCAACCCGGTCCCGTTCTTCTATGTCGGCGCCCCGTTCAAGTCCGGTCTGAGCGTGAGCTCGGGCGCCACCGCGGGCGGCAACAACATCGTCATCAGCGGCACCGGCCTGTCCACCGCCACGGGGGTGACATTCGGCGCCAACACCGTCACGCCGACGGTGCTGTCGGACAGCCAGATCAGTGTCGTCGTGCCCGCGGGTGCGGCAGCCGGGCCGGTGGGCGTCAGTGTGACGACCGCCGGAGGCACCAACAACGGTCTGTCGTACACGTACATCGACGTCCCGACCATCACCGGGGTCACTCCGGCTTCCGGACCGGCGTCCGGCGGAACCGCGGTGACCATCACGGGTACCAACCTGACCTCGACGACCCAGGTCACGTTCGGCTCGGTGCCGGCACCGTTCTCGGTCATCAACGCGACGACGGTGTCCGCCGTCACCCCACCCGGCGCCGTCGGTGCGGTCGACGTCGATCTCTCCAACCCTGCGGGTACGGCCACGGACGTCGGCGCCTTCACCTACGTGACAGGCCCCGGCATCTGATCCGTCACGGCTGCGGCACCGGCTGCCGACGCGGAACAGCGCCCGGCGCCGGTACCGCCTCCGGATGCATGACGCCCGTCCCGGCCCGGGATATTCCGCGCCCGGCCGGGCGGGCGACCCACTCGGCACCACTCGCTCAGCGCCGCCCGGCCAGGAGGTCCGGGCGGCGCCCCGAACACCACATTCCGATCTCCGCATCCCGTCCACAACGTCCCGATCACATCCCGCAGATCACGTCACCCGACAGGAGAACGGCTTTGGAGAGCTCCGACAGCGCGACGCCCCGCGCTACGCGACCGTCGACGGCCGCGGCGGCCCCCGTAATCACCGCGAGCGGCCCTTTCTCGGGGCTCGCCGGAACGGTCGTCACACTGACCGGCACCGGATTCACCGGCGCGACCGCGGTCACCTTCGGCGGTACTCCCTCCGCTTCGTTCACCGTGGTGTCCGCGACCGCGATCGCCACGGTCGCCCCGGCCGGTGCGGGCACCGGACAGATCGCGGTGACCACGCCCGATGGAACCAGCAACGGCATTGGCTTCACCTACACGATCGCGACGCCCGCGATCAGTTCCGTCGTCCCCAACCAGGGTTCGGTCGAGGGCGGGAACACGGTCACATTGACGGGAACCGACTTCACCGGGGCCACCGCGGTTCATTTCGGTACCGTGGCCGCCGCGTTCCTTGCCGTCTCCGCGACGCAGGCCACCGCGGTCGCCCCCGCCGCGCCCGTCGGCACCGTCAACGTCACGATCACCACTCCGGGCGGCACCAGTGCCGGGATCCCCTATACGTATGTCGCCGCTCCGGTGCTGAGCAGTGTGACTCCGGCCCAGGGGCCACTCGTGGGCGGGAACAGCATCACCTTGTCCGGGACCGGCTTCACCGGAACGACCTCCGTTCGCTTCGGGGCGAACGCGGCGAGTTCGTTCACCGTCGTCTCGGCGACCCAACTGACGGCCGTCGTCCCCACCGGCGGCCCGGGTCCGGTTGCCGTCACGGTCACCACGCCCGCTGGTACCAGCACCCAGGCCGTCTCCTACTACTACCTCGCCGCACCGGTGATCAGCGGCGTCACCTCCGGGTCCGGGCCTGTGGGCGGTGGCATGCCCGTGACGCTGACCGGTGTGAATTTCCTCCAGGCCACGGTGGTTCGCTTCGGTGCGACGGCGGCGACCCCATACACCATCTTCTCGTCCACGGAGATCAGAACGGTATCGCCGCCCGGTGCCGCCGGCACGGTCCCGGTCACCGTCACCACGCCCGGTGGCACGAGCAACGGTGCGGCCTACGTATATCTGGGTGCCCCGGTCGTCAGTGGTCTGGTACCCAACCAGGGGCCGTTGGCAGGCGGAAACACATTGACTCTCACCGGCGTCGGACTGACGTATGCCACCGCAGTACTGTTCGGGGCCGTGCCGGTCGGCTTCACCGTGGTCTCCGACACCCAGATGACAACCACGGCACCGCCCGGCGTGGCGGGCGCGGTCACCGTCAGGGTCGTCACCCCCGGTGGCACCAGTGTCGGCGTTCCTTACACCCGACTTGGCCCACCCGGCGTCTGAGCGGTCCGGGACGCAACTTGAGGAGAGATGCCGGCCGGTGTGGGCGGGGAAGCGGCTCGACGGGCAGGCCGGTCGGCTCGGCGAACGGTTCGGTGGGTTTCCGAGGGAGCCCGACCCGTGGACAATCGCGGCCATGAGTGAAGAGTCGATACGGAACTACCTGGCCGCGGTCGAGAGCCGACTGGCGGCCGACGGCTGCGCCCCGCGCTGGGAGGACTGGGCCGGGGTCCCTGTGCTCGTCGGGCGGCGGGCGGACTTCCGGATGCGGTGGGCGGCCACCAATCTGCATCTGTTCACCGTGGCCGCCGCCGTGCCCGAGGTCACCGTGCCGGTCATCGACGCGTTCACCACGCAGGTGCTCGCGTATGCCAAGAAGAACAAGGGCGGCCTGCCCGTGGGGATGCAGACCGGCGTCGCGTCCTTCCCCGTCCTGGTCAGCGACCGGATCGATCCGGCCGCCATGGCGTGGGCGGAGGAGAAACAGCGCAATCGGTTCGCCTGCTTCGCGCGGCCGGTCGTCGTCGACAGCGCGCAGGGCTACGTGGGCATGTACCGGGGGAAGCCGGCCCTGGGGCGGGCCTACGCCTCGCATCTGATCGAGAAGGGTGCCCGCTACTTCCAACCGCAGGGCTGAACCGCCGGGTTCAGGGGCGTTTCAGCCGGCGCTGTGCCGTGGGGTGTTCTCGAGCCGGTTCGCCGTGTGGCGGGGATCAAGTGCGGTCTCATGCGCCGTGCGGCGGCTCCACGCGGCCCAGCCACCCGGTCAGAAGCACCTCCAGTTGTGCCGCTTCCTCCGCTGACAGGGCGTCCAGGAGGCGGCGTTCGTTGCGCATGTGCTCGGCGAAGGCCTGGTCGATCAGCTTCCGTCCCGCGTGGGTGAGTGCGACCACCCGGCCCCGGCCGTCGCCGGCCGAGCGGCGGCGGGTGACGAGGCCGTCCCGTTCCAGGCGGTCGATCCGCTTGGTCATCGCCCCCGTGGTGACCATGGTGTGCACCGCCAGCTCCCCCGGGGCCCGTTCGTACGACTCTCCCGCACGGCGCAGCGCGGCCAGCACGTCGAACTCGCCCTCGCTCAGGCCGAACCGCCGGTAGACCACGCAGAGTTGCTCCGTGAGCATTCCGGCCAGGCGGTGGAGCCGGCCGATCACCCCCTGGGGGCTCACGTCGATGTCAGGTCGCTCCCGGGCCCACTCGGCCTGGATGCGGGCGATGTGGTCGAGGGGCGGGGGAATGGGCGGGGTGGTGTCGGGCTGCATGGGTTCACTGTAGCTTCCTTGGAAGGCATAATAACTTCCATGGAAGCTACTTTGCGATGGACCCTGATCACGGCGATCGCACCCGTCGCCTGGGGTACCAACTACTTCGTCACCCACGCCGTTCTGCCCGCCGATCACCCCCTGTACGGGGCCGCGATCAGGGCCCTGCCGGCCGGGCTGCTGCTTCTGGCCGTACGCCGGGAACGGCCGCGCGGTGCCTGGTGGTGGAAGTCCCTGGTGCTCGGAGCCCTCAACATGGGCGGGTTCTTCGCCCTGATCTACGTAGCCGCTCAGCTGCTCCCGACCAGCACCGCCTCGACGGTCATGGCGACCTCACCGCTGGTGATGATGCTGATCGCCTGGGCGTTGCTCGCCGAGCGCCCACGCCTGCTGCCGCTGGCCGGTGCCGCCGTCGGTCTCGGCGGGGTGTGTCTCATGCTGCTCACCGGGACGGCATCGATCGACCTGCGCGGAGTGCTCGCCTCCGTCGCCGCGATGCTCATGTCGTCCCTCGGCTATGTCCTGGTCAAGCGGTGGGGCGCCGAGGTCGACGTGCTCGCCTCCACCGCCTGGCAACTGATCGCGGGAGGGCTTCTGCTGCTGCCCCTCGCCGCCCTCGTGGAGGGCGCGCCACCCGCACTCGACGTCCCGGCCGCCCTCGGATTCGGCTACGTCACCGTCGTGGCGACCGCGCTCGCCTTCGCCGCCTGGTTCGCGGGCCTGCGCCATCTGCCCGCCGCCACGGTCGGCCTGGTCGGACTGCTCAATCCGGTGACGGGCGTGCTGCTCGGCACGGTGATCGCCGGTGAGTCGCTCACTCTCCGGCAGCTCTGCGGACTGGCGCTGGTGCTGGCCGGGATCCTCCTCGGGCGACCGGTGGGCGGGCGGAAGGTGCGACGCGCTCCGGCGGTCGGCGAGGCATCCGGCCGGGCAGCCGCCCCTAGGGCTGCACGACCTCCAACTCCCGTACCCCCACCGGCTTCTCCGCGTTCTCCGAAGTGACCGTCAGCCGCACCTGACGGGCCGTCGCCCCCGACCGGTACGGCTGCCAGTCAGTGCCGTTCACCGATGTCTCCAGGCGGTAGGAGGAGAAGCGCGCGTCCGTCCACTCCGGCTCGACCGAGGTCACCGGGGCCGCGCGCCCCAAGTCCACCGTCAGCGCGCCCGTCGCGCCGTCCGGGGACCAGGACGTGGCCGGGCTGCCGTCCACCGCGGCGGCGGCGTACAGGCCGCGGGTCTCGGAGGTCGCCGTCGCCGGGCGGCAGCGGGCCGCGTCCGTCGTCCGGGCGAGGTCGGGGCGGCGGGTGGCGAGGGCGAGCGTGCCGGTGAGGAGGCGGGGGCCGGTGGGGGTGTGAACGGTGAAGGGGGCGCCGGAGATCAACCGGACCGTCGTCGTCAGGGGACCGATCGCGATGTCGTACGTACGGCCCCGGTAGCGCAGCCCCGTCAGAGTGACGCCCTTTCCCAGCTGCGGCGGCAGCAGAGGATCGAGGCGCACCCCGTCCTCCCGCAGCCGAAGACCCGTCAGACCGTGCGAGAAGACCTGGAGGAATCCGCCCTTCCCGGTGAGGAAGTCCTGTGCGGGGGAGCCCGACAGCGGGTCCTGCGCGCCCGCTTTCGCGCCCCGGGCCTCGCTGAACAGGGCGTACGGGCCGCGCATGAACGGGCGCACGGCGCGCTGGAGATAGGTGTACGTCGCGCAGCCGGCCTCCCCGATCGTGGCGGCGACGATCGCATGGACCGAGTCCGTCATCGCCGGGCCGTCCGGGTCGGTGCGGGCTGCGTAGTAGTCGAGCGTGGACGCCCGGGCGCCCGGCTCCATCGGCCACTCGAGCGGGTAGATCAGCAGCACCGTGTCGGCCTGTTTGATCGTCGAGCCGTTGTAGCCCGCGTACTGGAGGAAGAGTTTCCGCTTCGGGTCGTACGGGATGCGCAGACCGTCCGCGACCCGCGTCCACTCGGCCGGTGCCGGGTGCCCGAGCAGTTGCGCCGCGCGGGTGGCATTGCGCAGGGCCGTGGCCGCGACCGCGTTGGTGAAGACCCCGTCGGTGACGCCGTTGCTGTACTCGTCGGGGCCCGCGACGTCCTTCACCGAGTAGCTGCCGTCTCCGTTCGCGATGGCCCGCGAGGCCCAGAAGTCGGCGATCCCCTGAAGCAGCGGCCAGCCGTGCCCGGCCAGCCAGTCGCGGTCCCCGGTCGCCAGGTAGTACTGCCAGACCGCGAGCGAGATGTCGCCCTGGAGGTGGTTCTGGGTGAGGCAGTGCGGGGGGTCCCAGCTCTGGCACTCGGTCCAGAGGTTGCCCTTGCTCGCGCTCGTCCACGGGTAGAACAGCCCCCGGAATCCCAGCTTCTGGGCGTTGGTACGGGCAGCTCCGCGCGTGCGGTAGCGGTACTCGACGACGGAGCGGGCCAGTTCGGGGTGGGTGGCGAGCAGCGCCGGGTACATCCAGGTCTCGGCGTCCCAGAACACCAGGCCCGCGTAGTTGTCACTGGTCAGACCGGTCGGAGCGATGCTGTCGCGGGACCCGGTCCGGGTGGAGGCGAGCAGTCCGTACTGCGCCGACCGCAGCCACTTCTGCAGCTCGGGACTGTCCGGCACGGAGATGTCGGCCGCCCAGGCCTGTCGCCAGGCGGCGGCATTCCCGGCGAGGACACCGGACCAGCCGCGCCGGGCCGCGCGCCGGGACGCCTCGCCGGCGGCTGTGCGCGGGGCGGACGAGGTGAGCGCGGTGTCCACTCCGACGTACTTCTCGAAGGTGTACGTGCGCCCGTTGCGCACCCGGACCGTGCTGCGTACCCGGTCGGTGCCGCGTACCTGCGCCGACGTCGATCCGCCGGTGCGCATCGTCTGGACGATCGCGCCCGCCGTCCCGGTGCCCCGCGTGCGGAACGTTCCGTCGTCTTTGAGCGTGATCCGGCGTGCGCCCCGCGGGTCGAGGCGGCCGGTGACGGTCGCCGTACCGCTCCAGTGCGGTGTCATGCGCAGCCGCACGGCGCCGGTGTGCACATCGGACCGGTCGGCGAGCACCTCGTACGTCAGGTCCGTCGTGCGCCCGTCGGCCGTGGTCCAGCGCAGCGACGTACGTACCAGGCCGCAGCGCAGGAACACCGTCTGGTGGTAGTGCGAGACCCGGCCCGCAGGCGTGGCCGAACCGTAGGTCTCGTTGCCGACGCGTACATCGAGCGTCGTCCAGCTCGGCAGCGCGGCGATCACCTCGCGGCCGGCCGCGAGGTTCTTGTCGCGCCCGAACAGGCCGGAGACGAAGGCGCCGTCGTAGCGCGGAGTGAACAGCGGCCAGCCCGTCTTCCCGCCCGAGGCGGCATAGCCGGCGCCCGGGGCGGGCACTCGATGGGCCAGATATCCGTTTCCGACATAGGGGTCGTAACCGGCGGCCTCACCGAACCGGTGGGAGGTCGGCGCCCAGGCGGGGTCGGTGTCCCGGCCGCAGGCCGTGGACGAGGGCGGGAGGGGAGCGGCGGCGTACGAGAGGGGCGGCAGCGGTGCGATCAGGGCGCCCGCGACCAGAGACGTCAGGGACGTGAGGAGACAGAGGCGCGAGAGGCTCACCGTATGAAGGTATGGACGCGCGCGCCGAGCGGCGGCGCACGGCGCGCGGCGCGCGGGTGAACGGCCGCCGGCCCGTCAGCCGGCGAGGCCCGTTTTGAGGCCTGCGCCGCACAGGGGTACGACGATGCTCCGGTCCGTCCAGCCGCCGACCGCAGCCCAGCAGGCGACGCCTGTCGTCTCCACGTAGAACCCGCGTGCGGCCAGATCCAGCTGTGCCGTGCGGATCTGATCCTCGGTCACCGTGAGGAAGGTGCCACCCGATTCCCGTACCGCGGCCAGGATGGCCCGGGCGCGCGGTGGGCGGGGGATGGCGATGCCCTCGGCGAGGGTGGGGGCGGCCGCGCCGGCCGGGTCGTCGAGCAGTCCGTCCGCTTCCGCGCGGAAGGCGGCGGCCAACGGTGACACGGCCTCGGCCTGTACGGCGATCAGCGCCGGGCGTTCGTCGATCAGCCCCTGGGCGTGGAGTTCGGCGGTGGCCAGGGCCGCGCCGAGGAGGAGCGTGCCGTTGCCGACCGGTACGGCGATGGCGTCCGGGAGGCGGCCGCCGAGGTCCTCCCACATCTCGTATACGTAGGTCTTCGTGCCATGCAGGAAGTACGGGTTGAAGACATGCGAGGCGTAGAAGGTGCCCGGGGTGTCGGCGGCGGTACGGGCGGCCAGCGCGGTTGCCTCACGGTCGCCGGGGACGATCTCCAGGCGGGCGCCATGGGCCCGGATCTGCTCGGTCTTCTTCGGGGACGTGCCCTCGGGGACGTACACCGTGCAGGGGAGCGAGGCGCGGGCGCAGTACGCGGCGACGGCCGTGCCCGCGTTGCCGCTGCTGTCCGCGATGACGCGCTCGGGCGAGAGGCGGCGGGCCAGTTCGGCGAGCATCACGGCGCCGCGGTCCTTGAAGGAGAGCGTCGGCATCAGGAAGTCGAGCTTGGCCGTGACCGTGCCGGTGAGCGGGACGAGCGGGGTGCGGCCCTCGCCGAGGGTGGTCGTGGGCGCGGCGAGGGGCAGCGCCTCTTCGTAACGCCACAGTGAATTGACGCGCCCGGTCAGGGAATTGAGCGAGAGCGGCCCGGCGACCTCGAAGTCGAGGTCCCAGGGGCCGCGGCAGACCGGGCAGCACCAGGTGAGGTCGGTGGTTTCGGCGCGGGTGCCGTCCTGCGGACAGAGATACGTGGCCATGCCCGTCAGCATGTCAGGCGTGTGGCGGCTCAGTGGCGAAGGTACGGCATGAGGTGGCCCCCGGAGTGTGGACACAGGAGTCCATGCTGCGGTGAGAGTTCAGCTGTCCTGTGGTGGTGCTGTTCGAATTCCATCGGGGAGGTGTGTGGGGGGCGGCCGCCCCCCACACGTTGCGCCGGCGCCGGTCGGGGCCGGGCCGGAGGGGGCGAGGTCTCTCCGGCGGTCGGCGGCGGGATATGCGCGAGGTCGCGATGAATCATCACTTCGGGTGAAACTCTGGCCTGTGCTTGCGATCCACAACCGACGGTTGCCAGGCTGTTGCAGACTGTCAACCTGTTGGGAGTGGCCTGTGACTTTCGGTGAGCAGCCCGCCTATCTGCGCGTTGCGAGCGATCTGAGAGAGAAGATCGTCAGCGGTTCGCTGCCGCCGCATGCGCGCCTGCCGTCGCAGGCCCGTATCCGTGAGGAGTACGGAGTCTCGGACACCGTCGCGCTGGAGGCGCGCAAGGTGCTCATGGCCGAGGGCCTGGTCGAGGGACGTTCCGGCTCCGGTACGTATGTGCGTGAGCGCCCGGTCCCGCGCCGGATCGCCCGCTCCGGCTACCGGACCGGGGCCGGGGCCAGCCCATTCCGCCAGGAGCAGACGGCGGAGGGGGCGCGCGGGACCTGGGAGTCCCGCAGTGAGCAGGAGGGCGCGAGCGTCGAGATCGCCGAGCGCCTCGGCATCGAACCCGGCGACCGGGTGATGCGTACGAGATACACCTTCCGGGAGGCCGGGGAGCCGATGATGCTTTCCACGTCCTGGGAACCCCTCGCCGTGACGGGGCGTACGCCGGTGATGCTGCCGGAGGAAGGCCCGTTGGGCGGCTGCGGGGTGGTCGAGCGGATGGCCGCGATCGACGTCGTCGTCGATAACGTGGCCGAGCAGGTCGGCGCGCGCCCGGGGCTGGCGGAGGAACTCCTGGCGCTCGGCGGCGTACCGGGCCATGTGGTGATGGTGATCGAGCGTACGTATTACGCATCGGGTCGCCCGGTCGAGACGGCGGACGTGGTGGTACCCGCCGATCGCTTCCGGATCGCCTACCACCTTCCGGTCAGGTGACCGATATCCGGCGGGTGCCGTCCGGCGTCGGTGACGACAAGTCAACGCCCTGTCAGGTCCCGTAACCGAGGCGGCAGTCACCGGCTGCAATGACTTGTCATGTCCCGCTCCTTTCAGGCCGATGCCGGCGGTGTGGACGGCGACGGACCGGGGGCGCAACCGCCGAAGGGGGCGCATCCAACCGGGTGCGCCCCCTTCCTCGTGGCCGGATCGGTATCTCTTTGTGTAATTACGTATCCGTTGAGTGAAGGTCAGGCGTAGGCTCCGGCATATGCGTACTGCGGTTTCCTGGGGATCCTTAGAGACGTGCATGCCGTTCGAGGGAGGGGCGCAATGCTGGGGAGGGGCGCGATGAGCGACAACGGTGCCGAGCTCCCTTGGCTGGTGATACGGCAGGACGACAACGGCAATCGCTACCGCGTCGGCAGGTATGCCACACGGAGTGAGGCCCAGAAGACCGCCGACAAGCTCGACGCCCACGGTCACAAGCAGCTCTATTGGGTGGAGCGCGCCGGGCAGAGTGCCCGGCCGTAGAGCGGCCGCAAGGAGTGAGGCGCAAGCGTTACGCTCCGGCTCATGAACGATCGTGTGGTGGTGGCCGGAGCCGTCTACGACCGGGGCCGCCTGCTGGCCGCCCGCCGTAGCGCCCCGCCCGAGCTGGCCGGCCGGTGGGAGCTGCCCGGCGGGAAGCTGGAGCCGGGAGAGAGCGGCGAGCAGGCGCTCGTACGGGAGCTCCGCGAGGAGCTCGGCGTGGAGACGGAGCCGCTGGAGCGCATCCCCGGTGAGTGGCCGCTGAAGCCCGGGTACGTGCTCCGGGTGTGGACGGCCCGTCTGGTGTCCGGGGTGCCCGCACCGCTCCAGGACCATGACGAACTGCGCTGGCTCGGGCCCGGTGAGAGCGACGCGGTCGACTGGCTGGACCAGGACCTGCCCGCGGTCGCGGAGGCGATGCGCCGCCTGCCGGACGATGCGCCCCGCTGACACGGAACGCTGCGGCGAGCGCTGTCGGCATGGTGTCAGGCGTGGATTCCGGTGGCGCGCGCCGATTGCCCCGTGCGCCCCTCTCGCTCTGTACGTCTGTTCGTGCGCGCGGCCGTACACCCGTACGCCCCACGTGTCGATCCTGGCGATAGTCCGCCCTGGATATCGGGTATGTCCTGATTAACCCCCGTAAACAGGACGTTCCCGTTGCTGGTCTTGGGAAGTGATCGGCGTGATCGACACCGAAGGCGACTGCGCCGAGTGGACCTTTCCGGCTGTGCCGGGCGCCGTGCGTTCCGCGCGGCATGCCGTCCATGAGGCGTTGCGCGGCTGGGGGCTCGACGCTGCCGTCGGGGATATGACAGTTCTGCTGGTCAGTGAGTTGGTGACCAACTCCATGCAGTACACATCGGGCCCCATCGGCGTACGGCTGGTGCGCCCTCATCTCAACGGTCATGCTCCCGCCGCCCGTCCCGGACTGCTCGTGGAAGTCTCCGATCCGCTTCCGGATCCGCCCACCGAACGTATGGCGGGACCCGATGACGAGGGCGGCAGAGGGCTGCAGCTGGTGGCCTGTTCTGCTCGCCGCTGGGGGACCAGACGCGGAAAGACCGGCAAGACCGTGTGGTTCGAGCTGGCCCTGCCTGGTTAGGAGTGGGGTGGGACGCACAGCGATCACCAGAGGTCGGGCAGAACCTGGCTGAAAGGGACTGAGACCGTGCTGTGATCGTGAACGCCGTGTCGGTAGGGGCCTCAGTGCTGAATACTGCGGGCAGGACCGGTCCGGTGTGTGAGCTGGAGGGGACGGTCGCGTGAGCGAAATACCTGGGACAGCGGGCGACATTGTGTGGCAGAGCAGCCCGCCTGGCTCGATCTATGACTACATCAGGGTCGCCTCCTTCTCGATCGGCCCCGACGGCCTGATCGAGCAGTGGAGCCGGCGGGCCGCCGGCCTCTTCGGCGTTCCCGCGGACAAAGCGGTAGGCATGGATCCGGTCGAGGCGTTCATGCCCGCCGAACTGCGCAGGGACGGCCACCGCCGGGTCGGCGAGATCCTCGACGGCAAGGAGTGGACGGGACTCGTCCCCTTCCGGATACCGGGCGAGGACCCCGTGCACGGGCTCGCCGAGATCTATGTGATGCCGAGCGAGACGGGGACCGGGGAACGTGCCGCGCTCTGCATCGTCGTGGACGTCCGCGCGCTGCGCCGCATCGAGACGGACCTTGCTGCGTCACAGGCCATATTCGGCCAATCTCCCTTCGGCTTCGTGCTGTTCGGTACGGACCTCACGGTGATACGGGCCAACCAGCGCTTCGCCACCGTCTTCGGCGGCCAGGCCGCCGACCACCGCGGTCGTACGGTCGACGACTACCTCTCCCGTCCCGAGGCCGACCGGCTCACCGCCACGCTGGAGCGCGTTCTGGATACCGGCGCGTCCGTCACCGATCTCCAGCTCGTCGGCACCGCGCCCGGCGACAGCGACAACCGCCACTGGTCCATGAACCTCTACCGCGTGCACAGCGGATCGGGCCGCCCCATCGGCATCGCCGGACTGGCCACCGATGTGACCCGACGGCACATCGCTGCCCGCGATGCCGCCAGCGCCCGCCGCAACCTCGCCCTGCTCAACGAGGCCAGTGCCCGTATCGGCAACTCCCTCGACCTGGAGACCACCGCCCGCGAACTCCTCGATGTCGCCGTGCCCGGCTTCTGCGACCTTGCCTCCGTCGACCTCTACCAAGGGCTGCTCACCGGCGACGACGCGCCGCCCGGCAGCTGGGATTCGCTCCGTCAGGAGTCCGTCGGCGGCTCCGCCGAACTGCGCCGTGTCGCCCTTGCCAGCGCCGTGTCGGACGCGCTGCCCGCCACCGCAGCGGACACCGCCGCACCCGGCACGGACACCGGCCCGCCCGCGCTCGGCGCCGTGCACCGCTTCTCGTACAACTCGCCCTGTGCCATTGCCCTGCGCACCCGTCAGGTCGAGGATGTGCCCGGCGACGACCGGGGCTTCGTCCAGTCCACGCTCGCCGTACCGATGGTCGCCCACGACACGGTGGTCGGTCTCGTCCAGTTCTCCCGTACGAAGGGCAGCGAACCCTTCGGCGAGAGAGACCGCGCACTGGCCACCGAACTCGCCGCGCGTGCCGCGGTCTGTATCGACAACGCCCGCCTCTACCGACGCGAGCACGAGCGCGCACTGATCCTCCAGCGCAGCCTCCTGCCGCCCGGCGACCCCGTGGCCGCAGGCCTGGACATCGCCTGCCGCTACCTCCCCGGCAACACGGCCACCGAGGTGGGCGGCGACTGGTTCGACGTGATCGAACTCCCCGGCCACCGGACCGCCCTCGTCGTCGGCGACGTCATGGGCCGTGGCCTGCGGGCCGCCGTGGCCATGGGCGAACTGCGCACCGCCGTACGGACCCTGGCCCTCCTGGACCTGGAACCCGCCGAAGTGCTGTCCGCACTCGACGAGGTCGCCCGCGGGCTCGGCACCCCCGGCGGCGGCACCTCCTCATCCGACGGTTTCGGCGGCGGCGCCCAGTGGCCCTCGAGGGCCGCTCACAAGTCCCGGGAGGCAGATCTCTCCGAGGTCTACCTGGCGACCTGCGTCTACGCGGTCTACGACCCGGTCACCCGGCGGTGCACCTTCGCCAACGCCGGCCATCTCCCCCCTGCCGTGGTCGAGCCGGGCGAACCGGCCATGCTGCTCGACGTCCCGCCCGGGATGCCGCTCGGCGTCGGCGGCGAACCCTTCGAGGAGGTCGAGGTCGAGCTGAAGGAGGGCGCCCTGCTCGCCCTCTACACGGACGGCCTCGTCGAGTCCCGCGACCATCCGCTCGACGAAGGGCTGGATGCCCTGCGCGGTGCGCTCGTCGAACCGGAACGACCGCTCGAAGACGTCTGCGACCACGTACTGACCACCCTCGACACCCGGCACGGCGAGGACGACATCGCCCTGCTCATGGCCCGCATCCGGGGGCTGCCGGCCGACGCCGTCGGCGACTGGCGGCTGCCCCGCGAACCCCGCTCCGTCGGCCGCGCCCGTGAACTGGCCCGTGGCCGGCTGCTCGCCTGGGGGCTCGAGGAGCTGGTGGACACCACCGAACTACTGGTCAGCGAACTGGTAACCAACGCCCTGCGGTACGGGGAGGGCGAGATCCGGCTCAGGCTGCTGCGCGACCGTACGCTCGTGTGCGAGGTATGGGACGCGGGTCTCGTCCAGCCGCGGCGGCGGCGGGCACGCGACACCGATGAGGGCGGGCGTGGGCTGCAGCTGGTCGGGCTGCTGAGTGTGGCCTGGGGGTCGAGGCGCACACCGCGCGGCAAGACCGTCTGGTTCGAACTGGCGCTGCCCGACGGGGAGCCGGCCGCCGAGCGCACGGTCGAGCAGCTGCTGAGCATGTTCTGAGCGGATCAGGAGGCCGCCGAGGGCTCTTGCCCGCCATGGGCTCGCCGGCGGCTCCGCCCCGTCATCAGCCCGCCGGGACCGCGGTCACGAGGCCGTCTTCAGCGCGGCGAGACGGGCCTCGACCTCGGCGCTGTCGCCCAGGCCGTCCAACTGCTCGAACTGGGCGTCCAGGGACGAAGCGGCGAGTTCCTGCTTGCCCAGCGCCTTCGCCTCCTCGCGCCGTACCTTGTCCTCGAAACGACTGAGTTCGCTGGTCGGGTCGAGCACATCGATGTTCTTGACGGAGTCCATCATCCGGTTCTGCGCCTGGGCGGACTTGGCGCGTGCGACGAGCTCGTCACGCTTGGACTTCAGCTCCGTCAGCTTGGTCTTCATCTGGTCCAGGCCGGACTTGAGCTTGTCCACCACCTCGGTCTGCGAGGCGATGGTCGGCTCCGCGGTCTTCGCCTCCTTCTCCGACCGGAGCTGACGGCCGAGCGCGACCTTGGCCAGGTTGTCGAACTTGTCCGCCTCCGCGCCCGCCCCGCCCGCCCGCAGCTCATCGGCCTTGCGACTGGCGGCGAGCGCCTTGCCGCCCCACTCCTTGGCCGCGTCCACGTCCTCCTGGTGATCCTGTTCCATCAGCCGCAGATTGCCGATGGTCGCGGCGACAGCCTGCTCGGCCTCCGAGATGTTGGCCGTGTAGTCGCGGATCAGCTGGTCCAGCATCTTCTGCGGATCCTCCGCCTGATCCAGCAACGCGTTGATGTTGGCCTTCGCCAGCTGGGTGACGCGGCCGAGGACGGTCTGCTTGGTCATGGCGCCTCTCCTGTGTGTGAATGCGTATGAATGAAGCCGTGAGCCGGTGTCGTCCGTGCTGTCGGCTCAGAAGCGGCCACCGCCGCCCCGCCGGCCGCGCGTGCCCCCGCCGCCGAAACTGCCCGGCCCGCCGCCCCCTCCGTAACCCCCGCCGAAGCCTCCTGCGTAACCCCCGCCGCGGCCGCCCCCGCCGCCCAGGAGTCCGCCGAGGATGATCCCGCCGAGCACCGCCCCGCCGACCCCGCCGCCCCCTCCCTGCATACCGCCCGGACCGCTTCGGCCCCCGTACGACCGCACATCCTGTTCGGCCAGGCTCAGGGCCTGCCCGGCCAGGGAATCCGCCTGCTGCGCCTGGGCCAGCGCGCCCTGGGGATCGCCGGTCCCGGCCAGTTCACGGGACCGGTCGAGCCGCCGCTGGGCCTCCGCGAGGCGGGTCCGGGCCTGGCTGCCCACGGCTCCGCGGTTGGTGGTGATGTAGTCGGCTGCGGCGGCGATCGCCGAACGCGCGGTGAGTGTCGCCTGGTCGAGAAGGGAGCGGGCCCGCCGGTCGCCCTGCTCCTGCTCGCGGGCGCCGGCCAGCGCCTCGTCGAGCGCCGCATCGGCCTCCTCCACCCTGCGCAGTGCGTCGATGGGGTCGTACGGACCGGCCTGCATCTCCCCCTTCACGTCACCGAGCACCGACTGCGCGCGCGCGATCCGGCCCCGTAGGTCCGCCGTCGACACACCCTCCGCGGTGCCTTCGAGCAGCCCGCCCGCATCGGCCAGGTCGGTTTCCGTCTCGGTGAGTGCGGCAGGCAGTCTGCCCGCTGCCTCCGCGAGTTCCCGGCTCCGCCGGTCCACGGCATCGACGAGAGTGGTCGCCTGGTCGACAGCGCCCTCGGTGGCCCGTACATACACCGCCGCTGCGGCGTTGTTCCCGCTGTCCACCGACTGCCGGGCCTGGTTGAGACCGGACGTGGCGAAGACGAGCCGGTCCTTGGCCTGTTCGACGGCGCCCGCGACCGGCGCCGAGGCCGACTCCGCGTACCGGCTGCGCATCGCTGTCAGAGCGGCCTCGGCAGCGGAGACGTGGCCGGCGAGAGCGCGGAAAGCGGTCTCGGCCGTGGCCAGGGCCTGCGGAGCGTTGCGTTCCAGGGCGCGCAGCCGGTCGAAGTCCTCGGACACGGCGTCGAGGCGGGCGTTGGCGTCCGCGCAGCGGCTGATGATCTCGTCCAGCATCCGGCGCCGCGTCGCATCGTCCTCGGGAAAGGCGTCGTCCAGCTGCTGGCGCAACCGGAACGTGGCCGTCAGCTCGCCCTTCGCGTAGGTGACGGCCTCGGTGAACGGGGCTGCGGCCTCTTCACCGAACTGGGCGGTGGCAAAACCCAGTTCCTCCTCACTGGTGCGGACGGCGTCGTCGGTGTCCACCAGCAACTCCTTCGCACGGGCATCGAGTTCCGGCAACGGAGTCGGTGGCCGGGGTGGCGGGCCCGATGCGGCGGAGCCCGGACCCCAGCCGGTCGCACCGGGCGTGGTGCGGGTCGTGGCCCGCCTCCTGCGCCGGGTGTACGCATAGCCGGCGACCACTGCCGCCCCGCCGACGACGACCACCGGCAGAATCAGGTCCGCGGCACTCGTCCCGCCGGAATTCCCGGTTCCGGGATCGGCGACGCCAGGCCTGATCGTCGGGGTGGGCACGGCCTTGTCGGCCAGCACGGCGGAGTACCCGTTCGCGGCGCCGATCGCCGCGCCGGCCCAGTCGTGCTCCCTGAGCGCGGGCTCGATCGCCGTGCTCGCCACGTCCTGGAGCTGGGCATCGGTGAGGCGTGAGCCCTGTTCGACGGTGTACGCGTACTGCCGGTCGTGGGTGGCGACGGCGAGCAGGACGTCCTCGCGGCCGAGGCCGTTGCGGTTGGCCGTCTCATCGGCCCAGCTCTGCGCGGACCGGCCGGAGAAGTCCCGTACGTAGACCACGAAGAGCTGGATGCGGCGGTCGGCGTACAGCCGGTCGAGCGCGGCCGTGACCTGGTCCCTGCGGTCCCCGAGCGCCCCCACCTTGTCGGTGATCTGGCCGTCCTTGGACAGGGTGACGGGATCGTCGGCGCGAGCGGTCGGCGCGGCGGGAAGGGCCAGCCAGCACACCGTCAACAGCACGGCGAGAAGGGCCCGGCCCGGTATGGATATCCGGGTACGGCTCACGAGCGGCATCACATTTGTGAGGCTATGTCCCCCCTCTGTCACCCGCGACCGGGCGATCGGACCCGGAGCCGGGAACGATGGCGTTCATACTGCGACGGCACACCGACATCAGGCATTCAGGGGGACGGACGTGCGGACGCGGATGAAGCGCATGACTCAGGCCGTACGGAACCGGGCGGCCCGGTTCCGCTGGAGTGGGCTGTGGGGGACCTGGCTGAGACGGATCGCTCTCGGAGCGGTCCTGCTGATCTCGGTACCGGTCCTCACCGCCGGGATCGCCCTGCGGCTCAACTATTCAGGTGACCCGGGCGACGGCACCCGCACCCGTGGCCGCGACGCCATCTGGCTCGGCCACGCCTGGGTCGACGGGCGCAAGGACGACGCAGACCTCGCCGCGTTCGCCGCCCGGATCAAGGGAACCGGTATCAAGGACCTGTACGTCCACGCCGGGCCGCTGGAGCACGACGGCACCCTGCCCGCCGCCCGCTACTCCCGGGCGCGGTGGCTGCTCGACGCCGTACACCGCACCCTGCCCGGCATCCGGGTCCAGGCCTGGCTGGGCGACAAGCTCGCCACCGAAGGGCCCGACGGGTTGCGTCTGGAGCGGGCCGCGTCCCGAAGCGCTGTCGTCGCATCGGCGCGGCAGATCCTGGACGCCGGGTTCGGCGGCGTCCATTTCGACCTGGAGCCGCTGCACTCCGGCGACGGCCACTACCTCTCGCTCCTCGACGACCTGCGCGGGCTCACACGGGCTCGCAGGGTTCCCCTGTCGGTCGCCGCCCACCAGATGGACCCGCTGCCGGCGGCGCACAGGGTGGTGGGGGCGCTCAGTGGCCGCCAGAAGTGGTGGTCGCAGAAGTTCTTCGGGCAGGTCGCACGCCGGGTCGACCAGATCGCCGTCATGTCGTACGACACCTGGATGCCGCTGGAGGGCATGTTCGGCGGTTACGTTGCCGAGCAGACCGCGCTCGCCCTGGAGGTGACGCCCCCGCAGACCGATCTGCTGATAGGGCTGCCGTTCTTCCACGAGAACGACCTCGGACACCACGAGTCGGCGGAGACGGTCGCGGCCGCGGTCCGGGGCACCAGACTCGGGCTGGGGCGCACGGACCGCGGCCGGGAACGGTTCGGGGTCGCGCTCTACGTCGACTTCGCGGCGCGGGACGGCGACTGGGCGGCGTACCGGAAGGGCTGGAACTGACCTCCGCGCACGCCGCCACAGGGCAGATCAGATGGAGAAACGCTCCTTGGAGAGCAGCGGACGCACCTTCGACTGGAACCCACCGGTCCGGAACGGCCGCTGCAGCAGGCCCGGGCGGATCGCCTGGGCCAGCGCCGCGGCGATCATGCCCTGGTCGAGAGCGAGCATGTAGTCACTGACCCGCCCGGTGCCCACGTTGACGGAGTCCCGGAATCCGTATCCGGCATGGTAGGCACCGAAGTCGCGGTCGAGCGCACGCAGGTTGGCGATCGCCTCGTCGGGTGCGTAGGGCAGCGCGAGGAAGGAGGCGTGCGGGGTGACCACTCCGTTGGTGAAAGCCGAGGGGGGCGGCAGCGGCTCACCGTCCGTGGTGTAGGTACGGTCGGTGTTGGAGGCGTATCCGTCCACCTGCATGCCGATCGCGTCGACGCCGTATTCCTGGTACCCGCCCTCGGGGATGTTGGCGGGGGAGAAGCCCCAGTACCCGTACTCCGCTTCCTTCATGCCGTGTTCGATCTGGCTGCGGACGTAGCGCCGGTGTGTGAGGCCCCAGGACCGCGGCGACCACTCCGGCTCCGGCACGAACAGCGGCACCATCAGGGCCTCGAACATCGACCCGCCCCAGGTGGGGACGATCTTCCGGCCGCGGTGGGTGTAGTGCCCCTGCCAGACGCGTACGCCGTCCATGACGACGTAGCTGCCCTGCGGGTGCTGTTCCTGCCCGTGCTCGGGGAGCATCGTGCGCAGCAGGTGCCAGTAGTGGTCGGTGGGCAGCGAGCCGTCCGCGATGCCCAGGTAACTTGCCATGCGCGGCTCGGTGTTGAGCGCGCCGTAGTGATGGCCGGTGGGCTCCTCGGTGTCGGTCCAGAACCCGCCGCGCAGCTGGCCGGGGCCGGCGACGGGGTCGGCCGGGTCGTACGGCGTGTAGTAGTACGACCAGTCGGCGGTGGCCAGGATGCGGGCGATGCGGGGGCGCAGGGCGGGCGAGGCGTCGGCGGCGATGCGCAGACCGGTGATCAGCCAGGCGTTGTCGACGGAGGAGAGGAACGGGCGCACCGGGTCGCCGCTGCCGGGCCACTCGGTCAGGACCGAACCGTCGTGCGCGTCGTACCAGTTGAGCCAGAAGCCGTGGTGGCGCTCCAGCTTCTCGACCGCCCCGACAGTGTGCTCCAGCCTGCGTTTCATCGTGGCATCGCTGATCACGCCGAGCCCGGCCGCGGCGACGGTCGACCAGAGGCCGCAGCCGATGTTGGTGGGGGACGTCTGGCGCGACTGGACAGGGGCGGTGCCGCTGACGTCGATCTTGTCGACGGCGAGACCGAAGTCGGTCGTCATCGCCTCGATCGAGCGGTAGGTGTCGCGGAACCAGCGCAGGAGCAGTGGTGAGTCCGAGCCGCGCACGGATTGCGCGGCGCCTGCTGAAGGCGCGGATACGGCTCCGAGGGACAGGGCGGCAGCCCCTGTTCCCGCGGCGGTGAGAAACGTACGACGGTGCATCAGAACCCCTCGAAGAAGAGCCACCGACTGTGGGCGGTGGGCGGATTTCGTTCGTCGGTCGTGATTGAGGGCGCGGGGCGCCGTGCCGTGCGTGCGGTACCCGCGCGGGCGCCGCACGTGGGCGGGGCTGGATACGTGCGGCGCCCACGCGGGCGAAGGGCCTGTCCGGGGGATCGGGGCCGGACAGGGCCCGGCTGTACGGGAACCAGCGTCCGTCAGGTACCGCCGGTTCCCGTACGGGCGGGAGCGGTCAGGTCGCTCCCGGTCGGGGGGCCGACGTCAGTCGGCGATGCGCGGCAGTGCGCGCGTGCGGCCCATCTCGCCCAGCCAGACGGCGGACGGCTTGGGCAGGCGCTCGAAGGTCTCCGGGTTCCAGCCGATCAGACCGAAGGTCGGCTTGTAGGAGCCCCACTCGTAGTTGTCGAGTGCGCTCCAGGCCAGGTAGCCCTGGATGTTCAGGCCGTCCTCCAGCGCGGACGCGACCTGGTTCAGCGCGCCGGTGTAGTAGTCGATCCGGCGGCTGTCGTCGTCGGTGGCGATGCCGTTCTCGGTCACGATCAGCGGCACGTCGTTGCCCAGCACCTCGGCGGTGTGGCGCAGCGCGTAGCCGACCGCGGAGGGGTAGTACTCCCACTGCGTGAGGGTGCGCTCTGCGTCGTCGGGCGTCGGGATGGGGCCCTCGGGGCCGATCTTGGTCCGGGTGTAGGACTGCACCCCGATCCAGTCGTCGCCGCGCGCGGCCTCGATGAAGACGTCCTCGCGGGGGTGGCGGTAGGCCGCGGTGACCTCCTCGGCACCGGGCAGGGCCTGGTAGACCTGGTTGGCGATGGTCCAGCCGACCTTGATGTCCGGGTTGATCGCGCGGACCTGCTTGACGGCCGCGTGGTGCGCGGCGATGACGGCCTGGGTGGTCTCGTCGTCCGGGGTCGGCAGTCCGGCGGGCGGGAAGCTGTTGTCGCCCCGCTTGGCCTGGCCCGCCATCACGGCGATCATGTTCGGCTCATTGATGGTGCAGACGTGGCTGACGCCCTCGCCGATCACCGGTGCGCAGGCCGCGACGTAGCGGGCGAAGAGCTCGACCGCGCCGTCGGCGGTCCAGCCGCCGCGCGCCTCGAACCACTGCGGCACGGTGAAGTGGTGCAGGGTGATCATGGGGCGCAGGCCGCGCTCGACGGCGCCCTCGACCATGCGGCGGTAGTGGGCGAGTTCGGCCCGGGAGAATCGCCCCTCGGCCGGTTCGATCCGCGCCCACTCGATGGAGAACCGGTAGTCGGTGAAGCCCAGACCGGCCAGCGTGTCCATGTCCTCGTGCCAGCGGTGGTAGCTGTCGCAGGCGTCCAGGCTGGGCTCCTGGATGTGGGTGCCCGCGGCGTGCTCCTTGACCCACCAGTCGCTGTTGGTGTTGTTGCCCTCGATCTGGTGGGCGGCCGTGGAGGCGCCCCACAGGAAGCCTTCGGGGAACGGGACCTGGGTGTGAGTCATCGCAAACTGTCTTTCTGGTGATGAAGGGGTGTGGCCGGCGGGGTGTGGGGCACGGCCTCGTACGTTTCGGTGGGGCGGCCGGGACGCGCCGGCCTGTCCAGGGGGACGGCTACTTCATGCCGGCCGTCGCGATGCCCTGGGTGAAGTGCCGCTGGAGCGCGATGAAGACGACCAGGACCGGCAGGACGATCAGGAAGGACCCGGCCATCAGCATGCCGTTGGACCCGCCCGCCTTGTTGGGGTCGGTGGCGAAGGTGGCCAGGGCGACCGGGAGCGTGTACTTGTCGGGGTCGTTGGTCGCGATGAGCGGCCAGACGAAGTTGTTCCAGGAGCCCAGGAACGTGAAGATCGAAAGCGTCGCCAGTGCGGGCTTCACCAGGGGCATCACGATCCGCCAGAAGATGTACCACTCACCGGCGCCGTCCATCCGGGCCGCTTCCAGCAGCTCGTCCGGGATCGACTGCATGAACTGCCGCATCAGGAAGACACCGAAGGCTCCGGCGGCGAACGGCAGCACCAGACCGGCGTACGAGTCGATCAGGTGCAGCTTGCTCATCAGCACGAAGAGCGGCAGCAGCATCAGGTTGCCGGGCACCATCAGGGCGCCGAGAACGAGGCCGAAGATCTTGTTGCGTCCGGCGAAGTTCAGCTTGGCCAGGGCGTACCCGAGCATCGAGCAGAACACCAGGTTCGAGACGGTGACCAGCACCGCCACGATGACCGAGTTCATGAAGTACAGCGGCAGATCCAGCTTGTCGAGCAGGTTCCGGAAGTTCTCCAGGGTCCACTCGGTCGGGATCCACACGGGCGGGCTGGCCGTCAGCTCCGCTTGCGTCTTGAAGGCCGAGAGCGCCATCCACAGGAACGGCGCCGACATGATCAGCAGACCGACCGAGAGCAGGACGTAGACGAGGAGACGCTTCGGATTGCGGGGCTTCTTCGCCTCGGACGGCCGAGTGTCCCCGGGCTTCTTCGACGGCGCCGTCGAGACGGCGCCCGGTGCACTGGTGGCGCTCATTTCGTGTTGTCCTTCAGCAGTCGGAGCTGCAGCACCGTGATGCCCATGATCACTACGAAGAGGACATACGCCATGGCACTCGCATAGCCCATGTGGAAGAAGTTGAAGCCCTCGCGGTACATGTTCAGCGAGACCGTGAGCGTGGAGTCCGAGGGACCGCCCTGGGTCATCACGAACGGCTCCTCGAAGACATTGAGGTAGCCGATGGTCGTGATCACCGTGGCGTAGAGCAGTGTGGGCCGCAGCAAGGGCACGGTGATGCCCTTGAACTCCTGCCAGACACCGGCACCGTCCAGCCGCGCGGCCTCCCGTACCTCGGTGGGAATGGCCTGCAGACCGGCGATGAAGAGCACCATGACCGTGCCGAGGTTGCGCCAGACCGCCATGGCGATCATCGAGGGCATGGCGAGCGTCTCGGAGCCCAGGAAGTCGGGAGAGGTGAGGCCCACTTCGGAGAAGAGCCCCGCGACCAGCCCGTCGCTCGGGTCGAGCACGAACCGCCAGACCACGGCGACCGCGACGATGGTCGTGACCACCGGGGCGTAGAAGCCGACGCGGAAGAAGGTCCGCGCCCGGTCGATGCCGTTGTTCAGCAGTACGGCGACGACCAGCCCGAGGAAGATCGTCAGGGGGACGCCGATCACCACGAAGTACGCCGTGTTGAAAAGCGACTTGAGGAACTTGTCGTCGCTGAACAGATTGACGTAGTTCTCGAAGCCGATGAAGTTCGCGTCCATCGGGTGCGTCACATTGCGCAGCCCGAAGTCGGTGAAGCTCATCACCAGCGTCGCGAGGATCGGGAGCGCCATGAAGACGAGGAAGAGGACGAGGAAGGGAGTGGAGAACAGCCAGCCGGCCAGGTTCTGCACGCCCATCGAGGACTTCTTGCCACCCCGGCGACCTGCGGGCCCGGTGGCCGGGGACTCGGAAGCCCCCGGCCCGGCCTGCACCTTGGCCGGCTGAGCGGCCTTTGAGGTCATGGTGCGCATGACTCCTACTTCACGAGGCCTTCGATTTCGGACTGGGCCGTCTTGAGAGCGTCCTCGGCGGACGCCTTGCCCTGGGTGACCTTGGCGATGGCCTGGTCGACCTTGTCGGTGATCTCCGTCCAGTTGGACAGCGACGGGGAGGACTTGGCGGTGTCCATCTGCTTCTTGAAGACCTGGAGGTTGGCGTCGTCGGCGAGGTCACCGGAGGTCCAGGCGGCGGTGTTGGCCGGCAGGTCCTTGGTGCGCTTGTACCAGTCGGCCTGGCCCTCGGTGTCGGTCAGGTACTTGATGAACTCCGTGGCGGCCGCCTTGTGCTCACTGTCCTTGGAGATCACCAGGGAGGAGCCGCCGGCCATGGAGACGGAGGACTTGTCGGCGGGCACATTGGCCACCGCCCACTTGCCCTTGATCTGCGGCTGGCCCTCGTTCAGCAGGGTGACGTGCCAGGGGCCGCCGAAGAACATCGGGACGCGGCCGTTGCCGAAGTCCTTCACCACGTCGTAGCCGGGCTGCACGGACTTGTTGGAGAGCCCCTTGTCGAAGTACGAGCCGTACTCCTTGAGCGCCTTGACGGCCTCGGGGCTGTCGATGACGGCCTCGCCCTTGTCGTTGACGATCTCGCCGCCGGCCGAGTACAGGAAGGAGTAGAAGTTCTGCACCGTGTCCAGGCCGCTGGGCTGGATGGACAGGCCCCACTTGGTTCCGGCCTTCTTCTGGTAGGCCGAGGCGAGGTCCTGCATCTCCTTCCAGTCGGTCGGAGCCTTGGTGATGCCGGCCTTCTCGGCCAGGTCGGTGCGGTAGTAGAGGACGCGGGTGTCGACGTACCACGGGACGCCGTACGCCTGACCGTCCACCTCGCCCTGCTGCCAGCCGGACTTGAAGAAGTCCTTCTCATTGAACGTCTTGGTGTCGACCGGCTCCAGAACGCCGAGCTCGGCGAACTCGCCCATGTAGCTGCCGCCCATCTGAGCCACGTCCGGCAGGGTGCCGGCGGCGGCCGCGGAGACCAGCTTCTGGTGGGCGACGTCCCAGCCGACCGGGGTCACCTTGACGGTGATGTTCGGGTTGGCCTTCTCGTAGACCTTGGCCACATCTGCGAGCTTCTCGCCCTCGGCCCCCATGGCCCAGACGGTGATCGTCTGCTTCTTGTCCGCGGCGACGTCGTCGCCACCGGAACTGCCGCACGCGGTGATACCGAAAGTGAGCGCGGCTGCGACTGCGATACCGATCGAGGCGTTTCTGGCGGTGCGGGGCATGGAGGGCTCCTCCTCGAGCAATCCGAATGTATGCGCTGCCTGTAAGCGCATACATCACTCTGCGGCAGAGATTCAGGAATCCGCAAGAGGGTGCTAGGTCACACTCGTGCAACGTGCTGGACATCTGAATGTTCAACTTGGCACGGTAAGCGCGACGTTTGTGGAATTGGGAACGATGTGACCTATTTCGCGGTGTTGATCCGCGTGCTCAAGGGTCTGCACCGGCATGGGTGGGGGCGATATTGTCGTGATCATGGCTCCGTTCGAACATGACTTCCCCTTCGATCCGGCTTACGGGCGCACGCTCGACGACCTGCTGCTCACCCCCGCTCCCGCCGCCCCGGACGACTTCGACGCCTTCTGGCGGGCCCGGTACGAGGAGGTCCGCAAGGTCGCCACGGAGCCGGAGATCGGCCCGCTGGAGGACGAGCGCGACGGTGTACGGATTCACGGCGTGACGTTCACGTCGGTGGGCGGGGTGCGGCTCGGGGGCTGGGTCGCGCTGCCCGCCGAGGGGAGCACGGAGCACGGATTCGTCATCGGGCACGGTTACGGAGGCCGGCAGGAGCCGGGCCCCGACGTGCCGCTGCCGTTGCCCCGGGCGGCGGCGATCCTGCCGTGCGTACGGGGCATGGGTACGCGTGGCCTGCGTCCGGGCATCCCGGACGTGGCCGACGGCCATGTGCTGCACGGCATCGAGTCGCGCGACAGCTATGTCATCGGCGACTGCGTGGCGGACCTGTGGTGCGCGGCGTCGGCGCTGCACGAGCTGGTGCCGGAACTGGCGCCGGGGGAGAGCGGCCTTCGGCTCGGATACCTCGGAGAGAGCTTCGGTGGCGGGCTCGGTGCGCTGGCTCTGCCCTGGGACGACCGGTTCGGGGCCGCGCAGCTGACCGTGCCGACCTTCGGCAACCATCCGTTGCGGCTCACGCTGCCGTGTCTGGGCAGCGGGGAGGCGGTGCGGGGCTATCACCGGGAGCACCCCGAGGTCACCGAGGTGCTGCGGTACTTCGACGCCGCCACGGCCGCGACGCGGCTGGAGCTGCCCACGCTGGTGGCTGCGGCGCTCTTCGACCCCTCGGTGCCGCCGCCGGGGCAGTTCGCCGTGCACAACGCGCTGGCCGGTGAGCACGAGCTGTTGGTGCTGAGCGCGGGGCACTTCGAGCACGAGGGGCTGGCGGCGGAGACGGAGGGGCTGCGAGCGGCCCGTCGGGACTTCTTCGGGGCGCGGCTGGGGCGGTGACGTGGGGGCGGGGCGGTGACCGACGGCGCCCGGCGGGTGCTTCGTCCTCAATCGCCGGACGGGCTTGATCTGCCCGCGCTTGCGTGTGGCGTCCCCGTCAGCCGCAGCCGCAGCTCGCGCGGTGGATCACCGACACCGGGAGCATGAGCGACACCGGCTCGCGCCCGCTGTCGCCCAGGCGCTGCACCAGCAGCTCGACGGCCTGCGCGCCGAGCTGTCGTATGGGCTGCCGTACCGTCGTCAGCGGCGGGCGTACGAGCCGGCTCAGCGGAATCCCGTCGAACCCGGTCACGGCGATGTCCTCGGGGACCCGGACCCCGCGCCGCTCCAGTGCGCGCAGTGCGCCCACGGCCATCTGGTCATTGGCGAACAGCATCGCCTGCGGCCGCTCCCCGTCCCGGTCGAGCAGGACTTCCGTGACCCGGAGGCCCTCGGCCTGGGTCATCATCGTGGCCCGCACGGCCGGGGCGTCCGGCACCGGAAGCCCCGCGTCGCGGCACGCCTCCTGGAAGCCCACGAACCGGGCCTCGGCGTCCGGAGACTTCGCCTCCCCGCCGATGAAGGCGAGGCGGCGCAGCCCGTGGTCCTCGATCAGGTGCCGAGTGAGCGCGCGCTGCCCGTCGGCGTTGGCGACGACGATGTGGTCGAGATGATCGATGCCGCGCGGGCCCGCCAGCATGACCACCGGCAGCCGTCGCGAGATCACTTCGAGGTCGGCGGTCGGGACGGTGCCGGCCAGGACCGCGAAGCCGTCCACCCGGCCTGCCACGTTCGCGACGAGACTCTCCGGACCGCCCTTGAGCGAGGCGGCGATCAGCAGGGCGTAGCCGTGCTGTCGGGCCGCGCGCTCCATGCCCCGGATGATCTGGTCGGAGTAGAGCATGAAGGCGTGGTCGTCGTCCTCGTCGGTCGCCGCCGCCTCGTTCTCGGTGTCCGGGTCCGAGTAGTCGGGGAAGCAGAGGCCGAGCACACCGGTGGTGCGGCTGGCGAGTCCGCGCGCGCTGCCGCTCGGTACGTAGCCCAGTTCGCGGGCCGCCTCCAGGACCCGCTCGCGGGTCTGGGCGCGTACCGAATCGGGGGTGCGGTAGACCCGCGAGACCGTGGCAATGGAGACGCCCGACCGCTCGGCGACGTCGTACACCGTTGGGGCGCTCACTCGACCGACCGTCCGCTTCTTCTTCCGTACCCAAGCACCTGCTGTTGCACGTACCACCCTCTTTTGAAAGCGCATTCACCCTAGATCGCGGGCCGTGTGACGAGCAAGACCGTCCCCGGTCCCTGGCCGGAAAATAGACAGGCAACCTTGCAAGATGGTCTGTGCATCTTTACGTTGGAGGCATGCCGGAACCGACCGAAGCCACCCCCGCCGACCTTCACGCCGAGCAGCTGGCGACGCAGCTCACCGCCGTGGTCAGCCGGCTGATCCGGCGGCTGCGCACCACCTCGTCGGAGAGCCTGCTCACGCCGACGCAGCGCTCGGTGCTCGCCAGACTGGAGAGTGAGGGCCCGGCCACCACGGCCGCGCTGGCCCGTGCCGAGTACGTGCGTCCGCAGTCCATGCGGCTGACTCTCGGCGCACTGGAGAGCCAGGGGCTCGTCGAGCGGGCACCCGATCCGGCCGACGGCCGGAAGTCGGTGATGTCGATGACAGAGGCCGGACTCGCGACGCTCGCCGCGGTCCGGGCCGCCAAGCACAACTGGCTCGCCGAGGCCATCGCCGTCGAGCTCGACGGGGCCGAACGCCGCACGGTCGCCGAGGCCGCCGATCTGCTCGACCGACTGGTCGGGAAGTGACCTGCGCATCCGCAACTGAACCGTTCCCCCCATTTACAGGAGCACCACCATGACCGCCACCACTCTGGACCCGAAGACCGCCCTGGTCGTCGTCGACCTGCAGAAGGGCATCGTGGGACTGCCCACCGTCCACCCCACCGCCGACATCGTCGCGAACTCCGCGACCCTCGCCGACGCCTTCCGCGCCAAGGGCCTCCCGGTCGTCCTGGTCCGCGTCACCGGCGGCGCCCCCGGCCGCACCGAGACGCCCAGGCACTCCGGCACGCCCGCCGACGACTGGGCCGAGATCGTCTCCGAGCTCGGCCCGCGCGAGGGCGACATCGTCGTCACCAAGCAGCAGTGGGGAGCCTTCTACGGCACCGACCTCGACCTCCAGCTGCGCCGCCGCGGCGTCACCCAGGTCGTCGTCACGGGCGTGGCGACCAGCATCGGCGTCGAGTCCACCGCCCGTTCCGCCCACGAGCACGGCTACCACGTGACCGTAGTCACGGACGCGGTCACCGACATGGACGCCGACGCCCACCGCAACAGCGTCGAGAGGATCTTCCCGCGCCTCGGTGAGACGGACACCACCGAGGCGATCGTCAAGCTGCTCGGCTGAGAGGGATCAGGGAGTTTCCCGTCGCCGGATCTTGTTCCCCAGCCACACCAGCGGGTCGTACTTGTGGTCCACGGCCCGTTCCTTCAGGGGGATCAGCGCATTGTCAGTGATCTTGATGTGTTCGGGGCACACCTCCGTACAGCACTTCGTGATGTTGCAGTAGCCCAGCCCGTGCTCCTCCTGGGCCGTCGCCTTCCGGTCGAGTCCCGACTCGGCGGCGGCGTCCAGGGGGTGCATGTCCAGCTCGGCGATCCGCATCAGGAAGCGCGGTCCGGCGAACGCCGTCTTGTTCTCCTCGTGGTCGCGCACCACATGGCAGGTGTCCTGGCACAGGAAGCACTCGATGCACTTGCGGAACTCCTGCGAGCGGTCCACGTCGACCTGCTGCATCCGGTAGTCGCCCGCCTTCATCCCCTGTGGGGGTACGAAGGCGGGCACTTCCCGTGCCTTGGCGTAGTTGAACGCCACATCCGTCACCAGATCGCGGACGACCGGGAAGGCCCGCAGCGGGGTGACGGTGATCGTCTCCTCGCGGCCGAACACCGACATGCGTGTCATGCACATCAGCCGCGGCCTGCCGTTGATCTCCGCGCTGCACGAACCGCACTTGCCCGCCTTGCAGTTCCAGCGCACCGCCAGATCGCCCGCCTGGGTGGACTGGATCCGGTGGATGATGTCGAGGACGACCTCGCCGTCGTTCACCTCGACCTCGAAGTCCTCCAGGTCACCGCCGTCCGGGTCCCCGCGCCACACCCTGAACTGCGCGTTGTAGCTGCTCACTTGTACAGCTCCTCTTCGGCCAGGTACTTGACCAGCTCCTCCTTCTCGAAGAGGGAGAGCAGATCCGGACGGATGGGTTCGGTCGCCTTCCGTACGAGTTCGATCCGGCCGCTCGACGCACCTTGGGCAGCCTCGTCGGCCAGCCGGCACAACAGATTGGCCGGGCGCCAGGAGCGTTCCATCGTCGGGCAGTCCTCGCGGGTGTGACCGCCGCGGCTCTCCGTACGCTCCAGCGCGGCCCGGGCGATGCACTCGCTGACCAGCAGCATGTTCCGCAGGTCCAGGGCGAGGTGCCAGCCGGGGTTGAACTGCCGGTGCCCCTCGACACCCGCGCGCTGTGCCCGTAGCCGCAGCGTGGCCAGTTTCTCCAGGGCCTGTTCCATCTCGGGCGCCCGCCGGATGATGCCGACCAGGTCGTTCATGGTCTGCTGGAGTTCCTGGTGGAGGGTGTACGGATTCTCCGCGGGTTCCCCGGCCGTGTCCGGCTCCCCGGCGCTGAACGGACGCAGGGCCTCCGTCGCTGCCGCGTCGATCTGCTCGTTGTCCACCACCGGCGGGGTACCGATGGCGTCCGCGTACTCGGCGGCGTGCATCCCGGCCCGCCGCCCGAAGACCAGCAAGTCGGAGAGGGAGTTCCCGCCGAGCCGGTTGGAGCCGTGCATGCCGCCCGCGACCTCGCCCGCCGCGTACAGACCGGGCACGGCCACCGCGGCCGCGGTGTCGGAGTCGACGGCGATCCCGCCCATCACGTAGTGACAGGTCGGGCCGACCTCCATCGCCTCCGCCGTGATGTCGACATCCGCCAGCTCCTTGAACTGGTGGTACATCGAAGGCAGCCGCCGCCGGATCGTGTCCGCGGGCATCCGGGTCGACACATCCAGGAACACCCCGCCGTGCGGCGAGCCGCGGCCCGCCTTCACCTCGGAGTTGATGGCGCGGGCGACCTCGTCGCGCGGCAGCAGCTCGGGCGGGCGGCGGTTGTGGTCCGGGTCCTCGTACCAGCGGTCGCCCTCCTCCTCCGACTGTGCGTACTTTTCCTTGAACACATCGGGGACGTAGTCGAACATGAACCGCTTGCCCTCGGAGTTGCGCAGTACCCCGCCGTCGCCGCGCACCGATTCGGTGACGAGGATTCCCTTCACCGACGGGGGCCAGACCATGCCGGTCGGGTGGAACTGCACGAACTCCATGTTCAGCAGGGGCGCGCCCGCCAGTAGCGCGAGGGCGTGGCCGTCGCCGGTGTACTCCCAGGAGTTCGACGTCACCTTGAAGGACTTGCCGATGCCGCCGGTAGCGAGGACGACCGCGGGGGCTTCGAGCACGAAGAAGCGGCCGGACTCGCGCTCGTAGCAGAAGGTGCCGGACACCCTCCCCCCGAGCCTTCGGCCGGGGGGGACCCCCACCTCGCTTCGCTCGCCGTCCGTCAGGACCCGGGTCACCGTGCACTCCTGGAACACCTTCAACCGGGCTTCGTAGTCGCCGTGTTCGCGGTGGTCCTCCTGTTGCAGCGAGACGATCTTCTGCTGGAGGGTGCGGATCAGTTCGAGGCCGGTACGGTCCCCGACATGGGCGAGCCGTGGGTACTCGTGGCCGCCGAAGTTGCGCTGGGAGATCTTTCCGTCCGGCGTACGGTCGAAGAGCGCCCCCCAGGTCTCCAGCTCCCAGACCCGGTCGGGCGCCTCCTTGGCGTGCAGCTCCGCCATCCGCCACTGGTTGAGGAACTTTCCACCGCGCATGGTGTCGCGGAAGTGCACCTGCCAGTTGTCCCCGGAGTTCACATTGCCCATGGAGGCGGCGATTCCGCCTTCCGCCATGACCGTGTGTGCCTTGCCGAAGAGCGATTTGCAGATGACCGCGGTACGGGCCCCGCGCTCCCGCGCCTCGATGGCGGCGCGCAGCCCGGCGCCTCCGGCACCGACCACGACGACGTCCCACTGTTGCCGTTCGAGCTCTGTCATTCAGAAAAACCTCGGATCGTCGAAGGCGCCGGAGGCGACGAGATAGACGTAGAAGTCGGCGAGTGCCACGCTGATCAGCGAGGCCCAGGCGAGCAGCATGTGCCGGGCGTTGAGCCGGCCCACCCAGCCCCAGAGCCGGTAGCGCACGGGGTGCTTAGAGAAATGCCGCAGCCGGCCGCCGATGATGTGGCGGCAGGAGTGGCAGGACAGCGTGTACGCCCAGATCAGTGTGATGTTGGCCAGGAAGATCAGGGAGCCGAGGCCCATGTGGCCCCAGGCGTAGTGCTCGTCGCGGAAGGAGAGCACGGTGTCGTACGTGAGGATCCCGGCGACCGGCACCGCGGCGTAGAAGAAGTACCGGTGGATGTTCTGCATGATCAGCGGGAAGCGGGTCTCGCCGCTGTATTTCGTGTGCGGCTCGGCGACCGCGCAGGCCGGGGGCGATGCCCAGAAGCCCCGGTAGTAGGCCTTGCGGTAGTAGTAGCAGGTCAGCCGGAAGCCGAGCGGGAAGATCAGGATCAGCAGTGCAGGGGAGAGGCCCCACCAGCTGCCGAAGAGGTCCCAGTTCGGGCCGTGCCGCATGGGGGCGCAGTTCTCCGCCAGACAGGGCGAGTAGAACGGCGACACATAGGGGGCGGCGTAGTAGTCGGCGTTCGAGAAGGCCCGCCATGTCGAGTAGACGATGAAGGCGAGCAGCCCGCCGGCCGTCAGAGCCGGCGCCAGCCACCAGCGGTCGGTCCGCAGATGGCGGGCGGCGATGGCGGCCCGGGAGGCGTGGTGGACGCCTGCCGCCCGTGGCGCCGCCGTAATCGGTCGAGGTGGTTCCGTACCTGGTTCCGTACCGGTGGCCAAGGAACTCTCCTAGGGGGCGTGCCGGCCCCGGACGCCCAGACCTTCGTCGTCCGAGTCCGTCCACAGGGTGGCGTCGTACGGCGCTTCGCTGATCGTGATGACGCCGTCGACGGGTTCGGTGCGACCGGCGGCTCCGAGCGGCGCCGGCCCGGCTTCCGCCTCGCGCAGCCGCGCAAGGCCCCGCTCCAGCCGGCCGACGGTGCGGACCAGGTCGTCGAGGCAGTGCTGAACCGCCGTCAATTCTTCGTGCAGTGACATGACTTGCTCTCACTTCCGCGGTCGCGGGTGGTCATGTTCGTGCGCCTGAGAGTGTCGCGCGTCACACCCCGGTTGTGAAGAGTGCGGGCCTTCCCGGTCTCGCGGGGTGTTCCGCCGCACGGGTGAGGTTCGGGGGCGCTGACGCCGTGTCTGCGCCGCCTCTCGCGGAGGGGCGCCTTCAGTGGACGGACGGAACCAGTGTGATCAACTGCATATGCCACCAGAAACGCACAATCCTGCCCATCCGCGTGCGGGTGGGCAGGGCCGGCCCCGGAGGTATCAGCCATGTCCCACGTCGGCGTCCCGCGGGGGACGGCCCGAAAGCGCCGCTCGCTCGCGCTCCTCACGACGGGTGTGCTGACGCTCCCCGTGCTGGCCGGCTGCAGCTCCGACGACGACGGCAGCGGCTCCACCGGGGCCGTCGCTCCCCAGGACATCGCGGTCGCGGCCCGGAACCTGGTCGCCACAGGGGGCGCGGTCAACTGGGCGATCGACGCCGTGCCCACCACCCTCAACGCCTTCCAGGCCGACGCGAACAGCTCCACGACCCGCATCACGGGCGCCCTGCTGCCGACGCTCTTCCCGCTGGACGCCAAGGGCAGGCCGCAGCTCGACCCGGACTATCTGCAGTCCGCGAAGGTGGTCGAGCGCGAGCCCAGGCAGGTGGTGCTCTACCGGATCAACCCGCAGGCGGTGTGGAGCGACGGCCGGGACATCGGGGCGCCCGACTTCGTGGCCCAGTGGCGGGCGCTGAACGGCAAGGACTCGGCGTTCTGGACCGCCCGCAACGCCGGCTACGAGCGGATCGAGAAGATCGAGCGCGGCGCCGACGACCAGGAGGTCCGGGTCACGTTCGCCAAGCCGTACGCGGACTGGCGCTCGCTCTTCTCCCCGCTGTACCCGAAGGAGGTGACCGGCTCCCCCGACGCCTTCAACGACGGCGCGCGGACCACCCTCAAGGCCACCGCGGGACCGTTCCGGCTGGGCAGCGTGGACACGGCGAAGGGCGAGGTCACCCTGGTCCGCAATCCGCGCTGGTGGGGCGGCCGGGCCAAGCTCGACTCGCTGGTCTTCCGGGCCGTCAAGCCGCAGGACCGCACCGAGGCCCTGACCGAGGGGAAGGTCGACGTCGCCGACATCGACGCCGCGGCGGCGCACCGGATCGTGCAGGCGGCCGGCGACAGGGGCGGCAACGGGCAGCCGCTCGCCCAGGGCCCCGGTTCCGGTTCCGGGACCGGCCCGGCCGCCGCACTGCGCTCCTGGGCCGAGGCACACGGCTCGGACGAAGAGGCGGCGGCGGCCGCCCAGGCAGCCAGGGAGAAGAACCGGGCAGCCGCCGAGGCGTACGCCGCCGAGCAGGGCAAGCTGCGCGCGTATGCGGTCCGCAAGTCGCTGGAGCCCGCCTACACCCAGCTCGCACTGAACGGCGAGTCCGGGCCGCTCGCCGACGACCGGGTACGCAGGGCGGTCGCCCGGGCCCTGAACCGCCAGGAGCTGGTCGACACCGTACTCAAACCGCTCGGCCTGCCCGCCACACCGCTCGGCAGCCACCTGGCCCTGGCCGGACAGCCGGCGTACAAGGACAACAGCAGCGCACTCGGCGGCCAGGACACCAAGGAGGCGCAGGCGCTGCTGGCCGACGCGGGCTGGACGCGGGAGGGCGCGGTCAAGAAGCCGGGCGGCGCCAAGGCGGGCAGCGAGGTCGAGAAGAAGGGCGCGAAGGAGAAGGACGCCACCGCCGGGAAGGACGACAAGGCGGCCTCGTCCGAGAAGCCCGGCAAGACCGGCAGCGGCGACGGCAAGGCCGACAACGCCGCTGCTGAGCGCGAGCAGGCCGCCGACGATGTACAGGCCGTCGTCGGCGACGACAACAAGCCCGGCGACAGCGACGGAGCCGGCAACGCCCCCCAGGTCCTCGCCCCCGCCACCGCCGCGGCGTTCCACAGCGCCGCTCTGCTGCGCCAGGCCGGATACCTGGCCGGGACCAGCACCACCGAAGACGCCGCCCAGGACCGGCGGCCGGGCGGCGCCGCCGGTGCGTACGCCCCCGCAGGCACCGCGGCCCCCGCCCAGGCCCCCGAAGCGCGCCGCGGCCCGCTCGGCAAGGACGGCAAGGCGCTGAGCCTGCGCTTTGTTCTGCCGGCCGGTCCCGGGTCGGAGCCGCTGCGTGCCGTCGGGGACAAGATCGCGGCGATGCTCGATTCGATCGGCATCGGTACGGCCATCACCAAGGTCTCCGACGACAGCTACTTCCAGGACCACATCGCTTCCGGCGACTACGACCTGGCGCTCTACTCCTGGCCCGCCACCGCCTACCCGGCGACCGACGACCGCCCGATCTTCGCCAAGCCGGTGCCGGCCACCGACGGCTCCCTGCTGGTCGAGCAGAACTACACCCGCGTCGGCACGGACCACATCGACCAGCTCTTCGAGCAGGCGGTCTCGGAGCTCGACGAGGGGACCGCCCGGGATCTGATGAAACAGGCGGACGCCCGGATCTGGGCCGCCGCAGGATCGATTCCGCTTTATCAGCGTCCACAGCTCGTGGCGACCGACAGAAAGCTGGCGAACGTCGGCGCCTTCGGCTTCGGCGCACCCCACTACCAGGACATCGGTTTCAAGAAGCCGCAGCCCGCCGGAGCTCCGGCAAACAAGAAGAAGTAGCAGGTCAGAACGGATCCGGAAGCTCAGAACTGGCTCAAGTCCCTTGCCCGCCGGGACCCCGGCGGGCAAGCTCGTGTCCCGACCGGACCCGAGCTGCTCGCCCCCACACGCCCCCCACGGGACCTTGCGGAGCCCCCACGGATCCCCCTCACGGATCCCTCCGCATCACCCTCCTCCTGCCACGCACACCCACCTGGCACGGCTCCGATACTGAGGTAATACCGGCCGAATATCGGTTGAAGAGTGGCTTAAGACCGGTCTCGCGGATCGGGCCGGGAAGCCCGGGACGCGCCAGCCCCGTACCATGGGGGGTAGCCGTGGCGCGTCCGCCCGGCGGGCGTACGAGGACCCGAGAGCGACTGAGACGCCTGATCCCACGATCCGAGAGAAGCGCAAGCCACCCATGCCCACGCGCCACGACATCCGTAACGTAGCCATCGTCGCCCACGTCGACCACGGCAAGACCACCCTGGTCGACGCCATGCTCAGGCAGGCCGGCGCCTTCGCCGCGCACGCCGCCGAGCACCTCGACGAACGCATGATGGACTCGAACGACCTGGAGCGTGAGAAGGGCATCACGATCCTCGCCAAGAACACGGCGGTGAAGTATCACCCCAAGGACGGCGGGGACCCGATCACGATCAACATCATCGACACCCCCGGCCACGCCGACTTCGGCGGCGAGGTCGAGCGCGGTCTGTCGATGGTGGACGCGGTCGTGCTGCTCGTCGATGCCTCCGAGGGCCCGCTCCCGCAGACCCGCTTCGTGCTGCGCAAGGCGCTCTCCGCGAAGATGCCGGTCATCCTCTGCATCAACAAGACGGACCGTCCCGACTCCCGGATCGCCGAGGTCGTCGACGAGACGTACGACCTGTTCCTGGACCTGGACGCGGACGAGGACCAGATCGAGTTCCCGATCGTCTACGCCTGCGCCCGTGACGGCGTCGCCTCGCTGACCAAGCCGCAGGACGGCACCGTCCCGCAGGACAGCGAGAACCTGGAGCCGTTCTTCTCCACGATCCTGTCGCACGTCCCGGCCCCGGAGTACGACGACGAGGCGCCGCTGCAGGCCCACGTCACCAACCTGGACGCCGACAACTTCCTCGGCCGTATCGCGCTCTGCCGCGTCGAGCAGGGCGAGCTGCGCAAGGGCCAGACCGTCACCTGGATCAAGCGCGACGGCACGATGTCCAGCGTCCGTATCACCGAGCTGATGATGACCGAGGCGCTCACCCGCAAGCCGGCCGAGAAGGCGGGCCCGGGCGACATCTGCGCCATCGCCGGTATCCCGGACATCATGATCGGCGAGACCCTGGCCGACCCCGAGAACCCGATCGCGCTGCCGCTGATCACGGTCGACGAGCCGGCCATCTCGATGACCATCGGTACCAACACCTCGCCGCTCGTCGGCAAGGGCGGCAAGGGCCACAAGGTCACTGCCCGCCAGGTGAAGGACCGCCTCGACCGCGAGCTGATCGGTAACGTCTCGCTCCGCGTCCTGGACACCGAGCGCCCTGACGCCTGGGAGGTCCAGGGCCGCGGTGAGCTCGCCCTGGCCATCCTCGTCGAGCAGATGCGCCGTGAGGGCTTCGAGCTCACGGTCGGCAAGCCGGAGGTCGTCACCAAGCAGGTCGACGGCAAGACGCACGAGCCGATCGAGCGCATGACGATCGACTCCCCCGAGGAGCACCTCGGTGCGATCACCCAGCTGATGGCGACCCGCAAGGGCCGCATGGAGACGATGACGAACCACGGTTCGGGCTGGGTCCGCATGGAGTGGATCGTCCCGTCCCGCGGCCTCATCGGCTTCCGTACGGAGTTCCTGACGCAGACCCGCGGTACGGGCATCGCGCACTCCATCTTCGAGGGCCACGAGCCGTGGTTCGGCGAGCTGCGCACCCGTCACAACGGCTCGCTGGTCGCGGACCGTTCGGGTTCGGTGACGCCGTTCGCCATGGTCAACCTGCAGGAGCGCGGTGTCATCTTCACCGAGGCCGGCACCGAGGTCTACGAGGGCATGATCGTCGGCGAGAACTCCCGCGCCGACGACATGGACGTGAACATCACCAAGGAGAAGAAGCTCACCAACATGCGTGCGGCTTCCGCGGACACCACGGAGAACGTGGTCCCGGCCCGCAAGCTCTCCCTGGAGCAGTCCCTCGAGTTCTGCCGCGAGGACGAGTGCATCGAGGTGACCCCGGAGACCGTGCGTATCCGCAAGGTCGTCCTGGACCAGAAGGAGCGTGGCCGCGCCGCTTCGCGCGCCAAGCGCTGACCAGCGCATCTCCTGCAGCAGGACGGCCCGTTGCCTCAACTCGGTTGAGGCAACGGGCCGTTGCCTTATTGAGCCACGAAGCTCCACTGCACCAAACCGAGGCTCAAGATTTGCTCAATCCTCATGTGTTTGTGTACGCACAGCGATAACTTCTCCGCGTTGCCGATCCTCGAGGGCCGGCTGATGTGGGGAGGGATTGCATCTCGACTCTTGCGCGACGGAAGGCGGCTCTGACCAGTGCCGCAGCAGCCTCGACGCTACTTGCGCTCTTCGGGGCCGGGGCCGCGAGTGTGGGTGTGACTCCTGGGACCACCATGTATGCCAAAGCGAAGTCCGGGAAGCGGACACTGCGCTCGGGCATGGCTGGAGTGGCCCGGACGGCGGTAGGCCGGGCGCAGGCTGGAATGCCATCGTCACCTGGCATCAGGGCAAGGTGACGAAGGACCGGCAGGCGCTGCGGCTGCACGCGCTCAGGTTCCTGAGGCCTGGCCTCGCCCGGCAGTGGGCGAGGCCAGGCTGCTGCATGTCGCGACCGAGGAGTGGGACGCCTCGGCGTCATCGGAATCCCTCGCCGTCAAATCCATTTCGGGTGGCATGTGTCCGGAAAGCGGTCATCACTCTCCGGGGGTTGCGTTAACAGTCCGTTTCGGGCGTGTCTGTCTGGGCTCGCTTTGTCCGGATTTCGGTCAACCGTGCCCTGTCGATGTTGTCAAACCGAGACCCTTTAAGTGTGGTTTACGGCCCGGCCGTACTTAATAGTTGGCTCCATTGAGCTCGGGTCAATGGGTCACGCACTGTGGGGAGTGCCGACTCACGAGCACACTCAGGGCACTGAAACGATCACCGTCAGGGGTGTCGGTGTATCACTCCAGTGCCCTTCTTGTAGTCAAAAGTGGACTCATGAGGAGGAAACCCATGCGTGGTGCCAAGAGCGCCAAGTGGGTCGCGGGAGCGGCCGTCATCGCCCTGGCCGCGACCGCCTGTGGTGGTAGCGACAAGGGCAGCGACAATGGCATGAACTCGGGCAAGGCGGACCCGAACGGGATCCTGACCGCCCAGCTCAGCGAGCCGCAGAACCCGCTGCAGCCGGCGAACGCCAAGGAGAGCCAGGGCAGCCGTGTCCTGGGCGCCATCTTCTCCGGCCTCGTCAGCTACGAGCCCGGCACCGGCAAGCTCACGTACGTCAACGCCGAGTCCGTGACGCCCAACGCGGACTCGTCCGTGTGGACCGTCAAGCTCAAGCCGGGCTGGAAGTTCCACGACGGCACCACGGTCACCTCCAAGTCCTACGTGGACTCCTGGAACTGGTCGGCCAACGTCAAGAACAACCAGACCAACTCCAGCTGGTTCCAGGACATCAAGGGCTACGCCGATGTCCACCCGGACAAGGGTGACCCGAAGAAGACCGAGATGGAAGGTCTGAAGGTCGTTGACGACAACACCTTCACGATTTCCCTGTCCGGTCCGGTCTCGTACTTCGCGTACAAGCTGGGCTACGACGTCTGGGCGCCGCTGCCCGAGTCCTTCTTCAAGGACCCGAAGGCCGCCGGTCAGAAGCCGATCGGCAACGGTCCCTACAAGTTCGTCTCGTGGGACCACAACAAGATGATCAAGGTTCGGAAGTTCGACGGTTACCAGGGCCCGAACAAGGCCAAGAACGGTGGCATCGACTTCAAGAACTACACCACCGCCGAGGCCGCCTACTCGGCCCTGCGCTCGGACCAGCTCGACTGGATCGAGCAGGTCCCCGTGACCGCGCTGAAGAACTACAAGCAGGACCTCGGTGACCGAGCGATCGACCAGGAGTACTCCGCGGTCCAGTCGATCGTCCCGGCGTTCTACACCAAGCAGTTCAAGAACATCAACCCCAAGGTCATCCAGGGCCTGTCGATGGCGATCGACCGTGACACGATCACGAAGACCGTCCTCAACGGCACCCGTTCCCCGGCCGACTCGTACGTCGCCCGCGGTGTGCTCGGCTACAAGCCCGGCGCCCTCGGCGACATCGTGAAGTACGACCCGGCCAAGGCCAAGGCCCTCATCACGGAGGGTGGCGGCGTCCCGGGCAACAAGATCTCGATCCAGTTCAACGCGGACCAGCCGCACAAGGCATGGGTCGACGCGGTCTGCAACAGCATCCGCCAGGCCACGGGCGTCGAGTGCGTCGGTGACTCCAAGCCGGACTTCGCGACCGACCTGAACGCCCGTGACGGCAAGAAGGTCAAGTCCATGTACCGCGGTGGCTGGGTGCTCGACTACCCGGTCAACTCGAACTTCATGCGCGACCTGTACGGCACGACGGCCGCCGGTAACACCAGTGGCTACTCCAACAAGGCATTCGACGAGCTGGCCTCCAAGGCCGACAAGGCGAAGACCCTCGACGAGACCGTGAAGATGTACCAGGAGGCTGAGCAGCTCCTGGCGAAGGACATGCCGGCGATCCCGCTCTGGTTCTACAAGGTCAACTCGGGTCAGTCCAAGAACGTATACGGCAAGATCGTTTACGGCCAGGACGGCGACCCCATCTTCACCGACGTTCAGGTGAAGTCGAAGAAGTAAGTTTCGGGACCTGCCGGCCGGTGCCGCCCTCCGGAACGGATGGCGGCACCGGCTCGCAGGCGTTGGCCCGGCAATCTCCCCACAACCCCGCGGTGGAGACCATGTGTAGGCCATCGCCGACCCCTCACGGCATGGAGGCATGATGGGGCGTTACGTCGCTAGGCGACTGCTCCAGATGATCCCGGTGTTCATCGGGACTACTCTGTTGATTTTCCTTATGGTCCACATCCTTCCCGGTGATCCCATCCGGGCGATGTGGGGTGACAAGGCGGCCGACCCCGCGCAGGTCGCGGAGCTGCGTCACAAGTTCGGGCTGGACCAGTCCCTTCCCATGCAGTACATCAACTACATGAAGGACCTGTTCCACCTGGACTTCGGCGAGACCTTCGGCGGTCGTCCCGTCTGGGACGAGATGTCGAGGGCCTTCCCTGTCACGATCCGTCTCACAGCCGTTGCGATGGTCATCGAGATGATCGTCGGTCTCGGCCTCGGCGCGTGGGCCGGACTCAAGGCGGGCAAGGCACCGGACACCGGCGTGCTGATCTTCACGCTGGTCGTCATCTCGATCCCCGTGTTCATCCTCGGCTACGTGGCCCGGTTCATTTTCGCGGACACACTGCATTGGGTCGCGCCAAACGTCGAAGACTCGATGGATATCACGCAGTTGTTCCTGCCCGGCTTCGTCCTGGCCATGCTCTCCATGGCATACGTCGCCCGACTGACGCGTACGACCTTCGCCGAGAACCTGCGCGCGGACTACATGCGCACGGCGCTCGCGAAGGGGCTGCCGCGGCGTCGCATCGTCGGGGTGCACCTGCTGCGCAACTCGCTGATCCCGGTGGTCACGTTCCTCGGTACGGACGTCGGCGGCTTCATCGGCGGCGCGGTCGTCACCGAGGGCATCTTCAATGTCCAGGGTGTCGGCAATCTGCTCTACCGGGCGCTCCAGCAGCGTGAAGGCTCCACCATCGTCGGTGTCGTCACCGTATTCGTACTGATCATTCTCGTGATCAACCTGATTGTCGACCTGCTCTACGCGGTCCTGGACCCGAGGATCCGGTATGCCTGACGTGACCAAGGATCAGAGCATCAAGGATGCCGGAGCGGACGTGGCCGTGACGGTCGACGAGACGCCGGCCAGCCCCGCCGGGGAATCCACCGGCAAGCCCCGTGGTCTGTGGGGTGACGCCTGGTTCGACCTGCGCCACCGCCCCATGTTCTGGATATCGGCGAGCCTGCTGGTCCTGCTGCTGGTGATCGCGATCTTCCCCGGCCTGTTCACCGGCACCGACCCGCGGGCCGGCGATCTCACCAACCACTACCTGCAGAAGCCCGATTTGGGGCACTTCTTCCAGGCGGACTGGTTCGGCTACGACGTTCAGGGCCGCTCGATCTACGCTCGGGTGATCTACGGAACCCGCGCCTCGATCCTCGTCGGCGTCGGCGTCACCGTGGCGATCACCATCGTCGGCGGTCTGCTGGGTCTGCTCTCCGGCTACTTCGGCGGCTGGCTCGACGCGATCATCTCCCGCATCACGGACATCTTCTTCGGTCTGCCCTTCCTGCTCGGCACGATGGTCGTCCTGAACGCCTTCGCCGAGCGCAAGGTGTACGTCGTGATCGCGGCCCTCGCCTTCCTGGGCTGGACCTCGATCTGCCGTGTGATGCGTGCATCGGTGATCACCGCGAAGCAGGCGGACTATGTGACGGCGGCACGCGCTCTCGGCGCGGGGACCGGCCGGATGCTGTTCCGCCATGTCCTGCCCAACGCCCTCGCGCCGACCATCGTGGTCGCCACTATCGCTCTCGGTGGCTTCATCTCGGCCGAGGCGACGCTGTCCTACCTGGGCCTGGGTCTCGCCGACCCGACCATCTCGTGGGGCATCGACATCGCGTCGGGCAGCGAAGAGATCCGTAACAACGTGCATGTGCTGCTGTTCCCGGCAGGAATGCTCAGCCTCACGGTCTTCGCGTTCATCATGCTCGGCGACGCGGTGCGCGATGCACTCGACCCGAAGCTGCGCTGAGGAGGGCGTATGACCATCATGGACAAGACAGCAGACATCCCGGCGCCCCGTGCCGGGGGGTCGGACGACAGCCCGCTCCTCGAAGTGCGCGACCTGCACGTGGAGTTCCACACCCGTGACGGAGTCGCCAAGGCCGTCAACGGTGTGAACTACAGCGTCGAGTCGGGCGAGACCCTGGCCGTGCTCGGCGAGTCCGGTTCCGGCAAGTCCGTGACCGCTCAGGCGATCATGGGCATTCTCGACATGCCGCCCGGCAAGATTCCGCAGGGCCAGATCCTGTACCGCGGCCAGGACATGCTCACCATGAGCTACGAGGAGCGGCGGAAGATCCGCGGCCAGAAGATCGCGATGATCTTCCAGGACGCGCTCTCCTCGCTCAACCCCGTGCTCTCGGTCGGCTACCAGCTCAGCGAGATGTTCCGTGTCCACCAGGGACTCTCCAAGAAGCAGGCGAAGGCCAAGGCCATCGAGCTGATGGAGCGGGTCAAGATCCCCGCAGCCAAGCAGCGGGTCAATGACTACCCGCACCAGTTCTCCGGCGGTATGCGTCAGCGCATCATGATCGCCATGGCGCTGGCCCTGGAACCGGACCTGATCATCGCGGACGAGCCGACCACCGCGCTCGACGTGACGGTCCAGGCCCAGGTCATGGACCTGCTCAAGGAGCTGCAGACCGAGTTCAACATGGGTCTGATCCTGATCACCCACGACCTCGGCGTCGTCGCCGATGTCGCGGACAAGATCGCGGTCATGTACGCGGGCCGGATCGTCGAGACGGCGCCGGTGCACGAGCTCTACAAGCGGCCCGCGCACCCGTACACCCGCGGTCTGCTCGACTCGATCCCCCGGCTCGACCAGAAGGGCCAGGAGCTCTACGCGATCAAGGGCCTGCCGCCCAACCTGCTCAAGATTCCGTCCGGCTGCGCCTTCAACCCGAGGTGCCCCAAGGCGGACGACATCTGCCGCACGGAGATCCCGGCTCTGGTGCCGGTCTCCGAGCAGGACGGCAGCGAGCTGCCCGGCCGCGGCAGCGCCTGCCACTTCTGGAAGGAGACGATCCATGGCTGAGCTCGACAAGACGGACGGATCGTTGGACAGCACCCCGAACGTCACCGAGGTCGTGACCGTCGACGCCGCCGACGAGACGGCGGCGGTCGCGGCGATCGAGGCCCCGGCGGAACGCGGTGAGCCGATCCTCCAGGTGCGCAATCTGGTCAAGCACTTCCCGCTGAGCCAGGGCATCCTCTTCAAGCGCCAGGTCGGCGCCGTCAAGGCCGTGGACGGGGTCTCCTTCGACCTCTACCAGGGCGAGACGCTCGGCATCGTCGGCGAGTCGGGCTGTGGCAAGTCCACGGTCGCGCGGCTGCTGATGACGCTGGAGACGGCCACGTCCGGCGAGGTCTTCTACAAGGGCCAGGACATCACCCGGCTGTCGGGGCGCGCGCTGAAGGCGGTCCGCCGCAACATCCAGATGGTGTTCCAGGACCCGTACACCTCGCTGAACCCGCGTATGACGGTCGGCGACATCATCGGCGAGCCCTTCGACATCCACCCGGAGGTGGCGCCGAAGGGTGACCGGCGCCGCAAGGTCCAGGAGCTGCTGGACGTCGTCGGTCTCAACCCGGAGTACATCAACCGCTATCCGCACCAGTTCTCCGGCGGCCAGCGCCAGCGCATCGGCATCGCCCGCGGCCTCGCGCTCAACCCGGAGATCATCATCTGCGACGAGCCGGTCTCCGCGCTCGACGTGTCGGTGCAGGCGCAGGTCATCAACCTGATGGAGAAGCTCCAGGACGAGTTCAACCTCTCCTATCTCTTCATCGCGCACGACCTGTCCATCGTCCGGCACATCTCCGACCGGGTCGGCGTGATGTACCTCGGCAAGATGGCCGAGATCGGTACGGACACGGAGATCTACGACCACCCGACGCACCCCTACACCCAGGCGCTGCTGTCGGCGGTCCCGGTCCCGGACCCGGAGGCCCGCGAGCGCGGCGAACGGATCATCCTCACCGGTGACGTCCCGTCGCCGGCGAACCCGCCGTCGGGCTGCCGCTTCCGTACGCGGTGCTGGAAGGCCCAGGACAAGTGCGCCACGGAGACGCCGCTGCTGGCGATCCCCGAGCGCTTCAAGTCCGTGGACTCCCCGGCCGCGCACGAATCGGCGTGCCACTTCGCCGAGGAGAAGGACATCGTCGGCGCGGCCTCGTAGTACGGCGCGTGTGACACGGAAGGCCCGGAACCGTATCGGTTCCGGGCCTTCCTTCGTGGCCGGCGTGCCGTCACCCTCCGCGTCCATGACGGCGCGTCAATACCCTTGGACGACACGCATCCTGATCGACGCGCGAGCACGCGAACGCGCCCGGAGCCGATCGGTTCCGGGCGCGTCTCCCGTTTTCCCGGAACCGGGCTCGCAGGCGGCTCGGGTCAATGGGCGCACACGCTCGGTTCGTTGGGCCGGGGGAGCCCCGTGGTTCGCGGACCGATCGGGTCCGTGTCCGTGAGGGCGCCCCCGGGGCCGGGCCAGGGGTGTCAGGCCCCGGCCTTGGGGCCTTCGGTGGTCTTGTCGAGATTCGGCCCGTCCGAGGACGTACGGGCCTTCGGGACGGATGACACGGACTGGGAGTCCTCGGGGTAGTGGCAGGCAGTCAGATGTCCGTCCCGGCTGCCCTCCACCCGTACCAGCGGCGGCGCCTCGCTCGCGCACTTGTCCGTCGCCTTCCAGCAGCGGGTACGGAAGCGGCAGCCCGACGGCGGGTTGACCGGGGACGGCACATCGCCGGCGAGGCGGATGCGCTCACGGGCCGGTGTGTCGTCGGCGGTCGCCTCGGGCACGGCGGAGAGCAGCGCCTTGGTGTACGGGTGACGCGGGTTGCCGTACAGGTCCTCGCGATCGGCGATCTCCACGATCTTGCCGAGGTACATGACCGCCACGCGCTGCGAGAAGTGGCGTACGACGGCCAGGTCGTGGGCGATGAACAGGAACGCGATACCGAGTTCCTTCTGCAGCTTCTGCAGCAGGTTCACCACCTGGGCCTGGATCGACACGTCCAGCGCCGAGACAGGCTCGTCGGCCACGATCAGCTTCGGTTCCAGGGCGAGCGCGCGGGCCACGCCGATGCGCTGGCGCTGGCCGCCGGAGAACTCGTGCGGGAAGCGGTTGTAGTGCTCCGGGCTGAGTCCGACGATCTCCAGCAGCTCCCTTACGCGCGCCTCGCGGCCGCCCGCCGGGTTGATGTCGTTGATCTCCATCGGCGCCGTGATGATCTTGCCGACGGTCTGGCGCGGATTCAGCGAGGCGTACGGGTCCTGGAAGATCATCTGGATCTCGGAGCGGACCGGGGCCAGCTGCTTGCGCGAGGCGTGGGTGATGTCCTGCCCGCGGTAGGAGATCGTGCCGGCCGTCGGCTCCAGGAGCCGGGTGATCAGCCGGCCCGTCGTCGACTTGCCGCAGCCGGACTCGCCGACCAGGCCCAGGCTCTCGCCCTCGGCGATGGTGAAGTCCAGCCCGTCGACGGCCTGGACCGCGCCGACCGTCCGCCGGATCGGAAAGCCGGCCTTGATCGGGAAGTGCTTGGTGAGTCCGGAGACGTCCAGGAGGGGATCTGTGCTGCTCATCGTAGGGAAGTCCCGTCTCTTGTACGTCAGTTGGGCCGGGTGCCGGCGAAGTCGGCGAAGAACTCGGTGCGCTGCTCCGCGGTGAGGTGACAGGCGGCCCCGCGCCCGGCCACCAGTTCCAGCGGCGGCTGGTCGGTCGCACAGCGGTTGCCGCCGACCTGCTCGGTGAACGTGCACCGCGGGTGGAAGCGGCAGCCGGTCGGCGGGTTGAGCAGGCTCGGCGGGGAACCGGGGATCGGCGACAGCGGCACGTCGACCGGCCCTTCGAGGCTCGGCATGGACCCCAGCAGACCCCAGGTGTACGGGTGCTGGGGCGCCCGCAGCACCTCCTTCTTGGTGCCGCGCTCCACGCACCGGCCGCCGTACATCACCAGCACGTCGTCCGCGATGTCGGCGATGACACCGAGGTCGTGGGTGATGAAGATGATCGAGGTGCCGGTCTCCTGCTGGAGGTCCTTGAGCAGGTCCATGATCTGGGCCTGCACGGTGACGTCCAGTGCGGTCGTCGGCTCGTCCGCGATCAGCAACGCCGGGTTGCAGACCAGCGCCATGGCGATCATCGCGCGCTGGCGCATACCGCCGGAGAACTGGTGCGGGTAGTCGTCCACCCGTAGATCGGGCTGGGGAATGCCCACCTTGGTGAGCATCTCGACAGCCCGGGCCCGGGCGTCCCGTTTGGAGGCACCGGTGTGCTTGCGGAACGTCTCGCCGATCTGCTTTCCGATGGTGTGGTACGGCGAGAGCGAGGCCAGGGCGTCCTGGAAGATCATGGCCATCTTGTTGCCGCGCAGCCGCTCCAGCTCCCGCTCCGAGGCGGCCAGCAGATCCTGGCCGTCGAGCAGGATCTCGCCCTCGATCTCGGTGTGGTCGGGGTGGTGCAGGCCGAGGATCGTCAGGTTGGTGACGGACTTGCCGGAGCCGGACTCACCGACGATGCCGAGGGTCTTGCCCTTCTCCACATCGAAGGACAGCCCGTCGACGGCCTTGACCATGCCGTCTTCGGTGGAGAAGTGCACGCGCAGATCGCGTACGGAGAGGAAGGGGGTGCTCACTGGATCTCTCCCTAGGCGAGGCGGACGCGTGGGTCGATGAGGGCGTAGACGGCGTCGATGACGATGTTGAGGATCACGATCGCGGCGGCGGCCACCATCATCACGCCGAGCAGGGTCGGCAGGTCGTTGGTGTTGACGGCCTTGACCGAGAGCGCCCCGATGCCCTGGAGGCTGAAGGTCTTCTCGGTGATGATCGCGCCGCCGAGGAGGACGCCCAGGTCGAGGCCGAAGATGGTGACGATCGGACCCATGGCCCCACGCCAGGCGAACCGGAAGAAGACGGTCCGCCGGGACAGGCCCTTGGCCCGCGCCGTCCGTACGTAGTCCTCGCTGAGCGACTCCACCAGCTGCGACCGGGCCATGCGTGTGTAGTTGGCCGTGAAGATGACCGAGAGGACCAGCCAGGGCAGCAGGAGCCCGGAGAACCAGGCGCCGGGATTCTCGGTGAACGGTGTGTAGCTCGGCCGGTCCAGCAGATGCAGCTGGTCGGTGAGGAAGTACATGGCGACCACGCCGACGATGTAGATCTGCAGCGAGGAGGCAACAAGTGACGCGGAGGACGCGACCTTGTCGAGCAGCTTGCCCTGCTTGACCGCGGCCAGCATGCCGGTGCCGACGCCGAAGATGACGAAGACGAACGCGCTGCCCACGGAGAGCGAGAGGGTGGTCGGGAAGCGGTCGACGATGGTGCCGAAGACCGGCTCGCGGTTGATGAACGAGTACCCCAGACAGGGCGCGGGGCAGTGTCCGTACGACTGGTATTCGCGGCCGACGAAGACTCCCTGCAGCCAATGCCAGTACTGCACCGGTATCGAGTCGGCGATCCCCAGGTTGTGACGTACCAGCGCGAGTGTCTCGGGGGTGCAGACCTTGCCGCAGGCCACCCGGGCGGGGTCGCGCGGGGCGGTGTAGAAGAGAACGAAGACTAGGGCGCTGATGATCAGCAGGATGACCGCGGCGCCGACGACGCGGCGGAGAAGAAAGCGCAGCATGGCAGTGGGTTTTCCTGACGGATGCCGAGAGGGAGGAGGGGAATGGGCGGCTCCCCGGTGGAGAGCCGCCCGCGCCCCGCGGGGGCCGTTCGTCAGGCCTTGACGTACGTCTTGTAGAGCAGCGTCGCGGAGAACTGCGGGTCCATCATGGCGCCGCCGACCTTGGAGCCGTACAGGTAGAAGCGTCGCTGGAAGGTCTCCGGGATGATCGGGACGACCTCGTCCATGATCCGCTTGTCCAGCGCCGCCCAGGCCGCACCGGCCTTCTTCTGGTCGCTGATGACGACGTTCTCCTTGATGGCTGCGTCGATCCAGTCGACCTTCGCCTGGGAGACGTTGTTCTGGCCGTTGCCGACGGAGGCGCTGTCGAAGAGCGGCTGGATCATCGTGTAGGCGGTCGGCCAGTCCGGGGACCAGCCGAACCACATGACGTCGAAGCTGTTGTCGACCTGCTGGATCTGGTCGTAGTAGGAGCCCGAGTCCACGGCCTTGATGACCGGCTTGAAGCCGGCGCTCTTGAGCGCGTTCTCGATGACGACGGCGGTCTTGTCGTAGGTCGGGCTCTGCGGGTAGGCGTAGACGACCTTCTGACCGAGCTTGCCGGCCTTCTTGAGGATCGCCTTGGCCGCCTCGGCGTCGCCCTGGGGCGCCTTCAGCTTGCCGTAGAGGTCGAACTCCTCGCGGCCCAGGATGTCGGGGCTGAGGATGGTGGTCGCGTAGTCGCCCGCGGAGGGGCCACCGTAGATCTTGCGGATCTGCTCCAGCGGCCAGGCGGTGTTGAGCGCCTTGCGCACCTCGACGTCGGTGGTGCGCTTGCAGTTGATGGCGTAGTAGTACGTGCCGGTGAGCAGACCGTTGAACGTGCGCTTCTTCAGCTCCGGGTCGGTGAGCACCTTCTGCATGCGCTCGGCCGGCACGGACTTGTAGATGGAGACCATCTGCTGGTCCTTGCCCTGGTCCGCGATGAAGCGGTCAGTGGACTCCAGCGAGGTGGGGCCGAACTCGAACTCGAAGCTGTCCGGGTAGGCGTTGCGGATCGGGTCGGTCGCCGGGTCCCAGTGCTTGTTGCGTGTCAGCGTCATCGACTTGTCGATGGAACGGTGCTTGACGATGTACGGACCGCAGGAGACGGGCTGCTTGTCGTACTTCTCCTTGGTGTCCAGCTTCACCGGGGTGGCCGCGTAGGAGCTCATGGCCAGCGTGAAGTTGAAGTCCGGGCGGGCTTCGGCCAGCTTGAAGGTGATCGTCTTCTTCGCCTTGTCGGTGACGATCGAGTCCAGGTGCTTGCCGCCGTACGGACCCTCGTAGCCCTTGCGCCAGTCACCCTTGCCGGTGAGCGCCTGCTGGACATAGGCGGCGCCCTCGGTGATGAACGGCGCCCAGGCGCGCTCGATGCCGTGGCGGACGTCGTCGACGGTCAGCTCGCTGCCGTCCTCCCACTTGATCCCGTCCTTCAGCGTGAAGGTCCAGGTCTTGTTGTCGGCGGAGGCGGTGCCGACATCGGTGGCGAGGTCGCCGACGAGGGTCAGGGAACCCTTCATGTCGATCTTGTAGCCGGTGAGACCACGCGCGAACATCATCGCACCGGAGGAGTTGAACGCGAAGTAGATGCGCTGCGGGTCGAGGTGCGAGAAGTCGTCCTCGGAGACGCCGTAGATCGTCCCGCCCTTCTTGGCGCCGGGAACCTCCGGAGCGGGGCCGACCGAGTCTTCCTTGGTGCCGATCTTGACGGTGGCACCCGTGTACTCGGTGGCGCCCGCGTGCGGCGTGTCCTTGCTGCCGCCTCCGCCCGCGTCACCACTGCTGCACGCGGAGAGAACGAGGGAGCCGCCCGCCGCGACGGATGTGGCGATGACGAAGTTTCTGCGGGAGAGAGACATTGGCAACCTGCCCTGGTCGATGAAGAGGTACGAACGATCCGGCGGAGCCCCGTCGCTCCGGTCCGGGAAGAGCTGTCAGCGCTTGGTCTTCGGGTCGAGAGCGTCGCGAACCGAGTCACCGAGGAGATTGAAGGCGAGGACGAAGACCACCATCGACACCCCCGGGAAGAGCATGAAGGTGATGTCGTCCTGGTAGACGTCGGCGCCGCGTTGAAGGATCACGCCCCAGTCGGGCGTCTTCGCCGTCAGCCCGACGCCGAGGAACGCGAGTCCTGCCTCGGCGGTCACGAACATGGGAAGAGCGAGGGTCGCCTGGATGAGGATCGGCGTCCACAGATTGGGCAGCAGTTCCTTGAAGATGATCCGCGCCGGCGAAGCGCCGGTCACTCTCGCGGCCTCGACGAACTCCCGCTCGCGCAGGGCGAGCACTTCTCCGCGCAGGAGTCGGGCGATGGACGCCCAGCCGAACGCGGTCATCACCAGGATGAGGCTGGTGACGGTGAGCCAGATAGGGGTGGCTTCCTCCGGCGAGACCAGGATGTTGATGAGGACCGGCCAGAACGCGATGAAGAACAGCGTCGAGGGGAACGCCAGCAGGATGTCGATGACCCGGCCGATGAAGTAGTCGGTCTTTCCGCCCAGATATCCCGCGGTGACGCCGATCACGATGCCGAGGACAGTCACCAGGAGAGTCGTGATGCCGGCGATGAACAGCGAGTTGCGGATGCCGTAGACGAGGAAGGTGAAGAGGTCACGGCCGAGCTGTGGTTCGACGCCGAACCAGAAGTCGCCGCTGATGCCGCCGTTGGGCTTGACCGGAAAGCCGAAGTCGTTGAGCAGGCCCTCCTGGTCCTGGCCGTAGGTCGTGTACGGATCCTTGCCGTACACCTTGGCTATCAGTGGCGCGCAGACGGCCACCAGGAAGAAGAAGATGACCACATAGGCCGAAATCATGCCGGTGCGGTCGCGCCTGAAGCGCCGCCAGGCGAGCTTTCCCGGCGAACGGCCGTCGCCGCCCTTGAGGGCCGAAGGGGCCGGCGCCTGCTGCGTGTTCGCGTCCGCGTCCTCAAGGGGCGTGGCTGCGTTCGGGGTTGGAATCGTCATGGTGCTCCTGGCCCGGAGGGTCGAAGGACTCCGCAGGCACACCTACGGGCTACCCGGACTTTTTCAACGCAATTCATGCAGGGTCAATGAATGTCCGTCCCCCTTGAGGCGCTCTTTGGGAAATTGGCCAACTCATGACCTTTGGATGGGCGTATCTTTGCCTCCGTTTGTTTCTTTCGGGGGCGCGTTTGCGGCCATTCGGGAGAAATCCGGCAATGAGTTCGTTATTCGGGCGCCGGTGTCTCGGAATTCGTACATCCAGTCAAGTGGGTGCGTGGTCGATGCGCGTTCGATGCGCGGTCGTTATCGCCCCAGTCCTTGTGTGGGTCGGCGAGCCCACGTTGCCGGGCCGCAGCAGGGGAGCCTCCGGCGCCGTTTTTTCTTCCGGGCCGCAGCGGGATCCTGCTTGTCGGAGTGGGCGGCGTCAGCACCCCGCCCAGGTGAACGATCAGGAGTCCCGCAGCGTCCGGAGGCGATGCTCCGGCCAACTTCCAGACGTATGCCCGCGCTTCGATCCGCGTGGAGCAGATCGCGGTCGGAGCGTTCGGTCCGGCCGCTGCGAGGCTGTCGGTGAGCCCGGAGACCGTCAGGTCGGAGGCTGCGAGGTCGGAGGCCACGAGGTCGAACGCGGCGGGTTCGTCGCTGGTCTGTGCGAACCCGACCCTCCAGCGCCACTCGAGGCGGCTCTTCTGCGCCCGAATGGGTGGAGTAAATGTGCGCAACATTCGTTATGCGGTGATATTTGACCCTACGTGAGACGGAGCACAACGAGGAGGCACTCCATGCGCGGAGCCACACAGGCCAAGTGGGCCGCATGTGCGGTGGCCGTCGCCCTGGCGGCGACGGCATGTGGCGGAGGGGGCAGCAGCAGTGGTGGCGGTGGTGCCGACGGAATCGTGAGCTCCTCCTGGGGGGACCCGCAGAACCCGCTGGAGCCCGCGAACACCAATGAGGTGCAGGGCGGCAAGGTCCTCGACATGATCTTCCGGGGACTCAAGAGGTACGACCCGAAGACCGGCGCGGCCACCAACATGCTCGCCGAGAAGATCGAAACCAAGGACAACCAGAACTTCACGATCACCGTGAAGGACGGCTGGACCTTCAGCAACGGCGAGAAGATCACCGCGAAGTCGTTCGTGGACGCCTGGAACTACGGGGCCCTGCTGAAGAACAATCAGAAGAACGCCTATTTCTTCGGTTATATCGACGGATACAGCAAGGTCCACCCCGAGTCGGGCAGCGCCAGGGCGAATACGCTCTCCGGCCTCAAGCTCGTCAACGACAAGACCTTCACGGTCAAGCTGATGCAGAAGTTCTCCCTCTGGCCCGACACCCTCGGCTACCCGGCCTTCGCCCCGCTGCCCAGGGCCTTCTTCACCGACCACGCCGCCTGGGTGTCCAAGCCGATCGGCAACGGCCCGTACACCATCGACAAGTACACCAAGGGCTCGTCGATGAACCTGCGCAAGTGGGACAAGTACCCCGGGGACGACAAGGCACAGAACGGCGGCATCGACCTCAAGGTCTACACGGACAACAACACCGCCTACACCGACCTGACGGCCGGCAACCTCGACCTCGTCGACGATGTGCCCGCCGCGCAGCTGAAGAACGTCAAGGCGGACCTCGGCGACCGGTACATCAACACCCCGGCCGGCATCATCCAGACGCTCGCCTTCCCCTTCTACGTCAAGAAGTGGGACACCCCCGGCGGCATCAAGGTCCGCCAGGGCCTGTCGATGGCGATCAACCGCGATCAGATCACCGGTCAGATCTTCCAGAAGACCCGCACCCCCGCCTCCGACTGGACCTCCCCGGTCCTCGGCGTGGACGGCGGATTCAAGAAGGGGCTGTGCGGCGCACCCTGCGAATACAACGCGGCGAACGCCAAGAAGCTGATCCAGGAGGGCGGCGGCATCCCCGGCGGCCGGCTCAAGATCTCGTACAACGCGGACACCGGCTCCCACAAGGAGTGGGTCGACGCCGTCTGCAACAGCATCAACAAGGTGATGGGCAACAACAAGGCCTGTGTCGGCGCCCCGGTCGGCACCTTCGCCGACTTCCGCAGTCAGGTCTCCCAGCAGAAGCTGACCGGCGCCTGGCGGGCCGGCTGGCAGATGGACTACCCGCTCATCCAGAACTTCCTGCAGCCGGTGTACTACACCGACGCCTCGTCCAACGACGGCAAGTGGAGCAACAAGCAGTTCGACGGCCTCGTTGACAAGGCCAACGCCGAGTCCGACAAGGCCAAGGCCGTCTCGACCTTCCAGGACGCGGAGAGGGTCCTGGTCGCGCAGATGCCCGTGATCCCGCTCTGGTACCAGAACGGCAGCGCCGGTCACTCGGACCGGATCACCAATGTGTCGCTGAACCAGTTCAGCGTCCCGGTGTACGAGCAGATCAAGGTCAAGTGACCCGTTGAGGCCGGGTGGCCGGTGCGTTCCTGGCACCGGCCGCCCGGCTTCCGCATCCCGTCGACGCGTCACTCCCCAGCCCTGCGCCTCTGACCCCCGCGACCCCCGGAGCCCTTCATGGGACGTTATGTGATCCGGCGGCTGCTGCAGATGATCCCGGTCTTCTTCGGCACCACGCTGTTGATCTTCCTCATGGTGAACGTGATGGGCGACCCCATCGCGGGCCTCTGCGGCGAACGCCAGTGCGATCCGGCGACCGCAGCCCAACTCCGCTCGGAATTCGGCCTCGACAAGCCCGTCTGGCAGCAATACCTGACCTACATGGGCAACGTCTTCACCGGCGACTTCGGTACCGCGTTCAACGGGCAGAAGGTCACCGATCTGATGGCGACCGCCTTCCCCATCACCATCCGGCTCACCATCGTTGCGCTCTTGTTCGAGATCGTCATCGGCATCAGCCTCGGCGTCGTCACCGGTCTGCGCCGCGGCCGCCCCATCGACACCACCGTGCTGATCCTGACCCTGGTCGTCATCTCCATCCCGACCTTCGTCACCGGTCTGCTGCTCCAGCTCCTCCTCGGCGTGAAGTGGGGGATCATCCATCCGTCCGTCTCCTCACAGGCGCCGCTCAACGAACTCATCATCCCGGGACTCGTCGTCGCCTCCGTCTCCCTGGCGTACGTCACCCGGCTCACCAGGACCTCGATCGCCGAGAACGCCCGCGCCGACTATGTCCGTACCGCCGTCGCCAAGGGCCTGCCCAGGCGCCGGGTGATCATCCGGCATCTGCTGCGCAACTCCCTGATCCCCGTCGTCACCTTCATCGGTACGGACGTGGGCGCCCTGATGGGCGGGGCGATCGTCACGGAGCGGATCTTCAACATCCACGGCGTCGGCTATCAGCTCTACCAGGGCATCCTGCGTCAGAACTCCCAGACCGTCGTCGGGTTCGTCACCATTCTGGTCCTCGTCTTCCTGGCGGCGAACCTGATCGTCGACCTGCTGTACGCCGTACTCGACCCGAGGATCCGCTATGCCTGAGCAGACACCGGACGAGGCGATCTCGTCGGCCGGAGCGGGAGGCGTGATGGACCTCGCCCTGGAGGAGGGTGCGACCCTCGAAAAGACACCGGGCGGCCCCGAAGGCACCGGCCCCGCCGAGAAGCCGCGCAGTCTGTGGTCCGACGCCTGGCGGGACCTGCGCCGCAACCCGGTCTTCATCATCTCCGCCCTGATCATCCTCTTCCTGGTGATCATCTCGATCTGGCCGTCACTGATCGCGGACCAGGACCCACTCAACTGCAACCTGGGCAAGGCCCAGGAGGGCTCACAGCCCGGCCACCCCTTCGGCTTCGACGGGCAGGGCTGCGACGTCTACACCCGGACCGTCTACGGGGCCAGGAACTCGGTGACCGTGGGCGTCTGCTCCACCCTGGGCGTCACCCTGCTCGGCAGCCTCCTCGGCGGCCTTGCCGGCTTCTACGGCGGCCTGTCGGATTCGTTCCTCTCCCGTATCACCGACATCTTCTTCGGCATCCCGGTGGTCCTCGGCGGACTGGTCTTCCTCTCCGTGGTGCCGAGCTCCACCGTCTGGCCGGTGATCGGCTTCATCGTGCTGCTGGGCTGGCCGCAGATCGCCCGTATCGCACGTGGCTCGGTCATCACCGCCAAGCAGAACGACTACGTCCAGGCGGCCCGCGCGCTCGGCGCCTCCAACTCCCGGATGATGCTGCGCCACATCGCGCCCAACGCGGTCGCCCCCGTGATCGTCGTCGCGACCATCGCCCTGGGTACGTACATCGCTCTGGAGGCGACTCTCTCGTTCCTCGGCGTCGGCCTGAAACCGCCTGCCGTCTCCTGGGGCATCGACATCTCCGCCGCGGCCAACTACATCCGCAACGCCCCGCACATGCTGCTCTGGCCCGCCGGAGCGCTGGCGATCACCGTGCTCGCGTTCATCATGCTCGGCGACGCGGTGCGCGACGCCCTCGACCCCAAGCTGCGCTGAGGAGCCCGTTGCCATGTTGCTCGAAGTGCGCGATCTGCACGTGGAGTTCCACACCCGCGACGGGGTGGCCAAAGCCGTCAACGGCGTCAACTACTCGGTGGCCGAGGGTGAGACGCTCGCCGTCCTCGGCGAGTCCGGCTCCGGCAAGTCGGTCACCGCACAGGCGATCATGGGCATTCTCGACATGCCCCCGGGAAAGATCAGCGGCGGCGAGATCCTCTTCAAGGACCGCGATCTGCTGAAGATGAAGAAGGAGGAGCGCCGGAAGATCCGCGGCCAGGAGATGGCCATGATCTTCCAGGACGCGCTCTCCTCCCTCAACCCCGTGCTCAGCGTGGGGGAGCAGCTCGGCGAGATGTTCGTCGTCCACCGCGGGATGTCCCACAGGGACGCCAAGCTCAAGGCCGTCGAGCTGATGGACCGGGTCCGCATCCCGGCCGCCAAGGAACGCGTCGGGAACTACCCGCACCAGTTCTCCGGCGGCATGCGCCAGCGCATCATGATCGCCATGGCGATGGCGCTGGAACCTTCGCTGATCATCGCGGACGAACCCACCACCGCCCTCGATGTGACCGTACAGGCCCAGGTGATGGACCTGCTCGCCGAGCTCCAGCGCGAGCTCGACATGGGACTCATCCTGATCACCCACGACCTGGGCGTGGTCGCGGACGTCGCCGACTACATCGCCGTGATGTACGCGGGCCGGATCGTCGAGTCGGCCCCCGTCCACGAGATCTACAAGGCCCCCGCCCACCCGTACACCAAGGGCCTCCTCCAGTCGATCCCGCGCCTGGACCAGAAGGGCCGGGAGCTGTACGCGATCAAGGGCCTGCCGCCCAACCTGCTGCACATCCCGCCCGGCTGCGCCTTCAACCCGCGCTGCCCGATGGCTCAGGAGATCTGCCGAGGTGAGGTACCGCCTCTCTTCGAGGTGGACCAGCACCGTGAGAGCGCCTGCTACTTCTGGAAGGAGACGCTCGATGCACGCTGAACCGGGGAGCACCCGTGTGGGCGGCGAACCCATTCTGGAGGTCCGCGATCTGGTCAAGCACTACCCGATGACCCAGGGCATCCTGATCAAGAAGCAGATCGGCGCCGTCAAGGCGGTCGACGGGGTCTCCTTCGACCTGGCGGCGGGCGAGACGCTCGGCATCGTGGGGGAGTCGGGCTGCGGCAAGTCGACCGTGGCCAGGATGCTGGTGCATCTGGAACAGCCGACGGCCGGTGCGATCAGGTACAAGGGCGAGGACATCACCAAACTGTCGGGGCGCGCCCTGAAGGCCGTGCGCCGCAACATCCAGATGGTGTTCCAGGACCCGTACACCTCGCTCAACCCCCGGATGACCGTCGGCGACATCATCGGGGAGCCGTACGAGATCCACTCCGAGGTGGCCCCGAAGAGCGGCCGGCGCAGAAAGGTCCAGGATCTGCTGGACGTCGTCGGACTCAACCCGGAGTACATCAACCGCTATCCGCACCAGTTCTCCGGCGGCCAGCGCCAGCGCATCGGCATCGCCCGCGGGCTGGCCCTGAACCCCGAGATCATCGTCGCCGACGAACCCGTCTCCGCCCTCGACGTCTCCGTACAGGCGCAGGTCGTCAACCTGCTGGACCGGCTCCAGGCGGAGTTCGGGCTGAGTTACGTCTTCATCGCGCACGACCTGTCGATCGTCCGGCACATCTCCGACCGGGTGGGCGTGATGTATCTGGGCCGGATCGTCGAGATCGGCACCGACGAGCAGATCTACGACCACCCCACGCATCCGTACACCCAGGCGCTGCTGTCCGCCGTCCCGGTGCCGGACCCGAAGGCCCGCGAGCACCGGGAACGGATCATCCTGCACGGCGATGTCCCCTCGCCCGCCAACCCGCCCTCCGGCTGCCCGTTCCGCACCCGCTGCTGGAAGGCGCAGGAGCGGTGCGAACGGGAAGTGCCGCTGCTGGCGGTTCCGGCGGTCTTCCGGCCGGCGGACACACCGGCAGCGCACGATTCGGCCTGCCACTTCGCGGAGGAGAAGCAGGTGGTGCCGCCGGAGGGGCTGCTGGAGACGCCGGGGGAGACGGTGGCGGGGGTTCCGCAGAAGAAGGCGGACGAGTCCGGTCAGGAGGACACCCTGAGCCCGTCTGACGCCGCGGGCCAGGAGGACGGACCGCCGCCTTCCGGGAGCAGCCGGGCCGGCTGACCGCAAACACGTTAACGCGCGGGCAACTTGGCTGTCTCACGTCCGATATACGAACGCGCCACCATGGTCGGCGTACGGCCGTGCGGGTGCCGTGAACCGGCCGGGGGCCGTCAAGTCTCCCCGGCCGGTTGCCCGTTCGCGCATCGCCTGGACAACTCCCTTGTCCGACGGGCGGCGACGGTGGAGTATCGCTCGCGTGATACTCACACGGGGGGCAAGGATCACCGGCGCCGTTCTCTGCGCCCTGCTCGCGGTGATCGTCGCCGGCTGGCTCGTACGGGACTTCAGAGCGGTCGAGGAGCCCGCGGATCTGGTGCGGTACTGGGCCGGTTACTACGACGTGCGGCTCTCCGCGGTGCCCACCACCTCGGCCAATGATGTGGCGCTGCTCGTGGTGTATGTCGTCGCCGCCTTCGCAGCCCTGCGGTCCTCGGTGGCCGCCACCGCCCTGGTCGCCACCGGAGTGGTGACGCTCGCCATGCGGTTGCCCGGACTCTGGAACATCGGCGAGTCCGCGATGAGCGCCCGCTTCGCCGACGACCTCCGCACCCGCGCCCTGATCTGTGCCTTCGCGGCCCTCGCGGGCGGCCTCGCGCTCGTCATCACCGCGGGGGCCGGACGCAGACCGCCGCGCGACTTCTCCGAACGCACACCGACCCGGCCGGGCCCGGGCGCGAGTGCGACCGCCTTTCTGCTGCTGGGCGCCTCGGGGGCGGTAGTGATCGCCTGGGAGATCCGTCAGGTGGTGCGATTCCCCGACATCTTCCCGCAGTGGTACGTGGGCGGGGACCGGCTCTTCCAAGGGCTGATCGACCCGCCGCCCGGCTGGGGCGACGCGGTCATCGCGCTGCTGTGTCTGTTCGCGGCAGTGAGCGCGCTCTTCCGTGCCGTGCACGCACGGCCGTTCGGCCTGATCGCCGTCGGGCTGCTGCTGACCGGCGGGGTGACGGGAGTGTCCCGCGCCGTGCACTACAAGATGCTCGACCACTTCGGCGATCTGCCGACCGAGGACCAGCTCACGGTGGTGACCTGGTTCTTCGAGATGGTCGTCGCCGTGGTGGTGCTCATCGTGCTGGCCCGGCGGGGCTCCGCCGACGCCCCCGACCGGCCCCACCAGGGCTATGGGCAGGGGTACGGCTATCCACCGCCCGGCGTCTTCGGCCCGCCGCCCCCGTCCCAGCCACCGCCCGGCTGGTGACGGGCGCGGCCGGAAGCAATCACCGGGCGCCGCCGGTCAGGTCACCCACGCAGCCCCAACGACCGCTTCAGGAAGTCCACCTGGAGCAGCAGCAGATTCTCCGCCACCTGCTCCTGCGGCGTCATGTGCGTCACCCCGCTGAGCGGCAGCACCTCGTGCGGGCGCCCCGCCGAGAGCAGCGCCGACGACAACCTGAGTGAGTGCGCGACCACCACATTGTCGTCCGCCAGACCATGGATGATCATCATCGGCCGGACCTGGTCCGCGGCCTCGGAGAGCCCCTCGTCCGTCAGTACCGAGTTGTGCGCGTACACCTCCGGCTGCTTCGCCGGGTCGCCGAGATAGCGCTCGGTGTAGTGGGTGTCGTACAGCCGCTGGTCGGTCACCGGCGCGCCCACCACCGCCGCGTGGAAGACATCCGGCCGCCGCAGCACGGCCAGCGCCGCCAGATATCCGCCGAACGACCAGCCGCGGATCGCCACCCTGCCGAGATCCAGCGGGAACCGCCCGGCCAGTGCGTGCAGCGCCTCGATCTGGTCGTCCACGGTGAGGGCGGTGTTGTCCTTGACGGCCTTCTCCCAGCCCGGTGAACGCCCCGGCGTGCCACGGCCGTCCGCGACGACCACCGCGAAGCCCTGATCGGCGAACCACTGGGACGTCAGATGCGGATTGTGGGCGGCGAGCACCCGTCGGCCGTGCGGGCCGCCGTACGGATCCATGAGTACCGGAAGCGGGCCGTCCGACTCTTTGTACCCCTCGGGGAGCAGCACGGCGCACGGAATCCGTCGTGCGCCCCCCTCGGTGAGGTGCACCCGCGCCGACAGAACCGGCTCTTCCGCATGGCTTGCGACAGTGGCGATCCGCTTGCCGTCCCGGAGCACGTCGGCACGGGCCCCCGGCCGCTCCAGCGAGTGGGAGACCAGTACCGTCACGCCGCCCGCGCGGACGGCCGAATGCACCCCCGCCCCTTCGGAGACCCGCTCGACACCCAGCTCATTGACCCGGTACACATGGCTCTCGCCGATCTCCGGCTCCGCGGCCTCCTCGCCCGCCGACGCCGAGACCAGGACATCCGACTCACCGATGTCCAGGACCGCCTGGAGCTGCAACTGCGCCCCGGTCAGCAGCCGGTCGCCGACCGCGAGCACTCGCGCCCCGCCCTCGTCCGCGATCCGCACGAGCCGCCCGTCCGGCGCCCAGGCGGGCACACCGGGGAAGATTTCCAGCCAAACCGGGTCCTCGTCGACATGTACCGTCCGCGTCGTACCCGTCTCCGTGTCCACCGCGAGGAAGAGCTGGCTCTGCTGGTCCCGGGCCTGCACGAGCAGCAGCGGAGCCCCGGCCGACGACCAGTGCACCTGTGCCAGATACGGGTGGCGAACCCGGTCCCAGACCACTTCGGTACGGGTGCCGTCCAGGCCCACCACGAAGAGCCGCACCTCGGCGTTGGGCGTCCCCGCGGCCGGGTAGGCGACCTCGGCCGGCCTGCGGTCCGGGTGTGCGGGATCCGCGATCCACCACCGCTGTACGGGGCTGTCGTCGACCCTGGCGACCAGCAGCCGGTCCGACTCCGGTGACCACCAGAAGCCCCGCGAGCGCTGCATCTCCTCGGCCGCGATGAACTCCGCGAGGCCGTAGGAGATGTTCGCGCCCTCCGGCTCCGCGAGCGCCCGGTCCCCGTCGCCCTCGGCGCCCACGACGCGCAGCGCGCCCTTCGACACATACGCGATGCGGCGCCCGTCCGGTGACGGCCTCGGGTCGATCACCGGGCCCGGCACCGGCAGCGCACGCGCCGTACCCGCCCGCAACTCCGCGACGTACACCTTCCCGGAGAGCGCGAAAGCGGCCAACTCGGCTGCCGCGTCGACCGCGTAGCCGACGATCCCCGACGAACCTTCACGGCTGCGCTCGCGCCGGGCCCGCTCCTGGGCCGACAGCCGCTCCGCCGAACCGCCGAGCAGCGTCTCGGGGTCGGCGACGACGCGCTCCTTCGGCGTACCGCCCTCCGGCAGATCCAGCACCCACAGCCGGCCCGTCCGGTCCGTGCCGGAGCCCGACCGCAGGAAGATCACCCGCTCCCCGTCGGGTGAAACGGTGAACGCACGGGGAGCGCCGAGGGTGAATCGCATCGTCCTGGCGTGCTGACGCGGAAATGAGATCTTCTGCGAAGTCATGGGCCTGAACCTAGTCCCCGACCGCCCGGTCGTGCGCCCCTCGTGCTGCTGTGCCCCGATCAATGCGGTGCCACGGATAGTTATGATCCGTAGCGCTTGGTGGGTATGAACCTGCTGGCTCCATGTGTGCTGCCCGTCCCGACCGTACTGATGGAGGTGAACCGCCGTGGCACTCTCGATTTCGGCGGTGGTGCTGCTGGCGATCGTCGTCTTCCTGCTGATCCGGAAATCCGGACTGAAGGGCGGACATGCGGTGGTCTGCGCGCTGCTCGGTTTCTATCTCGCCAGCTCGTCCATTGCGCCCAGCATCTCGAACCTGACCACGAATGTGGCCGGGATGATCGGAAGCCTCAAGTTCTGAGACCCGGCTCGTCGGCGGCTCGTGCGCGGGCGCGGTCGGTCCAGGGCCTGCCCGGCTCGTAGGCTGGTCCCCATGACGGACCATCCCGCCCGGCGTCTGCTCCTGGTGCACGCGCACCCCGACGACGAGTCGATCAACAACGGCGCCACCATGGCCAGGTATGCGGCCGAGGGTGCCCAGGTCACCCTGGTGACCTGCACGCTCGGCGAGGAGGGCGAGATCATCCCGCCCCCGCTCGCCCATCTCGCGGCAGACCGGGACGACACCCTGGGCCCCTACCGCCAGGGCGAACTCGCCACGGCGATGAAGGAGCTCGGGGTCACCGACCACCGGCTCCTCGGCGGCCCAGGACGCTTCCGCGACTCCGGAATGATGGGAGCCGAGCAGAATCACCGCCCCGGCGCCTTCTGGGACGCGGACGTGGACGACGCAGCCCAGTACCTCGTGGAGGTGATCCGCTCGGTGCGCCCGCAGGTCCTCGTCACCTACGACCCCGACGGCGGCTACGGGCACCCCGACCACATCCAGGCGCACCGCGTCGCGATGCGCGCGGCGGAGCTCGCCGCCGATCCTGCGTACCGCACCGGAGCGGGCGCGGCGCACGCCGTCGCCAAGATCTACTGGAACCGGGTGCCGCGTTCGGTCGCCGAAGAGGGCTTCGCGCGCCTGCGGGACACGGTGCCGGACCCCTTCCCGGGGATCGCCGCCATCGACGACGTACCGGGTGTGGTCGACGACAGGAGGATCACCGCGCAGATCGACGGCTCCGCCCATGCGGCGGCCAAACGCGCGGCGATGCGGGCCCATGTCACGCAGATCGCCGTGGACGGCCCCTTCTTCGCCCTCTCCAACGACCTCGGCCAGCCCGTCTTCACCACCGAGTACTACGAGTTGGTACATGGCGCCTCCGGGGCTCCTCAAGGGGCGCGCGAAGACGACCTGTTCGCCGGTGTACCGGGGGCGGGACAATGAGCGGCAAGCAGCGCACACCGCGCACCGGCGCACCTTCCGGGGACGTGCGGGCCACCGGTCTCGCCGCGCCCCTCAACCCCGGGCGGATCGCCGCCTATGCGGGCCTCGCCGTTCTCGGCGCGCTCGTCGGGATTGCCGGGGCGCTCGTCCAAGCCGCCTGGTTCCCCGGCGGGTTGCTGCTCGCGCTGGTCGCCTGCGCCGGGCTGTTCTACGGCGGGAGCTGCGTCTTCGGCACCCAGCTCGGCGCCCTGGCACCCGCGGCGGGCTGGCTGATTTCGGTCCTTCTTCTGCTCGGCGGACGACCGGAAGGCGACTATGTCTTCGGCGATGAACTGGGCCTCACCCTTTTCATGCTGGGCGGGATGGCGATCTCTGTGATCTGTGCCACGATGTCGCGGTCGCCTCGACCGGGCGCCGACAGCGGCCGACCTGGCAAGTAATGTGCCACGTCCGATCCCGTAATGCCCCTTGTCCGTCCGGTGGTCACGCAGTCGTTTCCCCCGGTCGCGGGGTGTCTGTCGGCGGCGGCCAGTATGGTGGTTCGCGCGCCGAGCCGTCCCCTGGCCTGCGGCATGGGGGAAGTACGGGCGGCGGAGCCAATCGGGAGAACCTGCTTTGAGTCGTGAAACTGACAGTTCGTCCTCCGGGCCCCAGGGGCGCGGGGGAGCCGCGTACCCCTCGGGGACGCCGCCGTACGGATCCCGCCAGTATCCGTCGCTGCACCCTTCGCAGGACGCCCCGGAGGGGGCCCCTGAGCCTGCGGACCCGCCTCAGTCCGAGGAGCCGAGGACCGAGACGACGCTGACGACGCGCATCCGGATCAACATTCCGGGCTCGCGTCCCATCCCGCCGGTTGTCATGCGTACGCCCATGAGCGACGCCGACACGGCCGAAGCCGAGCGCACGGGCAGCATTCCGCGCCCCGGCTCGCCCGCGCCGGGCGGCGCGTCGGGTGCGTCCGACGCCGACCCGGGCGCCGAGGCGAGAGCCGGTTCCGCGCCCGCGGAACCGGCTGCCGACAAGCCGGCCAGGGAGAAGAGCGGCAGCGACTGGTTCGCCCCGCGCAAGGCCCCCACGAACACCTCGGTCGTCGGCGGCAGCGGCAGCGCGGCCGGTGGCGCCGACGGCCCCACGGGCGAGGCGCCCACCCCGCCCCGCGCCGACCTGCCGTACTTCTCGGACGGCCCGCAGCGCACGGGCGACCAGGACGCGCCCCGCCCCGGTCGCAGCGCCCTCGACGAGTTCAGCCACGGCGGCCCCGTAGCCGGCCCGCGCCCCACGCCGAACCTCGGGGTGCGTACGCCGGGCCCCTCCGGGCCCACCACGGGCCCGGTCACCGGTGCCTCGTCCCTCACCCCGAACCTCGACGGAGCGGGCGGTCCGGGCCCCGGCGGTTCGCGAGGCTCCGGTGGTCCCGCGGGCCCGCAGGGTCCCGGCGCATCCGGTGGCGTGCCCCCGCGGATGTCCGACGACACAGCGGTGCTGACGCCCCAGTTCGCGGCTCCGGCCTCCGCCGGGCCCGGCGGCAACGTCTCCGGTGACACGCTCACCAGCGGCATCCCCGTCGTTCCGCCGGAGCGCCGCTCGCCGTCCCCGTTCCCGAGCGCGGGCGGCCCCGGTGGCGGGCGTCCCGATCTGACGCCGCGTATCCCGGACGACGCGATGGGCACCGGACCGGCAGGACCCGGCGGTCCCGCCGCCCCGGCGCCCGCCCCCGCCGCACGCCCCGCCCCGGCGCCCGCGCCCGCGAAGAAGAAGGGCCGCTCCAAGCTGGTCCTCCTCTGCGCCGGCGTCGTCGGTCTGCTCGGTGTCGCGTACGGCGCCGGACTGCTGATGAACCACTCCGACGTCCCCAAGGGCACCACCGTCCTCGGCGTCGACATCGGCGGCGGCACGAAGGAGGAGGGCGTCGCGAAGCTGGACGCCGCCCTCGGCAAGCGCGCCGAGACCCCCCTCCAGCTCTCCGTGGACGGCAAGAAGGCCGAGCTCGCACCGGACAAGGCCGGGCTCGGCCTGGACAGCCAGGAGACCGTGCGCTCCGCCGCGGGCAGCGACTACAACCCGGTCTCCGTCATCGGCTCCCTCTTCGGCGGCAAGCGCGCCGTCGACCCGGTGATCCCGGTCGACGAGGAGAAGCTCGGTGTCGCGCTGACGGACCTGGCCGGTGTCTCCGGCTCGGCCAACGACGGCACGATCAGGTTCGAGCCGGGCAAGGCCGTCGCCGTACCCGGCAAGTCGGGCAAGGCGCTGGACGTCAACCAGTCGATGATCTCGGTGCGCGACGCGTACCGGGCCCAGGTGCAGACGGGCAAGCCGGCCACTGTCGAACTGCCGGTCACCACCCGGGAGCCCACCATCAGCCAGGCCGAACTGGACCGGGCGATGAAGGACTTTGCGAAGCCCGCGATGTCCGGCCTGGTCACCATCAAGGCCGGGCCCAAGCAGATCCAGTTCGGCCCGGCGAAGTCGCTGCCGCAGATCCTCACGATGGTGCCGGTCAAGGGCCGACTGGTCGAGCACTACGACAAGAAGGCCATCGACACCCTCTGTGACGGCGTCTTCGACGGCATCATGATCACCAAGGGTGACGGCAAGAAGCACCAGCTCAGTGCGGACGATGTGGCGCAGGCCATGCAGACCGCGCTGCTCGGCAGGACCCCCGCCGAGCGGATCGCCACGATCAGCCTGAACGGAAACGGATAACCGCCCCACCGCGGCGAACCGCACCGCACAACCGCCCCCGTCCGGACCCCCGGCCGGGGGCGGCGTCGTGTTCGGCGGCGTACGGAACTGCAGTGGCGTCGTGTTCCGCGGACGTCCGGCACGACAGCGGCGTCATGCGCGCGGCATGACATCTGTCATCCCGTTTCCACGACCCGCGACCCTGCCGGACGTACCCCCTTCTCCGCCACGCTGGCCGCATGACAACAACAGCCACCGAGGCCACCGGGGCGAAGACCGCCGTGGTCCGCTTCGACCAGGTCAGCAAGGCGTACGGAGCGGTACGAGCAGTCGACGGACTCACCCTCGACCTGCACCCCGGCGAGACCGTCGCGCTCCTCGGCCCCAACGGCGCCGGAAAGTCCTCCACCCTGGACCTGCTGCTCGGCCTGCGCACCGCCGACTCCGGTTCCGTCCAGGTCTTCGGCAGGACCCCGCAGGGCGCCATCGCCGCGGGCCGCGTCGGCGCGATGCTGCAGAGCGGCGGTCTGATGGAGGACGTCACGGTCGAGGAACTGGTCCGCCTCGCCTGCGATCTGCATCCCAGGCCCTACCCGGTGGGCGAGGTGCTGTCCCGGGCCGGCATCGCGCAGATCGCCGACCGCCTGGTCAACAAGCTCTCCGGCGGTCAGGAGCAGCGCGTACGGTTCGCGCTCGCCACCGCCGGGGCCAACGACCTGATCGTCCTCGACGAGCCGACCACCGGCATGGACGTCACCGCCCGCCAGGCCTTCTGGGCCACGATGCGGGAGCAGGCCGAGCAGGGCCGTACCGTCCTGTTCGCCACCCACTACCTCGAAGAGGCCGACGCGATCGCCGACCGCGTCCTCGTCCTCCACAAGGGCCGGCTGCTCGCAGACGGCAGCGCCGCCGAGATCAAGGCGAAGGCCGGCGCCCGCCGGATCTCCTTCGAGCTGGAGGGCCCGGTCGACGATGCGGCCCTGCGCGCCCTGCCGTTCCTCTCCGCGCTCGACATCTCCGGCAACCGGGTCCGTATCCAGTCGCACAACGCCGACGCGACCGTCCACGCCGTCTACGCACTCGGCCTCTACCCGCGCGAGCTCGAAGTCGCGGGACTCGGCCTGGAGCAGGCCTTCGTCGCCATCACCGAGGCCGAGGAGGCCAGGACCGCATGAATACTCTGATCAGGCTCGAAGTGACCCGCACCCTGCGGAACAAGAAGTTCATGTTCTTCTCGGTCATCTACCCGTCGGTGATCTATCTGCTGATCTCCGGCACCCGGAACACCACCGACACGGTCCCGCACAGCGATCTCACCCTCCAGGCCTTCTTCATGGTCTCGATGGCCTCCTTCGGCGCGCTGACCGCCGTCCTCATGGGCAACAGCGAACGCATCGCCAAGGAGCGCGAGAAGGGCTGGGTCCGCCAGCTCCGGCTCACCGCACTGCCCAGCCGCGGCTACGTCCTGGCGAAGATCGCCAGCGCGGCGATGGTCACCCTGCCCTGCATCGTGGTCGTGTTCCTGGTCGCCGCCGGCGTCAAGCACGTACGGCTGGACACCTGGCAGTGGTTCGCGCTGGCCGGGGTCATCTGGGCCGGTTCGCTGGTCTTCGCCGCGCTCGGAGTCGCCATCGGCTACATCGCCAGCGGTGACGCGGTCCGCCCGATCACGATGATCATCTACTTCGGCCTCTCCATCCTCGGCGGTCTGTGGATGCCCAGCGCGACCTTCCCGCAGTGGCTGCAGAACATTTCCGAGTGGCTCCCCACCCACGCGTACGCTTCTCTCGGTCAGGCGATCGAGATGGGCGGCTCGCCGCATGCCAAGGACGTCGCCATTCTCTGCGCCTACTTCCTGGTCTTCGCGGGCGGCGCGGCCTGGCTCTACCGGAAGGACACCCTGAAGGCGTGAACGACGAGGAGACGTCCGTAGGCATCGGGTTCGCGGCGACGGGCCGTCGACAGGTGTGGATCAAGCTGTTCTGGATCGGCATCTGGCTCGCCTTCATGAGCGCCCCGGTCAAGGATCTGGCCGACGGCGACCACACCCCGTGGGCGACCGCGCTGGGCGCACTCGGTCTGCTGGTCTTCGTCGGGGCCTATCTGGTCCTGGTCTTCCGCCATACGTCGAAGGCCCTGGACCGGCGCGCCGTCCACACGACGATCGCCTTCCTCGGCGCCCTCGCCGTCGTCCTCTCCCTGACGCTCGGCGCCGCGTGGCTGGTCCTCTTCGTGTACGTGGCGGTTTCCGTCGGCGCCACCATGCCGCTGAGGACCGCCCGTTGGCTGATCCCCGTGGTCGTCGCCGCACTGGTCGGCGTCGGGCTGACCGGCGACCACCCCCGCGAGATCATCACCGCGCTGGTCTTCCCGGCGCTGCTCGGCGGGTTCGCGATGACCGGGGTACGGCAGCTGATCCGTACGACGATCCAGCTGCGCGAGGCCCGCGCGACCGTCGCCCAGCTCGCCGCCAACGAGGAGCGGCTCAGGCTCGCCCGCGATCTGCACGACCTGCTCGGCCACTCGCTCTCGCTCATCACGCTCAAGAGCGAACTGGCCGGGAGGATGCTCCCCGACCACCCGGAGCAGGCGGCCGCCCAGGTCGCGGACATCGAACAGGTCAGCCGCCAGGCCCTGGTCGACGTACGCAGCGCCGTCACCGGCTACCGCAGGCCGACCCTCCCCGGCGAACTGGCCGGAGCCCGTACCGCACTCGCCGCCGCGGGCATCACCGCCGACGTCCCGGCCGAGGCCCCCGACGGCCTCCCCGAGAAGCCGGAAGAGGTGCTCGCCTGGGCGCTGCGCGAAGCCGTCACCAATGTCGTACGCCACAGCGGCGCCCGGCACTGCACCGTCACCCTCACCCCGCGCCAGACCCTCGACGGCAGGGTCCTCGAACTCACCGTCGCGGACGACGGCGTCGGAGCCACGGGTACGAAACCGGGCAACGGCCTCACCGGCATCACCGAACGCCTCGCCACGGTCGACGGCACGCTGACCACCCGGGCCGGTAACTCCGGTTCCGGTAAAGGCTTCACCCTGACCCTGAGTGTTCCGCTCGGTTCCGGCCTAGGATCCACGGAATGAGCATGATCAGACTCCTCCTCGCCGAGGACCAGTCCATGGTGCGCGAGGCCCTCGCGGCACTCCTCGGCCTGGAACCCGACATCGAGGTGGTGGCCCAGGTCGCCCGTGGCGACGAGGTGCTGGCCGCGGCCCACGAGCACCGCATCGATGTGGCGCTCCTGGACATCGAGATGCCGGGCATGACCGGTATCGACGCGGCGGCGGCCCTGCGGCGCGAACTCCCGGCCGTGAAGGTCGTCGTCGTCACCACCTTCGGCCGCCCCGGCTATCTGCGCCGGGCCATGGAGTCGGGCGCCGACGCCTTCCTGGTGAAGGACGCCCCCGCCTCCCAACTGGCCTCGGCGGTACGGAAGGTGCTGGCGGGGGAGCGGGTCATCGATCCCACGCTCGCGGCGGCCGCACTCGCCGACGGAGCGAGCCCGCTCACCGACCGCGAACGCGATGTGCTGCGCACGGCGGCGGACGGCTCCACCAACGCGGAGATCGCGGCCACGCTCCACCTCTCGCAGGGGACGGTCCGCAACTACCTCTCCATGGCGATCCAGAAGATGGCGGCCCGCAACCGGGCCGAGGCGGTCCGCATCGCCCGCGAGAAAGGCTGGCTGTAGAGCCGTAGCAGCAGGCCGGGGCCCGGCCGCTGTTGTCGCCGCGACCGGACCCCGCTCCGTTCCCCCGGCTACGGGAAGGACACCACCTGCGACGGAACGGTGCTCGTCCCGGACGTAGGAGCACTCTTGCGACGGGCTGCCAGGTCAAGGCGCCCACGAGAGGGCTGTGCACCAGGACCAGGGCTGGTCGTCCTTGCACGACACCTCGCTTACGTTCGAGTCACGTATTCCGAAATGGTGTGCCGGTGGCCACTCGCCGATCCGTTTGCAGACCATGCGGTGGGTTCGGCCGGGATGGCGGGTTCGCCGGTTCCTTCGTCGATCGGGTGGCAACGGGTTTTGGTCAGCGGTTCGACGACGATGCGGCGGCGGGCTTTTGTCCATCAGCCGTCCTGCCCGGCCGGCACCGCGCCGACCAGACGGGGAACTTCAGCCAGCTACCGGACTACGGCACGTTTCCGGCGTGTCCGGGTACCGGAGCCGACTGCATCCGATGCGCATACGCGGCCCAGAGTTAAGATCACTTACTCGTTCACTGGGGGGAAGCATGCGCAAGATCATCATTGGAACGGCTCTGGTCCTGGCCATGACTCTGCTGACGGGATGCGGCAGCGACGACAGCCCGGCGACCGTCGGCAAGTCCGCGAACGCGAACGCGAGCGGGAAGCCGCAGCCGGACGCCGGCAGTGGCGAGAGCAAGCACGAGGTCACCCTCGAAGTCCTTGGTACGGGCACGTCGCAGGTCTACTACAACCTCGACACCAACAAGATGGAGAAGGTGACGCTGCCCTGGAAGAAGACGTCGACCATCACCTTGACGACCGACGCCGAGAAGAGGGTCGGCCTTTCGGTGTCCGTCGTCCCCGGCTCCGTATCCGGCCCCGACGGCATGCTCCACGCGGCGGCCTGCGTCATCACCGTCGATGGGAAGAAGGTCGCGGACAACCAGGGCGGCAAATCCGACAAGATGTGTCAGTACAAGGTGAAGTGAAGCTCCCCGGACGGGCTTGACGCCACCGGCCGGCCGGTGCGGATCAGGTCGAACACGACGTGACGCCACGAGAAGCCCCGGGCATCGCTTCGCCGTACGCTCCGCCTCTCGCAGGAGACGGTCCGCAACCACCTCGCCATGGCGATCCGGAAGATGGCGGCCGGCAATCGGGCGGAGGCGGTCCGGATCGCCCGTGAGAAGGGACGGCTCCAGAGCCTGTCCGTTCAGCGGCGTGGGCGGGCGAGTCGGCCCGGCATCCCCGCGCGCACGGCCGCCGCACCACACACAGTGGCCGCAGTCGCCGATTCCCGCTGCGGTGCCGCATTTTGGCACGAACCGCAGAACTCCTCCGCTCCCACAGGAGTGAAGAGCTGCGGCTGTACGTGGGGTTCGGCGCACTCCCGCATCAGCCACAGGCGGGACGGCGGGGCGGGCGGTGTCGGCGGGGTGGGCGGTGTCATCGGCCTCGGTTCGCGGAGCACGTATCGCAGGAGGTTGCCGGGCCGGTGGATGGCCTGCCCCTGTCCGGGCAGACCTCGTCGGACCTCTCGGCGGACGTCATCGGCGGTGGGAGAGAACGGGCACGTTGCTTAACTCCGTTGCTCAGAAGGCAAGTCGGGGCGGCAGGAACTCAGGTTCCGTGCCGCCCGGTACGACCTCCCGGCCCGGCGGATGGTTGTATGTCGGCGTCGGCCGCCGATCGGCCGTCAGCCATTCTTGGAGGATTCGAGGTGGGCGAAGGCCACCACGTTGTCCTCGTAGTGCTTGGCCTTCCTGTTGTACGGGCCGCCGCAAGTGATCAGGCGCAGCTGCGCGGACGGGGTGTCCGAGTAGACGCGCTTGTCCGGGAACTTCGCCTTGCTGAACGTCTCGACGGAGTCGACCTTGAATGTGGCGACCGAGCCGTCGGCGCGGGTGATGTCGACCGTGGAACCCGGCTTGAGGAACTGGAGCTGCAGGAACACGGCCGGACCGGTCGTCGTGTCGACATGGCCCGCCACGATCGCGGCACCACGCTCGCCAGGGGTGACACCGCCGTTGAACCAGCCCACCAAGTTGCTGTCGTTCGGGGGCGGCGGGTTCAGCCGACCGTCGGCGCCGATGGACAGGGCGGTGAACGGTGCCTTGACGGCGAGGGACGGAATCTGCAGCCGCGTCGGGACGGAACGCGACATCGCCGGACCGACGGCGGGCGCCGACGGGGTGACGGGTCGGGGTGCGGCATGGGAGCCGAGAACCTCGGGTGCGGCTGCGGGCGCGACGGCGGCGGGTGGGGCCGGCGGCTTGTCGTCGATCGAGGTGTCGATGGAGTTGTAGATCATGAGCATGCCGACCCCGGCTGCCACGGCGGGCCACATCAAGGCGCGGCCCAGTGTGGTTCCGGGGGCAGTCCGGGTGGGGATGGAGCCGGGAGACTGCGGGGCGGCCATGGGAACGTGCCTTTCGGTTGTGCGGTGTTGGAGAGGGGAGAGGGAGGGGTGCGGGGGTGGGGTGGGGTGTGCAATCGAAGCCGTCGCGGCCGCCGCCCCGAGGGACGGCGGCCGCGACAAACGAAACGACCGGTCAGCCGTTGGGCCCGGTCAGGCGATCGCACCGCCCGACGACTGGCGACGGCGCAGCTTGTACGCGCCGAAGCCGATGCCACCGATCAGCAGCGCCGAGCCGGCGGCCAGGCTGCTGCTGGTCGTAGCCATCCCGCCGCCACCGGCGTTGACGCCACCGCTGGGCTTGCCCTTGTTGCCGCCGCGACCGCCTTCCTCGCCGCCGCGGCCACCCTTGTCGCCGCCGCGACCGCCTTCGTCGCCGCCGCGGCCACCTTCGTCGCCGCCGCGGCCGCCTTCGTCGCCGCCGCGGCCGCCTTCGTCGCCGCCACGGCCACCCTCGTCGTCGCCGCCGCGACCGCCTTCGTCGTCGGTGATGACCCGGGCCATGAAGCCGCCGCCGGCCTGAACGCCACCGCTGGGCTTGCCCTTGTCGCCGCCGCGGCCACCCTTGTCGCCGCCGCGACCGCCTTCGTCGCCGCCGCGACCGCCTTCGTCGCCGCCGCGGCCACCCTTGTCGCCGCCGCGACCGCCTTCGTCGCCGCCGCGACCGCCTTCGTCGCCGCCGCGGCCACCCTCGTCGTCGCCGCCGCGACCGCCTTCGTCGCCGCCGCGGCCGCCTTCGTCGTCGGTGATGACCCGGGCCATGAAGCCGCCGCCGGCCTGAACGCCACCGCTGGGCTTGCCCTTGTCGCCGCCGCGGCCGCCTTCGTCGCCGCCGCGGCCGCCTTCGTCGCCGCCGCGGCCGCCCTCGTCGTCGCCGCCACGGCCACCTTCGTCGCCGCCGCGGCCGCCCTCGTCGCCGCCGCGGCCGCCCTCGTCGCCGCCGCGGCCACCTTCGTCGCCGCCGCGGCCACCTTCGTCGCCGCCGCGGCCACCTTCGTCGCCGCCACGGCCACCTTCGTCGGAGCCGGACTTTCCGTTCTCGTCGCTGCGCGAGGACGAGGATCCCTTGTGGTGTCCCGAATCCGCGGCCGTGGCCATGGCGTAGGCGGAGGGACCGGTAATGGCAAGGACCGCTGTGACAGCGGCCGAAGCGAACAGTGTGCGGGCAGAGCGCATCTGAACACATTCCTTCCGCCGCAACTGCGAAGAGTGACAGGGCGTCGACTCAGACTGGCGCAGTGGCGACATGATCTACCGTCAGTCCGAATGTCACTTTGCGCCAACGCAAAATGCCGCATTGAGGCCATGTCGTGGGCCCTTCGGGTGGCGAAAAGCCAATAATCACCCGTTGGACTGCACGCAGCGCCACGTGAGGTTTGGGCGGCGATCGTCCACTCGTTTGCCGACGCTTCGGTACGGTGGCCCAATCGCCACCCGGCTCCGCAATGATCCCTCGATGGGCTCGAACAGCCCGTTGGTGAACTGGAGTTGGGAAGACTCGCTCTCGCTGTCCGGCGAGACGTGCGCGCGCGGTGCCTGGCGGGAATTCGCCCGGAGCCATACTTTGAATTTGCGTAACGGCGTACGCGACCCGCCGATGCGCAGACGCCGATCTACTTGTCCTCGGCTGCCGGGTATGAAAGCGCAGGAGGCGGGCATGCGGGTTCCGTCAGGAATCCCCGGCTCCGTGAATGCCCGGCTGGTAAATCGGTTGCCGCGCGGGGCGGCCGCCTGCTGTACTCCCTCTCGAGTACTCGATCGACCGAGGAGAAGATCATGCGCGGAACTCTCATGTTCATTCAGACGGAAATTTCCACCGATCTTGAAGACATGGAGTTTCGTGCACACGCTGAATCTGGGAATTCTGGCGCATGTCGACGCCGGTAAGACAAGCCTGACCGAGCGGCTGCTCCACACCGCCGGTGTCATCGACGAGATCGGCAGCGTCGACGACGGGAGCACCCGGACCGATTCCCTGGCACTGGAACGACAACGCGGCATCACGATCAAGTCCGCAGTCGTCTCGTTCACCATCGACGACGTCACGGTCAATCTCATCGACACACCCGGTCACCCGGATTTCATCGCCGAGGTGGAACGGGTGCTGAACGTGCTCGACGGTGCTGTACTGGTCATCTCCGCCGTGGAGGGCGTACAGGCGCAGACCCGTGTTCTGATGCGGACACTGCAACGCCTGCGCATTCCGACGCTCATTTTCGTGAACAAGGTCGATCGCAGCGGTGCGCAGGACGAGTCCCTTCTGCGGAGCATTTCCGAGAAACTGACCCCGGCTGTGCTCGCCATGGGATCGGTCGACGGGCCGGGCGGCCGGGACGCCCGCTGCACGCCGTACACCGGTGCCGATGCGGACTTCACGGGCCGGCTGACCGAGCTTCTCGCCGACCACGACGACGCGCTGCTGGCCGCGTACGTCGAGAACGTGGCGCCGCTCCCGTACAGCAGGCTGCGCGAAGCGCTGTCCACGCAGACCGGGCAGGCGCAGGTGCATCCGGTGTTCTTCGGCTCGGCGATCACCGGGGCGGGTGTGGACGCCCTGATCAGCGGGGTCAGGGAGTTGTTGCCCGCGGGCGAGGGGGATGCCGACGGGCCGGTCTCGGGCACCGTCTTCAAGGTGGAGCGGGGGCCGGGCGGCGAGAAGATCGCCTACGTCCGGATCTTCTCGGGCACGGTACGGACACGTGACCGGCTGCCGTTCGGCCGGGGCGACGGACGCGACGAGGGGAAAGTGACCGCGATCAGTGTCTTCGACCGAGGCTCGGACGTGCGCGAAGCAGCGGTCGGCGCAGGCCGGATCGCGAAGCTCCGGGGCCTCGGCGGCATTCGGGTCGGCGATACGGTCGGTGTATCGGACAGGACCGCGCCGGGCCGTTGGTTCGCCCCGCCGACACTGGAATCGGTCGTGGTGCCCTGCGCTCCGGCGAGCAGGGGCGAGCTGCATTTCGCGCTCGCGCAACTGGCCGAGCAGGACCCATTGATCAATCTGCGGCAGGACGACATCCGGAAAGAAGTGTCCGTCTCGCTCTACGGCGAGGTACAGAAAGAAGTCATCCAGGCGACGCTCGCCGATGAATTCGGAATCGATGTCACCTTCCGCAAGACCACGACCATTTGCCTGGAACGGCCGAACGGCAGCGGTGCGGCGTACGAGGTCGGCGACCAGGATCCGAATCCCTTTCTGGCAACCATCGGCCTTCGGATCGATCCCGCCCCGATCGGCAGCGGTATCGAGTACCGGCTGGAGGTGGAGCTCGGATCGATGCCGTTCTCCCTGATGAGGGCGGTGGAGGAGACAGTCGGGGAGACCCTGCGGCAGGGAATCCACGGCTGGCAGGTCACCGATTGCGTCGTCACCATGACGCACTCCGGCTACTGGCCCCGGCAGAGCCATTCCCATGCCGTTTTCGACAAGAGCATGTCGAGCACCGCCGGGGACTTCCGCAATCTGACCCCCCTGGTCCTGATGAGTGCACTGAGGGAGGCCGGCACCACGGTGTACGAGCCGATGCACCGCTTCCGTCTGGAACTCCCCGCGGACCTGCTGGGTCCGCTCCTGCCGGTACTCGCACATCTGCGTGCCGTCCCCGGGACACCGGCCGTGCAAGGTGCGGCATGCGTGCTGGAGGGAGAGATTCCAGCTGCGCGGGTCCATGAACTGCAGCAACAGCTCCCGGCCCTGACGCGCGGCGAAGGGGTCCTGGAATCCGACTTCGACCGCTACCGGGCGGTCGTCGGTACGCCCCCGGACCGGGCACGCACCGACCGCAATCCGCTCAACCGCAAGGAGTACCTGCTGCACACGGTGCGCAGGGTCGCCGGGCAGGGGGACCGCCGGTAGTCGGCTCGTCGAAGGGGCTGAGGCGGTCGGCCGGGGCGCTGGTCCGGAGGTGTTCGCGCGACCGCTGGTGGCGTGACGGTGCGGCAGGTGATGGGCACTCGCCCTCGCGCCTCCTGGCTTTATCGCCGTCTTATGTTCATATGGGTCCGCACTTGGTGAACCCTGCGTGATGATTCGTCACTGTGCGTTCGCTGCGTGTTCTGCGGTCTCCCGCTCCAGCGGACTCGGTGCTCAGGTGGGCGTTCGTCACCTGATGGGCAGCGGCTACGGGTCGGCAGACGCAATCCACCCCGAAACAGGAAGGACCACCTTCAATGGCTGTGGCTGCTACCCCGTCTGCCTTCTCGGAAGACGGGCGCAAGCGAGTCCGAGGCAGGCGTATCTGGCGCAGGGCGCCCTTCGCCGTGCTGTCCGGTGTGACTCTGCTGAGCACGACCACGTACTTCACCACCGCCGCGTATGCAGCGGAGGCTCCGGTGGGACTGGGGACCGGCATCAGTTACGCCGTGCTGGCCGGCTCAACGGTCACCAACACGGTCACCCCCACCGTTCTCAACGGAGACCTCGGGCTCAGCCCGGGGAGTTCTGTGACGAACTTCCCGCCCGGTCTCATCTTCGGCGCTCGGAACGTAGCCAACGGTCCTGCTCTCACGGCGAAGAACGACCTGGGCATCGCCTACAACGACGCGGCGGGTCGGACCCCGACAGGGGACGTGACGGGCGTCGACCTCGGAGGACAGACGTTTACGACTGGCGTCTACAACTCCACAAGCTCAATGGCCCTCACTGGGACCGTCACCCTCGACGGAGGGGGGAACTCCGGCGCCGTCTTCATCTTCCAGGCGGCATCGACCTTGATCACAAGCTCGGCGAGCAGCGTCAGACTTGTCAATGGGGCTCAGGCCTGCAACGTGTTCTGGCAGGTGGGCAGCTCCGCCACGATCGGGACGTTCTCCAATTTCAAGGGCAGCATCCTGGCCTCGGAGTCCATCACGGTACAGAACGGCACGGAGATCCAGGGCCGGGCCCTGGCGCGTACTAGCGCGGTCACCCTGGACAACAACGCCATCACCGTGCCGTCCTGCGTCGGGGCGCCCGGGCCGACCGGGCCCACTGGTCCGACGGGCGGTGTCGGACCTACTGGTCCGACGGGTGGCACTGGTCCGACGGGCGGTGTCGGACCTACTGGTCCGACGGGTGGCACTGGTCCGACGGGCGGTGTCGGACCTACTGGTCCGACGGGTGGCACTGGTCCGACGGGCGGTGTCGGACCTACTGGTCCGACGGGCGCTACCGGACCTACTGGTCCGGCAGGACCTCCCGGTGGTGGTGGCAAGGGTGACCACGGTGGTGGCAAGGGCAAGGGCGACCACGGCAAGGACCACGGCAAGGACAAGGGCAAGGACAAGGGCAAGGGCAAGGGCGACCACGGCAAGGGCAAGGGCAAGGGCAAGGATAAGGGCAAGGGCAAGGGCAAGGGCAAGGGCGACCACGGCAAGGGCAAGGGCAAGGGCAAGGGCGACCACGGTAGATAGGCTCGCGATCATCTGGCCGACACGGGGTCAAGGGCTGAACTGGCTGCCATGGCAGGTTCGGCGCTTCCTCTCACTCCGGGTGGCTCGGCCATCGTCGTCATGAAGAGGCGCCGCTCGTGTTCCACCATCTGTAGGCAGGTACTTCCGCTGTTCAGCGATCGAATCGGTCAGCAGCCGCCTCTCGGTGCGTTGGTGGCCGATTCGGTCGTTGCGGGCTGCCGGGCAGTGCGCCCTGTCCACCACGGACCGGGACGGGCGCATCATCGTCGACGAGGCGCAGGAGCCCGCCCGCACCCTCGCTGACCTGGCCGCGAAGGAGGCGGCGGCGCTGGACGAGGGCAGGCTCGCCGTGATCGTCCCCGACGCGCGGCCTGAACGATCTTTACGTGGCACTGACGCGGGCGACGCAACGGCTGGGCATCGTGCATGAGGGACCGGCGCCCGAGGTACTGGCGGCGGCGGTGACGGAACGGCGCTGAGACGGGGACACGGATCGGCGGCCGGTCCGCCTCCCGAGCCCCCGCCCCGCTAGTTCAGCAACGCCCGCGCCGCCCGCGCCCGTCGCCGGATCGCCTCCGCCGCCTCGGGTTCGACCCCGTCGACCACATCCGCGTACTCCTCCATCTCCGCCGCCCCGCGCAGAAACTGCCCGCTCTGTACGAGCAGCTGCGCCCTCTCGTAGCGCAGCCTGGCCGGATGTGAGGGCAGCAGCAGCGACAGGTCCACCGCCCACAGCGCCACATCCGTCCGCTCCGGACGGGCCGCCGCCCACGCCCTGATGTTGTTCAGGATCCGCAGCACGATCTCCAGCGGCCGTGCGGGCACCAGCATCGACTCCTCGAGCGGTTCCCCGGTCGCCCCCGCCACCAGCAGCTCCGCGTCCTGCCCGGTCATCGGCCGGCCGCCGTCGAACGGGTCGGCCAGCACCCGCTCCGAGGGATCGCCGAACCCGACGACGAAGTGACCGGGCAGCGCCACCCCGTACACCGGAGCGCCCGCCCGCCGCGCGACCTCGATCCACACCACGGACAGCAGGATCGGCAGCCCGCGACGCCGGCGCAGCACCTCGTGCAGCAGCGACGACTCCAGCCGCTGGTAGTCCGCCGACGAGCCCGCGAAGCCGCACCGTTCGCCGAGAAATTCGGCAAGGGCCGAGGCCCAGGCCCGGCCGCCCCGCACCCCGTACGGAAGCCGGCCCGCCAGCTCGTCCAGTTCGATCTGCGCCGCGTCGATCCCGTTCGCGTCCAGCGCCGGGTCGGCCACCGCGCCCAGCAGCAGGCAGAGCAGCGCGAGGTCCGGCCGCTCGGCGCGCGCCTCCTCGGCGAACTGCCGGCGCAGCTCGTCCGGGCCGGGACGCTCGGGCTGCTCGGGGTGGTGAGAATTCATCGGGCTCGTCCGCCTCCGTCACGCCGACCGGAAGTGGTGATACCGGTGATGGACCGCGAACCCCATGCGCTCGTACAGCGCCCGCGCCCCCTCGTTGTCCGTCTCCACCTGGAGCCACGCCGCCGACGCGCCCTCGTCCAGGGCCTTGCGGGCGAGCGCGGCCATCACGGCGGTGGCGATCCCCCGGCGCCGGTACTCGGGAGCGACCTCGACGGCCATGAAGCCGGCCCACCGCCCGTCCACCACGCACCGCCCGATCGCCGCGGGCGGTGCGCCCTCGGTGTCGCCGGGCACCGAGGCGAACCACACCGAGGGACCGCCGCGCAGTACCTTCTGGACGTGCGGCCCAGGGGTGTCGAAGCGCTGATAGCGGGAGAGCCACGTCTCGTCGAGGTCCCGGCTCAGCCGCACCTGCGACACATCCGCGTCCAGATCACCGATCGGCGCCAGCGCGGCGATCCGTACCTCCGCCGTCACCTCGCGTCGCCATCCACGCTGCTCCAGCGCCGCGCAGAGCTGTTCCTGGGTGCCCTCGGCGCCGGTCGCGGTCTGGATGTACGCGGGCAGGTTCCGCTCCCCGTACCACTGCCGGACGCGCCCGAGCGCCTCGTCGAGCGGTACGCCCGGATCGCCGAGCGGCAGCACGGAGTTGGCGCGCCGGGTGAACCCCTGCGCGGCGCGCAGCTGCCAGTCGCCCAACGGCTCGCTCTCCAGCGGCTGCCAGGCGCGGGCACAGACGGTCGCGAGCTCGTCGAAGGAGGCCGCGGGGCCGCGCCGCCGGGCCGGGGCGGCGGGCACGACCTTGCCCGCCACCAGCGTCGATTCCGCGATACGGACACAGTCGCCGCTCTTCGTTGTGATCGACAGCACACCACTGTCCCAGGATGTGAGAACACCGACCGTGTCGGTGAACTTCGGCCCCTGCGAGCCGTGCTCGGCCCTGCGCCGGACTGATACCCGTTTGCCCACGTCAGCCGGTGTAATTCGGACTTCGAGTTGTCCGCCGATGGTGAATTCCATAGCTCTGTCCGCCCCTCCTGTTCGGTTCGCGCCCGGGAACGGAGATACTAGATGTGGGCATCGACGACGCCGCGCTCCCGCGCGAGAGCCAACGCCCTACCGAGGAGGAACGACAGCGTGACCTACGTCATCGCGCAGCCTTGTGTCGACGTAAAGGACAAGGCCTGCATCGAAGAGTGCCCCGTCGACTGCATCTACGAGGGCCAGCGGTCCTTGTACATCCACCCGGACGAATGCGTCGACTGTGGAGCCTGTGAACCGGTGTGCCCGGTCGAGGCAATCTTCTACGAGGACGACACCCCGGAGGAGTGGAAGGACTACTACAAGGCGAACGTCGAGTTCTTCGACGATCTCGGGTCGCCCGGTGGTGCCTCCAAGCTGGGCCTGATCGAACGCGACCACGCGTTCATCGCTGCGCTGCCGCCGCAGAATCAGTAGTCAGCGGCCGGCACGTGCGTCGCCCCGGTCCCGTACGGCTCGTCTCCGTGCGGGACCGAGGCGTTTCCACGCCCGAGCGCCCGAGCAACCCTCGGAACCCCCGTACGAGAAAGCAGAGATCCGTGTCCGCAGTCTCCTCCCGTCTCCCGGTCTTCCCCTGGGACAAGCTCGCGCCCTACAAGTCGACGGCCGCCGCCCACCCGGACGGCATCGTGGACCTGTCCGTCGGCACGCCCGTCGACCCGGTGCCCGGGCTGATCCAGCGGGCGCTCGTCGCCGCCGCGGACAGCCCCGGCTATCCGACGGTGTGGGGGACCGCCGAGCTGCGTGACGCGATCAGCGGCTGGGTGGAGCGGCGGCTCGGTGCGGTCGGGGTGGCGCACGAGAACGTCCTGCCGGTCGTCGGGTCCAAGGAGCTGGTGGCCTGGCTGCCGACGCAGCTCGGTCTCGGCGCGGGCGACAAGGTGGCGTACCCGCGCCTCGCCTACCCGACGTACGAGGTGGGTGCCCGGCTCTGCGGAGCCGAGCCCGTTGTCTACGACGACCCGACGGAGCTGGACCCGGCCGGCCTGAAGCTGCTCTGGCTCAACTCGCCGTCCAACCCGACCGGTCGCGTTCTGTCCAAGGACGAGCTGATCCGGATCGTCGCCTGGGCACGCGAGCACGACGTGCTGGTCTTCAGCGACGAGTGCTACCTGGAGCTGGGCTGGGAGGCCGAACCCGTCTCCGTACTGCATCCGGATGTCTGCGGCGGTACGTACGAGGGCATCGTCGCCGTCCACTCGCTCTCCAAGCGCTCCAACCTGGCCGGATACCGCGCGGCCTTCATCGCGGGCGACGCGGCCGTGCTCGGCGAGCTGCTGCTGATCCGCAAGCACAGCGGAATGATGACGCCGGCCCCCATCCAGGCGGCGGCCGTCGCGGCGCTCGGCGACGACGAGCACGTCGCCGAGCAGCGGACCCGGTACGCGGACCGGCGCGCGGCCCTGCGCACGGCGCTGGAGGGCCACGGCTTCCGGATCGAGCACAGCGAGGCGAGCCTCTACCTGTGGGCGACGCGCGACGAGCCGTGCTGGGAGACCGTGGCGTACCTGGCGGAGCTCGGCATTCTGGTGGCACCGGGCGACTTCTACGGAACGGCCGGTGACCACTTCGTACGCGTCGCGTTCACGGCGACGGACGAGCGGGTGGCCGCCGCGGTCAAGCGGCTGGTCCGATAGCGGGCGGTACACGCGAGGGGCCTCGGGGGTGCGCACTCCCGAGGCCCCTCGCGTGTGATGTGCCGACGGATCGGGTCAGCCGATCGGCAGACCCTGGGTGGGCAGGCCCTGCACGGGCAGGCCGCCCTGGGGCGCGGCACCGGCTGCGCCGCCGAGGACCTTGCCCGCGCTGCCCGCGGCACCGCCGGCGGCGTTCTGCACGGTGGGGGCGGCCTGGGCGCCGGCCTTGTCGACGGTCTTGCCCGCGGCCGGGAGGGTCGTCCCGACGATCTTGCCGCCGGTTTCGCCCGCCGCCTTGGTGCCCTGCTGGGACGCGCCGTCGACCGTCTTGCCGAGGCCGGCGCCGTCGACGGTGGTCAGACCGCCGAGCTCCGGCGCATGCGGGAGCTCCGCGGCACCTGCGGCACCGGCCGCACCGACCACGGGGGCTGCACCCGCGGCGATCAGCAGCGCGGCACGGGCGATCCGGCGGGTCAGGGGGAGGGACATGATGCTCCTTCGACGGGATGAGGAATCTGTCTGTCCGTTGACCGGACGCCATGACAACCGTCGTAAGGGCGGGGGAGGTTGCGGTGGGCCGAGGTAAAGAGTCGGCAATGCGTCACATAATCCACAACGGAGGAACCCGGGCAGACGCCGCATTCCCGGATGGCCCGATGAACCGTCACTTCCCTTTGCCTGTAAGGAAAATGAGGAATCGCGGAGCGGCGGCGGGAGGTGTTGCGCCAGGGGACGTTCCGTGCCGGCCGGATAACGCCTTCGGGTGACTGTCCGTACTAGTGCGCGAGCCGCATACGGACCTCGGTGGTGCCCGATTCCGTACGCTCCGTCCGCCAGCCCGACCCGGCCTCCCACACCCGGCCCGCGTACGCGACCTCGTCCAGGCGGAGTGCCTCGGACTGCGCGACCGCCCAGTGCGCAAGCTCCCAGCCGCGCCGCGCCGAGCCGTCGTCCCCGGAGGCGCGGGCCGCCCGCACCGGCACCGAGACCGTGCTCGTCGCCGACGCGCCGGCCGCGCCCGTTCCGTCCTGCGGCGACGGCTTCTCCGCGGGCAGCACATTCTTGCCGAAGGTGCGAACCAGCTCCGCCCGCACCTTCGCCGCATCGGCCTTCGCAGCCGTCGTCCGGGGCGGCGTGCAGGTCAGCGCGGCAGGCGTACGGCCGGTCAGCGCGGCCGCCAGCAACGCCGCGTCCGGCTCGTGCTTCGCGTACGCCTGCGGGAAACCACTGCGCTGGACCCGCTGCGCGGCGACCGTCAGCGGCAGCCGCGAATAGCCGGGGACCTCGGCCAGATGCCGGTAGAACTCCCCCGCGGAGTAGACCGGGTCAAGGATCTGCTTCTCGGTGCCCCAGCCCTGCGAAGGACGCTGCTGGAACAGCCCCAGCGAGTCCCGGTCCCCGTGCTCGATATTGCGCAGCCCGGACTCCTGCAACGCGGTCGCCAGCGCGATCGTCACCGCCCGCTCCGGCATCCCGCGCGAGGTGCCGACCGCGGAGATCGTCGCGGCGTTCGAAGCCTGCTCCGGGCTCATCCGATACGTACGGCCCTTGCCGGCCGAACCGTCGGCGGATTCCACGGTGCAGCCTTCGGTGACCTTGCTGCCGGATATGTACTGCACGGCCAGATAGCCGCCCAACGCGGCGAGCACGACAAAAGCAGCCGCGATACGGAAGAGGCGGCTGCGGCCGGTGTGTCGGCGGGCGGGGGAGACGGTCCGGGGCACGGAGCCACCGTACTGGAGTGCCCGGCCGGGGCCGAGCGCCCAGTCCTTTAGGGTCGGTTCCATGCCCGAAAGCACGCTCGACCTCACCCTGGACGGCCCGGCGCTCACCGCCCGGCTCGTCGACTTCCCGTCGGTCAGCGGTCAGGAGGAGGAGCTTGCCGACGCGATCGAGTCGGCGCTGCGCACCCTCCCGCATCTGACCGTCGACCGGCACGGCAACAACGTCGTGGCCCGGACGAACCTGGGCCGTGCCGAGCGGGTCGTGCTCGCCGGGCACATCGACACCGTGCCGATCGCCGACAATGTGCCGTCCCGGCTCGACGACGACGGTGTGCTGTGGGGCTGCGGCACCTCCGACATGAAGTCGGGCGTCGCCGTCCAGCTGAGGATCGCCGCGACCGTGCCCGAGCCCAACCGCGACCTCACCTTCGTGTTCTACGACAACGAAGAGGTCGCCGCGCACCTCAACGGTCTCGGCCACGTGGCCGACGCCCACCCCGAGTGGCTCGCCGGAGACTTCGCGGTCCTCCTGGAGGGCACCGACGGCCAGGTCGAGGGCGGCTGCCAGGGCACCCTGCGGGTCTTCCTCCGCACCGAGGGGGAGCGGGCCCACTCCGCCCGCAGCTGGATGGGGTCCAACGCCATCCACGCCGCCGCCCCGATCCTGGCCCGCCTCGCCGCGTACGAACCGCGCCGCCCGGTCATCGACGGTCTCGAATACCGAGAAGGCCTCAACGCCGTACGGATCGAGGGGGGCGTCGCCAACAACGTCATCCCGGACGCGTGCACCGTCGTCGTCAACTACCGGTACGCCCCCGACCGCACCGCAGAGGAGGCACTGGCCCACGTCCATGAGGTCTTCGCGGACTGCGGCGTCGTCGAATTCGCCGTCGACGACCACTCCGGCGCGGCCATGCCCGGTCTCTCCCACCCGGCCGCCAAGGCGTTCATGGCGGCGGTCGGCGGCACCGCCCACCCCAAGTTCGGCTGGACCGACGTCTCCCGCTTCAGCTCCCTCGGCGTCCCCGCGGTGAACTACGGACCCGGTGACCCGCTCCTCGCGCACAAGCGCAACGAGCATGTGGCGGTCGACCGGATCACCCACTGCGAGGAGCGGCTCCGCTCCTGGCTCACCAGCTGACCCACGGTATTCCCCTGTCCGTAACCTCCGCCGATCTACCCTGACCTGACACAGATGGTCATCGATCGTCGTCGGAGGGAGCAGGTCATGGGCAACCCCGAGGGAGCGCACGTCCCCGAGGAGCAGCGGCAGGGCCCGGTACTGCGCCGCAGGGACCAGGTGCAGCCCGGCACCACCGATCAGCGGCTGCTGGACACCGAGGGCGACTCCGAGTGGGTGCACACCGACCCATGGCGGGTGATGCGCATCCAGTCGGAGTTCGTCGAAGGATTCGGAGCCCTCGCCGAGCTGCCGAGCGCCATCAGCGTCTTCGGCTCGGCCCGCACCCCGGCCGGCGGGCCGGACTACGAGGCGGGTGTAAGGATCGGCAAGGCCCTGGTCGAGGCCGGCTTCGCGGTGATCACCGGAGGCGGCCCCGGAGCCATGGAAGCGGCGAACAAGGGGGCGCGGGAGGCGAAGGGCGTCTCGGTCGGCCTCGGCATCGAGCTGCCCTTCGAGTCCGGCCTCAACCCGCACGTCGATATCGGCGTGAACTTCCGCTACTTTTTTGTCCGAAAAACGATGTTCGTGAAGTATGCCCAGGGGTTCGTTGTTCTGCCCGGCGGCCTCGGCACCCTGGACGAACTCTTCGAGGCTCTTACCCTCGTCCAGACGGGCAAGGTCACCCGCTTCCCGATCGTGCTGTTCGGCACCGCGTACTGGAGCGGGCTCGTGGACTGGCTGCGGGACACGGTGGTGGCGCAGGGCAAGGCGTCCGAGCACGACCTGCTGCTCTTCCACGTCACGGATGACGTGGACGAGGCGGTCGACCTCGTGACGAAGGAGGTCGGCCGGTAGTTCAAGCCCCTCCGGCGATCGAGGAGCGGGGGCCGGGGCAGAGCCCCGGTTTCGGGAAGGGGCGGGCAGGGGGTAAGGCCCGCCGCAGGCGCCCTGCCCGCCCCGCTGCCTCAGAGCCTGTCGGGTGACCTCTGATCGGGCGGCCACGGCCTGGCACGCACTCCCCCGAGGCCTTGAGGGCCAGGGGGGACCCCCTCCGGCGTTACCGAAATGCCCTGGTAGCTCCTTCCCCAAGCTCTCGACTCCGGTCGAGCAGGGGAGACCCCGTCCGAGGTCATCCCGGCGCCTTGGAATCGCACGCACCATGCCGCGTCCGCTCTCCGGTCGAAGGTCACCCGACAGGCTCTGAGGCAGCGGCTACGCCAGCCCCCTCCGCGCCACTGCCGGCTCCCGGTGCCCCGCGATGGACGCCACCATGTCCAGCACCTGCCGCGTCTCCGCCACCTCGTGCACCCGGTACACCTGCGCCCCCAGCCACGCGGACACGGCCGTCGTCGCGAGCGTCCCGATCACCCGTTCCTTCACCGGCCGGTCGAGCGTCTCCCCGACGAAGTCCTTGTTGGACAGCGATACGAGGACCGGCCAGCCGGTCTCCGCCATCTCGCCGAGCCGACGCGTCGCCTCCAGCGAATGCCGGGTGTTCTTCCCGAAGTCATGACCGGGGTCGATCATGATCCCGTCCGGCCGCACCCCGAGTCCGACCGCCCGCTCGGCCAGCCCCAGCGTCACCCGCAGGATGTCCGCCATCACGTCGTCGTACGCGATCCGGTGCGGCCGGGTCCGCGGCTCGGCGCCGCCCGCGTGCGTACACACCAGACCGGCGCCGTACCGCGCGGCGACCTCTGCGAGCTTCGGGTCGACGCCGCCCCACGCGTCGTTCAGCACATCCGCACCGGCCTCGCAGACCGCCTCGCCGACATCGTGGCGCCAGGTGTCGACGCTGATCACCACATCCGGGTGGCGGCGCCGCACCTCCGCGACGAACCCCACCGTGCGACGGGCCTCTTCCCCGGCGGTCACCTCTTCACCGGGGCCCGCCTTCACACCCCCGATGTCGACGATCGCCGCGCCGTCCGCGATCGCCTGCTCGACCCGGGCCAGCGCCGGCTCGTCCTGGAACGTCGCGCCCTGGTCGTAGAAGGAGTCAGGGGTGCGGTTCACGATCGCCATGATCACCGGCTCGTGCGCACCGAATTCACGCCGCCCCAGCCTGAGCGCACCGCTTCGCATCCCGTGTTTCTCCTCTGGTAGATCGCCCGGTGGGTCGCCTGCGACCCTAACTGTCGGCACCGCATGGCACGATCGGACCCGGACAGGTTTCCGCTCCCGGGGAGATATGCGTGTTCTGGTTCTTGCTGCTGGCGATGGTGGTGGTCGTGGCCGCGGTCACCCTCGCGGTGGTCGGCGGAGGGAAGAGCGCCGTCCTGCAGGACGTGGCGCCGGAGCAGCTGACCGACCCGCTGCCCGCGACGCGCCCGGTCGGCCGCGCGGATGTCGAGGCGCTGCGGCTGCCGGTGGCCGCACGCGGCTACCGCATGACGGATGTCGACGAGGTGCTCGGCCGGCTCGGCGCCGAGCTCGCCGAGCGGGACGCGCGGATCGCGGAACTGCAGTCGGCGCTGGCCGGCGCGCAGGCGACCGCGGTCGGCGGCCCCGATCTCCTCAAGCGGCCGCAGGACGTACCGCAGCTGACGCGGGAGGGGCCGGAGGACCGTCCGAGAGCGCCGTGGGAGGCGCCCCGACAGGAACCCCAGCAGGACCCGCAGCGGACAGAGCACCCCGGAGAGGAGCCCCAGCGATGAGCGGCGGAGCGGAAACGGCCCCGGACGGCGGTCTGCGCTGCCCGTGGGGGCTCTCCACGGAGGACTACCTCGCGTACCACGACACCGAATGGGGCCGTCCCGTCCACGGCGACGACGCCCTCTTCGAACGGCTCTGCCTGGAGGCCTTCCAGTCGGGCCTTTCCTGGCTGACGATCCTGCGCCGCCGGGAGGGCTTCCGCTCCGCCTTCGCCGGGTTCAAGATCCCCGCGGTTGCGGAGTTCACCGACGCCGACAAGGAGCGCCTTCTCGCCGACGCCGGCATCATCCGCAACCGGGCGAAGATCGACGCGACCCTCGCCAACGCCAAGGTGCTGGCCGGCTGGAGCGCCGGCGAGCTGGACGAGCTGATCTGGTCCTACGCCCCCGACCCGGCCGGCCGCCCCGTCCCGCGCACCGTCGGCGACATTCCCGCGGTCACCCCGGAGTCCACGGCGCTGGCCAAGGACCTCAAGAAGCGCGGTCTGCGCTTCGTCGGACCCACGACGGCCTACGCCCTGATGCAGGCCTGCGGCCTGGTCGACGACCACCTGGCCGACTGCGTGGCGCGCGGCACCGGGACGTAGATCCGCGCCGACGGCTACCGGCCGAGGTACTTCGGCTTCTCCTTGTTCAGGAACGCCTGCACCGCGATCGTGTGGTCCTCGGACGCGCCCGCCTTCGTCTGGAGCTCGTTTTCCTTCTCCAGTGCCTCGCTCAGCGTGTGACCGGCGCCATAGGCCAGGGACTCCTTCAGCGCTGCGTACGCCGCCGTGGGACCGGACGCCAGGGTGCGGGCCACGGCGGCGGCCTCCGCGGCCAGGTCGGCGGCGGGCACCAGCTTGTTCACGATGCCCAGCTCATGGGCGTCCTGCGCGGAGATCGAGCGCGGAAAGAGCAGCAGGTCGGCGGCGCGGCTCCGCCCGATCAGGCGGGGCAGTGTCCAGGAGACGCCCGAGTCGGCGGTGAGGGCGACCCCGGCGAATGAGGTGTTGAACGAGGCGGTGTCGGCGACCACCCGGTAGTCGCAGGCGAGCGCGAACCCGAAACCGGCGCCGGCGGCGACACCGTTGACCCCGGCGACGACCGGCTTGGGCATCTCGGTGATGGCCCGCACGATCGGGTTGTAGTGCTCCTGCACGGTGCTCAGCGCGTTGCCGCCGCCGGACTCACGGGCCTCGTCGAGCTTGCCGACGTGCTCCTTCAGATCCTGGCCGACGCAGAAGGCGCGCCCGGTCGCGGTGAGCAGAACGGCCCGTACGGCGGTGTCGGCCGCCGCGGACGTCAGCGCGTCACGGAGCGCCACCTTGGCCGCGGTGTTCATGGCGTTCATCGCGTCGGGACGGTTGATCGTGATGGTCGCGAGTCCGTCGCTCACTTCGTAGAGCACGCTGTCCGCCATCTGGTCGGCCATTTCGCTGTCCCCTCTGCACCTCGGGCAATGCCTGTCCAGGCAAGCATGGCCGACTCGGGCGGGAGCGAACATGTGACCTGCGTCTAACAATTGCGCCGCGATGGAGGGGTGAAGGGGGCGGAGTATCGCAGCTGGATCGCCGAATTGGGTGGTTTTGAGAGAGCGCGTTGCGCAAGCGATGCAGACCGATGTTGGTCATTGGGGTCTGTGATGCGGGATAATGGCCTGGAAGCAATGTGTTCGATGCCGGTGACACAGCGCCTGTCATGGGGCCGCCGGTTGCGATGAGCTGGTTTCAGGAAGGGGAACGAGCATGGCGGCCATGAAGCCGCGGACGGGCGACGGCCCGCTCGAGGTGACAAAGGAGGGGCGGGGCATCGTCATGCGCGTTCCGCTCGAAGGCGGCGGTCGGCTTGTCGTGGAGCTGACTCCGGACGAGGCCGATGCACTCGGCGATGCCCTCAAGAAGGTCGTCGGCTGAGCAGAGGCGCCCACACTTCATCACTGCCCCGGCACGGTGTCCGTGCCGGGGCAGTGATGCGTTCACGCTCAGCAGAATCAAGCCCGTCCGGCGATTGAGGACACCCGGCTGCCCCAGGCACGGGGGACACGGGGCGAGAGCCCTGCCCCCGCCGCCCCCTCAGCCCCGCCGCACCGCGCACAGCAACCCGTCGCCCACCGGCAGCAAAGTCGCCATCAGCTCCTGGCTCTCCCGCACCGCACGCAGCAGCTCCCGCAGTCGCAGCACCTCCGCGGGCTGCGCCGCCGAGTCGACCGTACGGCCGTCCGCGAAGACACCCTCGAAGCAGACCAGGCCACCAGGTCGCAGCAGGCGCAACGATTCAGCGAGGCAGTCCAGGCTCTCCAGCCGGTCGCCGTCGCAGAACACCAGGTCGTATCCGCCGTCCGCGAGCCGCGGCAGTACGTCCAGGGCACGGCCGGGAATGAAGCGGGCCCGATTGGCGGCGAACCCTGCGGCCCGGAACGCCTCACGGGCGAACTGCTGGCGTTCGGGCTCCGGGTCGACCGTGGTCAGCACCCCGTCGGGCCGCATGCCGTGCAGCAGATAGAGTCCGGACACGCCGGTCCCGGTGCCGATCTCGGCCACCGCTTTGGCGTCCGTCGTGGCAGCGAGCAAGCGCAGCGCGGCGCCGGTACCTGGCGACACCGAGCGGAGCCCTGCCTCCCGAGCCCGGTCCCGGGCCCAGCGCAATGCTTCGTCCTCGGGGACAAAGGCGTCGGCGAACGCCCAGCTCGTCTGCCGGTTGGCGGTAATGACCCTCTCCTGTCCCCGTAGTTGGCGCAACGGTGACTGTATCCGCTGTGCCCGGGAACCCGCAGATGGGACCGGGCGTTATGCAGGAGCAGGGGAAAGCCCGTGGAACCGGCCCGCAGATCGGGTCCGGGAGACACGGGCCGGCGGTTCCCGGGTGATCCCCGGCCCCAGCAGGAAAAAGGCTTATCCGGAGCTAACGGGCGAGGTGGCTATGGTAGGGGCTCCACTGGACACCACCAGAGCCGATAGGGGAGGTGCGGCTGCGCCTGTGGATCGGGGAGGAGTGCTGCGGCGCTTTCTCAGGTCGGCGGGTGAGCCGAAATCCGTGACCAACATCGCTGACCGTTCTTCCAACGCACCGACCGCGACCTTCGCCTCAGACGCGGACTCCCAGGCGTGGACGCCGCCCTCATGGGAAGAGATCGTCAGCACGCACAGCGGCCGTGTCTATCGCCTTGCCTACCGGCTGACGGGCAACCAGCACGATGCGGAGGACCTCACACAGGAGGTCTTCGTACGCGTGTTCCGGTCGCTGTCGACCTATACGCCGGGCACCTTCGAGGGCTGGCTGCACCGCATCACGACCAACCTGTTCCTGGACATGGTCCGTCGTAAGCAGCGGATCCGCTTCGACTCCCTCGGCGACGACGCCGCCGAGCGGCTGCCGAGCCGTGAACCGTCCCCGCAGCAGGTCTTCAACGACACCCACTTCGACGCGGATGTGCAGCAGGCGCTGGACACCCTCGCGCCCGAATTCCGTGCCGCTGTCGTGCTCTGTGACATCGAGGGCCTCTCGTACGAGGAGATCGCCGCGACGCTGGGCGTGAAGCTCGGTACCGTGCGCAGCCGTATCCACCGCGGTCGCTCGCATCTGCGCAAGGCGCTGCAGCACCGTTCGCCCGAGGCCCGTGCCGAGCAGCGCTCGCTGGCGGGCGCGATCCTGGCAGGGGAGGGCGGAACGGCGTGAGTGGCACAGTTCCGACCCCTGCGGAACAGCACCTGGGGGACCGGCTCGCCGCGCTTGTCGACGGTGAGCTGAAACACGATGCCCGAGAGCGGGTGCTTGCCCACCTCGCGACCTGCGCCAAGTGCAAGGCCGAGGCTGCCGCCCAGCGGCGGCTGAAGAGTGTCTTCGCACAGTCCGCCCCGCCTTCGCCGTCCGAGGGATTCCTCGCCCGGCTACAGGGGCTTCCCGGGGGACCGGGGGGTGACGACGACAACCGGGGGAAACCATTCGGCGGCTCCGGGCCCTTCGCCGACGGGCTCTTCCCCATGATCCAGCCGTCCGGGAGCCGCACGGATTCGCCGGGGAATTCGTCACTGGGGAGTTTTGGCTTCCTTCCGGCCCCGCACGGCTCGACCGCCGTACTGCCGGGTGGCTCCTCCCGTTCGGGCTTCCGGATCCATGAGGTCGGCCGTGAGGGAGACCGCTCGCCGTGGCGCGGCCGGAGGTTCGCCTTCGCAGCGGCCAGCGCCGTATCGCTGGCGGCCATCGCCCTGGGCGGTGCCCTGCCGACGGGGGCAGGCCCCAGCTCCCCGGCCCGGGCCGCGGGCGCCGGAAACACCGCGAACCCGCTCGACACCGAATCCCGCAGCGAGAGCGGCAGCTCGGTGAGCCGCCGTGGCGGTGGCAGCCAGGGCACCCTTTCCGCTACGGGGGCGGGCGACGGCTCGACGGCGGACGCTGCCCCACCACCCGTGCCGGAGGCCACACCGGCGGTGCCTTCCACCGCTCCCGCGCTGCTCTCCACGGGAAGTCTCGCGGAGAACACCTTTGCCGTTCAGGTTCTGACCAATGTGTCCGCGCCACCTCTGATACGCCCGACCGGCACCACCCCGCTCTTCGCCCACGTGCTCGGACGACTGGCCCCACAGCCCCCGGAGCCCTCCGCACCGCCGTCCTGGACGTCGCCGTCGGCCTCGGCCCTCCCCACCCCCGCCGATCGCGGTCTGCCGCTTTCCTCCCGGCGCTGACCGGGGTCTGCGCCGGGGTCTGCGCAGACATTCGCAAACCTGGTTGAATTCCGGGAGGAATTCCGGGACGGACGCCCCTGCCGGGGCGTGCACAGGCCAGACGCGGCAGTTGCGGGGAGAGCATGGAAGACGGGAAGTCCACCGGGCCGAAGGCGAAGTGGTGGAGCCGGCCCACGGCGGGAGGTACCACCCGCACCGCGCCGGACGAGCCGATCCCCGTCGAGGACACGGCGCCCACGGCCGACGTGACGGGCGCGACGGGCGCGACGGAAGGACACACAGCCGACGTGCCCCCTCAGCCGTCGGCACCCGAGCCGGTGTCATACCCGCTCGCACCCGAGCCCATGGCGTCCGTAGCGGCCACGCAGCCCGTAGCGCCACTGCACGAGCCCGATCAGTACAGCACCCCGCCGTACGGTGGCCCCGGCCCCTGGGCGCCCGCACCACCCGTACAGCGACCGGTCCCGACCCCGGCACACGGCACCGTCGTACCCCCGCAGTACGCGGGTACGAACGGCGCCGGCATCCCCACCTCACCCGCCCCCGGCTTCACGCCCCCGCCCCCGCCCCCGCCTCCGCCTCAGCAGCCGACGCAGTGGCTCCAGTACGACCCCTGGGGTGCGCCCCGGCAGCCGCTGACCAATCCGGGTCCGCCGCTCGGGGCCGACGGCGGCCGCAAGAAGAACCGCCGCGGCTCCCTCCTCGTCGGTGCGGTGCTGCTCGCACTGGTGGCGGGCGGCATCGGCGCCTACATCGAGCGCAACGGCGGCCTGACCCAGGTCGAGCTTCCGCAGACCGGTCACAACAGCGGCGGCCGCGCACCCGACAGCGTCGCGGGCATCGCCGCCAGCGCCCTGCCCAGCGTGGTCACTCTCCATGTCAGCGGCACCACCGAATCCGGCACCGGTACGGGCTTCGTTCTCGACAACTCCGGCCACATCCTCACCAACAACCATGTTGTCGCCCCGGCCGGGTCCTCCGGCGAGATCACTGTGACGTTCAGCGGCGGCGAGACCGCGCGCGCCGAAGTCGTCGGCAAGGACAGCGGCTACGACCTGGCCGTGGTCAAGGTCACCGGCGTCTCCGGCCTCAAGCCGCTGCCGCTGGGCAACTCCGACAATGTGCAGGTCGGCGACCCCGTGGTGGCCATCGGCGCACCCTTCGACCTGTCCAACACCGTGACCTCCGGCATCATCAGCGCCAAGGACCGGCCGATCACGGCGGGCGGCGAGAAGGGCGACGGCAGCGACATCAGTTACGTCGACGCGCTGCAGACCGATGCCCCGATCAACCCGGGCAACTCCGGCGGTCCGCTCGTCGACACCGACGCCCATGTCATAGGCATCAACAGCGCCATCCGTGCCGCCGACAGCGGTTCGAGCACCGAGGGCGGGCAGGCAGGCTCCATCGGTCTCGGCTTCGCCATCCCGATCAACCAGGGCAAGCGGGTCGCCGAGGAACTGATCAACACGGGGAAGGCCACCCACCCGGTGATCGGCGTCACGTTGGACATGAAGTACACGGGGGACGGCGCCAAGGTCGGTACGAAGGGTGCGGCCGGTAAGCCCGCGGTGACGCCCGACGGGCCCGGTGCCAAGGCCGGGATCAAGCCGGGGGACGTCATCACCGAGGTCGACGGCAGGCGGGTGCACAGCGGCGAGGAACTGATCGTGAAGATCCGCGCCCACCGGCCCGGCGACCGTCTGGACCTCGGCCTGACCCGTGGTGGTAAAGACCTGTCCATCTCTTTGACTCTTGGTTCGGCAACCGGCACGTGACAGCCACGGGACGCTACCGCGCGGACAGTATCGACCGGTACCGTGGGCCGGGTCCGGACCACAACCGACCTGGTCTCGGAGAACACGAGGAGCAACAGGGTGTTCAATGACATAGGCCCACTGGAGCTGGTGACGCTCGCGATCCTGGGCGTGCTGATCTTCGGCCCGGACAAGCTGCCCAAGGTCATCCAGGACGCCTCGCGCTTCATCCGTAAGATCCGTGAGTTCTCGGAGAGTGCCAAGGAGGACATCCGTACGGAGCTCGGCCCGGAGTTCAAGGACTTCGAGTTCGAGGACCTCAACCCCAAGACGTTCGTCCGCAAGCAGCTCATGGACGGCAATGACGATCTGGGGCTGAAGGAGATCCGCGAGAGCTTCGACCTGCGCAAGGATCTGGCCGAGGTCACCGACGCGGTGAACGGCCGGGAGAACGCCGCCGTGGAGTCAGCCGACTCCCGGAGCGGCGTGTCGAGCGGCTCGGCGATCACCGCGGCCAACGGCTCCGCCGGTACTCCGGACCTGCTCAAGAAGCGTGAACAGCCCACGAAGGACGACCGCCCGCCGTTCGACGCAGACGCCACCTGACAGCAGTCAATCCCGACTCGTCCGGACGGTATGGCTATTCTCCATCTGTCCGGTTGTGAGGACGCCCGTGGGGGGCGGGCCGCTCCGGACGCAAGGGATCGAGGAGGCGGCCGGGCAGATGGAGACGACCAGTCGGGTGGGCGCGGAAGGTGCGCCGAGCACAGTCACCGCAGAGGGGGTATCGGCGGCCCGGCGTACTGTCGACGGTTTTCTGGCAGCTCCGTTTCCCTGGTACGGACTGGACGAGGCCTTCACCGGGCCGCGTTGGCCGATGCAGGTGGGCACCGCGGCGGACGGCACCGTGCAGCACGGTTCCATCGGGCATGGTGACGAGCCGTCGGTACGGGCCGACTCGGGTGTCGAGAAGCAACGATTCGCTGTCGTCGTGACGGTGGCCAGCAGCCCGGTGCGGCACAGCGGTGACGGTACGGGGGTTCTGGACGCGACCACGGTCTCCTCCGCGGCCTGGCTGGCCGGGTCCGGCCTGCTCGCCTGTACGTGGCCCCCGCAGATGGATCACACACTGCGTGACGACTGGCTGGACCAGCAGACGGAGACTGCGTTCGAACTCGCCGACGATCTGGACGGTCCCGCATGGTCGGCGCTGTCGCTGCCGGTGGACGGTGTCCCGGTGCCGTTCCACTACCGCGAGTCCGAGTTCGGCTGGGTGCTGGCGGGGTCGGCGCACGGCGGGGTGCACATCGGGGCGTACGGGCGGGGGATGAGCGCGTACGGACTGGGGTTCTCGGTGGTCGGCGACATCGCGACGTACGCGTAGGGCGGAGCGGTGGGCGGTGACCGGTCATGGCCGGTTGCCGCTTTGTTCTCAATCGCCGGCCGGGCTCGGTCTCGCCGGGCGGGCCTGGAAATCAGGCCCGCCCGGCGATGCCTTCGTCCCCGCTCAGAACTTGTTGCGCGGGGTGATTCCCAGCGACATGCCCGACAGGCCGCGCTGACGGCCTCCCAGCTTGTCCGCGATGGTGCGGAGTGCCTTGCCGGCCGGGGAGTCCGGGTCGGACAGGACGACCGGCTTGCCCTCGTCGCCACCCTCGCGCAGCCGTACGTCGATCGGGATGGAGCCGAGCACCGGCACCTCCGCGCCGACCGTCTTCGTCAGGCCCTCGGCGACCTTCCGGCCACCGCCGGTACCGAACACATCGACCATCTCGTCGCAGTGCGGGCACGGGAGCCCCGACATGTTCTCGACGACACCGACGATCTTCTGGTGAGTCTGCACGGCGATCGAACCGGCCCGCTCGGCCACCTCGGCCGCCGCCTGCTGCGGGGTCGTGACGACCAGGATCTCGGCGTTCGGCACGAGCTGTGCCACCGAGATCGCGATGTCACCGGTGCCCGGCGGCAGGTCGAGCAGCAGGACGTCCAGGTCGCCCCAGTACACGTCGGCGAGGAACTGCTGGAGTGCTCGGTGCAGCATCGGTCCGCGCCACACCACCGGGGCGTTGCCCGGGGTGAACATGCCGATGGAGATGACCTTCACGCCGTGCGCCGACGGCGGCATGATCATGTTCTCGACCTGGGTCGGCTTGCCGTCCGCGCCGAGCATCCGCGGCACGCTGTGCCCGTAGATGTCCGCGTCCACGACACCGACCTTGAGGCCGTCGGCCACCATCGCGGCCGCCAGGTTCACCGTGACCGACGACTTGCCGACGCCGCCCTTGCCGGATGCCACCGCGTAGACCCGGGTCAGCGAGCCGGGCTTGGCGAACGGCACCTCGCGCTCCGCCGTACCGCCGCGCAGCGAGGACGTCAGTTCCTTGCGCTGTTCGTCGCTCATCACATCGAGCGTGACGTCGACGCGCGTGACGCCTTCGACCTTCGCCACCGCGTCGGTCACGTTCTTGGTGATGGTCTCGCGCATCGGGCAGCCGGACACCGTGAGATACACCGTGACAGCGACCGCACCGTCAGCATCGATCTCGACCGACTTCACCATGCCGAGTTCGGTGATCGGACGGTGGATCTCCGGGTCGTTCACTGTCGCCAGTGCCTCAAGCACCGCGTCTTCCGTAGCCATACGGACGATGTTACGGCGCCTGCTGCTACGCGCGAGTAGCCCCGTCAGCGGTCTTCGTCACTCTCGGCCGGGAATAGGGCACGCCGGTCGTCCAGGTCCCTCATGAGGTCTTCCAGTTCGGAGCGGATCCAGTCGCGGGTGGCGACCTCGCCGAGCCCCATCCGCAGTGCCGCGATCTCGCGGGTGAGGTACTCGGTGTCCGCGATGGAGCGCTCGTTCTGCTTGCGGTCCTGCTCGTAGGTGACCCGGTCGCGGTCGGCCTGCCGGTTCTGCGCGAGCAGGATCAGCGGGGCCGCGTACGAGGCCTGGAGCGACAGGATCAGCGTCAGGAAGATGAACGGGTACCCGTCGAACCGCCACCCCACGGGCGCGAAGGCGTTCCACACCACCCAGGCGATGATGACCAGTGTCATCCAGGCGATGAATCGCCAGGTGCCCAGGAACCGGGCGATCCGTTCGGAGAGCCGGCCGAACGACTCGGGGTCGTATGCGGGCAGCAGCCGCCGCCGCGGGGCCTTCGGCTGGTCCAGCCGGTAACGGGGCGGGCGCGCGATGCCCGAGGCACCTGTCGGCGCCCCCTTCGTGCGGTCCTCACCGGCCACGGGCGACCTCCTCCGCACCGTGGAAGTCGGTCTCCCGCCAGTCCTCGGGCAGCAGGTGGTCGAGTACGTCGTCGACGGTCACGGCGCCGAGCAGGGATCCGCTCTCGTCCACGACCGGCACCGAGACCAGGTTGTACGCGGCCAGATAGCTCGTCACGGCCGACAAAGGGGTGTCCGGGGTGAGGGGGACGAGATCGCTGTCGACGATAGAACTGACCAGGGCGTACGGCGGATCCCGCAGCAGCCGCTGGAAGTGCACGGTGCCCAGGTACCTGCCGGTCGGAGTCTCGTCCGGCGAGCGGCACACGTACACCTGGGCGGCGAGTGCGGGGGACAGGTCCGCCTGCCGGACCCGTGCGAGCGCGTCGGCGACCGTCGCGTCCGGCCGCAGAATGATCGGCTCGGTGGTCATCAGGCCGCCGGCGGTCCGTTCCGCGTACGACATGAGGCGCCGCACATCCGCCGCGTCGTCCGGACGCATCAGGGCCAGCAGCCGCTCCTTGTCGTCCTCGGGCAGTTCGGACAGCAGGTCGGCCGCGTCGTCCGGGTCCATGGCCTCCAGGACATCGGCGGCGCGCTCCTCCTGGAGCTTGCCGATGATCTCCACCTGGTCGTCCTCGGGCAACTCCTCCAGGACGTCGGCGAGCCGGTCGTCGTCGAGCGCGGCCGCTACCTCGGCCCGTCGCTTCGGCGACAGATGGTGCAGCGCGTTGGCCACGTCGGTCGGCCGCAGCTGCTCGAACGTGGCGACCAGGGATTCGGCGCCCTGCCCGTCCTCCTCCAGCGAGAAACCACTGACCGCCGACCATTCGACGGTCAAGGTCTCGCCCTTGCGCCGCAGCGCCCCGCCCTTGCCCTTGCGTACGAAGTACTTGTCGATCTCCCAGTCGCGGCGGGCCGGGAGCTGCGACACCGAGACGTCGAGGACGGTGACCTCCTCGCCGGTCTCCACGAGGCGGACCCGCCGGTCGAGGAACTCGCCGAGCACCAGGCGTTCGGTGGGCCGCTGCTCGAAGCGCCGCATGTTGACGACACCGGTGGTGATGACCTGACCGGACTCGATCCCCGTCACCCGGGTCATCGGGAGGAAGATCCGGCGGCGGCTGAGCACCTCGACGACCAGGCCGAGCAACCGGGGCGGCCGGCCACCGACCCGCAGCATCGCGACCAGGTCGCGGAGGCGGCCCACCTGATCGCCGTTGGGATCGAAGACCGGGACGCCGGCGAGGTGCGAGACGAAGATCCGGGGGGCGCCTGCCGCCATGGTGCGCCTCCTTCTTCCGTGTACGACTTCTCTGTCCGGTCCATTTGGCAGCTAATTAACCGTTATGACGGGATCAGGCTAGCCCGTACCGCTCCGGGCTGCCCCGGTGGATCCGTCCGCACGGCTCTCTGCCGGAAGGTGTGAACGGCACAGGTACGCTGCCGTCTGCCACCCCCGCCATGCAGATGAGAGGCAGTGCGCCCGTGACCTCTTCCGTTCCGCCCGTCCGGGCCCGACGCCGCCGGACCGCCCTCGCTGTTGTGCTCTGCGCGGGGCTGACCGCCGCTCTCACGGCGTGCGGGGGCGAGGATCCGGACAAGGGGACCAATGGCGTCGGCAAGCTGGCCGCCACGGAGATCGAGAAGAAGGCGCAGACCGCAGCGGACTCCGCCGATGCGGTGCGCCTCGCCGGGACGCTGGTCAGCAAGGGGGGCACGTACAAGCTCGATATGCAGCTCAGGGAGAAGGGCGGCATCGGCTCCGTCGTCTCGAAGAACAGCACCTTCGAACTGCTGCGGATCGGTGACGAGCTCTATCTGAAGGCGGACTCGGGGTTCTGGAGCCACGACGAGGAGTCCGGCGCCGGCAGCGACGCGGGCGGGGCTGCCGCGGACAAGCTCCAGGACAAGTACGTGAAGGTGCCCGAGGACGACCCCACGTACAAGCAGCTGCGCGGCTTCACGGACAAGAAGACCCTGCTCGACGGGTTGCTCACGCTGCACGGCACCCTCAACAAGGGCGACCGGGAGAAGGTCGGACCGACCCGGACTGTACAGATCACGGGCGGCAAGGGCGAGGGCGGAACGCTCGACGTCTCGCTGGAGGGCACGCCGTATCCGCTGCGTTTCGCGCGCGGCGGTGGCGGGGGGATCGTGACGCTGTCGGACTGGGGCAAGGACTTCATGCTGGAGGCCCCGGCGAAGGGCGACACGGTCGACTACGGGCAGCAGCTGCCCAAGACGTCCTCCTGAGAGCGGGCCGCACGGCACGCGGTCCAGGAGGTGGCCCTGTCCGGCGGATCAGCGGCTCTGCCCGGCGGATCAGCGGCGGGACAGGCCCTGCCCCGGTCAGCCCTTGAGTGCCCGCTTCAGCAGTCGCGGCAGTCCGGCCGGCACCGGCCGCCGCGTGGTCGCGGACGTCGGCAGGGGCGCAGCGGCCAGCGAGCCGTCCGGCAGCTCCGTCCGGAATTCGCCGGGTGTCAGCCGCAGCACCCGGCATTCGCGCGCCCACCGCTCCGTCATCTGTTCGGCGTCCGGTGCGTTCAGCCGCTTGCCCTTGAGCTCGGCAACGGCGGCCTCCCACTCCTCGGAGTGCGGTGCGAGCTCCGTCACGGCAGCCGTCCAGGCGATCAGCCGGCCGCCCTTGTCCTTGCTGCGCACGGTCACCTCGGCCGCGGACCCGTCGCCGAGACCGGCCGGGAGCGGCTGCTCGCCGGGGCCGTCGCCGACCAGATGCACCGCACCCTCGTGCCACACGTGCCACAGCGCCCGCGCGGGCCCGGTGCCCCGCACCCAGATGAGGCCCGATTTCTTGGTGGCCTCCTCGACGAGAGCCCGGCCCAGCGGCACGTCAGCGGCAGCAGCAGTCATACCTGAACTCTATTAGAGCCAGCCGTTGCGCTTGAGTGTGCGGTGGATGGAGAAGCAGACCGCTCCGATGACGCCCAGCACCATCGGGTAGCCGTACCTCCAGCCCAGCTCGGGCATGTGCTTGAAGTTCATGCCGTAGACGCCGCAGATCATCGTCGGTACGGCGACGATGGCCGCCCAGGACGTGATCTTGCGCATGTCCTCGTTCTGCGCGACGGTCGCCTGCGCCAGGCTGGCCTGGAGGATCGAGTTCAGCAGTTCGTCGAAGCCGATGACCTCTTCATGCACCCGCGCCAGGTGGTCGGCGACATCACGGAAGTACTTCTGGATGTCGGGGTCGATCAGCCGCATCGGCCGCTCGCTCAGCAGCTGCATCGGCCGCAGCAGCGGCGACACCGCCCGCTTGAACTCCAGGACCTCACGCTTGAGCTGATAGATCCGGCCCGCGTCCGAGCCGCGCGGGCTGCCCTTGGCGGGGGTGGAGAAGACCTCGATCTCCACCTCGTCGATGTCGTCCTGGACGGCGCCCGCCACCGCGATGTAGCCGTCGACGACATGGTCGGCGATGGAGTGCAGGACCGCGGAGGGCCCCTTGGCGAGCAGCTCGGGGTCGTCCTGCAGCCGGTGCCGCAGTGCGCGCAGCGAGCCGTGGCCGCCGTGCCGGACGGTGATGACGAAGTCCCGGCCGGTGAAGCACATCACCTCGCCGGTCTCGACGACCTCGCTGGTCGCGGTGAGCTCGGTGTGCTCGACGTAGTGGATGGTCTTGAAGACGGTGAAGAGAGTGTCGTCGTACCGCTCCAGCTTCGGCCGCTGGTGGGCGTGGACGGCGTCCTCGACCGCGAGCGGGTGGAGGCCGAACTCGCGGGCGATACCGGCGAATTCCTCCTCGGTCGGCTCGTGCAGGCCGATCCAGGCGAAGCCGCCCTCCTCGCGTACCTGGAGCATCGCCTCGTGCGGCGTGCGGCAGGTGCCGGTCTCCACGCGCCGTCCGTCGCGGTAGACCGCGCAGTCGACGACCGCGCTGGAGGCGGACGGGTCACGGGTGGTGTCGTAACTGTTGTGCAGGGCGTTGCTCTTGCGCAGGGACGGGCGCACGGCGGCGCGCAGGTCGCGGATCATCGACATGGCTGGCTCCTTCACGGAGGGCCGTCGTCGGGCACGTGGAACAGCCCGGAATGGGGACGTGCGCTCACGTCCGCAAAGCGGGCGGCACCGCAGCGGCGCGATGACGGCGTTCGCTACAGACAGGCAAAAAAGGGGTGCTCTTCCGTCATGCGCAATGCCATGGGCCTTGACCGAGAAGGCTTCAGATCACCGAAGAGAGGTGAGGAGCGGAAGAGCGGTTGGTACTGCACGGTCGACTTCGATCCATTGCAGCCCCACCTCCTCCAGCCGGTCCCCCGTGGGGGATGACGTGTTGTCGGGACTGAGAGCGACGCTTCTGCGTGCTGCCCCGACCAGCGGCCAAGACTATCAGCCGACTGAGGGCCAATCCTTTACTTTGCCCGTTCCATACGCGTCCTATGCTCGCAGGATGGGAGAAATTCTTGCTCTGGTCGAGGCCCGGCTGCTGACGGCCCTCGGCGAACCGGACGCGCGCGCTGCAGTGACGTTTCTCGGGACGGACCGCATCGAGGTGCTCCGCTTCGCCGACCGCGACGTGGTGCGCTACGCCACGCTCGGCATGTCCGCACAGCCGATGGCCGACCCGACCGCGGCCCTCGCGGACCCGGTGAAGGGCCCGCGCGCCGAGCTGGTCCTCTCCGTGCGCGCCGGACTCGCCGACACCGACAAGGTGCTGCGTCCGCTGGCCGTGCTGGCTGCCACCCCGCAGGTCGAGGGGTTGGTCGTGGCGCCCGGCGCCTCGCTGGACCTCGGCGAACCTCTGTGGCCCGGGGCGCCGTTCAGCTCCGTACTGGTTGCCGAGCCGGGCGGTCTGGTCGAGGACCTCGAACTGAATGAGCCTGCGCCGCGCAGCGGCTCCGTGGGGGGCGGTGGTCGGGAGACGGGCGGGCCGATGGAGCCGGTGCGGTTCCTGCCCCTGCTGCCGATGACGCACAACGAGGCCGCGTGGAAGCGGGTCCACGGCGCGCAGGAGCTCCAGGAGCGGTGGCTCTCGCACGGTACGGATCTGCGTGATCCGCGACGTGGCTCCGTGGCGCTGGACTGAGACGTAACACCGGCCGGCTGAGTCATGCCGGGCGTAGGGGAAGCCCCGCCGCGCGGCCAGGAGGGGGAGCCGCGGGCGGGGCAGAACCGGGTTGCGTCGTGGTCAGTTGGCGAAGACTGTGACGCCGTCCTCGCCGGCGTGCTCGGGCTCCAGCTCCGCTGCCTCGTGGGTCAGCGCCGTACGCCGGATCCAGACGACGACCGCACCCACGACGGCCGCGATCGCGGCGACCACGAACGGGATGTGGATGTTGCTCCACTCCTCGATCTTCGGTGCGAGGTACGGGGCGGCGGCCGCGGCGAACCAGCGGACGAAGTTGTAACCCGCGCTCGCCACCGGGCGCGGCGCGTCCGACACACCGAGCGCCAGTTCCGTGTAGACGGTGTTGTTCATGCCGATGAAGGCGCCGGAGACGATCGTGCAGACGATGGCGGTGGTGTGGTTGCCGTATCCCAGGATCACGAGGTCGACGGCGAGCAGCACCAGCGAGGCGCCGAGCACCTTCAGCGACCCGAAGCGCTTCTGCAGCCGCGGGGCGACGAGCACCGAGAAGATCGCGAGCAGCAGACCCCAGGCGAAGAAGACCGCGCCCGACTTGTACGGCGTCATGTTCAGCACGAACGGTGTGAACGCCAGGATCGTGAAGAACGCGTAGTTGTAGAAGAACGCCGAGGTCGCGACGGAGGCCAGGCCGCCGTGGCCGAGCGCCTTGATCGGGTCGAGCAGCGAGGTCTTCCTGGCGGGCTTGGGCTGTTCCTTCAGGAATGCCGTGATGCAGATGAAGCCGATCGCCATCAGCGCGGCCGTGCCGAAGAACGGGTAGCGCCAGCTGGCGTCACCGAGCAGGGCGCCGAGCAGCGGTCCGCAGGCCATGCCGAGACCGAGCGCCGACTCGTAGAGCAGGATCGCCGCCGAGCTGCCGCCGGCCGCCGCACCGACGATCACGGCGAGCGCGGTCGATACGAAGAGCGCGTTGCCCAGCCCCCAGCCGGCCCGGAATCCGACGAGTTCGGCGACGGACGACGAGGTGCCGGAGAGCGCGGCGAAGACGACGACGAGCGCGAGGCCGGTCAGTAGCGTCTTGCGGCCGCCGATCCGGCTGGACACGAAGCCGGTGACGAGCATCGCCACGGCGGTGATCAGGAAGTACGAGGTGAAGAGCAGTGACACCTGGCTCGGCGTCGCCTCCAGGCCCTTGGCGATGGAAGGGAGAATCGGGTCCACCAGGCCGATTCCCATGAATGCGACAACAGAGGCGCCCGCCGTGGCCCAGACGGCCTTCGGCTGGCGCAGGATGCTGCCCGCTCCCTGATCGAACGGATCCTCTCCCTGCATGGGTCTTCTCGCTCTCCACTAGATGGTTGCGTTATACACAGAATAAGTTAGAGGAGCTAATGAATGCAAGTTACATCTAATTCTGCTGGTGGGAGCCACGCTGCGGACGGGTGATCATCCTTGACGCGGCGACGGTCCTGGAGGACCGTTGGACGCTATGAGGGGCGAACCCAGTTGCCCGAAGTGCGGAGGCCGGGTCAGGGCGCCCGGTCTCTTCTCCGACACCTGGCAGTGCGCGGTGCACGGCAGCGTGCAGCCGCTGCAGCCGGTCGTCCCGCCCAGCGTCGAGGCGCTGAGTGTGGTGGTGCAGCGAGCCCAGGTCCCGGTGTGGATGCCCTGGCCGCTGCCGGTGGGCTGGCTGTTCACCGGTGTGGCGAGCGCGGGTGACGACCGCAGTGGCGGTCGCGCCACCGTCGTCGCCTGTTCCGGCCCCGGTCCCGTCGGCGGCATCGGCGAGCTGCTGCTCGTCACCGAGGAACTCGGCGTCGGACTCGGGGCGCGCTACGCCGGGATCGACGGCCTCGACCCCGGCCCGTATCTGCACGTCGACGGCCCGCCGGACGTGAAGATGCTCGCCGCCGGCCGCCCCACCCCGCTCTGGAACGTCAAGGGAGCGCCCGAGGACCGGGCGGTCTTCGCGGGCGAGGCGCGCGGGCTCTGGCTCTGGGCGATCGTCTGGCCCGAGCAGTCGGGGCTTCTGATGTACGACGAGCTGGTGCTCGCCGATCTGCGCGAGGCCGGTGGTGAGATGGACCTCGTACCGTGCGGGGCGCTCACACCGCGCCTGCTCAACTAGGACCTGTCCGGCGGACCGGCTCTGGCACCCCGGGTGCCCGCAGGGCCTTCGGCCCGGCCGGGCACCGCTCGAATGCCGGTTATCCTTGGATGTCCCCTTATCCGGCCCGAGCAGTGGAGTACGCGTCGTGCGCATCGACCTGCACACCCACTCCAGCGCGTCGGACGGTACGGACACCCCCGCCGAGCTGGTGCAGGGTGCAGCCGCTGCAGGCCTCGACGTCGTCGCCCTCACCGACCACGACACCGTGCGCGGCCACGCCGAGGCGATCGCCGCCCTTCCGGAGGGGCTCACTCTCGTCACCGGCGCCGAGCTCTCCTGCCGGATCGACGGCGTGGGCCTGCACATGCTGGCGTACCTCTTCGACCCCGGTGAGCCCGAGCTGGCACGCGAACGCGAGCTGGTACGGGACGACCGGGTGCCGCGCGCCCGGACCATGGTGGGCAAGCTCCAGGCGCTCGGCGTTCCGATCGCATGGGAGCAGGTCGCGAGGATCGCCGGGGACGGATCGGTCGGCAGGCCGCACATCGCCACCGCGCTCGTCGAGCTGGGCGTCGTCGAGACAGTCTCCGACGCCTTCACGCCCGAATGGCTCGCGAACGGCGGACGCGCGTACGCCGAGAAGCACGAACTCGACCCCTTCGACGCGATCCGGCTGGTCAAGGCCGCCGGTGGCGTCACCGTCTTCGCCCACCCGCTCGCCGTCAAGCGCGGCGAGGTGGTGCCCGAGTCGTCGATTGCGCGGCTCGCCGCCGCAGGCCTCGACGGCATCGAGGTCGACCACATGGACCACGACGAGCCGACCAGGGCCAGGCTGCGCGGGCTCGCCCGGGAGCTGGGGCTGCTGACGACCGGGTCCAGCGACTACCACGGCAGCCGCAAGACCGTCGGGCTCGGCGAGTACACCACCGACCCCGAGATCTACGGCGAGATCACCCGGCGCGCCACGGGAGCCTTCCCGGTGCCGGGCGCGGGCGGACCCCGTCCCGCGTAACGACGCACGCGTCGCTGCCGGGGCGTGAAGCCCCTCGCTGCCCTGCCGGACGCGTACCGCCACTCGTCCCACTACTGCGTTCCACTTCTGCGCACCCGGCCGTCAGGCCGCCGTCATGGCTTCGGGGTGCGCTCCTTCAGGCCGTTTCTCGCTCTCTTCTCGCAAGGCTCACTGTGTTCGACGTCGCTGTCTTCGGATCCCTTTTTCTCACGCTTTTTGTGATTATGGATCCCCCCGGGATCACCCCGATCTTTCTTGCCCTCACCGCCGGCCGCCCCGCAAAGATGCAGCGCAGGATGGCGCTGCAGGCGGTGGCCGTCGCCTTCGGTGTGATCGCCGTCTTCGGTGTGCTCGGCCAGCAGATCCTCGACTATCTGCATGTCTCCGTGCCCGCCCTGATGATCGCGGGCGGACTGCTTCTGCTGCTGATCGCGCTCGATCTGCTGACCGGCAAGACCGACGAGCCGACGCAGACCAAGGATGTCAATGTGGCGCTCGTACCGCTGGGCATGCCGCTGCTCGCCGGGCCCGGTGCGATCGTGTCGGTGATCCTTGCGGTGCAGCACGCCGACAGCGTGGGAAGCCAGATCTCGGTCTGGTCGGCGATCATCGCCATGCACATCGTGCTCTGGCTGACCATGCGCTACTCGCTGCTCATCATCCGGGTCATCAAGGACGGCGGTGTCGTGCTGGTGACCAGGCTCGCCGGAATGATGCTCTCCGCCATCGCCGTACAGCAGATCATCAACGGGGTCACCCAGGTCATCCAGAACTCCTGACGGTGCTCGCGGACACCACAGCGCCCCCGTACGGACCTTCCGTACGGGGGCGCTTCTCTTCGAGCGTCGTAATGCGTTACGAAGCCGAGTTTTCGGCCGGGCGGATATAGATGCGCTGGCCTATGGCTGCGGCCTGCTGCACGATCCGGTTGACGGAGGCGGCGTCCACGACGGTGCTGTCCACGGCGGTACCGTCGACATCGTCGAGTCGCATGATCTCGAAGCGCATAAGGCTTCCCTTCGTCCGATCCTCCTGCTGGAGAACTACTGGGAGGACGGGTGACCCGTCCGCAAGGATGAGAGCGCCCGACACCTGTGTCTTGCGCTCCACGAGGTGTACAACGGCTTGCCTCCTGCAAACATTCCCTACGCTAAGGAAATTTTTTGGATGTCTAAGTACCAGCAGGTCACCGAGCGCGATCCGGCTACGAGGCCCACGACGAGGCCCGAATGAACGAGGCAGAGATCCGCGAGCGCCTGGACCGCACCAATGAGCTGCTCCAGCGCGTGCTCGCCGAGGTGTCGAAGACCCCCTCGACCCACGCGATCTTCGTGGACGCGGGCTATGTGTATGCCGCGGCCGGACTGCTCGTCACCGGCACCGAGGACCGCCGCTCCTTCGACCTCGACGCGGAAGGGCTGATCGAGGCCTTCATCGACAAGGCCCGCACGATCTTCGCGGACAGCAGGCTGCTGCGCGTGTACTGGTACGACGGAGCCAGGCGACGCATCCACACCGTCGAGCAGCAGTCCATCGCCGAACTCCCCGACGTCAAGGTCAGACTCGGCAACCTCAACGCCAACAACCAGCAGAAGGGTGTCGACTCACTCATCCGCACCGACCTCGAATCGCTCGCCCGGCACCGCGCCATCAGCGACGCGGCACTGGTCGGCGGTGACGAGGACCTGGTGTCGGCAGTCGAGGCGGCGCAGGGGTACGGGGCCCGGGTGCACCTGTGGGGCATCGAGGCGGGGGAGGGGCGCAACCAGGCCGAACCGCTGCTCTGGGAGGTCGACAGCCAGCGCACCTTCGACTTGGACTTCTGTCGCCCGTACGTCACCAGACGCCCCGTCACCACCTACGAGGACGACACCCCCGCGCCCTCGCGCGAAGACGTCCGCTTCGTCGGTGCGCAGATCGCCGCTGCCTGGCTGGCCGCCCGGGGCCGCGAGTCCCTCGCGGATCTGCTGCCCGGACATCCGTACCTGCCGGGCTCCGTCGACCAGGACCTGCTGGTCGAGGCCGAACGGCTGCTGCAGCACTCGCTGCGCGGCCACGCACATCTGCGGCGGGCGCTGCGTGACGGTTTCTGGCAGCACCTGCAGGCGCAGTACTGAGTTCCGACGCCCGTCGCCTACAGGCTGTCCCAGAAGGAGACGAGCGCGGCCGCCGTCTGTTCCGGACGGTCCGTATTGGGGGAGTGCTCGGCGCCCGCGATCCGGGTATGGCGCGCGCCCAGCCGCTGGGCCATCTCGTCGAGCAGTGGCACCGGCCAGGTGTCGTCGCGCTCGCCGGAGAGCACATGGAGGGGCAGAGGTGCGGCGGCGAGTTCGGCCACCCGGTCCGGCTCGGTCGCCAGCTGGCGGCCGGTGGCGATCAGCTGGGCGGGCTGGTGGCGCAGCCAGCGCCGGCGCAGAGCCTCGCCGTCCGTCGCCGCGTCCTCGGGCGGGTCGAGGGCGCGCATCGCCTCCCACACCTCGGCCATGCTCAGCGTCGCGAGCGCGTCGCCGAGCAGCTTCACCTTGAGCTGCTGGGCCTCGGTGACCTGTGCCGGTCCGGACGACATGAGGGTCAGCGAACGGAACGGCGAGGCGTCCAGCAGCACGGCGGCGCGGGCGATCTGCCCGCCCAGCGAGTGCCCGACCAGATGCACGGGGCCCTCGCCGCCGACGCCGGGAGCGGTGGCCTGCGCGAGCACATCGCGGGCCAACTCGCCCTGTGCGTAGTCCGCTTGACGGGTCGTCCCCTCGGTCTCGTACTGCCCGCGACCGTCCACGGCGACGGTCCGGTATCCGGCGGCACAGAGCGGTTCGAGGAGTGCGATGAAGTCCTCCTTGCTGCCTGTGTAACCGGGCAGCAGGAGGGCGGTACCGCGCGGCGCGGTGCGCGGCGAGGCGTCCAGCACGGCGAAGTCCCCGCGCGCGGTGCGGAGCTGGCGGGCGTGGGCGCAGGCGGGCGGGGCGAAGGTGGGCGGCCGACTCATGGGACGAGGTTATGTCCTCGAACGCCGGACGGGCTTGAGGATGCCCTCAAGCCCGTCTGGCGAAATCAAGCCCCTCAGGCGTTCGAGGAGCGGGGTCCAAGGCGGAGCCCCGGATCAATCAGCGCTCCGTGCTCAGCCCTCGGTCTTGGCGGCAGCCGCACGAGGCGCCCGCCGCCTCCGCGGCTTCGCCTCGCCCTCGGCGGCCGGGGCCTGGGCCACAGCCTCCGTCTTCGGCTTGGCTGCCGCACGGGTGCGGCGACGGGGCTTGGTCTCCGGGTTGGGCTCGGAGATCGGCGCGATCTGGAAGTCGACCTCGTCCTCGGCCGGCTTGATGACGCGGGCGCGGCGACGCGGCTTGGTCACCGTCCTCGCCTCGGGCACCGGCTCGGCGATGGGCGCGATCTGGAAGTCGACCTCGTCCGCGGCCGGCTTCACGACGGCGGCCCGGGTGCGGCGGCGCGGCTTGGTCTCGGTCGCGGGCTCGGCCTCGACCTCGGTCTTCGTGGCGACGGTGGCGGCCGGAGCCTCCACCGTGGTCACAGCGGCCTCGGCTGCGACGTCCGGGGCACCGACGCGGGTACGACGGCGGCGGCGCGGCGTACGCGGCTCCGACGGGGCGTCGTCCACCTCGGTGGACGGGGCCGGCACCGTGGCGGTGGCGGCGGCCTCCTCGACCGCGGAGCCGCCCCGCGTACGACGACGCTGACGCGGCGTACGCGGCGCACGCTCCTCACGGACGGCGGGCGCCGAGGACGCGGCGGAGGACTTGCGACCGCGGCCGCCCGTCTCGCCCAGGTCCTCGATCTCCTCGGCCCGCAGACCCGCACGGGTCCGCTCGGTGCGCGGCAGGACACCCTTGGTGCCGGCCGGGATGTCGAGCTCCTCGAAGAGGTGCGGAGAGGTGGAGTACGTCTCGACCGGGTCAGGGAACTTCAGGTCGAGCGCCTTGTTGATCAGCTGCCAGCGCGGGATGTCGTCCCAGTCGACCAGCGTGATCGCGATGCCCTTGGCGCCCGCACGGCCGGTCCGGCCGATGCGGTGGAGGTAGGTCTTCTCGTCCTCCGGCGACTGATAGTTGATGACGTGGGTCACACCCTCGACATCGATACCGCGGGCCGCCACGTCGGTGCAGACGAGCACGTCCACCTTGCCGTTGCGGAACGCGCGCAGTGCCTGCTCGCGCGCACCCTGGCCGAGGTCGCCGTGGACCGCGCCGGACGCGAAACCGCGCTTCTCCAGCTGCTCGGCGATGTCGGCGGCCGTGCGCTTCGTACGGCAGAAGATCATCGCGAGTCCGCGGCCGTTGGCCTGCAGGATGCGGGAGACCATTTCCGGCTTGTCCATCGAGTGGGCCCGGAAGACATGCTGCGAGATGTTCGCGACGGTCGCGCCCTCATCGTCGGGCGAGGTGGCGCGGATGTGCGTCGGCTGCGACATGTAGCGCCGTGCGAGGCCGATGACGGCGCCCGGCATGGTCGCCGAGAACAGCATCGTCTGCCGCTTCGGCGGAAGCATGGTGATGATCTTCTCGACGTCGGGCAGGAAGCCCAGGTCGAGCATCTCGTCGGCCTCGTCGAGCACGAGTGCGCGGACGTGCGAGAGGTCGAGCTTGCGCTGCCCGGCGAGGTCGAGCAGTCGGCCCGGGGTGCCGACGATCACATCGACGCCCTTCTTCAGGGCCTCGACCTGCGGCTCGTACGCGCGGCCGCCGTAGATGGCGAGAACGCGGACGTTACGCACCTTGCCGGCGGTCAGCAGGTCGTTGGTGACCTGCTGGCAGAGCTCGCGGGTGGGGACGACGACCAGCGCCTGCGGCGCCTCGGTCAGCTGCTCGGGCTCGGCCCGGCCCGCCTCGACGTCCGCGGGGACGGTGACGCGCTCCAGCAGCGGCAGACCGAAACCGAGGGTCTTGCCGGTGCCGGTCTTGGCCTGCCCGATGACATCGGAGCCGGAGAGCGCGACGGGGAGCGTCATCTCCTGGATGGGGAACGGGGACACAATGCCGACGGCCTCAAGGGCCTCGGCCGTCTCGGGAAGAATCCCGAGGTCTCGGAACGTAGTCAGGGTGCTGCCTCTTCTGTGAGACGCGGTCCGAGGCGAACGCTGGGGGTCGTACCGTGCCGGGGTTGGTCATCCGGCCGTGGATGGGCCGGGTGGCGCGGGACCACTGCCGTCGCTCGAGCGCTCGTGCCGCTGAGGGGGCCCCTCATCTGCGGTCGTACGTGGCGTACGCCCCGCGTGGAGGGCTGTCGGGTCGGAGCCGATCGGGCCACCGACCGGGCATCCTCATTCAATTTCGCGCCACCAGCCCAAAATACTGAGTAGACGCAATACCACTGTACCCCGGATTCGCGCATGTGTGTTGGGCGAATTCATCGGAACGGTGTGATGTCACTGGCTGGCCAGGCCCTTCCATCCCCCGTCGGTCGGGCTATTCTGCGGTTCATGGAGACGCCTGACAACGCCAATGAAGCCCCCGTGCTCACCGGAATCGCCGCCCAGGACTGGGCCACGGCATCCGTGGAGCCGCAGTACCGAGCAGCGGTCGTGGACCTGCTGGGAGCACTTGCGTACGGGGAGCTGGCGGCCTTCGAGCGGCTCGCCGAGGACGCCAAACTCGCGCCGACGCTGGCCGACAAGGCGGAGCTGGCAAAGATGGCCTCCGCCGAATTCCATCACTTCGAGCGGCTGACGGACCGGCTGACCGCGATCGAGGTGGAGCCGACGGGCGCGATGGAGCCGTTCGCCAAGGCGCTCGACGACTTCCACCGCCAGACCGCGCCGTCGGACTGGCTGGAGGGCCTGGTCAAGGCCTACGTCGGCGATTCCATCGCCAGCGACTTCTACCGCGAGGTCGCCGCCCGGCTCGACTCGGACACCCGCTCCCTCGTCCTCGCCGTGCTCGACGACACGGGGCACGGCAACTTCGCCGTCGAGAAGGTGCGCGCCGCGATCGAGGCCGACCCGCGTGTCGGTGGGCGGCTCGCGCTGTGGGCGCGCCGGCTGATGGGCGAGGCGCTCTCGCAGGCACAGCGGGTGGTGGCCGACCGCGACGCACTGTCGACGATGCTCGTCGGGGGAGTGGCCGACGGGTTCGACCTGGCGGAGGTCGGGCGGATGTTCTCGCGGATCACCGAGGCGCACACCAAGCGGATGGCCGCGCTCGGGCTCGCCGCGTAGTCGCGGTTTCACCGCGGCCGTCCGGCGTCCGTTCGCGCGGGTGCCGGACGGCTTCAGGCCGCCGCTGATCGGCTCAGGCGGTGGCTACCGGGGCGGACCAGTAGCGAGAGCGTCACGGCCCCGATCAGCACCGCGCCGATCAGCGTGGCCACGGCGTGGTCCGGGCCCAGCACCGAGTGCATGAGAAACGCACCGAACACCGCTCCCAGAGCGCCGGTGGCGAAGACGGCCCGGCGGGACGGGAGCCGGTGCGGCAGCGCGCGGAGCGCCACCCAGGCGAGGGCGAGTCCGAGCACGACGGAGCCGAGGAATTCCAAGATCACAGATGATCACCTCGCGAGTTGCGGGGCGGGTAAAACGGTCGTTAGCGGTACTACCCGAGGGTTGCGGAACGCAACCCTCCTTGAACAGGGTTCGCTCAGGAATCGCCCGGCTGACGGAAACGCGGACGCGGACCGATATAACGGGCCGGAAGAACGGAAAGCGGCCCGGTGGGGAATTCCCACCGGGCCGCTGCCACGGTCACCGCTTCGAGCGTGCTGCCTACAGCGCGCCGAACCCCACGCGGCGCGTGCTCGGCTCGCCGATCTCCACGTACGCGATCCGGTCGGCCGGCACCAGCACCTTGCGGCCCTTCTCGTCCGTGAGGCTGAGCAGCTGCGCCTTACCGGTGAGAGCCTCGGCGACCGTGCTCTCGACCTCTTCGGCGGAAAGCCCGCTCTCCAGAACGATCTCCCGGGGCGTGTGCTGCACCCCGATCTTGACCTCCACGGCTATGTCCCTCCGACGGTCAGTCCCTGCGCGGTGAACCGCGCCGTACGCAGCACACATTAGCCCGCTGAGGGGATCCGCCAGCGGTCGGCGGGCAACGCCCGCAGCGAACACGGGCGCCGGCCGCACCCGGCGGCTTCCGTCAGTGCTGATCGATGCCGTGCAGCGGGAAGCCCGCGATGCCTCGCCAGGCCAGCGAAGTGAGCAGCTGCACCGCCGTGTCCCGGGGAATGGCGGACTGGCTGGAGAGCCAGTAACGGGCGACCACCTGGGAGACACCGCCCAGACCCACCGCGAGCAGCATGGACTCGTCCTTGGACAGTCCCGTGTCACCGGCGATGACGTCGGAGATGGCCTCCGCGCACTGCAGCGATACCCGGTCGACGCGCTCGCGCACCGCGGGCTCATTGGTCAGGTCCGACTCGAAGACCAGCCGGAAGGCGCCGCCCTCGTCCTCGACGTATGCGAAGTACGCGTCCATCGTCGCGGCGACGCGCAGCTTGTTGTCGGTCGTCGACGCCAGCGCCGTACGGACCGCCTGGAGCAGCGACTCGCAGTGCTGGTCGAGCAGGGCCAGATAGAGCTCCAGCTTGCCCGGGAAGTGCTGATAGAGCACCGGCTTGCTGACCCCCGCCCGCTCGGCGATGTCGTCCATCGCGGCGGAGTGGTAACCCTGCGCCACAAATACTTCCTGCGCGGCGCCCAGCAGCTGGTTGCGTCGGGCGCGGCGGGGCAGTCGAGTGCCCCGCGGGCGCGCCGCCTCGGTCTGCTCGATGGCTGTCACGCCGCCTCCCAAATTTGTGATCGGACACAGCCTTTCCATGCACGCTGCGCCGTACAGCCATCGTACTTTTGGGTAACCCGGGTATGCGCGGCGCGGACGCAGAATTTCACGGACCGGACGGCTGCGGTAGCCATAGATTCGTCGACCGATGGGGCAAAGCGGGGCGTATCAGCGGTAATCATCTTCATCCTGTGTGACAACACGAGCCTGCTCCGCCGCATCCGCCTCATTGGCACTGTTCCGGTCGATGTCCGTGAGCGGTTCGTCCTGCCGCTGCTGGAGATCGGCCTGCTGCTCGGCGGCGTCCGCCCGGGGCGTCTCCTGGTCCGGTTCGTCCGGCTGGATGTTCTCGAAGGTCTCCGGGTCGCTGGGGTCGACCGTCATGGTGACTCCCTTCCTTGCTTCGAGCCTAGGAGCTACCCCTGCAAGCCGCTATGCGGTGTGTGACCGCGAACACATGAACCACGGTGTGATCGTCTCGTAACATTGCCGCATGTCTTCGACCGAGCTGCCGGGAGTCCGCGCCGCCACCGCGGTGGCCCCCATGGTGAGCACCGTCAGGGTCGCGGAGGGGGAGAAGCTGCGCTCCGCCGCGCTGCCCGGACTGACGCTGACCGTCCGATCCCGGCCGCCGGAGCGGACCGGGCTGCCGCCCGCGCTCTATGTGCACGGGCTCGGTGGCTCATCGCAGAACTGGTCGGCGCTGATGCCGCTGCTCCAGGACCTGGTGGACGGAGAGGCGGTCGACCTGCCCGGTTTCGGCGACTCGCCGCCGCCGGACGACGGCAACTACTCGGTCACCGGGCATGCCCGTGCCGTGATCCGGTTCCTCGACGCGGGGGAGCGCGGGCCCGTCCATCTGTTCGGCAATTCGCTCGGCGGCGCCGTGGCCACCCGGGTTGCCGCGGTCCGACCCGACCTGGTGCGCACCCTCACCCTCATCTCGCCCGCGCTCCCCGAGATCCGGGTGCAGTGGCCCGCTGTACCGACCGGACTGCTCGCCGTTCCGGGCGTCGCGAGCATGTTCGCCAGGATGACCAGGGACTGGACCGCGGAAGAGCGCACGCGCGGCGTCATGGCACTCTGTTACGGCGATCCGGCGCGCGTCTCCGAATCGGGCTTCCGTGAAGCGGTGGCCGAAATGGAGCGCCGGCTGGAGCTGCCGTACTTCTGGGACGCGATGGCGCGCTCGGCACGTGGCATCGTCGATGCGTACACGCTGGGCGGGCAGCACGGACTGTGGCGCCAGGCCGAGCGGGTGCTCGCGCCGACCCAGCTCGTGTACGGCGGACGGGACCAGCTGGTCTCGTACCGGATGGCACGCAGGGCGTCCGCGGCCTTCCGTGATTCGCGGCTGCTGACACTGCCCGACGCGGGGCACGTGGCGATGATGGAGTACCCGGAGGCGGTCGCCCAGGCCTTCCGGGAGCTGCTCGACGAACGCGGCGGGAGCTGATCCGGGGCGTGGGACGACATAGTCGAAAGGGCCCCAAACCCGCGGGGTCCGATATCGAGGCCGCCGTCGCGAATACAGGCGGTGACCGTGAGGCCATACGTCCGGGGCCCGGCAGTGGGCGGCGCCGGAGGCAGGCCGACACACCGGCCGGTGCGGATGGACACGCCCCGTTCCGGCAGACCGGCCACGTCCGCGGCGGCCACCCCGAACAGCGTGAACCCGGCGGCGGCTGGGGGACCGGGCCGCAGCAGACGGTGCCCCGGCGTGAGCAGCAGGTCGGTACCCGGCCACAGGTACCGGGTCCGCGGCGCGAGTTCGTCGAGGCGTTCGGCACGCCCCCCGCACCCCGTGGGCCTTCCGCCCCGCCGGTGCCGACGGCCGATCCGTACAGCTCGGTCGGCGAGTGGGACGAGCAGCCGCCGCACGGCGACGCCGACGCGCCGACGCCCGCCAAGGACGGCAAGGGCGCCAGGGGCCGTACCTTCACCGGCATCGCGGCCGCCGCGGTGACCACCGTGCTCGCGGTGGTCGTGGCCGGGCAGGTCGCCCACGACGGTGGCGGGACCAGTGCCGCGCAGCCCGCGGGTGTCGACCGGGACGGCACCGACGGCGCCTCTCGCTCGGACGACCGGCCGACCCCGAAGGTGGCGCAGGTCAAGGCTCTTTCGTACGCGGAGAAGATGGCCAAGGCATATCCGCTCTCCCCAAAGCTCCATGGGTCCGGGAAGTTCGAGGCGGTTCCGGGGACGGCGAAGGCCCCGGGCAGGGGCCACAAGTACCGCTACCGGATCGATGTCGAGAAGGGTCTCGGGCTCGACGCCTCGCTCTTTGCCCGTGCCGTCCAGGAGACGCTCAACGACGACCGCAGCTGGGCGCACGCCGGCGCCATGACGTTCGAGCGGATCTCCTCCGGCGACCCCGATTTCGTGATCACCCTGGCCAGTCCAGGAACCACCGGGGACTGGTGCCGGAAGTCGGGTCTGGACACGACCGAGGACAACGTCTCGTGCGACTCCGCGGCGACCGAACGCGTGATGATCAACGCCTACCGCTGGGCGCAGGGGTCGTCGACGTTCGGCCCGGACAAACTCTTCGCCTACCGTCAGATGCTGATCAACCATGAGGTCGGTCACCGGCTGGGGCACGACCATGTGAGTTGTCGCACGCCGGGAGCCCTCGCTCCGGTGATGCAGCAGCAGACGAAGTCCCTGAACATCAACAAGATCAAGTGCCGGCCCAACGCCTGGGTGTATCCGGGCAGTTGAATCAGAAAGGGCCGGGCCGGGGGTGTGCCGGGCCGTCCCGTCGATCGAGGCCGGGCTCCGCCGTCATCTGCCGACCGGGGCGTCCTCACCCGGATGCTGTCCGCATATTGAGATGATCGTCTCATTCTGCGTTGACATCCCCTGGGCGGTGATCCATATTTCTCGGCATGTCACGCAGCCCCGTCACCTCCGAACGCGCCGCCATAGAGCTGGCGCTCATCGGCGTGACCGGGCACAGCGTCGCCGACATCCACTGTTGCTGACGCCTGCCCGAGCGCGCGTCGGCCCTCTGCCCGAGCCCTGAAACGGCCCGGACAACCATGCACGACTGTCGCGCCTGGGCGCACTCCGTCCGCAGGCGCGACAGTTTCAGTGTTCCGGTCATCTTTTTCCATGTGCCGATCGGTTGTGTGCACTCGCTCTCGTTGCTGCCTGCACGGAAATTCCCTCCGTTCTTTTCTCCAGGCAGTACTCCGAGAGGTCACCTTCCGATGCGTCAACCGTCCGTCATATCGCGCCGCGTGGCAGCGGCCGCCGCAGTACTCGTCGTGGCTGCGGGTGCCGCGGCCTGCGGGCCCCAGGACAGCAAGGCCAGCGACGGCAATTCCGGCGCAGCGGGCACGCCCAAGAAGGGCGGCACGCTCACCGTCCTCAACAGCAAGCCGCAGGAGGACTTCGACCCCGCCCGGCTCTACACCTCCGGCGGTGGCAACGTCCCGTCCCTCGTCTTCCGTACGCTCACCACCCGCAACCGGGAGGACGGCGCGGCGGGCGCGAAGGTCGTCCCCGACCTGGCGACCGACCTGGGCACGCCCAGCAAGAACGCCACCGTGTGGACGTACACCCTCAAGGACGGCCTGAAATACGAGGACGGCGCCGCGATCACGAGTGCCGACATCAAGTACGGCATCGAGCGCTCCTTCGCCGCGGAGCTCTCCGGCGGTGCGCCCTACCTGCGCGACTGGCTGATCGGCGGGGCCGACTACCAGGGCCCGTACAAGGACAAGAAGGGCCTCGACTCGATCGAGACGCCCGACGCGAAGACGATCGTCTTCCACCTCAACAAGCCGGAGGGTGAATTCCCCTTCCTGGCCACGCAGACCCAGACGACCCCGGTGCCGAAGGCCAAGGACAAGGGCACCAAGTACGAGGAGCACCCGATCTCCTCGGGGCCGTACAAGGTCGTCAAGAACGAGGGCGACGGCGAGCGCCTCGTCCTGGAGCGCAACCCGCACTGGTCGGCCGCGACCGACGAGGAGCGCAAGGCCTACCCCGACCGGATCGACGTGCGCTCCGGGCTCGACTCCGCCGTCATCAACCAGCGCCTCTCCGCATCGCAGGGCGCCGACGCGGCCGCCGTCACCACCGACACCAACCTGGGCCCCGCCGAGCTTGCCAAGGTCACCGGCGACAAGAAGCTCGCCGCACGCGTCGGCACCGGCCACTTCGGCTACACCAACTACATCGCCTTCAATCCGAAGGTGAAGCCGTTCGACAACCCGAAGGTGCGCCAGGCGATCTCGTACGCCGTCGACCGCTCCTCCGTGGTCAACGCGGCCGGCGGCTCCTCGCTCGCCGAGCCCGCCACCACCTTCCTCCCCGACCAGAAGGCCTTCGGATACACCCCGTACGACCACTTCCCGGCCGGGAAGTCCGGCAACGCTGCCAAGGCCGAGGAACTGCTGAAGGAGGCCGGCTACCCCAAGGGGCTGACCGTCACCCTCACGCACTCCAACGACAAGGACTTCGCCACCAGCCCGGAGATCGCCACCGCGCTCCAGGAGGCGCTGAAGAAGGCCGGCATCACCGTCAAGCTCCGGGGCCTGGAGAGCAACGACTACTCCGACACGGTCTACAACGTGAAGAGTGAGCCCGGCTTCTTCCTCGGCGGCTGGGGTGCCGACTGGCCGTCCGGCGGGCCCTTCTTCGCACCGATCTTCGATGGACGCCAGATCGTCAAGTCCGGCTACAACTTCAACTCCGGCCAGCTGAACGACTCTGCGGTCAACAAGGAGATCGACGAGATCAACAAGCTGACCGACCTGAACGCCGCCGCGAAGCGCTGGGGCGCGCTCGACGAGAAGGTCGGTGAGCAGGCACTGACCGTGCCGCTGTTCCACCCGGTCTACAAGCGCCTGTACGGCGAGTCCATCAAGAACGTCGTGATCAGCGACTGGACCGGTGTGCTCGACATCTCGCAGGTCGCGGTCAAGTAACCATGGCCGAAGCTCTACTGGCCGAGGAGGCGGGGGCCGTCAAGGCCCCCGCCTCCGGGGCCCATCCGTTCTGGCGGCGGCTGCGCGCCCGGCGCGCGGCCCTCGTGGCGGCCGTCGTCGTCGCCCTGCTGGTCCTGATCGCGCTCGCCGCACCGCTGCTCGCGGGCATCGAGGGCCAGGACCCCACCACGTACCACCCGGAACTCGTCGACTCCGCCACCGGCGGGGTGCCGCTCGGCTCCTTCGGCGGGATCAGCGCCGAGCACTGGCTCGGCGTCGAACCGCTCACCGGACGCGACCTGTTCGCACGCGTCGTCCACGGGGCACGGGTCTCGCTCGGCGTCGCGCTCGCCGCCACCCTGCTCCAGGTGATCATCGGGGTCGGCGTCGGCCTCGCGGCCGGGCTCGGCAACCGCTTCGTCGACCAGGCGCTCAGCCGGGTCACCGACGTCGTGGTCGCGTTGCCCGTCATGGTGATCGCGCTCGGCGCGCTCGCCGTCGTCCCCACGAGCTTCCCGCGCCCGGTCCTGATCGCCGTGATCATCGGCCTGGTCGGCTGGTCCGGCATCTCGAAGATCGTGCGCGCCCAGACGCTCGCGCTGAAATCGCTCGACCACGTCTCCGCCGCCCGGCTCAGCGGCTGGGGCTCCTGGCAGATCGCCAAGCGGGAACTGCTGCCCGCGCTGGCCGCGCCCGTCATCACGTACGCCGTGCTGCTCTTCCCGGCCGACATCGTCGTCGAAGCGGCTCTGTCCTTCCTCGGCGTCGGCATCAAGCCGCCCACACCCTCCTGGGGGCAGATGCTCAGCGACGCCGACACCTGGTACCAGGCGGCGCCCACCTATCTGCTGATCCCGGCCCTGCTGCTCTTCGTCACGGTGCTGGCGCTGACCGTCCTCGGTGAGGGCGTACGCACCGCACTCGACCCGCGCGCCGAATCCCGGCTGCGGATCGGCACCGGCCGGAAGAAGGAGACCGACGCATGACGTGGTTTTTGCTCAGGCGCCTCGGCGGGGCGCTCTTCGTGCTGCTCGCGCTCAGCATCGTCGTCTACGCGGCCTTCTACGTCGCCCCCGGCAACGTCGCACAGATCGCCTGCGGTCCGCGCTGCTCGCCCGCGCAGGTGGCACAGGTAAGCGAACAGCTGCACCTGGGCGACCCGTTGTACATGCAGTACGCGCACTTCCTCCAGGGCCTCTTCGCCGGCCGCGACTACTCGACCGGAACCGGGGTGCTGCACTGCCAGGCGCCCTGCCTGGGGCTCTCGTACCAGAGCGACCAGCAGGTCACCGAGCTGATCCTGGCCAAGCTCCCGGCGACCGCCTCGCTCGCCGTCGGCGCCTTCGTGCTGTGGATGCTGCTCGGTGTCGGCACCGGGCTGCTCTCGGTGTGGCGGCGGGGGCGGCTGACCGAGCGCATCCTCACCGGGATCACCCTGGCCGGCATGGCCACGCCGGTCTTCGTCATCGGCCTGCTGCTGATCATCATCCTGGTCACGGCGCTCCAGATCCTGCCGTTCCCGGACTATGTGCCCCTCACCGAGAGCCCCGAGCAGTGGGCCTGGAACCTGCTGCTGCCCTGGATCTCGCTGGCGCTGGTGTCCGCGGCCCCGTACGCCCGGATGACCCGGGCCTCGATGCTGGAGACCCTGGCCGAGGACCATGTGCGCACCTTCAGGGCGTACGGGGTCAGCGAGCGGGCGCTCGTCGGGCGGCACGCGCTGCGCGGTGCGCTGGCGCCGGTGATCGCGCTCGGCGCACTGGACATCGGCTCGATGTTCGGCGGCGCCGTACTCACCGAATCCCTCTTCGGGATCCCGGGGGTCGGCCGCGAACTCGTCGACGCCGTGAAGCACGTGGACCTTCCGGTGGTCGTCGGTCTGGTGCTCGTCACCGGATTCTTCGTCGTCCTTGCCAATGCCGTCGCGGACATTCTGCAGGCGATGGCCGACCGACGGGTGGTGCTGGCATGAGCCTGGTCGAAGTCTCCGATCTCTCGATCTCGTTCGGTGACGTACGAGCGGTGGAGAAGCTGTCGTTCTCACTGGAGGCCGGCGGCGCACTCGGCGTCGTCGGTGAGTCCGGCTCCGGCAAGAGTGCGTCGGCGTACGCCCTGCTCGGACTGCACCGGGGGACCGGGGCCCGGGTCGGCGGCTCGATCCGGGTCGCCGGGGTGGACGTGACCGCGGCGGACGACGCGGAACTGCGCGCCCTGCGGGGCGCGAAGGCGGCGATGGTCTTCCAGGACCCGTTGTCCTCGCTGGACCCGTACTACGCGGTGGGCGACCAGATCGCCCAGGTGTACCGGGTCCACAACCGGGCCTCCCGGCGGGTGGCGCGGGCCCGGGCCGTCGAGGTGCTGGACCGGGTCGGGATTCCCGACGCGATACGGCGCTCCCGGTCCCGGCCGCACGAGTTCTCCGGCGGGATGCGGCAGCGGGCACTGATCGCGATGGCCCTGGCCTGCGAACCCCAGCTGCTGATCGCCGACGAGCCGACGACCGCCCTGGACGTCACCGTCCAGGCCCAGATCCTGGATCTGCTGCACAATCTGCGGCGGGAGACGGGCATGGGGTTGCTGCTGGTCACGCATGACGTGGGCGTGGCGGCCGAATCGGTCGACGAGGTACTGGTCATGCAGTCGGGGCGGGCGGTGGAACGGGGGCCGGTGGGCGAGGTGCTCGTGGCGCCGCGCGAGCCGTACACGCAGGCGCTGCTGGCGGCGGTGCCACGCATTCCGGCCCGCCCGGCGGCCTCGGACGACAAGCCGGCCGCGGGCGAGGGCGAGGCATCGGTCGATGGTGAGGAACTCGTCGGGAGTGAGCCGCTTGTCGAGGCCGTCGACGTCCGGCAGGTGTTCGGCAGGGGCAAGTCCGCCCTCGCCGCTGTCGACGGTGTCTCCCTCACAGTCCGGCGCGGCGAAACCCTCGGCATCGTCGGCGAGAGCGGCAGCGGAAAGACCACCCTCGGGCGGATGCTCGTAGGACTGCTGGAGCCCACCTCCGGGCGGCTCACCCGCCGGGCCCGGGTGCAGATGGTCTTCCAGGACCCCGTCTCCTCCCTCAACCCGCGACGCTCGATCGGTGAATCGGTCGCCGACCCGCTGCGGGCTTCCGGGGAGCGCGACGAGGTCGTGATCCGGGCCCGGGTACGGGATCTGCTGAAGCGGGTCGGGCTCGACCCCGAGCAGTACGACCGCTACCCGCACGAGTTCAGCGGCGGACAGCGCCAGCGCGTCGGGATCGCACGGGCGCTGGCCGCCGAGCCGGAACTGATCGTCTGCGACGAGGCCGTCTCCGCACTCGATGTGACGACCCAGGCCCAGGTGACCGCCCTGCTGGCGCAGTTGCAGCGGGAGCTGGGGCTCGCCCTGGTCTTCATCGCGCACGACCTCGCCGTCGTACGGCAGGTCAGCGACCGGGTCGCCGTCATGCGGCGGGGCCGGATCGTCGAGGAGGGTGAGGTGGACCAGGTGTACGGAGACCCCCGGGACCCGTACACCAAGCAGCTCCTGGCGGCCGTTCCCGCGCTCGATCCGGCGCTCGCGGCAGTGCGCCGCGCAGCCCGCAAGGAACTGGCCGCAGCCTGACCGTGCGTGACCGGCCACTCCCATAGCGCGACAGAACGCCACCGGGGTGGGAAAGTTACGACGGTTCACCCCTTTCGGTGGCGCGACGGACAACCGTCCGTCGCGCCACCGGCGTATCCGCTTACGGTCGTCCCGCTGTGAGTCGCCGTTCCAACGGTGGCCGACCACAAGGGAGATCGGGGGTGTGCTCGTGCGGATCGGACTCCTCACCGACGGTGGTTATCCGTATGCGACCGGTGAGTCCAGACTCTGGTGCGACCGTCTGGTGCGCGGACTCTCGCAGCACGAGTTCGATCTCTTCGCGCTCAGCCGCTCCGCCGAACAGGAAGCGCAGGGCTGGGTCCAGCTTCCGGCAGAGGTCAGCCGGGTACGGACGGCGCCGCTGTGGACGACCGACGAGGACATCCTGGGCACCCACGCCTCCAAGGGGCTGCTCGCCCGGATGGTGACGGGCGGGGGCGGACGCTCGTACGGACGGCGCGAACGACAGCGCTTCACCGCGTACTTCACGGCTCTCGCGGCCTCTGTCTGCACGGCGGATACGACGAGCGGCGAGGACGATGCCGCAGGCGCAGGCGCAGGCGCAGGCGCAGGCGCGAGCGCGAGGCCGAGCGGGGGCGGGGGCGCGGGCTTCGGCGAACGGAGCGAAGACGGGCGTACAGGGCGTACGACCGCCGGCGTCGCGGACACGCAGTTCACGGAGGGCCTGTACGGCCTGGCCGAACTGGCCCGCGAACACGGGGGGCTCCCAGCGGCGCTCCGCTCCGAAACCGCCGTACGCATGCTCGAAGCCGCCTGCCGTGCCCCGGGCACCGGGCGCACCGTCCAGACCGCCACCGTCCCCGACTTCCTCGCCTTCGCCCGGGAACTCGACCGGGTACTGCGCCCGCTCTCCCTCGACTGGTACGACGAGGAGAGCCTCGGCGCGGTCGACCTCTGCCACGCCACATCCGGTGGTGCCGCGGCGCTGCCGGGGCTGCTGGCCAAACGCTTCTTCGGGGTACCCCTGCTGGTCACCGAGCACGGCGTGCAACTGCGGGCGCACTACCTCGCAGCGGCCGACACCCCCCTGAGCGCGCCGGTGCGCGCCCTGCTCTCCAACTTCCACGGACGGCTCGCCACCGAGGTGTACCGGCAGGCCGCGATCGTCACCCCCGGCAACACCCACGCCCGCCGCTGGCAGGAACGGTGCGGCGCCGAGCGCGAGAAGCTGCGCACAGTCCACCCTGGCATGGAGTCCGGCAGGTTCACGGCCCTGGGGGAGAGCGGCGACAGCGGTCCCGACGACACGCTGGTCTGGGTCGGCCGGATCGAGCCCGCCAAGGACCTGATCGCGCTGCTGCACGCCTTCGCGGAGGTGCGGAAGGCCGAACCGGACGCCCGGCTGCGGATCATCGGCGCTCCGGCCCAGGGCCCGGAAGGCAGCACCTATCTCGCGCACTGCCGGGCGCTCGCCGCCCAGCTGTTCCCCGACGAGGCCACGGATGCACACGCCGTCGGCGACAACCCGGTCTCCTTCGAGGACATCGGAGGAGCCGAGGTGCCGGATCTGTCGGAGGCCTATGCGGCGGGCGGGGTCGTCGTCCTCTCCAGCGTTGTCGAAGGCTTCCCCATCAGCCTCGTCGAGGCGATGTTCTGCGGCCGGGCCACGGTGTCGACGGACGTCGGCGCGGTGGTCGAAGTCATCGGCGGTACCGGGCTCGTGGTGCCCCCGCGCAATCCCCGGGCGCTCGCCGACGCCTGCCTCGCACTGCTGCGCGACCCCGAGCGCCGCGCGCGGCTCGGAGCGGCGGCGCGCGCCCGCGCGCTCGAACTCTTCACCGTCGAACAGAACCTCGCGGCATTTCGCGGCATCTACCTGGAGCTGATCTCGCACGCCCCGGTGCGAAGGGAGGCAGACACGGTGAATGCCGACGGCGAACCGCGCCCGTTCGCCACCCCGCCCGAGGCGCATGTCCAGGGCCCGTGGACGGCCTCGGGCCCCGCCCCGGCAGGCGCGGTCGACCGCACACCCAGCTGGGCCGCCGTCTGCGCGGGAGCTCGGGGAGCGGGTGGCGGCGATGTGTGAACAGCAACAGGGAACAGCCGGGCGGGGCCGCAGCGGCGGGCCGGGACGGCCCGACGCAGTCGGCGACGATCACGGAGGAATCACCATGGGCGGCCCGACCGAGGTGCCCGACGCACCCGCCACACCGACCACCGGCGGAAGCTGGGACCTCCGCTCGTGGGCGCTCGTCTCCGAGACCCTCGGCTCCGAGATCTCGGAGCCGGTGTGGGGCTCGCCGGACCCGGACCAGGCAGCGGTGGCGGCAGCTGCGGGCGAGCCCGTGGGCGTGCCGGACGATGCCGCCCGGAACGAGGCTTCTCGGGTCGTCGAGGCCGGTGACGTATCGGCCGAGGCCGGTCGCCCCCTTACGGCTCCGGACGCCGAGCCCGCCTCCGCACCGAAAGCCACAGAGAAAGCAGCCCCGGAAGAAGCGGCCACAGAGAAAGCGGCCACGGAGAAAGCCACCCCGGAGAACACCGCCGCAGAGCAGGTTCCCGCAGAGCAGACCTTCGCGGAGCGGACCTCCGCAGAGAGGGCCGCGACTCCCCGCGCCCCCGAGATCGCGCGCGCAGCTCCGGCGCGCAAGCTCAACGCCTCGCGCCGCGGTCCCGCCGACCCCGTGAAATCGCTGATGCACCGCCATCGCGAGCTGTGCGAGCGGGCCGTCGATCCGCTGGAGATCGCCGCCGGGCTCGAAGCCCATGGCGTCACCGACCGCGCCGCCGCCCGCTACCGGCACCGCGATGTCTTCTCGCTCGCCGAGGAGCTCTTCGCCCGGGTACCCGCCGTGACGGGCGAGCCCGCGACAGCGCTCCGCGCGACGGAGCGCGACACCGAGACACGCGCCGCCTGGTCGCTCCGCGCACTGGTGCCGGGCGCGGCCTGCATCGCGACCGCCGGCGCACTGAGGGTTACCGAGGGGGTGCTCGGAGGCCAGGGACGGCTTGCGATCGCCCTCATCGGAGCGCTCGTCGGCATTGTCGGACTCGCCCTCAGCCTGCGCAGCGGCCCCCTGCGCGCCGAAGGCCGGTCCTCGGGCCCCGCCCATGTGTACGGCTGCTGGCTCCTCGGCTATGTCCTGTACGGCGAAGCACTGCTCGACCAGGTACTCAGCGGCGGCCCCGAAGGCCCCTGGACGCTCACCCCCGCACCGCTGCTGGGGCTGGCCCTCTCCGTCGCCCCGGCCGCTTGGTGCGCGCACCTCTTCTCCGTACACGCACACCGCAAACTCATCGTCAGCCGCGCACTGGAGGAGTTCGCCGCAGGTGTGCGCCCCCTGCTGTTCGGAGCCGTCGCACTCCACCTGTGCGTCCTCGCCGGGCTGCTCTACGTCGCGCATCTGGGGTACGGGGGCGGCGGCGCCTTCGTCGGGGCGGCCGCGCTCGGTGTGCTGCTCCTGCTGGCCCGGCTGCTGACCGTGCACGGCTTCCCGGAACCCGCCGCCGTCGGACTCGCCGCCGCCTGCGTCCTCGAAGCGCTGGCACCCGCACTGGTCCTGGCCGGGCGGCTGCCCGGTCTGCACTTCCTCGCCCGTCCCGTCGACGCCCTTGTCATGGCGGCCGGCACCGGAGCCGTACCCGCCGTCGCCTGTGGCGCAGCCGCGCTCGGGCTGCTGATCAGCGCCACTGTCGCCCTCTCCCGGGCATCCGCCCACACCACACCCGGTGACGAAACCCGCACCACCGCGTAACCCGCGCGACCGAAGCCGCACCACCGATCCACCCCCACATACGAACCACCCGCACGCCCCCCGCGGAGCCGACGTTGCGGGTCCTTTCCCCGTACCGCACCACACTTCCTGAAGGAGACACCGGACATGACCCCCCAATCCCCCGCACCGGCAGCCCGCCGTCGGCACCGAGGGGGCGCGCGATGAGGGTGCTGCTGCTCGGAGCCAACGGATTCCTCGGCCGGTTCGTGGCCGACCGCCTCCTCGCCGACCCCGCCGTGCACCTCACGGCGCTCGGCCGCGGCGACGACGCCGACGTGCGGTTCGACCTCGCCGGCGGCAGCCCCGGCGCGCTGACCCGCTTCCTGGACGCCGTCCACCCCGGAGTCGTCGTCAACTGCGCGGGCGCCACCCGCGGTGGGGCCCGCGATCTGACCCGCCACAACACCGTCGCCGTCGCCACCGTCTGCGAGGCAATGCGACGCAGCGGCTGTACGGCCCGTCTCGTCCAGGTCGGCTGTTCGTCGGAGTACGGGCCCTCGCAGCCCGGCTCATCGACCGCGGAGGACGCAATTCCGCGCCCCGGCGGCCCGTACGGCGTCAGCAAGCTCGCAGCCACCGAACTCGTCCTCGGCTCCGGCCTCGACGCGGTCGTACTGCGGGTCTTCTCCCCGGTCGGCCCCGGCACCCCGGCCGGTTCCCCGCTCGGCAGGCTCGCCGAGGCGATGCGCCGGGCCATGCAGTCCGGCGACGGCGAGCTGAAGCTCAGCGGCCTCGGAGTGCAGCGCGACTTCGTCGACGTACGCGATGTCGCGCGCGCCGTGCACGCCGCCTCTCTCTCCGCCGCGCAGGGCGTCGTCAACATCGGCACCGGCCGCGCCGTGCGGCTCCGGGACGCGGCCGCCGTCCTTGCCAGGGTCGCCGGATACGCGGGCGCACTCCACGAACTCGACGCGCCCCCGCCCCGGCTGCCCATCGGCGCCCCGCGCACCTCCACCGAGTCGGTCATCGAGCATCTCTCGGCGACCCCCTCCCCGTACCCGGACGGCTGCGGTGCCTGGCAGCAGGCCGACGTCCGCACCGCCAGGGACCGGCTCGGCTGGCGCCCCCGGATCAATCTGGAGGAGTCCCTCGCCGACATCTGGATGGAGGCGGCGTGCCGTATCTGACCTCCACCGAGACCGCCCGCCGGACCAGCGGGGCCGAACAACTCGGCTTCGGCGTCCCCGGTTACGCGCATCCGCTGCTCGCCCCCACCGAATGGGCCGAGCTCGCCCGCCCCGGCACCCCGCTGCACTGGGCGGTCCTCAACATCGACAACGGCCCCGGCGCCCGCCCCGACCCGCACTGTCTGGAGGCCGCGGGCCGGCTCCGCAACGCGCGGGAGCGGGCCGTGCACGGCGAGGTCCCGCAGGACTCCATCCGGGCGGCGGGCGGCCGGCTGCTCGGCCACCTCGATCTGGCCTTCGGCAGCCGCTCTTTCGGGGAGCTGATCAGCGACGCGCAGTCCTTCCTCGACTGGTACCGCGTCGACGGCTTCTATCTCGGCCGATGCCCGGCCGGGCGTGCCGACCTCGCGGCGGTGCGCCGTCTCACCAGCACACTCGCCACGCTTCTCGAGCACGGCGACTACGGGGAGGAGCACGGGCTGCTGGTGCTGGGCCTGGGCACCCATCCGCATCCGGGCTATGCCGAGGCCGCCGACCAGCTGGTCACCTTCTGCGGACCGTGGACCGACTACCGCTGGTCGCAGGTGGCGGAGTGGACCGCCGCCTATCCGCCGGAGAGGTTCGCGCACTTCGTCCACGGCGTTCCGCGTACCCACCTCGAAGAGGCCATGCGCATCGCCCGCTGGCAGGGCGCGGGCACGATCTTCTTCACGGACCGGGACAGCCGGCACGGACAAATGGACCCGTTCGCGGCGCTGCCCAGGTACTGGGACGAAATCGTCTCGCGGATCGGACCTGGTATCTCGGAATGAGGAGGGGCGTGGCAGTGTTACGGGTGAACAACCGTACGTAGATGAAGTACGTAGAAACCGACCACCTGCATTGTTGAGGTTCCTGTGTCGCTGCCACCCCTGGTCGAGCCAGCTGCTGAGCTCACCGTCGACGAGGTCCGCAGGTACTCCCGCCACCTGATCATCCCGGATGTCGGGATGGACGGACAGAAGCGGCTGAAGAACGCAAAGGTGCTCTGTGTCGGCGCCGGCGGTCTCGGTTCGCCGGCCCTGATGTACCTGGCCGCCGCCGGTGTCGGCACGCTCGGCATCGTGGAGTTCGACGAGGTCGACGAGTCGAACCTGCAGCGCCAGATCATCCACAGCCAGGCCGACATCGGTCGCTCCAAGGCCGAGTCCGCCAAGGACTCGGTGCTGGGCATCAACCCGTACGTGAATGTGGTCCTTCACGAGGAGCGGCTCGAAGCCGACAACGTGATGGACATCTTCGCCCAGTACGACCTGATCGTGGACGGCACGGACAACTTCGCCACCCGCTATCTGGTCAACGACGCAGCCGTACTGCTGAACAAGCCGTACATCTGGGGCTCGATCTACCGGTTCGACGGCCAGGCGTCCGTCTTCTGGTCCGAGCACGGCCCCTGCTACCGCTGCCTCTACCCGGAGCCGCCCCCGCCGGGCATGGTCCCCTCCTGCGCCGAGGGCGGCGTGCTCGGGGTTCTCTGCGCCTCGGTCGGCTCCATCCAGGTCACGGAGGCCATCAAGCTGCTCGCCGGTATCGGCGACCCGCTGGTCGGCCGACTGATGATCTACGACGCCCTGGAGATGCAGTACCGCCAGGTCAAGGTCCGCAAGGACCCCGACTGCGCGGTCTGCGGCGAGAACCCGACCGTCACCGAGCTCATCGACTACGAGGCCTTCTGCGGCGTCGTGTCCGAGGAGGCCCAGGAGGCGGCGCTCGGCTCCACGATCACTCCCAAGCAGCTCAAGGAGTGGATCGACGCGGACGAGAAGATCGAGATCATCGACGTCCGTGAGCCGAACGAGTTCGAGATCGTCTCGATCCCCGGCGCCCGGCTGATCCCGAAGAACGAGTTCCTGATGGGCAACGCCCTCCAGGACCTCCCGCAGGACAAGCGCATCGTCCTGCACTGCAAGACCGGTGTCCGCAGCGCCGAGGTCCTCGCAGTTCTCAAGTCGGCGGGCTTCGCCGACGCGGTGCACGTGGGCGGCGGCGTGATCGGCTGGGTCAACCAGATCGAGCCCGAGAAGCCGGTGTACTAAACGCTCAGCATGCCGAAGGGGCCGGTCCGCGCACTGCGGACCGGCCCCTTCGGCATGCACACGTCCCGTGTCACGAGCAGGTCTTGCCGTCCGCCGGGACCTTCCCTTCGAGGAAGTACGCGTTCACGGTCGACGTCACACATGTGCTCTCGCCGTACGCGCCGTGCCCCTCACCCTTGTTGGTGAGCATGATGCCGACGCCCTTGCCCAGCTCGTCCGCCATCTTCTGCGCACCCTCGTACGGCGTCGCCGGGTCACCGGTCGTACCGACCACCAGGATCGGACCGGCGCCCGGAGCGCTCGCCTCCGGGGTGTCGTGCTCACCCTTCACCGGCCACTCGGCACACCAGCCGGCCGTGTCCCACGCCAGGAACGGGCCGAAGACCGGGGACAGCTTCCGGAACTCGGGCAGCATGGCCCTGGCCTCGGCCGCCGTCGGCCGGAGCTTGCTGTCCGCGCAGGAGATGGCGCGCTGCGAGTGGTTCTGGGTGTCGTAGTGCCCCTTCTCGTCACGGCCGTTGTACGCGTCGGCCAGCTGGAGCAGTGTGTTGCCGGTGCCGCTCTTCTCGGCCTCGTCCAGCGCCTGGGTCAGATACGGCCAGCTGCTCCTGGAGTAGAGCGGCATGACGATGCCGGTGGTGGCAAGCGACTCGTTGAGCTCGCGGCCCGAGGTGGTCGGCAGCGGCTTCTTGTCGATCCGTTCCAGCAGCCGGGCGATGCGCTGCGTGCCCGCCTTCGGGTCCTGGCCGCGGTCCTTGAGGTAGTTCTCCAGCGCCCGCTGGAAGCCGGTCGCCTGGTTGCGGGCGTGCCCGATCGTGTCCGCGGTCGGGTCGACGACGGCGTCCAGGACGGTCCGGCCGACGTTCTTGGGGAAGAGGTGTGCGTAGGTGCCGCCGAGCTCCGTGCCGTACGACACGCCGAAGTAGGTGAGCTTCTTGTCGCCGAGCACCTCACGGATCAGATCCATGTCCCGGGCGGCGTTCGTCGTACCGACGTATGGCAGGACCTTGCCGGAGCGGCGCTCGCAGCCGGCGCCGAAGTCCGCGCCGTCCTTCATGAACGCCGCCTCCTCCGCCGCCGTGTCCGGGGTCATGTCGACCTTCCGGTTGGCGTCCTCCGTCTCCTTGTCGGTACGGCAGTTCACCCCTGCGCTGCCCGCGACCCCGCGCGGGTCGAAGCTCACCAGGTCGTAGCGGGCGTTGAGCATCTTGTACGAGTCGGCGGCGCGCGGCAGTATCGAGACGCCCGAACCGCCCGGGCCGCCGAAGTTGAACAGCATCGCGCCGAGGCGCCGGCCTTCGTCCCGGGCCTTCTTGCGGATCAGCGCGATCCCGATGGTGTCGCCTTCCGGCTTCGCGTAGTCCAGCGGCACCTTGACCGTCGCACACCGCCAGTCGCCACCGGGTGCGCTGCCGCCCGCGGGGGCTTTGCAGCTGTTCCAGTCCGGCCGCTGGGAGGTGAGCGCGGTGGGCAGCCCGGGCATGCCGGGCTGCCCACCGCTCGGCGTGGCGGACGACTGGCCGGGCGAGGACGCCGCACTGTGGTCCGTCCTGTCGGCCGGCTTGTCGTCCGTACCCCCGTCACAGCCCGCGACCAGCCCCGTCAGCAGAAGTGCGGCGCCTGCCAGAGCCCCGGCACGTGCGTGTCCGACCACGTGTACGTCCCTCCCCGATGTGCCTGTACATACGACGTACAGAAAGTGCGCCCATGCTAGGCGGTCCGGGACGGTGAATTACTTGCAGACCGTCCCGGCCGCCGGAACCTTGCCATCCAGCAGATAGTCGCCCACGGCGTTCTGCACACAGGCATTGCCGCTGTTGTACGCGCCGTGTCCCTGGCCCTCGTACGTCAGCTCCACACCGACGCCCTTGCCCAGCGCGTCGGCCATCGCCTTCGCTCCCTTGTACGGGGTCGCCGGGTCGCCGGTGTTGCCGATGACGAGGATGGGCGCCGCGCCCGGGGCGCTGACGTCCGGGGTCTCCCAGACGCCCGCCACCGGCCAGCCGGTGCAGGCGAGCAGACCCCAGCCCAGATAGTCACCGAAGACCGGCGAGGCGGACTGGAACTCCGGGAGCTTCGCCATGGCCTGGTCCGCCGTGAACCGCTGCTTGGAGTCGGCGCAGTTGATGGCGGTGTTGGCGGCCATCAAATTGTTGTAGTGACCGTCGGCCTCACGGCCGTTCAGCGAGTCCGCGAGAGCGAGGAGCAGCGCGCCGTTCCCGCCGTCGGCCTCATCCACTCCCTGCTCCAGCAGCGGCCAGGTCTCCTTGGAGTAGAGGGCGGCCGCGATGCCGGTGATGGCCAGGGACTGCGTCAGCTGCCGGGACCCGAGCCCCGGGATCGGCTTCTTCTCCAGCCGGGTGAGAAGGCCGGAGATCCCCTGTTCGACCTCCTTCCCGGTGGAACCGGGGAGCTTGCAGGCGGCGCCGCGGTCCACGCAGTCCTTGGCGAAGTTGTCCAGCGCGAGCTGGAACCCCTTGGCCTGGCCGAGCGAGGACTGCACGGAGTCCAGGGTCGGGTCGACCACCCCGTCCAGTACCGACCTGCCGACGTTCTTCGGGAACAAGTTGGCGTAGACGCCGCCCAGTTCGGTGCCGTACGAGATGCCGAAGTAGTACAGCTTCTTGTCTCCGAGCACCTGACGCATCAGATCCATGTCGCGGGCGGCGTTGGTGGTGCCGACGTAGGGGAGCTCCTTGCCGGAGTTCTTCTCGCAGGCCGACGCGAACGTCTTGATGTCCTTGACGAAGGCATTCACATCGGCGCTGCTGTCCGGGGTGGCGTCGGTCTCGTAGCGGGCGTCGAGCTGCCGGTCGGTCTCGCACTCCACGCCCGCACTGCGACCGACCCCGCGCGGGTCGAAGCTGACCAGGTCGTAGCGGGTGCGGAGCTTGTCGTAGTCGGTGCCGAACGCGGGCAGGGTGGCGACACCGGAGGCCCCGGGACCGCCGAAGTTGAAGATGAGGGAGCCGATCCGCTTGTCCGGATTCTTGGCCCTGGCCCGGATGAGTGCCAGCTCGATCGTCTCGCCGCCCGGATTCGCGTAGTCGAGCGGGACCTTCATGAAGGAACACTCCCAGGGGGTGCCACCGGGCAGGGGCGACGGGGCCTTTCCGCCGCCCTGTGCCGTGGACGGGGCCGGGCAGGGCTTCCACGTCAGCTTCTGGGAGGCGAGCTGGCCGGAGCTGCTCGCCTCGGCGGCATTCGCCGCAACCGGAGAGCGCGGCGGCCCGTCCGGGTCGTCCTTGGTGCCGCTCTCCGAGCAGGCGGTGATGGGCAGGAGCACGGTGACGGCGGCAGCGAGAGCGGCGGCACGCAGGGTGGAGGTCCTCATGGCCCCATCGTGTGGCGGGAACCGGACCCGTGCACGAGGCACCGGTCCAAGCGGGTGGCCGCGGCTCGCTCCGGTCGCCCGACCGGCCCTATGGACAGGCGTGTGCTACGGCTGAGGAACCGTCAGCTCGGCCTTACGGGTCAGAGCTCGCCCTTGCGGGTCAGATGGTTGAAGCAGAGCCAGCCGGGAAGCACCGGCAGCCACAGTGTCAGCAGTCGGTACAGCAGAACGGCCGGTGCCGCGACCTCCTTCGGCAGGCCGACCGCGATCAGCCCCAGCGTCAGCGCGCCCTCGACCGCGCCCATCCCGCCCGGTGTGGGCGCCGCCGAGCCCAGCGCGTTACCGGCCAGGAAGACCACCGCGATGCTCGCGTAGCTGAGATGCGGCACATCCGGGCCGCTGAACGCCCGGACCGACGCGTCCAGACACATCACGAACAGGCCGGTCAGCAGCAGCATTCCGCCGATGCCCGTCAGCAGCTTCTGCGGCCGCTGCACCACGTCGAGCATGCGCGGCACGACTCCGGCGAACAGTGACCGCACCCGCGTCACCACGAACTTCCGCAGGAACGGAACCGCCGTCACCACCAGCACCAGCACCGCGACCGTCAGCAGCCCGGCGATCACGGTCCTGGAAGGAGTGAGCGAAGACGGGGTCTTCTCGGTACCGGTCAGATAGCCGAACGCCGCCAGCAGCAGAATGTGGCAGCCGAGACCGAACAGCTGCGAGGCGCCGACACTCGCCACGGCGAGGCCCGGACGCACCCCGGCGCGCTGCAGGAAGCGGGTGTTCAGCGCCACACCGCCGACCGCGGCCGGGGCGACGATCTTCACGAAGGACCCGGCGACCTGTGCCAGTACGGTCTTGCCGAACGGCACCCGCTCCGGCACGAAGCCCAGCAGGCTCATCGCCGCCGCGACATAGCTGAGGGCCGAGAAGCCGACCGCGGCCGCCACCCAGCCCCACTCCGCCTGCTCGACGACCGCACCGAAGTCGGCCTGGGTGACCTGAGAGATGAGGAAGTACGCGGCGATGGCGCCGGCGATGCAGCTGACCAGGGTGCGCGCCTTGATGCGCTCCAGCCGTACCGGTTCGACCGGTGCCTGTGGCCGGATCAGCAGCACCTGCTGCCGCATCTGGGAGAGCAGATCCTCCTCGCGCGCCTCTTCCAGCGCGTCGTCCATGGCCCGCTTCTCGGCCTGCTTCTGGTTGCGCAGCGACTTGCGGGCGGCTTTGTGGTCCGGCACCGGACCGGCGGTGGAGGTCTCCTGAGCCGCCTCGTGTTCGAGCGCCCTGGCGCGCTTGGCCGCGTCCGACGCATCGAGCACCGCCTCGCGCTCGCGCTGCGAGCGTTCCCGGGCGAGCCGGCGCAGGGTCGCCCGGGTGGAGCGGCTCAGCGCGATCGGCTGGAGCAGCGGCAGACAGTCCGCGACGGCATCGGGGCCGAGCACCTCCAGAGCACCGGCGACGGCCCGCTCGGCGCCCACCCGCAGACCCGTGGTGGTCAGCAGCTGAGCGACATCCATCCGCAGGACCAGATCACCGGCCGCGATCTCGCCGCCGCGCAGATCGGTGACGAACACCTTGCCGGAACGATCGACCAGGATGGCGTCGCCGGTGAGCCTGCGGTGCGCGATCCGCCGCGACTGGAGCGCCTTCACCTGGCGCCAGGCGCCGCGCACCAGCTCGTCGGTGATCTCCGAGTCCTCCAGCGCGTCCAGGGAACGGCCGCCGATGTGCTCGTACACCAGCATCACGGCGTCGGGCCCGAGCTCGGAGGTGGCGATCAGCTTGGGTGCGTTGGCCCCGGCGGCGATCGCCGCGTACGCGAGCAGCGCCTCCTGCTCCAAAGCCTGACGCAGCGACTGGATGGAGCGGCGCTGGGTGATGCCGCGCAGAGTGAGCCTGCGCCACACCCGGTAGAAGAAGCCCTGGGCCTGTTGCTCGCGGTCGACGACCGTCACATCGAGTGGTGGCCCGTCCTCCAGGGTGACCAGGTAGCGGCGCCCGCGATCGTTCTGATCGCCGGAGTCGGGTGCGTCCTCGGCGCGCATCGCGGTGACCGGGCGGAAGCCGACATGGCGCAGACCGGCCATCAGATGCTGACCGGTCGGCCGTACGTTCGGCGAGCCGACCGCGTACAGCGTGCCGTACGCCACGGTCCAGCCGATCAGCACGGTGAGGATGATCGAGAACGGGGTCGTGTATCCGCCGACCAGCATGGCGAACGCGTCGAGCAGCAGCACCACCCACAGCACGACCCGCCAGCGCGGCCGTCTCGCCATCCCGACCGCCGTCATATAGGCGATCACGGGGGCGAGATAGCCGTGTACGGGATCGGTGAGCGCGTCACCGGGCTGCGGCTGGGTCAGGGCGTCCTGAATGGTGCCGGGGGCGGAGTTGGCCACCCAGAGGTCGGTGGCGAGTGTGACGCCGTGCGCCAGTACGGCGGCGAGCACGCCGTCCGCGATCCGTAGTCCGTCGCGTTTGATCAGCCGCTCGATGGCGAACGCGACCGGAACGAGCAGCACGGCGATGCTGGAGACCAGACCGGCGGTCTTGATCAGGATGTCGGGTGCCTGGCCGGTTCCCTTGCTGATGTCCTGTTCGAGACCGGTGGTCGTGCCGTGGGCGAACGCGGCGACCGAGAGCAGGACGACGATCGCCAGGACCCCGATGAGGAGCCGCATGAGATCGGAGGGGCGGTGCACCCGGGCCGCGAGCAGCGGTTCGTCTCCCGAGACACGCTCGGCCTGTTCCGCCGCGGCGGACGAGAGCGTCGAGCCGACCAGGTGCTCGGGGACCTTCCCCTGCTCCGCACCGGACTTTTCCTGCTCCGCAGCGGGCTTCTCGGCGGGTCCGTCCGAAGCGTCCGGATACGGCTCGGCGTCAGGGGCGTCCGCCGCCTTCGGTGGCTGCACGCCCTGCTCCTTCGTCGCCTCTGATTGGTCTTCGTGTTCTCGTATCACCGGTCACCGCCCGCACGATGGTGGCACGGCCCGGCGACAGAGGAGGGCATCAGGGTGCACTGCGCGGACACGCGAAGCGCAACATACGCTCCTTTGCTCCCGCACGCACGCCCCGTGAAAGGGCGCACACGGACCGGGCCGGGCTGTCGGTGGCGTACGGCAGGATGGGCCGGATGAGCCAATACCGGACCAGCGGCGACGGGACGAGCGGCGACCGGACGATCGACGAGTTGCCGGAGTACGCGGAGCGGGTGCTCGATGTCGCCGAGCTGATTCCGCCCGGCCGTGTCATGACGTACGGAGATGTCGCCGAGTGGCTGGGCGACGGCGGCCCGCGCCAGGTCGGCCGGGTCATGGCGCTGTACGGGGCCGCGGTGCCGTGGTGGCGCGTGGTGCGCGCAGACGGGGCCCTGCTGCCCGGTCACGAACTGCGGGCGCTGGACCACTACCGCGAGGAGAGCACCCCGCTGCGCGAGGCGTCGCGCAGCGCGGAGGGCCATCTGCCGCGACTCGACATGAAGCGGGCACGGTGGGACGGCGTCACCGGCGGTGCGGGCGCGGACGCGGACAGGGACAAGGGCGGAGGTGCTCACATCTGACAGCTTCGGCCATTCGGGGGCGCAACGGGCGGCGCCGGGCCCGGCGCGTGATGCGGAACACGAAGCGATACGCGACGGCCCCCGTGACGCGGAACGTGACGAGGTACGCAGCGGACTCGCCCCGGACCGCGCCCCCGCTGGCGTAGCGTCGACAGTTCGCGGCACGCACCGCACCCTCAGCACCAGCACACCCACCAGGACCGGCGATCCACGTGAGCTCCTCCTCCTCCACCCGGCACAGTCCGCACCGTCAGGCACGGCAGGGGGTCCCCCCACGCCCGCAGGGGCGTAGGGAGAGGACCGCGGGCGCGTACCGACTGGTGCGTACCCCGCCGGGCTCCGTGGATCCCCCTCTCCTGGACGCGGCGCAACGTGCGGTGGTTGATCACCCCGGAGGCCCGCTCCTGGTGCTCGCCGGACCGGGTACCGGCAAGACGACCACGCTCGTCGAGGCGGTCGCCGCACGTGTCGCAGGGGGCGGCGACCCGGCCCGCATCCTGGTCCTCACCTTCAGCCGCAAGGCCGCCGTGGAGCTGCGCGACCGGATGGCCGCCCGGCTCGGTGCCGCCCGCGGTCCGCAGGCCACCACATTCCACTCCTTCTGTTACGCACTGGTCCGCGCCCATCAGGACGCCGACCTCTTCGCCGAACCGATGCGGCTGCTCTCCGGACCGGAGCAGGACGTCACGGTCCGCGAGCTGCTCGCCGGCCAGCTCGAACTGGAACAGGACGGCTTCGCGCACATCCGCTGGCCGGACGAGCTGCGGGCCTGTCTGACCACGCGCGGTTTCGCCGACGAGGTACGGGCGGTGCTCGCCCGCAGCCGCGAGCTGGGCCTGGGCCCGGACGCGCTGACCGACTTCGCCCGCCGCACCGGCCGACCGGACTGGGGCGCCGCCGCCGAATTCCTCGCCGAGTACCTGGACGTGCTGGACGCGCAGGGGGTACTGGACTACGCGGAGCTGGTGCACCGGGCCGTGCTGCTCGCGGAACGCCCCGAGGTGTCGGCGCTGCTGGCCGGGCAGTACGACGCGGTGTTCGTGGACGAGTACCAGGACACGGACCCGGCGCAGGTACGGCTGCTGCACGCGCTGGCCGGCAACCGGGGGAGCGGGCCGGGCGCCGGGGGCGGCCGGGACCTGGTCGCCTTCGGTGACCCGGACCAGTCGATCTATGCGTTCCGGGGCGCCGATGTGAACGGCATCCTCGACTTCCCGGAGATGTTCCGGCGGGCGGACGGCGCCCCGGCACCGGTCGGCGTCCTCACGACCTCGCGTCGCTCCGGCGGACAGCTGCTGGCCGCCACCCGGCTGCTCACCCGGCGGATGCCGCTGACCCGGCTGCCCTCGGCGAAGGTCCGCGCCCACCGGGAGCTCGCCGCCGTCCGCGAGGGCGGAAGCGTGGAGACGTACACCTACCCGACCGCCTCCGCCGAACTCGACAACATCGCCGATCTGCTGCGCCGGGCGCATCTGGAGGACGGCGTCCCATGGAACGAGATGGCGGTGCTCGTACGGGCCGGAGGCCGCACGATCCCCTCGGCGCGCCGGGCCCTGACCTCGGCGGGCGTCCCCGTGGAGGTCGACGGCGACGACCTCCCCCTGCGCCATGAACCGGCGGTGGCCCCGCTGCTGACGGCGCTCCGCGCGGTCGCCGCAGCGGCGCTGCGCCGGGGTGCGCCGGGTGCGGAGGCGGAGGCCCCGGCTCCTCCTGGCCGGGAGCCCGATCAGGCTGCCGGCCAGGACCCCGAAAAGGCTCCCGGCCGGGAATCCGCCCCCGAAGCGCCCTGGCTGGACACCGAGACGGCCCTGACCCTCCTCACCTCCCCCCTCGGCTCCATGGACGCGGCCGACCTGCGTCGGCTCGGCCGGGCCCTGCGCGACGAGGAGCGGGCCGCCGGGAATCGCGTACCGGCGCCCTCCGGCGACCTGCTGGCCCGCGCGCTCACCGAGCCCGAACGGCTCGTCGCGCACGATCCGGCGTACGCCCGCGGCGCCCAGCGACTCGGCGCGCTTCTGCGCAAGGCGCGCGAGCTCCTCGAAGGCGGCGGTACCGCGGAAGAAGCCCTTTGGGAGCTGTGGGCCGGCACCCCGTGGCCGGGGCGGCTGGCGCGTGCCGCGCTGCGCGGCGGTGCGGGTGGCCGCAACGCCGACCGCGACCTCGACGCCGTCTGCGCGCTCTTCGACACCGCGGCCCGCGCCGAGGAACGCACCGGCGGGCGCGGCGCGCTCAACTTCCTGGAGGAGGTCGACGCCCAGGACATCGCCGCCGACACCCTCTCCAGGCGCGCGGTGCGACCCGACGCCGTACGGCTGATGACCGCGCACAGGTCAAAGGGCCTGGAGTGGCGCCTCGTCGTCGTCGCTGGGGTGCAGGAGGGGCTCTGGCCCGACCTGCGCCGCCGCGGTTCGCTCCTCGAAGCGGACCGGATCGGCCGCGACGGCCTGGCCGAACCGCTCACCCCCGGCGCCCTCCTCGCCGAGGAACGCCGCCTCTTCTACGTCGCTGCGACCCGCGCCCGCGAACGTCTCGTCGTCACCGCGGTCAAGGCGCCCGCCGACGACGGCGATCAGCCGTCCCGCTTCCTCACCGAGCTCGGCGTCGAACCGCGCGACGTCACCGGCCGGCCGCGCCGACCGCTCGCCGTCGCCGCGCTCGTCGCCGAACTCCGCGCCACCACCGTCGACCCCGATGCCTCGGACGCCCTGCGCGAGGAGGCCGCCCACCGCCTCGCCCGCCTCGCCGCGCTCACCGACGACGAGGGCCAGCCGCTCGTACCCGCGGCCCATCCCTACCGCTGGTGGGGCCTGTACGAGCCCACCCGCTCCGCCGTTCCGCTCCGCGACCGGGACCAGCCCGTGTCGCTCTCCGGCAGCGCGCTCGACCAGCTCGCCAACACCTGCGCGCTCCAGTGGTTCCTCGGCCGCGAGGTGAAGGCGGACGCCCCGGCGACGGCCGCACAGGGCTTCGGCAACGTCGTCCACGTACTCGCCGACGAGGTGGCCTCCGGGCGTACCCCTGCCGATCTGGCTGTCCTGATGGAGCGGCTGGACTCGGTCTGGGACGGCCTCGTCTTCGACGCCCCCTGGAAGTCCCAGCAGGAGAAGGAACAGGCCAGGGCCGCCCTCGAACGCTTCCTGAGCTGGCACGTCATGGACCGCACCGGCCGCACTCCCGCCGCGAGCGAGCACGACTTCGACGTGACGCTCGAAGCGGGGGAGTACGAGGTACGGATCCGCGGTTCCATGGACCGCGTCGAACGGGACACCGACGGCCGGGCGTACGTCGTCGACTTCAAGACCGGCAAACAGTCCCCGACCAAGGACGAGGTCGCCCGCCACCCCCAGCTCGCCGTATACCAGCTGGCCGTCCGGGAAGGGGCGGTCGACGAGATCTTCGACGGCAATCGCCCCGTCCCCGGCGGCGCCGAACTCGTACAGCTGCGACAGCCCGCCCCGAAGAAGGAGGGCGGCGACGCCCTTCCCAAGGTGCAGGCCCAGGAACCGCTCTCCGGCGAGTGGGTCCCCGACCTGCTGGCCACGGCCGCCGGCCGGGTCCTGGACGAACGGTTCACCCCCACGACCGGCCAGCACTGCACACACTGCACCTTCCGTGCCTCGTGCAGCGCACAGCCGGAGGGCCGTCACATCCTGGAGTGAGAGCCTTCCGGCCGCTCGGTCAGGGCCTGAGGGCCACCACGACGTGGACGGCATTCGCGGTGGCCGCCGCCTCACAGTCGGCGGGGCAGTCGTCCTCGACACCGAGAAATACGTCATACACCCGGGCCGGATGCGCCTTGGCCGTATCGGTGCGCTGGTGCGGGCCGATACGGCAGGACCGGATACGGCGAGTGCTCATGAGGCCGCCCTCGCAAAGGAGTTGAGGTGATCAGCGCTCAAGGCGGTCGGGACCCGGACCGCCGGGCGATCCTGTTGCGCGCTGTCGGCCGGGCCTGTTGCGGGCCACCGGCCCGCCCGGACAGTCCGGCGGCCCCGGCACGTTGTCAGTGCGCGCGGTTAGCCTCTGTCGGGTGTCCTCACGCATCACCGATCCCGAGCAGCTGAAGGAGCTCCTCGGGATCCCGTTCACCCCGGAGCAGACGGCCTGCATCACAGCGCCGCCCGCCCCGCAGGTGGTCGTGGCCGGAGCCGGGTCGGGGAAGACCACGGTGATGGCGGCGCGCGTGGTGTGGCTGGTGGGGACCGGCCAGGTCGCCCCGGAGCAGGTCCTCGGACTCACCTTCACCAACAAGGCGGCGGGCGAGCTCGCCGAGCGCGTCCGCAAGGCCCTGATCGCGGCCGGGGTCACCGATCCGGACGCCATCGATCCGGACAACCCTCCGGGCGAGCCCAGCATCTCCACGTACCACGCGTTCGCCGGCCGGCTCCTCACCGAGCACGGGCTGCGCATCGGCCTCGAACCAACCACTCGCCTCCTCGCCGACGCCACCCGCTACCAGCTGGCCGCCCGCGTACTGCGCGAGGCGCCCGGCCCGTATCCGGCCCTGACGAGGTCGTTCCCCACGCTGGTCAGTGATCTGCTGGCCCTCGACGCCGAGCTGGCCGAGCATCTCGTACGCCCCGAACAGCTCGCGGAGTACGACACCGACCTGCTCCGTACGCTCGAATCGGCCCGGCTCACCAACGCCGAGCTGCGCAAGATCCCCGAGACGGCCCAGGCCCGCCGAGAGCTGCTGCAACTGACCCGCCGCTACCGCGAGGCCAAGAAGAGCCGCGACGTCCTCGACTTCGGCGACCAGATCGCCCTCTCCGCCGAGCTGGCCCTCACCCGCCCCGAGGTCGGCGCGATCCTGCGCGACGAATTCCGCGTCGTGCTGCTCGACGAGTACCAGGACACCTCCGTCGCCCAGCGTCTGCTGCTCTCCGCCCTCTTCGGCAGGGGCCCCGAGGACAGGGTCACGGAGGCGAAGACCGGGGCGGAGTCCGGCGCGACCACCGGGTCGGTGGCCACCGGTCATGCCGTCACCGCCGTCGGCGACCCCTGCCAGGCGATCTACGGCTGGCGCGGTGCGTCCGTCGCCAACCTCGACGACTTCCCGCGCCACTTCCCGCACGCCGACGGCACCCCCGCCACCCGATACTCCCTCAGCGAGAACCGCCGCAGCGGCGGCCGCCTCCTCCACCTCGCCAACGGCCTCGCCGCGCCCCTGCGCGCCATGCACGAAGGCGTCGAGGCACTGCGCCCCGCCCCGGGCGCCGAGCGAGACGGCATCGTCCGCTGCGCCCTGCTCCGTACCCACACAGAAGAGATCGACTGGCTCGCCGACTCGATCGCCCACCTCGTGAGGACCGGAAAGGCACCCGGCGAGATCGCCGTCCTGTGCCGCACCGCGGGCGACTTCCCGGAGATCCAGGCCGCGCTGGTGGCCCGCGACATCCCGGTCGAGGTCGTCGGCCTGTCCGGGCTGCTGCACCTGCCCGAGGTCGCCGACCTCGTCGCAGTGTGCGAGGTCCTCCAGGACCCCGGCGCCAACGCCTCCCTGGTCCGGCTGCTCACCGGCCCCCGCTGGCGGATCGGCCCCCGTGACCTGGCACTCCTCGGCCGCCGCGCCCGCCTCCTCGTCCACCGCGCCGCCCACGGCGACGAGGACGACTTCGACCCCGACCGCCGCCTTGCCGAGGCCGTCGAAGGCATCGACCCGGCCGAAGTGATCTCGCTCGCCGACGCCCTGGACACCTTCCTCGAATCGGGCGGAGGAGAGGACGACGGACTTCCGTTCTCCACCGAGGCCCGCATCCGATTCGCCCGCCTGGCCGCCGAACTGCGCGACCTGCGCCGCTCGCTGGCCGACCCCCTGATGGACGTGCTGCACCGCGTCCTCGCCACCACCGGCCTGGAGGTCGAGCTCTCCGCATCGCCGCACGCCCTGGCCGCCCGCCGCCGCGAGACTCTCGCCAACTTCCTCGACGTCGCGGCCCGCTTCGCCGCCGCCGACGGCGAGGCCACCCTCCTTGCTTTCCTGGGCTTCCTGCGCACGGCAGTCCAGTACGAGAAGGGCCTGGACAACGCCCTGCCCGGCGGCGAGAACACCGTCAAGGTCCTCACCGCCCACAAGTCCAAGGGTCTGGAGTGGGACGTCGTCGCGGTGCCCGGCCTGGTCACCGGACAGTTCCCCAGCAGCCAGTCCCGCGACGCCTGGACCTCCCAGCCCAAGGTCCTCCCGCACGCCCTGCGCGGGGACACGGCCACCCTCCCCGTCATCCACTCCTGGGACGCCAAGGGGCTCAAGGGTTTCAAGGAGGAGATGAAGGAGCACCAGCACACCGAGGAGCTCCGCCTGGGATACGTCACCTTCACCAGGCCCCGCACCCTGCTGCTCGGCTCCGGCCACTGGTGGGGCCCGACCCAGAAGAAGCCGCGCGGCCCGTCCGACTTCCTGCACGCGCTGTACGAGCACTGCGCGGCCGGACACGGCGAGATCGAGGCCTGGGCGGACGAACCGGCCGAGGGCGAGGAGAACCCGGCCCTCGCCGAGAAGGAGGCCGACCGGGCGTGGCCGCTTCCCCTGGACGACACCGCCCTGACCCGCCGCCGGGCCGCCGCGGACACGGTGATGGCGCATCTGGAGGCCCTGGCCGCGGCGGGGGGTGTTCCGGATGCGTACGAGGCGCCGTCCGACGCCCCGGATCCGTACGACGATCCGCACGACGCCCCTTACGACGACCCGTTCCCCGACAGCGAGGCGTACCCCGACGAGGCCGACGACTGGGACGCCCTGTCGACGGAGCCCCCGCCGGCCCCCGCTCCCACACCACACATCCCGGCGGCCCGCACGCCTCAGCCCGCCGGGGAACAGCGCCTCACCTCCGAGGAATCCCGCACACTCGCCTCCTGGGACCGCGACCTCGACGCCCTCACCGGCGAACTGCGCCGCGCCCGTGCCACCGTGCGCGATGTCCTCGTGCCCGCCTCGCTCTCCGCCACCCAGCTGCTGCGTCTCGCCGACGACCCCGACGGCTTCGCCCAGGAACTGGCCCGCCCCATGCCGCGGCCCCCACAGCCCGCGGCCCGCCGGGGTACCCGTTTCCACGCCTGGGTGGAGTCCCGCTTCGAGGAGCTGCCGCTGCCCATGCTCGGGCCGGACGAGCTGCCCGGCGGCGACGAGAGCGACGCCGAGATCGCCGACGAGCGCGACCTCGCCGCACTCAAGGAGGCCTTCGAGCGCACCCCGTACGCCCGCCGCACTCCGTACCGCGTGGAGACGCCGTTCCAGATCACTCTGGCCGGCCGGGTGATCCGGGGCCGTATCGACGCGGTGTACCGCACCGGGGACACGTACGAGATCGTCGACTGGAAGACCACTCGCACCAACACCGCCGACCCCCTCCAGCTCGCGGTCTACCGTCTGGCCTGGGCCGAGCTGCACGATCTGCCGCTCACCGAGGTCACCGCCACGTTCCTGTACGTACGCAGCGGAGAGACCGTCCGCCCCACCCGCCTCCCGGGCCGGGCGGAGCTGGAGCGGCTTCTGCTGGACGAGCCACCTCTCCCGGGCCGATAGGCTCAAGGCCATGAGCGACACCCCGGACAGCGCCGTCCGTACGTACACCGAACAGCACCGCACAGCCTTCCTCGACGACCTCGCCGACTGGCTGCGCATCCCGTCCGTGTCCGCCCAGCCGGTCCACGACGGGGACGTACGACGCAGCGCCGAGTGGCTGTCCGCCAAGCTCAAGGAGACCGGCTTCCCGGCCACCGAGATCTGGGAGACGCCCGGCGCTCCCGCGGTCTTCGCCGAGTGGCCGTCCGACGACCCGGACGCCCCGACCGTTCTCGTCTACGGGCACCACGACGTGCAGCCCGCCGCCCGCGAGGACGGCTGGGACACCGACCCGTTCGAGCCGGTGATCCGCGAGGGCCGCATGTACGGGCGGGGCGCCGCCGACGACAAGGGGCAGGTGTTCTTCCACACCCTCGGCGTCCGGGCCCACCTCGCCACCACCGGCCGCACCACCCCGGCCGTCAACCTCAAGCTGCTGATCGAGGGCGAGGAGGAGTCCGGTTCACCGAACTTCCGCGCCCTGGTCGAGGAGCAGGCCGCCCGGCTCACCGCAGACGCCGTGATCGTTTCCGACACCGGCATGTGGGACGAGACCACCCCCACGGTCTGCACCGGTATGCGAGGCCTCGCCGAGTGCGAGATCGAGCTGTACGGCCCCGAGCAGGACATCCACTCCGGCTCGTTCGGCGGCGCGGTCCCCAACCCGGCGACCGCCGTGGCCCGGCTCGTCGCCGCACTGCACGACGCGGACGGACGGGTCGCGATCCCCGGGTTCTACGACGGGGTGACGGAACTCACCGACACCGAGCGCGCGCTCTTCGCCGAGCTGCCCTTCGACGAGGCCACCTGGCTGCGTACCGCCAAGTCACGAGCGGCGTCGGGCGAGGCCGGCCACTCCACTCTGGAACGCATCTGGGCCCGCCCCACCGCCGAGGTCAACGGCATCGGCGGCGGCTACCAGGGCGCCGGAAGCAAGACGATCATTCCGTCCTCCGCCCTGGTGAAGATCAGTTTCCGGCTGGTCGCGGGCCAGGACCCCGACCACATCCAACAGGTGGTCAGGGCCTGGGCCGAGGCACAGGTCCCGGCCGGTGTCCGTCACCGGATCACCTTCGCCCCCGCCACCCGCCCCTGTCTGACCCCGCTGGACCACCCCGCTCTGCAGGCCGTGGCCCGCGCCATGGGGCGGGCCTTCGGCCAGAAGATCCTCTTCACCCGCGAAGGAGGCTCGGGACCCGCCGCCGACCTGCAGGACGTGCTCGGCGCGCCCGTCCTCTTCCTGGGCATCTCCGTACCGTCCGACGGCTGGCACGCCCCCAACGAGAAGGTCGAACTCGACCTCCTGCTCAAGGGCGTGGAGACAGCTGCCCACCTCTGGGGCGAGCTGGCCGCCGCACTCCGCTGAATCCTCTGAACACCCGATCCATCCCGGGGGAGTAGGAAGCACCTGTGAGCACCTTCGACAACGCCACCGCAGACCGGCCCATCGGACTCACGGCGCCCAGCGGCATCGACCGCGCGGCGCACCACCGCCTCGACGAGGCCTGGCTGTCCGCCGCGTGGAGCCACCCGACCACCCGTGTGTTCGTCGTCTCCGGCGGGCAGGTGCTGATCGACGACACGGCCGACGGCGGTACGGAGATCGTCATGACCCCGGCCTTCGAGGCCCCGGTCACCGAGACCCACCGCTACTTCCTCGGCACCGACGAGGACGGCGTCAGCTACTTCGCGCTCCAGAAGGACTCCCTGCCCGGCCGCATGGACCAGCCGGCCCGCCCGGCCGGCCTGCGCGAGGCCGGACTGCTGCTCGGCCCCCGCGACGCGGGCCTGATGGTGCACGCGGTGGCCCTGGAGAACTGGCAGCGACTGCACCGCTTCTGCTCCCGCTGCGGCGAACGCACGGTCATCGCGGCGGCCGGCCACATCCGCCGCTGCCAGGCCTGCGGCGCCGAGCACTACCCGCGCACCGATCCCGCGGTCATCATGCTGGTGACGGACGACCAGGACCGCGCCCTGCTGGGCCGCCAGGTGCACTGGCCCGAGGGCCGCTTCTCGACGCTCGCGGGCTTCGTCGAGCCGGGGGAGTCGATCGAGCAGTCCGTGGCCCGCGAGGTGTTCGAGGAGGTGGGCGTCACGGTCGGCGAGGTCGAGTACATCGCCAGCCAGCCATGGCCGTTCCCGTCCAGCCTGATGCTGGGCTTCATGGCACGGGCGACCTCGTCGGAGATCGACGTGGACGGTGAGGAGATCGAGGAGGCCCGCTGGTTCTCCCGCGAGGACCTGACGGCGGCCTTCGAGTCGGGCGAGATCATGCCCCCGTTCGGCATCTCGATCGCGGCCCGCCTGATCGAACTCTGGTACGGCAAGCCGCTCCCGAGGCCGGGAACAGTCGGCTGACGCACGGCGTACGGGCTGCGGCGCCCCCGGACGCGTACAGGAACGCCCTCTCCGGTGTTCGACCGGAGGGGGCGCGACTGTGCTGCGGGAGCAGCGGGATCAGGCGGCGAGCGCCTGCTTCACCTGGGCCAGGGACGGGTTCGTCATGACGGCCTCGACACCCGTGGAGCCGACCACCAGGACGGTGGGAACGGTCTGGTTGCCCCCGTTGGCCTTCTCGACGAAGGCCGCGGAGTCCGGGTCCTGCTCGATGTTGATCTCGTTGTACGCGATGCCTTCGCGGTCCATCTGGCTCTTGAGCCGACGGCAGTAGCCGCACCACGTGGTGCTGTACATCGTCACAGTGCCCGACATGTCTTCGCGCTCCTCTGTCTCGTCAGTCTTGTCAGACTCGTCTGTCTCATCCGTCTCATCCGGCACGCGGAAAAGCTGGAAAGTGCGTCGCCGCACGGAAAGGGAACGTACGTGAGCCGATCACCATTCCCGCCGCCACCCCCGCATTAGTACGACAGATGCGGCCCCCCTGTGGACAACCTCCGCGCCCGCCTCTTCCGACCTGGCAGCATGGCGGGGTGACAGCAGCAACGCATTCCTCCCTTTTCCCACAGGTTCCCGAGTCGGCCGACGCCGTGCTCGACGGCCTGGACCCCGAGCAGCGCGAGGTCGCCATGGCCCTGCACGGCCCGGTGTGTGTGCTGGCCGGAGCCGGTACGGGCAAGACGCGTGCGATCACACATCGCATCGCCTACGGGGTGCGCGCGGGGATACTCCAGCCGGCAAGTGTGCTTGCCGTCACGTTCACGAACCGGGCCGCGGGCGAGATGCGGGGACGGCTGCGCCAGCTCGGCGCGGGCGGGGTGCAGGCGCGGACGTTCCACTCCGCCGCCCTGCGCCAGCTCCAGTACTTCTGGCCGAAAGCGGTCGGCGGTGACCTGCCCCGGCTGCTGGAGCGCAAGGTCCAGCTGGTCGCCGAGGCCGCGGCCCGCTGCCGCATCCGGCTCGACCGCAACGAGCTGCGCGACGTCACCAGCGAGATCGAGTGGTCCAAGGTCACCCAGACCGTGCCCGCCGACTATCCGGCCGTGGTCGCCAAGACCCAGCGGGACGCCCCGCGCGATCCGGCCGAGATCTCCCAGATCTATGCGATGTACGAGCAGTTGAAGCGCGACCGCTCGTTGATCGACTTCGAGGATGTGCTGCTTCTCACCGTCGCCATCCTTCAGGACCGCCACGACATCGCCGACCACGTCCGCCGCCAGTACCAGCACTTCGTCGTCGACGAGTACCAGGACGTCAGCCCGCTCCAGCAGCGGCTGCTCGACCTCTGGCTCGGCGACAGGGACACCCTGTGCGTCGTCGGTGACGCCAGCCAGACGATCTACTCCTTCACCGGAGCCACCCCCGACCACCTGCTGAACTTCCGCACCCGTCACCCCAATGCGACGGTGGTCAAGCTGATCAGGGACTACCGCTCCACTCCCCAGGTCGTCCATCTGGCCAACGGGCTGCTGGGCCAGGCCCGCGGCCGCGCCGCCGAGCACCGGCTCGAACTGGTCTCACAGCGCGAGCCCGGCCCCGAGCCCGTCTATACGGAGTACGCGGACGAGCCCGCGGAGGCCGAAGGCACCGCTCGTCGCATCCGCGATCTGATCGCCGCGGGCGTCCCGGCCGGCGAGATCGCCGTGCTCTACCGGGTCAACTCCCAGTCCGAGGTCTACGAGCAGGCCCTGGCCGACGCGGGCGTGCCGTACCAGCTGAGGGGCGCGGAGCGCTTCTTCGAACGCGCGGAGGTACGGGAGGCGGGCATCGCCCTGCGCGGCGCGGCCCGCGCGGGGGGCAACGACTCCCTGCTCGACGACGCGGAGGGGCTGCCGGCGGAGGTGCGCGCGGTGCTCTCCACCAAGGGATGGACCACGGAACCGCCCGCAGGCTCAGGCGCGGTGCGCGACCGCTGGGAGTCCCTGGCCGCACTGGTCCGGCTCGCCGAGGATTTCGAACAGGCCAAGCCGGGGGCGACGCTCTCCGATCTGGTGGCGGAGCTCGACGAGCGTGCAGCCGCCCAGCACGCCCCCACGGTCCAGGGAGTCACACTCGCCTCGCTGCACTCGGCGAAGGGCCTGGAGTGGGACGCCGTGTTCCTGGTCGGGCTGAACGAGGGCATGATGCCGATCACCTACGCCAAGACCGACGAGCAGATCGAGGAGGAGCGTCGGCTGTTGTACGTCGGCGTCACCCGGGCGCGCTTCCATCTCTCGTTGTCATGGTCGCTGTCCCGCTCGCCCGGCGGCCGCGCCGGACGGCGCCCGAGCCGGTTCCTGAACGGACTGCGCCCCGGCTCGGTGGCCCTCGGTACGCGCGGCGCGGCCGGAGGCGGTGGGACCGAACGGGGCCCCGGACCGGTCGCCAAACGCGGCCGCCGCGGCCCTGCCCGGTGCCGGGTCTGCGGCAAGACCCTCACCGATGCGGGCGAGATGAAGCTGATGCGCTGCGACGACTGCCCCTCCGACATGGACGAGGCGCTGTACGAGCGGCTGCGCGACTGGCGGGCGGTCCGGGCGAAGGAGATCGGTCAGCCCGCGTACTGCGTATTCACGGACAAGACGCTGATGGCGATCGCCGAGGCGGTGCCGGGCAGCGCGGGCGAACTGGCCGGGATCTCCGGGGTCGGCGCGCGGAAGCTGGACCGGTTCGGGACCGCGGTCCTTGCCATTTGCGCAGGTGAGACGGTGGAAGAAGGGCTCGGGGCGGCCGTTGACGAGGTGTGAGAAAAACTCGTCGAAAAAATAGTTTGCGCCCGCCCCAGTCATCACCATAGGTTCTTAACCACGGGAACAGCGACTTCTCTGAAGCCCTGGTCCTGTGCTGTACTTATCCGAATACGCAGGACCGGCCCGCCGGTCCCCCCGAGACGCCGAGAGGAGGCGATTGAAGTGATCAGCATCATCGAGACCAACAAAATGACCGATCTCTCGGTCGTCTCCGCCTGCTCGCTCGGCCTCGCCTGCTCTTCGGAGTTCTCGCTGCGTGGCACCGGTCTGTCCGGCATTTCCGCCGTCAGCCCGCTGTCCCTGTCGAACCTCCCCGTGCGGGAGCGCAATGAGCGACCGACCCAGGCACCGGCAGCAGCAGTAGCGAAGGGACAGGCCCAGGCCTATGCCTTTGCGGCCGTCGGTGCAGGAGCGGAATCCGGCGCCAAGAAGCAGACGATGCACCACACGATGTGGGCCTTCCGTGGGCCTGAACCCTGGAGTGATCCAGCCTGATTCAGAATCAGGCCGGCGCCTTCAGGGCCGCGGAACCCCACTCGGGATCCGCGGCCCTTTTGTTTTGTCCAAACGGACGAGACAGCGCGAAGGAGCCTCGGGACAAGCACCACCCGGTACCAGCCGCCCCCCGGCCAACAGGCCGGAACGACCAGACGAGGACACCACCCACCGTGCAACTCGAAGCGCACGCCCCGTCCGTACCGCCTTCCGGAACGATCCCGCCGCCCGGCCTCACGGAGGACTCCACCTTGATCCCCCTCACTGCGCTCACCGCGCTCGACGACGCCATCGAGAACCTCGGCGTGCCCGTCCCCTGCCGCTCCTACGACCCGGAGGTCTTCTTCGCCGAGTCGCCGGCCGACGTCGAGTACGCCAAGTCCCTCTGCCGTACCTGCCCGCTCGTCGAGGCCTGCCTCGCCGGCGCCAAGGAGCGCCGCGAGCCGTGGGGCGTCTGGGGTGGTGAGCTCTTCATCCAGGGCGTTGTCGTTGCTCGCAAGCGGCCGCGTGGCCGTCCGCGCAAGAACCCGGTCGCGGCGTGACCGCCGGACTGGGGGTCACGGCCCCCAAACCCATGAAGCGCATCGGAACCATCGACCGTCCCCACACCCGCGATCCCCGAAATCAGGCACCAATGTCCGTCCCCACGAATGAGCCCGTCGGCTCCGCAACACCGAACGTCACGATCATCGGCGCGAACGACTCGCGTCAGAACAGGACCCGCGAGATGCAACTCATCCCAGAAGCCCTGGCTCGTGCTCATATGCACGACCGACTGAGGGAAGCCGACGCGCAACGCCAGGCCGTGCGCCTGGTTGCCGCGCGCCGGATGCAGCGCCGGGCCGAGCGCGCATCGATGCGCGCTCGCCGTGCGCTGGCCATGGCAGTCATGCACTAGTCAGGCCGAACACCAGCAGCACCCGCTGCCGGGCAGCCGCTCTGCCCAGCAGCAAATCAGTACCCATAGTCAGTACCCCTTCCGCGGGGCCGGTCCGAACGGGCCGGCCCCGCGGTCGTGCTGTGTGGTGCCGCGCGGTACAGCAGAGACGGAGTTATCGTCACGAGGTGGACGAGGAGACTCATCACCGGATTCAGCAACCCGCGCAGAGGGACGCCGCCGTGGTCGTCTGTGCCCTCTGCGGTACCTCCGCCGACAGCGGGAGCGCACCGCCGACCTGGATCTGCTCCGTGGAGAACGGCAGACACCAGTACTTCTGCGAAGAGTGCGCCCGCACTCATATCAGGGCGATCGAGAGCCGTCTCGATTCTGCCTGGTGGTGACGCTCCTGGTGGTGCCGCCCGGGCATGATGGCCCGGGGCGTCACGGCTCGGGGCACGACGCTCCGGGGCGGGAGTACAACCCGGGCCGGTCCCGAGGGTTTCCCTACGCACCGGCGGCCGCGTCGCCCGCCAACTCCTGTACCACGGACTCCTGCTGAGCCTCCATTAGGAAACCCGGTACCCAGGACTCCAGTTCGTCACGCAGCCGTACCGTCGCACCCAGCTGGCACAGCACCCCGATCGTGCTCAGTGTCACCCGGTGTATCAGCAGATAGGCGGGCGGCAGATTCAGCTGCTTGCCGAGCTGATGAGCGGGGGAGCGGGGATCCGCAATCCGGGCCGCCTGATTACGCATCCAGCTCCGGGTGAAGGTGAACTCTTCCACCTGTGCCGGTTCGATGATCGGGAGGAGATAGTCGAGCACCGCATCCGGGTCGAGGTCGATCGAGTCCTTGACGAACCCCTCCTCGCGCAACAGTTCGTACACCGCATCCGCATCACCCGACAGCGTCAGCCGCAGGGAGTCCCCGATCGGCCGCGGCAGACCACCCGGCAGCCGGTCAACCGTGCCGAAGTCCAGCACTCCGAGCCGCCATTGCCCGGCCTCGCCGGCATCGTCCTCCGGGGGCAGCAGCCGGAAGTTGCCCGGATGGGGGTCCGCGTGCAGCAGCCCGGTGCGCGCTGGGCCCGAGAAGAGAAAGCGCGCCAGCAACTGGCCGGCCCGGTCCCGCTGCTCCGGCGTGCCCTCCGCGATCACGTCGGCCAGCGGAACACCGTCCATCCACTCCGTCACCAGAACCTGGTCGGACTGGTGCACCACACCGGGGATTGCCACATCCGGGTCGGCCGCGAACTCCTCGGCGTGGTCCCGCTGCGACCGTGCCTCCTGCTCGTAGTCCAGCTCCTCCGAGACGCGGTCGCGCAGCTCCGTGATAAGCGGCTTGATGTCCATTCCGGGGATCAACGGACCGAGCAACCGGGCGAACCTGCTGAGTTGGGTCAGATCCGAGAGCAGCGCCTCGCCGGCGCCCGGATACTGCACCTTCACCGCGACTTCCCGCCCGTCGTGCCACACCGCCCGGTGCACCTGACCGATCGATGCGGCGGCCGACGGCTTGTCCTCGAATTCGAGGAACAGCTCCCGCCAGTCCTCGCCGAGCCGCTCCTCCAGCACCGCGTGCACGGTGCCGCTGGGCATGGGAGGTGCGGCTTCCTGCAGTTTGGTGAGCGCCGCCCTGTACGGTCCGGCGACCTCCTCGGGCAGCGCCGACTCGAAGACGGACAGGGCCTGCCCCAGCTTCATCGCCCCGCCCTTCAACTCGCCCAAGACCTTGAAGAGCTGATCCGCAGTGCGCTGCTGCACCTCCCGGGCGACCAACTCCGCCGACTTCCCGCCGATCCGCTTGCCCAGACCCCACGTGGCGCGGCCGGCGAAGCCCAGTGGCAGGGCGGCCAACTTGGCGGTACGGGTGACCGCTTTCCGGGGTAGATCAGACATGAGCCCCTCCAAATCCCAGACTGCCGTACCGCGTGCGGCGGTTACCCGGCCATTGTGTCGTGCGCCGCTTCGACCCCGGAGGCGTGCTCCCCCTCAGTGTGCCCAGCTGCTCCGCAGGAACAGCCGAGGTGCGCCCGGATCTGCTCGGACCGCCAGTCCAACAGCGGCAGCGCGGCCTCCCAGCGGGTCCCCGTACTGGCGGGCAGCTCCCCGTCCAGGAAGGACAGTGCGTGGGCGGCCGCCAGACCGGCCACCGCAGTCGCCAGCCCCAGGTCACAGGCCTGCACAGCGGTGCGCTGCCCGGACTGCCACTGAGACAGCATCCTTGGCCACTGCTCATCCCGGTCCGCACGCTCCAGCGCCAGACACCCCGCGCACGCCGTACCCCCGGGCAGGACCAGGGGGCCGACCACTCCCGTCGCCTCCATAACTCCGGCATAGAGATGGGGAGTCCCCGAAGCGATCCACGGTTCGGCCGGACGTGGGTCGGGGGCGTACACCCCTAGGCCGTCGCGAGGGGCGACCACGATCAGTGACAGCCCCGGCTCACCACCCGTCGAGGAACCCGCCGCCTCCGATGCCCGGGGAGCCGAACCCGCGGCGGACCTGCGCACCAACTGCCGGGCGGCGGTGTCCCTGCGCTCCCCGACGGCTGCTGGTGGTAGCCCGCCGGGTGAGACGTCCCACGGCTCGGTGCACCCGCCGTCCAGAACCTCCACCCGGCCCACCCCGGCTCCGGACAGCACCGCCGCGATCGCGGCACCGACCCGGCCGGCCCCTCGCACCTGGACCCGCATCGCCCGACGGGCCGCCAGCCGCCGCATCCCGCCGCCCGGCTCGGGATGGACGACGGAGAGCGACGCAAGATCGGGGCGGTGCCGCTCCAGGGCGCCGGGCCGGTTCCGTAACGCATCGGTCTCCGGGCCGACAGCCCGCACATCGTCGATCAGGCCCGCATCCGTCAATCGGCCCACCAAGGTGTCCACTTGAAGGTCCGACAGATCCAAAGCACGGGCTTCCTCGCGCAGCAGCGGCAGGCCGCGCGTACCGTCGAGCAGTTCCAGAAAACAGCCCGTTGCGATATCCATCGGACCGAGCTTCACCGCATGAGCGGGGGTCACCCCGAATTGCACGGTGCCCCGGCCGCGCCACGCACGGCGCAGTGCGGGCTTCAACATCGGATACACGGCGTTCCCCCGGTCTGTGTTCCATGATCTCTGTGCGTGGGCTGTGGCCCGGATCTCCGCGAGATCCGTTGTCAGAATGCAGGCCGGCGTCGAAGTTTGCAGAAAGTTATCCACAGGCGTGGGGTATTAGTCGTTCAAATGGTGCATGCCGTGGAGCGGATCAAGCGCGAACCGTCCCGGAGGCGGGACTTCCCCCACCGACACCGGGTAACGTCATGGCGTGCCCGCCGACCCGTCATCCGGATTCGCCGGGGAGACCCCCGCGCGCAGCGCCGGAACCCATCAGCGCAGCGCGGCGGGCCGTCCGCCCCGCGCCTCGGCAACGAGCGCGGTCGAGGTCCGCAGGAGCAATCGCCGCAGCAGAACGGTCTCCGCGTACCGCGAGGGAGACCGCACCATCGTGCTCATCCCTGCCCGGATGTCGGAGGCCGAGGAGCAGCGCTGGGTGAACGTGATGCTCGACAAACTCGCTGCCCAGGAGAGCAAACGCATCCTCGGTGACAGCGAACTTGCCGAGCGGGCCGCACGGTTGTCCGCCCAGTATTTTCAGGGCCGGGCAAGACCCGCGTCGGTGCGGTGGGTGACCAATCAGAACACCCGATGGGGGTCCTGCACCCCGGCTGAGGGCAGCATCCGACTGTCGCACCGGCTGCAGGGCATGCCCGAGTACGTTGTCGACTACGTGCTCGTCCATGAGCTCGCGCATCTGCTGGTCCCCGGTCATGGTCCGCGATTCTGGCGGCTGCTGGAGGCGTATCCGCGGACCGAGCGGGCTCGCGGCTACCTCGAAGGGGTGGTGGCGGCCGACCGGCTGCCGCATCTGCCTGCTGCGCGCGGTGAGTGACGTTCGGCGATTCTGTACCGGGTGTGTACCGACTTAGCTCAATGTCGGAGTTTGCGGTTAGCCTGGCGCGACGCATTCACATTCGGGATGGGGGACGGTCGTTACGCATGGCCAGGGAATTCCAACGCGGCCACAAGGCCAAGATCAGCGATCTCACGCCGGGGACGGACCTGTACGTAGGTGTGCAGATCGCCGGCCCGGGACTGACCTTTGACATCAGCTGCTTCGGCCTCGATGCCAATGAGCAGCTCTCCGACGACCGGTATTTCATCTTCTTCAATCAGCCTAAATCGCCCGAGGAGTCCATTCAGCTCCTCGGCGCCCAGGCCGGTGACACCGAGTCGTTCCGCGTCACTCTGGACCGCATTCCGGCGAACATCCACAAGCTGTCGTTCACGGCGACGGTCGACGGCGCCGGGCAGATGTCCCAGGTCGGCCCCGGATACATCCGGATCGTCGCGGGTGGCGAGGAAGTCGTCAGGTACGCCTTCAACGGTTCGGAGTTCACCACTGAGCGTGCGGTGATGCTGGGCGACTTCTACCTGAAGGACGTCTGGCGGTTCGCCGCCGTCGGCCAGGGCTTCGACGGTGGCCTCGACGCGCTGCTGAAGAACTTCGGGGGCGAGGTCGCCGAGGAGGAGCCCGCCGCACCTCAGCCGCAGGCAGCCGCCCCGTCGTTCGCCCCGCCCGCGCAGGCGGCGGCACCGGCGCCCGCCCCGCCCTTCGGCGCGCCGGCCGCACCGCAGGCACCCCAAGCCCCGCAGCCGGCCCCGTCCTTCGGCGCCCCGGCCCCCACGCCGCAACAGCAGATGCATTCCGCGCCGACGATGGCAGCCCCGATGGCGCCGCTCGGTGGCATGGTGCCGCCGCCCGCCCCCGCCCCGGCTCCGTACGGGCAGCCGGGCCAGCCGTCCCAGCAGCCGCAGTTCGGGCAGATCCCCGGCCAGCAGCCCGCCGCCCCGTACGGGCAGCAGGCCCCCGCTCCCTACGGCCAGCAGTCTCCCGGAATGCCCCAGGGAGTACCGCAAGGCGTGCCGCAGGCCGGGGCCGGTCTTCAGGCCGCGCTCCAGCCGTACAAGGAGACGGCCACCGGGCAGCGTTGGACCCCGCAGAACCAGCAGCTCATGCGGGTCGACCTCACCATGGGCGGCACGCCCGTGCTCGCCCGTCAGGGCAGCATGGTGATGTACCAGGGCAAGGTCGACTTCAGCTACAAGGGTGCCGGTTTCGCGGGCCGCATCGTCGGCAATTCCACCGGCCAGGAAATGCAGCTGATGCGCTGCACCGGCCGCGGACAGGTCTTCCTGGCCGAGGACGGCTCCCATCTGCACGCCATCGAGCTGCAGGGCGACGGCATCTGCGTCTCGGCGGAGAACGTCCTCGCCTTCGACGAGTCGCTGCAGCACGAGGTCCGCAGGATCGAGGGCCACGGCATCCCCGGCGGCGCCCTGTTCACCATGCAGTTCCAGGGCACCGGCACGGTCGTCGTCAAGACTCACGGCGTCCCTGTCGTCCTGCCCGTCACCCCGACCACCTTCGCCGACTGCAATGCCGTCGTGGCCTGGTCGTCGGCGTCGCAGGTGATCATCTCCAGCCAGGTCCGGCTGCGCCGCAACGCGTACCCGGGACACAGCGGAGAGACCGTGAACCTTCAGTTCCGGGGCGCCCCCGGCAACTTCATCGTCGTCCAGCCCTACGAGGTCTGAGGGAGCCCGTCATGAACCAGCAACTCGCGGGCTACGCCCCGACCCCCGTCACGGCTCGTATGGAGAACCACGGCCGTACGATGCTCAAGGTCGCCATGGCCACCGGCCAGGACCTCTACGCACGTACCGGCTCGATGGTCTCGTACGAGGGCTTCATCCAGTACGAACCCAACCCGCCCGCCGTACGCCAGATCGCCTCCCAGTGGATCACCGGCGAGGGCGCACCGATCATGAAGTGCTCCGGCGACGGACTGCTCTACCTCGCCGACTACGGCGCCGATGTGGTCGTCATCAACCTCAACAACGACTCCCTCTCGGTCAACGGCACCAACGTCCTCGCCTTCGACGGCCATCTCACCTGGGGCGTGGAGCGGGTCAAGGGCCTCGCGAAGTTCGCCGGGCAGGGCCTGTGGAACGTCTGCATCTCGGGCACCGGCTGGGTCGCCATCACCTCGCGCGGCACACCGATCGTCGTCGACTGCGGACGCGGCGAGGACGAGACCTACGTCGACCCGGACGCCCTCGTGGCGTGGTCCCCGAACCTCAAGGTGAAGGGCAAGCGCAGCTTCAAGGCATCCTCACTCATCGGGCGCGGCAGCGGCGAGGCGTACCAGATGGCTTTCTCCGGCCAGGGCATCGTCGTCGTACAGCCGAGCGAAGACAGCACCGACCGCCTGCGGGTCCGGAACTGAGGGGGAGGGAGAACACACCATGCAGAGTCCGCTTTTCAGCTACACGGAACAGCAGTCCCAGGACAGGTACACCGTCCAGAATCCGCAGCTCCTGCGGGTCTCGCTGACCGGCCAGGACGACGTCCTCGCCCGCAAGGGCGCCATGGTCGCCTATCAGGGACTGATGGAGTTCGACGGCGAGTACCAGTCGCACGGGCAGCGCCGCGCCCGCGCGAGCACCGGTGAGGGCCTCGACCTGATGCGCTGCTCCGGGCAGGGCACCGTCTATCTCGCCAACCTCGCGCAGTACATCCATGTCGTGGACGTCGACCACGACGGGATGACGGTGGACAGCGCCTACGTCCTGGCGCTCGACTCCTCGCTGCACACCGAGGTCATCGCGGTGGACAGCCAGTACGGCATTTCGGGCACCGGCAAGTACCAGCTCAACATCTCCGGCACCGGCAAGGTCGCTCTGATGACCTCTGGCCAGCCGCTGATGATGCAGGTCACGCCGGACAAGTACGTCAATGCCGATGCCGACGCGATCGTCGCCTGGTCCAGCTCGCTGCGCGTGCAGATGCAGGCCCAGACGCACTCCTCGGGCGTCTGGCGGCGGCGTGGCAACACCGGCGAGGGCTGGGAGCTCAGCTTCCTCGGCCAGGGCTTCGCCCTGGTCCAGCCGAGCGAGGTGCTGCCCCCGCAGAACCACGAGATCGGCCAGGGCGTCCGGGCCCAGTACGGAATGGGCCAGCACGGCGCCCACGGCCAGAACCAGAACAACTCCTGGAACTGAGCCGCACCGCGCCGGCACGGACAACACTGCTGAGGGTCGGTCTCCCCGGAGACCGACCCTCAGCAGTGCCGCATGTCGATCCCTAGCCGCGCTGCTCCAGGGCTGCGCGGACGCGCGTCATCAGCCGCACGACCGATGTATCGGCCACCGACGCGACCTCGTCGTACGCGAACCAGCGCAGGTCCAGCGACTCGTCGCTGATCTGCTCCCTCGCGCCCGACGGCGCCAGCGCCGCGTACTGCACATCCAGATGCCAGTGACAGGGCGCGGGGATCGGGTGGCGGTCCAGCGTCACCGGTCCGCCCGCGAGCAGGGTCAGGCCGCTGATGCCGGACTCCTCGGTGGCCTCACGCAGCGCCGCGGCGGCCAGTGTGGCGTCCTGCGGCTCGCAGTGGCCACCCATCTGCAGCCACATCTGCAGCTTGCGGTGGAGGGTGAGCAGGACCCGGCCGCGCTCCGGATCGATCACCAGTGCGCTTGCCGTCAGATGTCCGGCTTCGCAGGCCTTCCACATGCCGTCGGGATGCCGGACCAGGTGGTCCAGATAGACCTGGCGCAGTTCCTCCTGGGCCGGGTCCAGGTTCTCGTACCCCTTCAGTGCGAGAACGGCGTCGTCGTACAGGCTCACTGGTCGGTTTCGCCCTTGCCGTCGCTCTTCCGGTCGTCGGCTTCCTCGGAGCCCGCGTCGCCCGCTTCGGCCCGGGGCTTCTGCGCACCCTTCGCGGCCTCTCCGAGCATCTTGTCCAGCTCGGAGAAGTCCAGCTGCTCGTGATGCACAAAGCCGTCCGGATCGTCCAGGTCCTGGGCGGTCGGCAGCATGTCGGGGTGCTCCCACAGGGCGTCGCGCCCGTCGAGACCGCGGGCGTCCGTGAGCGACGCCCACAGGCGCGAGGCGTCACGAAGCCGCCGCGGACGCAGCTGAAGGCCGATGAGCGTGGCGAACGTCTGCTCGGCCGGCCCGCCGGAGGCGCGGCGCCTGCGCATGGTCTCGCGCAGTGCGTCCGCCGAGGTCAGACGAGACTTCGCCGCCTCGTGCACCACCGCGTCCACCCAGCCCTCGACCAGTGCGAGCGCCGTCTCCAGCCTGGCCAGAGCGGCCTTCTGCTCCGGCGTGTCCTCAGGCTGGAACATGCCCTGCTGAAGGGCGTCCTGCAGCTGCTCCGGCTGCGACGGGTCGAACTGGCCGACCACATCCTCCAGCTTGCTCGTGTCGACCTTGATGCCGCGCGCATACCCCTCGACGGCGCCGAACAGATGCGAGCGCAGCCACGGAACATGAGCGAAAAGCCGCTGGTGGGCGGCCTCGCGCAGGGCCAGATACAGTCGCACCTCGTCCTGCGGCACGCTGAGGTCCTTGCCGAACCTCTCCACATTCAGCGGAAGGAGCGCGGCCTTGCCCGCCGGGCCCAGCGGCAGCCCGATGTCGGTCGAACCGACCACCTCGCCCGCCAGCACACCGACGGCCTGCCCGATCTGCTGGCCGAACATCGCGCCGCCCATGGACCGCATCATGCCGATCAGCGGGCCCGCCATGGCCTGCATCTCCTCAGGCAGCACATCGCCCATGGCCAGACCGACGCGCTCGGCCACCGGGTCGACCAGCTTCTGCCAGGCGGGGAGGGACGCCTCGACCCACTCCGCACGGCTCCACGCCACGGTGGAGACCGAACCGGAGGGCAGCGACGTCACGCCGTCCAGCCAGAGGTCGGCAAGCCGCAGCGCCTCGTCGACCGCGGACCGCTCGGACTGGCCGACGCTCGCGTCCTTGGTGCCGTCCGGCGTGCCCTGCGAGACCGTCTGGCGGGCGATCTGCTTGGCCATGTCCCAGTTCACGGGGCCGCCCTCGTAGCTCAGCATCTGGCCGAGCTGCTGGAAGGCCGCACCCAGGTCGTTGGGGTTCATCGTGCCGAACATCGCCGCGAACGGGTTGTCCCCGCCCGCACCGGGCCCGAAGCCGAACGGGTTCGCCGGCCCGCCGGAACCCTGCCCACCTCCGGTGGGGTCCTTCTTCTTGCCCTCGTCGCCGTTCTCCGGCTCCTCCGGCGGAAGGCCGAATCCGAATGGGGTGTCACTCACGGGTTTCCTCGGCTCGTAGGGCCGCCGGCTCGAACCGACGGCGACTGCCCGACATCACCATCCAGCGTAGACACCAAAAGTCCGCTTGGGGCCTCAGTGCTCCGCCGGCTCCCGGCCTGCGGCAGGATGGACGCCACCTGGTACGTACGCGTCATTCGGGTACGTACTGAAGACAACCGCTGGAGACGCCCGGTGAGTTCCCCAGATCCTCAGGTTCGCGCAGCGCGAAACCTGTCCGACCCCGCGACCGAGAACAAGCTCGCAAAGAGCCGCTCCAGGAACCGTGGCCCCGTCGTCGCGGTCACCGGAGCCGCGGGGGGCGTCGGTGAGCTGCTCCTCGCACGCCTCGCGGCGTCCGAGGAGATCAAGCAGGTCATCGCCATCGACGAACGCCGAGGAGAAGTCACCGAGGTGACCTGGCACATCCTCGACGTACGGGATCCCGCCATCGCGGAGAAGCTGCGTGGCGCAGATGTCGTCGTGCATCTGGCACTCGATCTCGACCTGGAGACCGACCCCGCCGCCCGCACCGCCTACAACGTGCGCGGCACCCAGACCGTGCTGACGGCCGCCGCGGCCGTCGGGGTCCACCGGGTCGTGCTGTGCACCTCGGCGATGGTCTACGGGGCGCTGCCCGACAACGACATCCCTCTCGCCGAGGACGCCGAACTGCGTGCCACGGCGGAGGCCACCGGCGTCGGCGACCTCCTGGAGATCGAACGGCTCGGGCGGCGCGCACCCCGTGCCCACCCCGGCCTCAATGTCACCGTGGTCCGCCCCACCGTCCTGGTCGGCGGTACGGACACCGCCCTGACCCGCTACTTCGAGTCGCCGCGCCTCCTGGTCGTCGCCGGATCACGCCCCACCTGGCAGTTCTGCCACGTCGACGACCTGGTCACGGCCCTGGAGTACGCCGCGCTGGAGAAGATCGACGGCGAGTTCGCGGTCGGCTGCGACGGCTGGCTCGAACAGGAGGAGGTCGAGGAGCTCAGCGGCGTCCGCCGGATGGAACTGCCCTCCGCCGTGGCACTCGGCGCCGCCGCCCGGCTGCACCGGATCGGCCTCACCCCGTCCCCGGCGGGCGATCTGGCGTACACGATGCACCCCTGGGTGGTCAGCGTGAGCCGGCTGCACGACGTGGGCTGGCGCCCGAGCTGGACCAACGAGGAGGTGCTCGCCGCGCTCCTCGAAGAGGTCGAGGGCCGGCACACCGTCGCCGGACGCCGACTCGGCCGCAAGGACGCCACCGCGGCAGGTGCCGCCGGTGCGACCGTGGCGCTGCTCGGCACCGCCGCCCTGGTCCGCCGCGCCCGCAAGGCCCGCCGCCGGATCTAGGCGGCTGCGGTCCGTCCGTAGAAGGCTCCAAGGTCAGAGGCGGTCCTCCGGTGGAAGACGCTATTCCACGATGTCGGCGCGGTACGGCACCATGGGCCCCATGGCTTCCACCCACGACCACCCCGGCGAGCAGGCGGCAAGCGACCCCATCCGGCTGCTGGCGATTCGCGACACGCCGTTGTCGGTCGACGAGATCTTCCGGGCGGTCGGGGACGACGCCGCGGGCGGCACGGCGCTCTTCGTCGGTACGGTGCGCAACCACGACGGCGGTCAGGACGTCGGTGCACTCGGGTACTCCTGCCACCCCTCGGCTCAGGACGAATTGCGCCGGGTGGCCGAGAAGGTCGTCGCGGAATTCCCGGTCCGGGCGCTGGCCGCCGTCCATCGGGTGGGCGACCTCCGAGTGGGCGACCTCGCTGTAGTCGTCGCCGTCTCCTGCCCCCACCGCGCCGAGGCGTTCGAGGCGTGCCGCAAGTTGATCGACGACCTCAAGCACGAGGTTCCGATCTGGAAGCACCAGCGCTTTTCGGACGGCACCGAGGAGTGGGTGGGCGCCTGCTGAGCGCAAGCCGATCGGGTGGTCGGCCGCCCCGATTTGCGTAACCGCACCCCTGCCGTGAGCGTTGGTCCTGCAGATGGTTAATCTGCTGATCGGTCAGTTGCGGTCGCTCATGGGGTAGGGAGGTCGTAATGGCAGCACTCGCTTGGTTGCTGATTCCGCTTTTCGCTGCACTCGGTGCTGCGATATGGGGAAGCTGGGCCACCCGTAATCGCACGGCCGGTGATGTCTCAGAACTCGCCGGGTACGCCCGGTTCCGTGAGGCGATGGAGAAATCGCACTCCGGTTCCGATGTTGTCTGATCCTCCATTCCTCCGTCGAACGTACGCAGTCGCCAATCCGCACAGCGGTGCCGGCTGCCGACGCCCTCCGGTACGGTGCCACGCCGGGCTCCACGCCCCGTCCGGACCGGCCCCGACGGTGCACTGACAGACCCTTCCCGTACTGTCGTTCCATGCCACGCCGCACCGCGACGATGCTCGCCTCCACGCTGATCCTCATCGCGCTGCTCTGCGCAGGCGTGCTGATTCCCGTGCCGTATTCGGAGATGTCTCCGGGCCCGACCGTGAACACCCTCGGCAAGGTCGAAGGCGAACCGGTCCTGCAGATTTCCGGACACAAGACGTACCCGACGTCCGGCAACCTCAACATGACGACGGTCAGGGTCACCGGCGCCGACTACAACATGAACCTCGTCGAGGCCGTCTACGGCTGGCTGGCCCACGACAGCGTGGTCGTTCCGCACGACACGCTCTACCCCGACGGCAAGACCGAGCAGCAGTCGACGCAGGAGAACGCCGAGGAGTTCAGCCAGTCCCAGGAGAGCGCCAAGGTCGCCGCACTGACCGAGCTGGGCATCCCGGTGTCGTCGCGCGTCGTGGTCTCCACGGTCATCAAGGGCAGCCCCGCCCAGGGCAAGCTGCACGCCGGCGATGTGATCAAGCAGGTCGACGGCAGTGCGGTGAAGCAGCCCGAGGACGTCGCGAAGCTCGTCACCCGCCACAAGCCCGGCGAGGACGTCACGTTCACGGTCATCCCGGCGAAGACGGCGCAGGCGGCCGAGAAAGCAGGCAAGGAGCCCGAGGGCAGCCGGAAGATCGTCATCACCACCGCGAAGGCTCCCAAGGAGAACCGTGCGATCGTCGGCATCCAGGCCGGGACGGACCACACGTTCCCGTTCCGGATCGACATCAAGCTCGCCGATGTCGGCGGCCCGAGCGCAGGTCTGATGTTCTCCCTGGGCATCGTCGACAAGCTCACGCCCGGGCAGCTGACCGGCGGCAAGTTCATCGCGGGTACCGGCACGATCGACGACAAGGGCAAGGTCGGCCCGATCGGTGGCATCAACATGAAGCTGGTCGGCGCGCGCGACGCCGGCGCCCGGTACTTCCTGACGCCGAACGACAACTGCAAGGCCGCAGCCTCAGACACCCCGAGCGGACTCACGCTGGTGAAGGTGAAGACGATCGACGACGCGAAGAAGTCGCTGGAGAAGATCCGGGCGGGGGACACGGCCGACCTGCCGAGCTGCTCGGCAGGCTGACCGTGTCCGCTCGGCGGGGACGCGGCGGGGTCAGGCCTCGAAGGTCGCTGCCAGGGCGTCGGCCAGCCCGGGCACCAGTCCGGCGCCGGTCCGCACCTCGCTCGGGGAGTCCTTCTCGCGGAGCCGTACGGCCGACTCGCGCGTACCGTCCCGAAGGACGGCCACCGTCATCCGCACCTCCTGGCGCTCCGGGTGCTTGGCGACCCACTTGGTCAGCTGGGCATCGCTGAGCCCCTCCGGCACGGAGGCCTCGGCGGACGGCGGCAGCATCAGCCGCTCCACCGTCATCGCGCATCCGATCACCGCGTCGGGCCAGGCGATCGTGGCGAGGAACTCGTCCAGGGCGGTGCCCGGCGGAAGCTCCTCCTGCTCGATGGGGGTGAGTGAGGCGGTCGGGGAATCGGAGCTGTCGAGACCGAGCTGGGCGGCGAGGCCCGGCTCCTGGGTCCGCAGCCGGGCGGTGTCGACGAGAGCGAACAGCCGGGCCGGCTGGTCCCAGCCGAGGCCGGAGATGTACTCGTCGATCTCGAGCACGGCGACGGTGAGGGGGCTCGCGGCCATCGGAGGGCCTGAGGGGGAAACGTTGGGCATGGCCAACATCCTGCCTCCTTCCGCCCCGGAAACGGGAACTAGGTAAAGCCTCAGTAAGTTGCATAGGTGGGCTCTACGATCGCTGGGCCCGCTTCACACGACCCGCGAACTTCGAGGTGCGCACGTTGGCTTTCCAGATGCCGGACCGCGGCGGAGGCCCGACCGGGCCACGGATCAGAGTCGGCCGCCCGTCCCGGCGCGCCCGTACCCTGCTCATGACACTGGGCGTCCTGGCGGTTCTCGCCATGGCGTTCGTCATGTTCGCCGGGTTCTGGACGGACTGGCTCTGGTACCGGTCGGTCGCGTATTCGTCCGTCTTCACCACCACCCTGTGGACCAAGATCGGGCTGTTCCTCGTCTTCGGACTGCTGATGGCGATCGCCGTCGGCCTGAACATCTGGCTCGCGCACCGGCTCCGGCCGCCGCTGAGCGCGATGTCGCTGGAGCAGCAGAGCCTGGACCGCTACCGGATGAGCCTCGCCCCGTACAAGAAGTGGGTGCTGCTCGCGATCACCGCGCTCGTCGGACTGATCGCCGGAGCATCCGCCTCCGGTCAGTGGCGCACCTGGCTGATGTATGTGAACGGCGTGGCGTTCAACCAGAAGGACCCCCAGTTCCATCTGGATGTGTCCTTCTACGCCTTCGACCTGCCCTGGTACCGCTTCCTGCTGGGCTTCGGCTTCGCGGCCACGGTGCTCTCGCTGATCGCCGCCGCGCTGACCCACTATCTGTACGGCGGCCTCCGCATCACCAGCCCCGGCGCGCGGGCGACCGGCGCGGCCACCGGCCATCTGTCGGTGCTGCTCGGTGTCTTCGTCTCGCTGAAGGCCGTGGCGTACTGGCTCGACCGGTACGGCCTGGCCGTGAAGTCCAGCGACTTCAAGGCGACGGACAACTGGACGGGCCTGCGGTACGTCGACGCCAACGCCTACCTTCCGGCGAAAACCATCCTGTTCTGCATCGCCGCGATCTGCGCCGTGCTTTTCTTCGCCACGCTCTGGCGCCGCACCTGGCAGCTCCCGATGATCGGCTTCGGTCTGATGGTGCTCTCTGCGATCCTGATCGGCGGGCTGTACCCGGCGATCGTGCAGAAGTTCCAGGTCCAGCCGAACGAGCAGGCCAAGGAAGCGCCGTTCATCCGGAAGAACATCGAAGCGACGCGTGACGCGTACGACATCGACAACGCTCAGGTCAACGACTACTCGGGCAAGAGCACGACGAACGACGACGCCAAGCTGCGCGCCGGCGCGGACGATGCCGCCAGTTACCGGGTGATGGACCCCAACGTCGTCTCCCCGGCCTTCCAGCAGCTCCAGCAGAAGAGGAACTACTACCAGTTCCCCAAGACGTTGGACGTGGACCGCTACAAGGACGCCGCCGGCAAGGACCAGGACACGGTCATCGGTCTGCGTGAGCTCAACCTCGACGGCATCCCCAAGCGCAACTGGATCAACGACCACTTCACCTACACCCACGGCTACGGCGCCATCGCGGCCCGGGGCACGACGACCGGCAAGAACCCGAAGGGTTCCCCGGACTTCACCGAGTCCGGTCTGCCGACCACGGGTGAGCTCGGCAAGTACGAGCAGCAGATCTACTACGGCGAGAAGACCGAGCAGTACTCCATCGTCGGCGGGCCCCAGAAGGAGCTCGACTACGAGGAGGACGGCGAGAAGACCACCAGCTACCAGGGCAACAGCGGGGTCAGTCTCTCCAACGCCTTCAACCGCGCCGCGTACGCCGTGGCGTTCAGTGAGCCGCAGATCCTCTACTCGGGGGCCATCGGCGAGGGCTCGCGGATTCTCTACAACCGCACGCCCAAGGAGCGCGTCGAGGCGGTCGCCCCGTGGCTGACCATCGACGGCGACGCCTACCCGGCCGTGGTGAACGGCCGCATCCAGTGGGTCGTCGACGCGTACACCACCACCAACGGGTACCCGTACGCCTCGCGTACGACGCTCGGTGACACCACGGCCGACTCGCTGACCACCAACCAGCGTGCGGTCGTCGCCCAGCAGAACCAGGTCAACTACATCCGCAACTCGGTGAAGGCCACCGTCGACGCGTACGACGGCAAGGTCAAGCTCTACGAGTGGGACACCGAGGACCCGGTCCTCAAGACCTGGCGCAAGGCATTCCCGGGGACTGTGGAGCCGCGGTCCGACATCCCCAAGGACCTGATGGACCACCTGCGCTACCCGCAGGACCTGTTCAAGGTGCAGCGCGAGCTGCTCACCCGCTACCACGTCACCAACCCCGCCCAGTTCTACAGCGGCAGTGACGCCTGGCAGGTTCCGGACGATCCGACCAACAAGGAGTCCGGTGCCGTCCCGCCGTACTACCTGAGCATAAAGATGCCGGACCAGACGGCCCAGAAGTTCTCGCTGACGACGACGTTCACCCCGAAGGGACGACCCGACCTCGGGGCGTTCATGGCGGTGGACGCGGATGCGGCCAGCAAGGACTACGGCACGATAAGGCTGTTGAGAGTCACCACCACGGTGAAGGGCCCCGGTCAGGTACAGAGTGAGCTCAACGGTAACGACGATGTCGCCGAGTTCGTGAGAAACCTCAAGGGAACCGACTCCGACATCGAGTACGGCAACCTGCTGACTGTGCCGCTCGAAGGAGGCTTCCTCTACATCGAGCCGGTGTATACGCGCGGTGGCACGCAGAACTATCCGCTGCTGCGCAAGGTCGCCGCCTCCTACGGGTCGAAGACCGTCTTCGAGAACAGCCTCGGGGAGGCGCTCAACGCGGTCTTCGGGGTGACGGGCTCCGGCACCACCGAGCCGCCTGCGGAGACCACCCGGCCACCCGGCACCACGCAGCCACCGGCCACCGGTGACGCGGCGCTGAAGAAGGCGATCGCGGATGCGCAGAAGGCCTACGCGGAAGGCGAGGCAGCCCTGAAGAAGCAGGACTGGAGCGCCTACGGCAAGGCCCAGGCGGATCTGCAGGACGCGTTGCAGCGTGCGGCGGCCGCCCAGCCCAAGTCGGGCAGTGCCAATAATGCGGGCAATTCGGATAGTGCGGATAAAGCGTCCGATGCCGGCAGTGGTGGCTGAGCAACTCGGTAAAGGCTCACCCCCGCGTCGTGGTACTGTTTGAACACAACGACGCGGGGTGGAGCAGCTCGGTAGCTCGCTGGGCTCATAACCCAGAGGTCGCAGGTTCAAATCCTGTCCCCGCTACTGATGGACGAAGGCCCGGATCCTTTCGAGGATCCGGGCCTTCGTCGTGCCACGGCGACTTTCTTGTGCGATGGGTGTGAAGTGCGGTTCGCGGGGCACGAGTTGAGCCCGGACGTGTTTGACTTATCTCTCTGTGGGCATGTCGACAAAACGCTGAAGTGACCTCACTGGCCGCGATATACCAGGTGTACGCGGGTTGTAGGTGGTGCGACGATGGTATTTATGGGGGACAGGGCAACTCTGTTGGAGACAGGGCGGTTTGTGCAGCGTCGCGTTCATCGGTCGGATAGCGTGATGAATGCGGCTTTTGGTGTTGCTGCCGCGGAGAACAGCGAGACCACTGAAGCCACTGAAACCACTGAGATCATCGGGACGACCGAGACCGCCGAGACTGTGGGGTGTGCCGCGACCGTCGAGAGTGCAGAGAGCACGGGGAGCACCGGGGTCGCCGGGAGCGCCGGGAGCGCCGGGGCCATTGAGGCTGCAGAGAATCCCGGGACCCCGGAGAGCCCCGAGACCCGGGAGAGCCCGGAGAGCGCCGAGAGTGAGGCGCGTCACCGTCGCGCCGCCGATGCCGGGGACACCACGTCGATGAGCGTCCTCGGCGCCCTGCTGCTGCGCCGCGGCGATCTGGACGCTGCCGAGCCGTACCTGCGTGCGGCCACCGCCGACGGCGACCGGGCCGCGGCCAACAACCTGGGCGTCCTTCTCCATCAGCGCGGATACACCGACGACGCGGCCGGCTGGTGGCGTATCGCAGCCGTCGCGGGTTCCGCCGCCGCCGCGCATGCCCTCGGTCGCCACTACCGCGAGCGGGGCGACGAGCCCGGCGCCGAGTACTGGCTGCGGCAGTCCGCCGAGCAGGGCCATGCCCTGGGTGCGTACGCCCTCGCCGACCTGCTGGAACACCGCAGTGACGTCGGAGCCGAGCGCTGGCTGCGCGCCGCCGCCGAGCAGGGGCACCGGGAGGCCGCGTACCGCCTCGCGCGCATGCTGGACCGCAACGCCGCCGACGACCCGCACGACGCCTTCGGCCGCCCGGGCCTGGGTCCCGGACCCGGCGCGGGCGCAGCCGGTCGTCCGGGTGCTGCCACCCGTTCCGCGGTGCGCTCGGACGACGGCCCCGTGGCCGGTCCGGCGACCGGGCGCGTGGGCGAGGCCGAGCAGTGGTACCGGCAGGCCGCCGCGCGTGGCCACAGGCGTGCCGCCCTGCACCTCGGCGCCATCCTCGAACAGCGCGGCGAGCCCAAGGAGGCCGGCCGCTGGTACCTCATCTCCGCGAAGGCCGGCGAGGCGCGGGCCGCCTGCGCGCTCGGATTCCTGCTGCGCGACGCGGGCGACGAGGAGAGCGCCGCCGTGTGGTGGCTGCGCGCCGCCCAGGACGGCGACGGGAACGCCGCCAACGCCCTGGGTGCCCTGCACGCCGCCCGTGGCGAGCAGCAGACCGCCGAGCGCTGGTACCGCGCAGCCATGGACGCGGGCGACGTCAACGGGGCCTACAACCTGGGGCTGCTCTGCGCGGCCCAGGACCGTACGCCGCAGGCCGAGCAGTGGTACCGCCGCGCCGCGTACGCGGGCCACCGCGAGGCCGCCAATGCACTGGCCGTACTCCTGCTCCAGGCGGGCGATGCGACCGGTGCCGAGCCCTGGTTCTCCAAGGCGGCCGAGGCGGGCAGCGTCGATGCGGCCTTCAACCTGGGCATCCTGTACGCCGGACGCGACGAGGACCGTACGGCACTGGTCTGGTACGAGCGGGCCGCCGCGGCAGGCCACACCGAGGCCGCACTCCAGGTCGGCATGGCCCTGCTGCACCACGGCGAGGAGCAGGCGGCCGAGCGCCATCTGCGCTGCGCGGCGGGCGGTGGCAGCGCCGAGGCCGCCTTTCGGCTGGCCGGGGTGCTGGACTCGCGGCAGCCGCCGCCCGGACCTCCCGCGCTCGGCGAGCCGATGCCGGAGAAGACCGAGTGCGAGGAGTGGTACGAGCGGGCTGCCGAGCAGGGGCACCGCCGCGCCCAGGTGCGTGTCGGGATGCTCGCGGCGGCCCGTGGCGACGTGGACAGCGCGGCCCGCTGGTACCGCGAGGCCGCCGAGTCGGGCAGCCGCAACGGCGCCTTCAACCTCGGACTGCTGCTGGCCCGCGAGGGCAGCGAGCGCGAGGCCGCGCTGTGGTGGAGCCGTGCCGCGAACGACGGGCACGGTCGCGCGGCCCTGCGCCTCGCCCTGCTGGCCGCCCGCCGCGGGGAGCTCACCGAGGGGCAGCGCTGGTGCGCACGGGCGGTCGAACTGGGCCCGGCGGAGGTCGCCGAGCGGGCTGCCCGGCTGCGCGAGGCGCTGCATCAGGAGTTGACCGCGTAGCGCTGCGCGGCGGCCCCCGCACGGCCCGCAGAAACGGATTTGCGCTGGTCCAGGGCGTCACGTACTGTTGGATTCAACGACGCGGGGTGGAGCAGCTCGGTAGCTCGCTGGGCTCATAACCCAGAGGTCGCAGGTTCAAATCCTGTCCCCGCTACTGAAGGCAGAAGGCCGGATCCTTTAGAGGATCCGGCCTTCTGTGCATACCCCTGCGTGCGAGTCAGAGCTTGTGGCCCACAGCCTCCGAGTACATCGCCCGGTCTACGGCCTTCGTCTCCGGCACCGGGGTGCCCTTCGAGACGCCCGAATCGGCGTATGCCTTCTGCAGCCGGTCCGTCGTGCCCTTCCGTATCTCCCAGTCCATGCGCATCGACGGGGTCGACCGCAACGTGGCCTCGTCGGTCTTCATCAGCTTCGCCAGCTCGGCGACGAAGGCGGGATCGGACTTGTAGTCGCCGGCGAAATAGGTGTTCACCGTCCGGATGTAGGCGCGGAGGAAGGCGACGCCCGCGTCCGGGTCCTTGTTCAGCAGCGTCGGGCCGAAGAGCAGGCCGCCGAGCGGTTCACCGACGGGCTGGCCGCCCAGGAACGCGTACTTCTTGTCGCCGTCCACCTTGCGCCAGATCGGGTCGAGCAGCCAGGCCGAGTCCACACCGCCGTTCTGCAGGGCGGTCAGCACATCCGCGGAACCGAGCTGCTGGAAGCTGATCTTGTCGAGGCCGCCGCCGTGCTTCTTCAGGGAGGTGTCCATCGGGTACGCGATGACCGAGCCCTTTCCGATCATCGTGCCCATCTTCCGGCCTGCCATGTCGACGTGATCGGCGCTCTCGCCGTCCTTGAGACGCACCCACAGGCCGCTCTTGGAGGTGGGATCGGGGGAGAAGTTCCCTGCTACCCACTTGATGTCGAAGCCGGCGTTGATGCCGTTCATCACTGCTGCCTCGGGAGCCGCCCACTGGGCGTCCACATCGCCCTTGGCGAGCAGCGGCAGGGCGTCCGGGGTGGGCAGCACCTTCAGTTCGACGTCCAGCCCCTCTTTCGCGAACTCGCCCTTCGCCACCGCGACCTGGAGCGGGGCTACGTACTCCGCGCTCAGGGTGCCGGTGGCAACGGTGATCTTCCGCTTCTTCGCCACGGGCCGGGCCGCCGGGGTGCCCTTGTCACAGCGGGCCGGTTTCCGATCGGGGGCGAGGTCGGCCGGGTCGGTCCAACTGCCGGCGCCACAGCCCGCGACGGGCTTGACGGTGCGCGGCGCGGTGGCGGCGCTGTCGTCGGCGGAGCCGTTCCCGGCGCAGCCGGCCGCGCCGAGCAGGGATGCCGTGACGAGCACGACGGTGCAGGTGAAGGGGGTATGTGTACGCACAGTGCCTCCGTACGAAGAACATGGGGAGCCGTTCAGGACTGGCTGCGGCCGCGGTCGCGCGGGGCCCATGGTGTGAGCAGCCGCCCGGCGATCCGCACCACTTCGGAGAAGACGACACCGAGGACCGCCACACACACGATGCCGACGAACATCACGTCGTTCTGGAACAGCGCTCGGGAGTCGAAGATCAGATGGCCGAGACCGTCGGCCGCGGCGATCTGTTCGGAGGCGACGATGACGAGCACGGCCACCCCTGCCGCGATCCGTGCGCCGACCAGGACCGCGGGCAGCGACGCGGGCAGCAGCACATGGCGGAACATCTGCCAGGGCGAGGCGCCGAAGACCTGACCGGCATCACGGTGGCCGACCGGGACGGCGAGCACGGCCGCCATGGTGGAGATCCAGACGAAGAAGAAGACGGTCGCGGCGACCAGGGCGATCTGCGGTCCTTCACCGAGGCCGAACATATTGAGGAAGACCGGCAGCAGGGCCAGCTTCGGCACGACGTACAGGGCATCGAGCAACGGCTCCAGCGCCGCCCGTACGAGTGAGAGCGAGCCCATCAGCAGGCCGAGCGCGTATCCCGCGACGGTGCCGATCGCGTAGCCGCCGAGGACCCGCTTGAGCGTGGCCCACACATCCGGCCACAGTTCACCGGCGCCCGCCCGGTCCCAGCCGTCCGCCAGGATGGTGGAGGGGGCGGGGTAGACCCGGTCGTCGATCCACGACTGTGCCGCGGCCAGTTGCCAGAGCAGCACGAGGAGCAGCGGTACGGCGACGGCGAGCGTGAGTTCCAGGACGCGGCGCCTGCGGTGGGTGCGTACCGGATGCAGCTCCTGCGGGCCCGGCCTGCGGATCAGGACGCCGTCGTCGGGCTTCGTGGCGTTCACGGTGGTGGTCATGCCGAGACCGCCTCCCTGCGCACCTCGCCGCGCAGAAGTTCCCACAACTCGCTCTTCAGCGCCGTGAACTCGGGTGCCGACCGGACCCCGCCGGTGCGCGGCCGGCCGAACGGAGGGCGGCGCTCGGCGATGATCCGCCCCGGTCTGGCGGACATCACCAGCACCCTGTCCCCGAGCACGATCGCCTCTTCGAGGCTGTGGGTGATGAAGAGGGTGGTGGTGCGGGTGGTCTGGGTGAGGTCGAGCAACTCGTCCTGGAGGATCGTGCGCAGCTGGGCGTCGAGCGCCGCGAACGGCTCGTCCATCAGCAGCATCTCGGGTTCGACGGCGAGGGCGCGGGCGATCGCGACGCGTTGCCGCATCCCGCCGGAGAGGGCGGCCGGATACGCCCCCGCGAAGTCGGAGAGCCCCATTCGGGCCAGCCAGTCGCGTGCCCTGGCGTCGGCCTCCTTGCGCGGTATGCGCTGGATGTCGAGACCGAACCGGACATTGGCGAGCACGGTCTTCCAGTCGTAGATCCCGTAGTCCTGGAAGATCATCGCCGCCGGACGGGGTGAGGTCGTACGGATGGACAGTTCGCCGGAGCTGGGGCGGAGCAGTCCGGCGGCGATCCTGAGCAGTGTGGACTTGCCGCAGCCGGACGGGCCGACGATGCAGGTGAACTCGCCCGGTGCGATCGAGAGATCGAGCGGGCCGAGGGCGGACAGGACCTTGGCACCGCGCCCGAACGAGCGGGTGAGCGCGTCGGCGCGGAGTTTGGGGCTGGTGGCTGCGGTTGTGGGTGGGGTCGGGTGCGGATCTCCCACGGGTCTCTCCTCGCGCGTATCGAGGTGCGGATCCGCCGCGGGGCGGACGTGATCGCCGCAGACGATATGACTACCCGTCAGATTCGGGAAGGGGGTGCGCGCGTGCTGGGGCGGGGGCGAGCGTCATTCCCTGCGAGTGTTCATGCGGAAGGCCCCGGTGCGCGTGATGCTCGCACCGGGGCCTTCCGCGGCAGGACTCAGGTCGTCGAGGCGCAGTTCGGGCAGATGCCGCGATAGGTCACCTCGACATTGGAGACCGTGAAACCGAACCGCTCGTCGCTCGGCAGGTCCGCCAGCGGATCGCCCGCCGGGTGCACGTCGCGGATGGTGCCGCAGCTCGCGCAGACGAGGTGGTGGTGGGGGCGGTGTGCGTTCGGGTCGTACCGCTTGGCTCGGCGATCCGTGGAGACCTCGATGACCTCGCCGAGCGTCACCATCTCGCCCAGGGTGTTGTAGACGGTGGCGCGGGAGATCTCGGGCAGCTTGGCGACGGCCCGTGCGTGGACCTCGTCAGCCGTCAGGTGCACATGGTCCCCGTCGAGGACCTCGGCCACGACGCGCCGCTGCGCAGTCATGCGCCAGCCGCGTCCGCGAAGTCGTTCCAACAGGTCACTCATGGGAACAAGCCTAACAGTGGGGGGACCGGGTCCCGAACGAGTGTGAATTTGGATGTTCACTTGACTTGGACAATGTCCATTGTAGGATCGGGATCGGCATACGCCAAGGGACAGGCTGTGCAGGACATGACGAATGTGCAGGAACGACGCAGGAGGCGCACGTGACGCAGGGACCGCTCACCACGGAGGCCGGCGCGCCGGTCGCCGACAACCAGAACAGTCAGACCGCAGGCGTCGGCGGTCCGGTCCTGGTGCAGGACCAGTCGCTGCTGGAGAAGCTCGCGCACTTCAACCGTGAGCGCATTCCGGAGCGCATCGTGCACGCCCGCGGCGCCGGTGCGTACGGCACCTTCACGCTGACCCGCGACGTCTCGCAGTGGACGCGTGCGAAGTTCCTCTCCGAGGTCGGCAAGCAGACCGAGACGTTCCTGCGCTTCTCCACCGTCGCGGGCAACCTCGGCTCCGCCGACGCGGTGCGCGACCCCCGTGGTTTCGCGCTGAAGTTCTACACCGAAGAGGGCAACTACGACCTCGTCGGCAACAACACCCCGGTGTTCTTCATCAAGGACGCCATCAAGTTCCCGGACTTCATCCACACCCAGAAGCGCGACCCGTACACCGGCTCGCAGGAGGCGGACAACGTCTGGGACTTCTGGGGGCTGTCGCCCGAGTCCACCCACCAGGTGACCTGGCTCTTCGGTGACCGCGGCATCCCGGCCACGCTGCGTCACATGAACGGGTACGGCTCGCACACGTACCAGTGGAACAACGAGGCCGGTGAGGTCTTCTGGGTCAAGTACCACTTCAAGACCGACCAGGGCATCAAGAACCTCACCCAGGCCGAGGCCAACAAGCTCGCCGGCGAGGACCCGGACAGCCACCAGCGCGATCTGCGCGAGGCGATCGAGCGCGGCGACTTCCCGTCCTGGACGGTGCAGGTCCAGATCATGCCCGCGTCCGAGGCGGCCACGTACCGCTTCAACCCGTTCGACCTCACCAAGGTGTGGCCGCACGAGGACTACCCGCCGATCGAGATCGGCAAGCTGGAGCTCAATCGCAACCCGGAGAACATCTTCGCGGAGACCGAACAGTCGATCTTCAGCCCCGCCCACTTCGTGCCGGGCATCGGTCCGTCCCCCGACAAGATGCTCCAGGGCCGTCTCTTCGCGTACGGCGACGCCCACCGCTACCGCGTCGGCATCAACGCCGACCACCTGCCGGTGAACCGCCCGCACGCCACCGAGGCGCGCACCAACAGCCGTGACGGCTACCTGTACGACGGCCGCCACAAGGGCGCGAAGAACTACGAGCCGAACAGCTTCGGTGGCCCGGTCCAGACGGACCGGCCCCTGTGGGAGCCCACCTCGGTCACGGGCGAGATCGGCACGCACGAGGCCCCGAGCCATGCCGAGGACAACGACTTCGTGCAGGCCGGAAACCTCTACCGGCTCTTCTCCGAGGACGAGAAGGCCCGGCTGATCGACAACCTCGCCGGGTTCATCGCCAAGGTGTCGCGCGATGACATCGCCGAGCGCGCGATCAACAACTTCCGCCAGGCGGACGGCGACTTCGGCAAGCGTCTGGAGGCCGCGGTCCAGGCCCTGCGCGGCTGATAAGGACGCCTGTCGTCGACGGTGGGCCGGTTCCCTCTTCGGAGGGGGCCGGCCCACCGGTCGTCATGGGGGCTCAGCCGACGAGTTCCGCGTGGTGGCGGCGCCTGGTGGGCGCCCAGCAACGCAGGATGTCGCGGACCGAGACGATGCCGACGGGCCCGTGGCCGTCCAGCACGATCAGATGGCGGAAACCGCCGTGCGTCATGGCCTCCGCGGCCTCTTCCAGGGTCCAGGTGGGCGCGGCGAAGACCACATCGGTGGTGGTGTGGGTGGCGGCGGTTTCGACGTCGGGGTTCTGGCCGGAGCCGATCGCGTTGAGGATGTCGCGCTCGGTGAGAATGCCGAGCCCGCTGGTGTCCCGGTCGAGGACGACTGCGGCTCCGATGCGGCGGACCGACATCAGCCGGGCGGCCTGGCGGAGCGTATGGGTCGGTCCGATGGTGAGGACCAGCGTACTCATGGCGTCACGGACGAGCATGAAGAGAGCCACCTCCTTCGTGAAGCGACTGCGTGAGCCGGTTCACAAGTTCACAAGCGGGGGGACTCTCAGAGTTGCACCGATGCGTGACCGGAACAAGGGGGGACGAGATCATCCGAGGGGCGCGCGGTGGTGCGCGACGCCCCTCGGGGGCGTGATCCGGATCAGTAGCGCTGGTTCAGATAGCCCAGGAGTTCGTGGTGGAGCAGTCCGTTCGAGGCCGCCGCGTTGCCGCCGCCGGGGCCGGACACTCCGTCCAGGCTGGTGAACTTCCCGCCGGCCTCCTGGACGATGATCGCGTTGGCGGCCATGTCCCAGAGCGAGAGCTCCGGCTCCGCGCAGATGTCGACCGATCCCTCGGCGACCATCATGTACGGCCAGAAATCCCCGTACCCGCGAGTGCGCCAGCAGGCCCTGGTCAGATCCATGAACCCGTCGAGCCGGCCCTGCTCCTCCCAGCCGCTCAGCGACGCGTACGCGAACGAGGCGTCCGCGATCCGCTCCACCTTCGACACATGCAGCCGGGTCGCGGACGTCAGACTGCGGCCGGAGAACGCCCCCGCACCCTTCGCCGCCCACCAGCGTCGGTTCAGCGCGGGGGCCGATACCACGCCGACCACCGGCTGGAACCCGTTCTCACCGGCCTCCATCAGGGAGATCAGCGTCGCCCAGACCGGCACGCCGCGTACATAGTTCTTGGTGCCGTCGATCGGGTCGACGACCCAGCGCCGCGGGCCGGTGCCCTCGATTCCGTACTCCTCGCCCAGAATCGCATCGCGCGGGCGCGCCCGATGGAGGTGGCCGCGGATCAGTTCCTCGGCGGCCTTGTCGGCCTCGCTCACCGGCGTCATGTCCGGCTTGGTCTCGACCTTGAGATCCAGAGCCTTGAACCGGTCCATCGTCGCCGCGTCGGCGGCGTCCGCCAGCACATGGGCGAGGCGCAGATCATCGTGGTAATCGGGCATGTCGTCACAGTATCGACCGCAGGTGAACAGAGCTACAGGACCCCGCGGCCGCTCGAAACCATTGACAGTCCCCGCAAGCGCGTCAACTCTGGGACGCACAGCCCTTGGCGCGGGAGGCGATGATGCCCACAGCGCGAGACGCATTGCTGGACGCCGCCCTCTCGGCATTGGCCGGCCTGCCCTGGTCGGCGGTGCGCATGGTCGATGTCGCGTCCGCCGCCGGAGTCTCCCGGCAGACCCTCTACAACGAGTTCGGCAGCAAGGACGGCCTGGCCCGCGCCCTGGTCCGGAGCGCCGCCGACGGCTATCTGGCCGGAGTCGACCGGGCGCTGGGATCAGCAGGCGGTACGGGGGACAGGCTGGCGGCCACCGCTGCCTGGACCGTCCGCGCCGTTCAAGCGAATGCCCTGGTCAGAGGGTTGCTCACGGGCTGCTGGGGTGAGCGATTACCCCGTCCCGTACACCCTGCGGCGCCGACCGCATCGCTCGTGCCCGCGCAGCGGCGTGCCGACGCCGGGACGCCGACGCCCGCCGAGTTGCTCGGCCAGGTCGGAGCGCGAGCGGTGGCTGCCCTCGACGAGGGACGGCCACCGCACGACCCGGAGGTACTGGCCGCTACCTGCGAGATCGCACTGAGGCTCGCACTGAGTTACGCGCTGGTGCCGGCTCCCCCGGGGACGGAGGGGGAGCCGACGCCGCTGGTGCGAGAGGTGGTGGAGTGGCGACCGACCGGGTGAGCGCCGGGTGCGCGAGGCGGAGCAGGCGGGCCGGGAGCCGTCGGGCCCTACGGTCAGTGGGACGAGCCCGAGAGCTGCAGTCCGATCACTCCGACGATCACCAGCGAGATCGAGACCAGCTTGAGGGTGGAGACCACGTCGTCGAGGAAGACCATGCCGTAGATCGCGGTGCCCGCCGCGCCGATGCCCGTCCATACGGCGTAGGCGGGCCCCACGTCGAGTTTCTTCAGCGACAGCGTCAGCAGACCGAAGCTGCCGAGGGCGAAGACGCAGAACGCGACGGTCGGCCAGAGCCGGGTGAAACCGTGCGAGAGTTTCAGACAGACAGCGAAACCGGTCTCCAGAAGTCCTGCGACCACGACCAGCAGCCACGCCATCGTCAGTGCCCTCCCACTCGGTGACCCCCTTGCCTCGCTGGGCGTGATTATGCACTTACCTGCGGCAGCGGATCGCAAACGTGCCGGGGTCAGTCGCCTTCGCGTCGCTCCCGGGTGGACATCAGCCGCCGCAGCGATTCCAGCCGCGCCGGATCTGCGTGGCCGTCCGCCACCCAGGCATCCAGCGCGCATTCCGGTTGATCGCTGTCGTGGGTGCAGCCGCGCGGGCAGTCCTCGGTGCCGGGCTCCAGGTCGGGGAACGCGTGGATCACCCGGGACGGGTCGATGTGGTTGAGCCCGAAGGAGCGCACACCCGGGGTGTCGATCACCCAGCCGCGGTAGTCGGGCAGGGGGAGCGCCAGCGCCGATGTGGTGGTGTGCCGGCCGCGGCCGGTGACCGCGTTGACGACCCCGGTGGTACGCCGCCGGTCCTTCGGTACGAGTGCGTTGACCAGCGTCGTCTTCCCGACACCGGAGTGCCCGACGAACGCGGTGACCCGGTCGTGCAGCTGCTCGCGGACCCGCTCCGCCGCGTCGCCGTTCTCCAGTTCCTCGCGGCTGGTGACGATGAACGGGACGCCCAGCGGGGTGTACGCCTCCAGCAGCTTGTCCGGGGAGGCCAGATCGGACTTGGTCAGCACCAGGAGCGGGGAGAGCCCGCCGTCGTACGCGGCGACCAGACAGCGGTCGATCATCCGCGGGCGCGGTTCCGGATCGGCCAGTGCGGTGACGATCGCCAGCTGGTCGGCGTTGGCGACGACCACCCGCTCGTACGGATCGTCGTCGTCCGCGGTCCGGCGCAGCACCGAGCGGCGCTCACCGATGCGGACGATGCGGGCGAGGGTGTCCTTGTCGCCGGACAGATCGCCGACGATGGAGACGGTGTCACCCACCACAGCGGCCTTCCGTCCCAGCTCACGGGCCTTCATCGCCATGACCGTACGGCCGTCGACGAGACAGGTGAGGCGGCCGCGGTCGACGGTGAGGACCATGCCCTCCTCGGCGTCCTCGTGCTTCGGACGGGTATGAGTGCGAGGCCGGTTGCCCTTCGGGTTGGGGCGGAACCGGATGTCGTCCTCGTCGGGGTTCTTGCCGTAGCGGCGCATGTCTCAGGCCCCGAGCATTCCGGTCCACATCTGCGGGAAGTCCGGCAGGGTCTTGGCGGTTGTCGCCACGTTCTCGATCTCCACTCCGGGGACGGCAAGGCCGATGATCGACCCCGCGGTTGCCATCCGGTGGTCGTCGTACGTATGGAAGGTACCGCCGTGCAGCGGCCGGGGCCGGATGTGGAGCCCGTCGGCGGTCTCGGTGACGTCGCCGCCGAGCTCGTTGATCTCCTTGGTGAGCGCGGCCAGCCGGTCCGTCTCGTGCAGCCGCAGATGAGCGACACCGCTCAGGGTGGACGGGCCGTCGGCGAGGGCCGCGACCGCCGCGATGCCCGGGGTCAGCTCGCCGACCTCGCCGAGGTCGACGTCGATGCCGTGGATACGGCCCGAACCGGTGAAGGTGAGGCCGCGCTCGGTCAGCTCGCAGCTGCCGCCCATCGCGGTGAAGATCTCCCGCAGGGCGTCACCGGGCTGGGTGGTGCGCTCGGGCCAGTCGGGGATGGTGACCCGGCCGCCGGTGACCAGTGCGGCGGCGAGGAACGGCTGGGCGTTGGAGAGGTCGGGTTCGACGGTCAGATCGCGGCCGAGCAGGGCGGAGGGCGAGACCCGCCAGACGTTCGGCTCGCCGCCCGTCTCCGGCTCGTCGACCTGGGCGCCGACGGCCCGCAGCATGTCGACGGTCATCCGGATGTGCGGCATGGAGGGGAGTCTCGCGCCGGTGTGGCGCACCTCCACCCCTTGGTTGTAGCGCGGCGCCGACAGCAGCAGCGCCGAGACGAACTGGGAGGACGAGGAGGCGTCGATCGACACCGGTCCGCCATCCAGCGCACCGCCGCCGTGCACGGTCAGCGGCAGCGAGCCGCGCCCGTCGTCGTCGATCCGGGCGCCCAGTACCCGCAGCGCGTCGATCACGCCGTTGAGCGGGCGTTCGTACGAACGGGGGTCGCCGTCGAAGCGGATCGGGCCGTCGGCGAGGGCCGCGACCGGCGGCAGGAAGCGCATGACCGTCCCGGCATTGCCGACATCGATCGTGGTGGGTCCGTGCAGCCCGGCCGGGATGACCCGCCAGGCCTCGCCGGAGCCGTCCGGGCCGACGCCTTCCTCGATGCCGACGCCCATCGCGCGCAGCGCCTCGGCCATCAGCAGGGTGTCGCGGGAGCGCAGCGGGCGGCGCAGCCAGCCGGGCTCGGCGGCGAGAGCGGAGAGGACGAGGGCGCGATTGGTGACCGACTTCGATCCGGGCACGGTGACGGTCGCGTCGACGGCGCCGCTCGCTCGGGGGGCGGGCCAGAGGGCGGGGTGCACGGCACTTTCGGTCATGGACCTCACTTTAGTGGCTCACCGCGAACCCGAATCTCGATCAAATAAGACGAAACCGGTACGTAACGCAAGCATGGTAAGTGTCGCCGGGTGCCACCGGCCCTCACATGCCGAGCAGCCAGCGCCCGCCACCGATCAGTGAGCAGAGCGACACCGCGTGGAAGAGGAACAGCCAGAGCGCGGCCGGCACGTCCGTCAGCCGCGACAGCTGGTCCGCGTCCGAGTCCGGCGCACCGCCGTGCCGGCGCTTCGACTGGAGCTCGAAGGCCGGGCGTACGCCGCCGAGCAGCAGGAACCAGACCACGGTGTATGCGAACAGCGACTGCACGGCGGGCGAGGCGAGCCAGGACACCAGCAGGAAGGCCGATCCGGTGAAGATCACCGTCAGTGCCCCGTACACATTGCGGATCATCACCAGCATCACGGCGAGCAGTGCGGTGGCCACCCACAGCAACAGCGTGATCCTGCCGTCGACCAGCAGCCACGCCCCGCCCAGGCCCAGCAGCGGCGGGGCGGTGTAGCCCGCAGCCGCGGTCAGGATCATCCCGATGCCGGTCGGCTTGCCGCGGCTGACCGTCAGCCCGCTGGTGTCCGAGTGCAGCCGGATGCCGGACAGCTGTCGTCCGGTGAGCAGTGCGATCAGCCCGTGCCCGCCCTCGTGCGCGATGGTGATCGCGTTGCGGCTCAGCCGCCATATCAGGTTCGGTACGACGGCTATCAGTGCGAGCGTTCCGGTCACTACCACCAGCCACTGCTCGGGCGCGGGCTGGGTGCCGAAGACGCGGTCCCACAGATTGCCCAGATCGGTGCTGTCCATGGCGTGGGCGGCTCCTTGCGGTATCGGCGTCTTGTCGTCGTGACGGTCGTGGCAGTCTGGCACTTATGTGCGGACGGTATGCAGCGAGTCGGCGGCCCGAGGATCTGACCGGACTCTTCCAGGTCGAGAAGTGGGAACCGGCGGAGACCTTGGCGCCCGATTGGAACGTGGCGCCGACCAAGGAGGTCTACGCCGTACTGGAACGTCCTGTGAAAGACGCAGATGATCAGCGTCCGGTTCGCCAGCTGCGCGCTCTGAAATGGGGGCTCGTACCGTCGTGGGCGAAGTCCCCCGAGGGCGCAGCACGCATGATCAACGCCCGTGCGGAGACCGTCCACGAGAAGCCGTCCTTCCGCCGCCCCTTCGTCTCCCGGCGCTGCATCCTGCCCGCCGACGGCTACTACGAGTGGGTCACCGGTACGGATGAGCGGCAGCTGGAGGAGAAGGGGAAGAAGAAGCGGCCGCGCAAGCAGCCCTACTTCGTGACACCCGCCGACGGATCGGTCTTCGCGATGGCCGGACTGTACGAGTTCTGGCGCGACCGGACACTGCCGGACGATCATCCGATGGCCTGGTGGGTGACCTGCTCGGTGATCACGACCGAGGCGGAGACCACCCCGCTCGCCGTCGCCCCCGCAAAGGGCCCGGCCGCACTCGCCGACATCCACCCCCGGATGCCGCTGATGCTGACCCCGGACCGGTGGGACGCCTGGCTCGACCCGTCGCGCACCGACATCGAGGAGCTGAAGGGGCTGCTCACACCGCCACCGGGCGGGCTGATGCGGGCCTATCCGGTGGCCACAGCCGTCAGCAACGTCCGCAACAACGGTCCCGAGCTGTTGGAGGAGCTGACCGCGCCGGAAGCGAGCACGCTCTTCTGAGCCTCTTCCGACCGGGCAGGATGGGGTGCGTGAGTACTGCAGAGACAGGCCGCAGGGCCGAGACGGTCGACACGGAAGCCGGGCCGGCCAGGATCACCTGGCTGCCCGCCGAGAACGCGAAGAACGCCCGCCTGGTGCTCGCGGTCGGCCATGGTGCGGGTGGCGGCATCGAGACCCGCGACCTGCGCGCCCTGGCCGCCGTGCTGCCCGCCCACGGGGTGACCGTCGCCCTGGTGGAGCAGCCGTGGCGGGTCGCCGGTAAGAAACTCGCGCCCGCGCCGAAGACCCTGGACACCGGATGGCGGGGCCTGTGGCCCGCGCTCACCGCCGCGGGACTGCCCGTCGTCGCGGGAGGGCGCAGCGCCGGGGCGCGGGTGGCCTGCCGTACGGCGGCGGAGCTCGGTGCCCACGCCGTCCTCGCGCTCAGCTTTCCGCTGCATCCGCCGGGGAAGCCGGAGAAGTCCCGCAAGGACGAGCTCCTCGGATGCGGAGTACCCACGCTCGTCGTGCAGGGCGGCCATGACCCGTTCGGGCGGCCCGCCGAATTCCCTCCGGGGGAGTACGAGATCACCGAGGTGCCGTACGGCGACCACGGGTTCGCCGTACCGAAGAAGTCCGGCCTGACCGAGGATCAGGCGATGGAGGTCCTCACCGCCGCCGTGACCGCGTGGCTGTCCACCCTCGTCTGACGTACGCCCCCTGCGGGTGGAGCCGGTCACACCCACGGCGGCAGCCCGGACACACCCCGGGAATGTTGAGCGAGGGGCCACTGTTGTGGGTGACATCGGTACATCAACGTCGTATGTGGAGAGGGAGTCCGTCGCATGGGTTCGACCATCTGCCCACGCCGCTCGAACGCCGCTGACCTGGAGTGGACGGTCCTGCATGCGACCAAGACCACTCCCGAGCGGGCACTGAGCGGATCGGATCGACAGCCCGTCTCGAAGGAAGGTCGACTATTCTCCGATTCGAGCGGGTCCGGTTTCGGCTCCGCCACAGCGTTGGAGGAGGTGGGTCCGGTCACTGGGACCGACACAGGGACCGACGACGGCCGCGCACAGGAGACGACTGCCGAGCGCAACGCGCGCTTCGAGCGGGACGCTCTCGGTTTCCTCGACCAGATGTACTCGGCCGCGCTGCGCATGACGCGCAACCCCGCAGACGCCGAGGACCTGGTCCAGGAGACGTATGCCAAGGCGTACGGATCCTTCCACCAGTTCCGTGAGGGCACCAACCTCAAGGCGTGGATGTACCGCATCCTCACCAATACGTTCATCAACTCGTACCGCAAGAAGCAGCGCGAACCTCAGCGCAGCGCCGCCGAGGAGATCGAGGACTGGCAGCTGGCGCGCGCCGAGTCGCACATGTCGACCGGTCTGCGCTCCGCGGAGTCGCAGGCCCTCGACCACCTGCCCGACTCGGATGTGAAGTCCGCTCTGCAGGCGATCCCCGAAGAGTTCCGCATCGCCGTGTATCTCGCAGATGTAGAGGGCTTTGCCTACAAGGAGATCGCGGACATCATGGGGACTCCCATCGGTACGGTGATGTCCCGACTGCACCGGGGCCGCCGCCAACTGCGCGGCATGCTGGAGGACTACGCCCGTGAGCGCGGGCTCGTCCCGGCCGGTGCCGGAGAGTCGGACGATCGGAAAGGCTCGGGCTCATGAGCTGCGGAGAGCCGCACGAGACGGACTGCTCAGAGGTCCTCGATCATCTCTACGAGTTTCTCGACCACGAGATGCCCGACAGCGACTGCTCCAAGTTCGAGGTGCACTTCGAGGAGTGCTCCCCGTGCCTGGAGAAGTACGGCCTGGAACAGGCCGTGAAGAAGCTGGTGAAGCGCTGCTGCGGCCAGGACGACGTGCCGACCGATCTGCGTTCCAAGGTGATGGGCCGGATCGACCTGATCCGCTCGGGGCAGGCGGTGCCCGAGCAGGACGTGACGGCGTCGGAGACCGGTCAGCCGACCGTCGCCAAGGAGTGACGACCGGCGGCCGTCGCTCGTAGCCGCGCCCCCGTAACGCCCGCGTCCCGCGCACATCACCCGAATGTGCTAATCGGGCTCATCGACGCTCGACGGCACACACAACTCGCTAGCCTGGCGCCTTCATTGACCATGTTGGGGGGCGGGCGGGGCGGGTGGGAGCCACACGCGGGGCGGCGCGCGCGTACATTCCGACGGCCGCGGTCGGCGCCCTGTTATGTGTGCTCCCCGCGCTGGGAACGGGCGCCGGGACCCCGTGGGCCACTGTCGGACTGCTCACCGGGCTCTATCTGGTCTGTGAACTCCCCGGGCGCTGCCCCTTCTTCGGCAGCTCCGTGCCGATCGGCGCCGGATCGTTCTTTCCGCTGCTGCTCGCCGCCGCCTTTCTGCTGCCGCCGGCCGCGGCCGCCCTGGTCGCGATCCCCGGATCACTCGTCGGCCGGGTGGAGGCCCCGCCCGCGACCGCACGGCGTGTCTGGCGGACCGCGCAGCTCGCCGTCACCGTCTGGGCGGCCTCGTCCGTACACGGTCTGCTCGGCGGCACCGCCACGCTCGGCGGCACCGGCACCGGCACCGGCCCCGACCGGCTCCCCGACCTCCCGTACGCCCTGCTGCCCGCCTGCGCCGCCGCCCTGGCCTTCAGCCTCGTCCTGACCGCTCTGGACGGTTCCATCCTGGTCGCGGCCGAACGGCTGCCCGTCCGGCGTGCCTGGAGCGGACTGCTGTCCCGCTCGCTGGGACCGCATCTGGTGCACGGCCTCGCAGGGCTGATGATGGCCGTCCTGTGGCGCGGGCCGTACGGGCCGCTGTCCGCGCTCATCGTCCTGCTGCCGATGTACATCTCCTGCTGGGTCTTCGCCCAGTACCACCGCGAGCACGCCGCCCACCGCGCCACCATCAGGGCACTGGTACAGGCAGTCGACATCAAGGACACGTACACCCGCGGTCACAGCGAACGGGTCGGGCAGGCCTCCGTCCTCATCGCCCGCGAACTGGGCATGGACCAGGGCCGGCTGGAGCTCCTCCGGTTCGCCGGCATCCTGCACGACGTGGGCAAACTCGGCGTCCCCACCCGGGTGCTCCGCAAGGACGGACCGCTCACCCCTCAGGAGCGGCGGGTCATCGAACTGCATCCGGAGTACGGGCACGAGATCGTCCGCGGCATCGGCTTCCTCGGCGAGGCGCGGGCCGCGATCCTGCACCACCACGAACGGCTCGACGGCAGCGGCTACCCGTACGGGCTCAGCGGGCGGGAGATCCCCGAGTTCGCACGGGTCGTCGCGGTGGCGGACGCCTTCGACGCGATGACGTCGACCCGGTCGTACCGGCGGGGGAGGCCGGTGCCCGCGGCGCTGGAAGAGCTGAAGCGGTGTGCGGGTACGCAGTTCGATCCGCAGATGGTGCGGGCGTTGGTGCGGGCGGTGGACCGGCACGGGTGGTCGGCGGCGACAGTGGTGGTGACGGCGGACGAGGCGTTCTGGCGGCCGCGGAGGGAGGGGGCGGCGGGCGGGGGTGCCGAAGCCGTCCGGGGGCTGGTTCGTCCTCAACCGCCGGACGGCCCCGGCACCCCCGGTCTGCAGCCGTCCGCGGACCGTCGCCGATGACCCGGGTCGGGTCGCAGTTGCCCCCCGTCGTCCTCGCCGTCCGCGGCGCAGCTGCGATGCTCGCCGTCGCCGGGCTGGGCCACACCCTCTGGGACGGTGTCCACGAACCCGGACACGCCCTCGCCTTCGGGGTGCTCATCACCGTCGGTGAACTGGCCCGCTGGGGCGCGCTGCCCGGCGAGCGCGAGCCCGCGCCGCTCGGAGCCGCCGGCGCACTCGCGTACGCCCTCCTCGGCCGCAGCGGCGGCGCACCCACCACCCACGGCCTCCTCCAGGTGGTAGCCGTACTCGTCGCGGCACAGCTCGTCGCCTGTGTGCCCCATGTGGCACGCGGCAGCGGACCCGCGCCCGACCGGGTGGCCCGCCGCATCCTGACCGTCGCCTTCGCCGCCGTGTGCTTCCAGCCGCTGTACAACTCCGGCCGCACCGCGGACTGGTTCGGCGAAGGCCCGTACTACGTGCTCTTCATGCTCCTGCTCCTCGTTCTGACCGCCCTGTGCGATGCCGTGCTCGCCGCCCTGCTGCTGCGCTCGCACACCGTCCCCCATGGCTTCAAAAGCATGGGAGGTACCCCCCTGCCGTACGGGCCGCTGCTCCGCGACGAGCTGCGCGCCCTGATCGGCATCGGGTCGGCGGTCTGCGCGACCGGGGTCGTGATGGCCCTCGGGGTCGCCGTCGCCGGGCTGTGGGCGCTGCCCGTCCTGTGCGTACCGCTGCTGCTGACCCAGGTCTCGTTCCGACGGTTCGTCGCCGTGCGCACCACCTACCGGCAGATGATCACCTCGCTCGCCCGGTCCACCGAGATCGCCGGATACACCCCGCACGGGCATGCCCGCAGGGTCGCGGTGCTCTGCACGGCCGTCGGACGTGAGCTGGGGCTCTCCGGGAGCGAGCTGACCGTGCTGGAGTACGCGGCCCTGATGCACGACATCGGCCAGCTCTCCCTCGTCGACCCGGTCCCGGACGGGGCGACGGCCACCCTGCCCGCCGCCGAGCAACGACGCATCGCGCTGCTCGGAGGGGCCGTCGTCCGGCAGACCGGGGTGGACACCGAGGTTGCCGTCGTGGTGGAACGGCAGGCCGACCCCTTTCGCGAGCAGCCGTTGTCCGCCAGGATCGTCAGGGCCGTGAACGCATACGACGACCTCTCCGGGGAAAGTCTCATCGGGCCGCTGGGTGCGCTGGAACAACTCAGGCTCGGTACCGGTCGCGACTATCAGCCCGAGGTCGTGGAATCCCTGGCCAGGGTCCTGGCCAGGGGCGGTCTGACCCCCGTCCTGCCTGGGTAACCCATGGGTAATGAGCGGGCGTCCGGCCCGGCATGGTTGGATGCGAAGAAGAGCGGAAAACGAGGGTGTCCAGTCGGGACAGGCGGGAATCGTGAGGATCTTCGGGAAGGTACGGCATCGGCCCTCCGCCTCTTGGCGGCAGGCCACGGACCGCGCGTTCACGCTGATCGGCGACGGCCGGTACGAGGACGCGGGGGCGCTGCTGACACGTGCGGCGGACCTGGAACCCTGGCTCTCCGAGTCGTGGTTCAATCTGGCGCTGCTGCACAAATTCCGGCATGACTGGGAACAGGCGAGAGCCGCCGGCCTGAGGGCCGTCGCGCTGCTCGACAAGGAATCCGGTGCTCCCGACTGGTGGAACGTCGGGATCGCCGCCACCGCACTGCAGGACTGGCCGCTGGCGCGCCGGGCCTGGCAGGCGTACGGCCTCAAGGTGCCGGGCGCGGGCCAGTACACCTCGGCGGCCAACAGCGAGCCGGTCGGCATGGAGCTGGGCAGCGCGGCGGTACGGCTGTCGCCGGAGGGCGAGGCCGAGGTCGTCTGGGGCCGCAGGCTCGATCCGGCCCGGATGGAAGTGCTCTCCATCCCGCTGCCGTCGTCCGGCCGACGCTGGGGCGAGGTCGTCCTGCACGACGGCGTGCCGCACGGAGAGCGGGTCACCGCGGCCGGCCCCTCGTACCCGGTCTTCGACGAGATCGAGCTGTGGGCGCCGTCCCCCGTACCCACCTGGGTCGTGCTGCTCGAAGCGGCCACCGAGGCGGACCGGGACGCCCTGGAACAGCTGGCGTCCGACGCCGGGTTCGCCGCCGAGGACTGGTCGTCCTCCGTGCGGCTGCTCTGCCGGGCCTGCTCGGAGAGCCGGATGGAGAGCGACGAGGGCGACGGCGAGCACCTGGACCCGCACGACCACAGCGAGCCGGGGCATCCGGGCCCGCTGGGGCACCGCACCGCCGGTGAGCTGTGGGTGCCCGAGCGCGAGTGCGGGATAGCGGCACCGGCCGGGCTGGTGCGCGGACTGCTGGACGGCTGGGTGGCGGACAGCCCGGACAGCCGTGAGTGGCGGGATCTCGAAGAAGTCTGCTGATCGGTGCCCGTAGGCTGTACGGGCACCGATCGCGGTGCTCGGGTGCCCGGGACCCGGTCCATCGGACGTCCGGGTTTCAGGTTTTGAGGAAGGCGTACGGCGGACATGGCGCAGCAGGAGACGGACGAGCAGATCAGCGTCGACGACGAAGGTTTCGTCGTGGACACCGAGGACTGTGAGGCGCGCGAGGCGGCACATCGTGAGCGCGGCACCTCCCGTCCGATCACGGTCGTGGGCAACCCGGTGCTGCACAAGGAGTGCAAGGACGTCACCGAGTTCGACGACGAGCTGGGCCGGCTGATCGACGACATGTTCGCGAGCCAGCGGACGGCGGAGGGCGTGGGCCTTGCCGCCAACCAGATCGGCGTCGACCTGAAGGTCTTCGTCTACGACTGCCCGGACGACGACGGTGTGCGGCACGTGGGCGCCGTCTGCAACCCGGTGCTGGAGGAGCTGGCGCCCGAGGACCGGGTCCTGGACGACTCCAACGAGGGCTGCCTCTCCGTCCCGACGGCGTACGCCTCGCTGGCCCGCCCGGACTACGCGGTGGTCCGCGGGCAGGACGCCAAGGGCAACCCGGTCAAGATCCGCGGCAACGGCTACTTCGCCCGCTGCCTCCAGCACGAGACGGACCACCTGTACGGATACCTGTACATCGACCGGCTCTCGAAGCGGGACCGCAAGGACGCGCTGCGACAGATGGCGGAGAACACACCGCGCTACGAGACCGTGCCGAACGACTGAGCACCCGGTTGTCACCGGTCGGGCCCGGTCTCCCTTGCGAGGGCGGCCGGGCCCGCTGCCTCCGCCCCACGGCGGATCGTCAACTGTCTCTCTTCCATGCGTAGTTGACGCGCGTCGACTCGTCCGACAAGCTCTCTCACCACATCTCCGTCGTGGTAGGGAGCCCCCATGCTCAGACGTACCGCACGACTCCTACTGGGTCTTGTCATGACCATGGCTTTCGCCTTGGGCGGGGCCGTGGTGACCGCCGGCACCGCACAGGCCGACGGCTGCTACACCTGGACCCGCACACTGTCCCCCGGCGCCACCGGCAATGACGTCGTCCAGCTCCAGATACGGGTGGCCGGCTACCCCGGCTACAACTCCGTGCTCGCCGTCGACGGCTCCTACGGACCGGCCACCACCGCCGCCGTCAAGCGCTTCCAGGCCGCCTACGGCCTCGCCGCCGACGGCATCGCGGGCGCGGCCACCCAGGCCAAGATCTATGAGCTCCAGGACAACGACTGCACCCCGATCCACTTCACGTACGCCGAGCACAACCAGTGCAATACGACCTGGGCGGGTGGTGCCGTCGCGGCGGGCACGGCGAAGGCCAATGCCCTGAGCACCATGTGGAAGCTGGAAGCGCTGCGGCACGCGCTCGGTGACCAGTCGATCCGGATCACCAGCGGCTTCCGCTCCACCTCCTGCAACAGTGCGGTCGGCGGCGCGTCCAACAGCCGTCATCTGTACGGGGATGCGGCCGATCTCGGCGCCGGACCGCACACGCTGTGCACCCTCGCAAAGGAGGCCCGCAACCACGGCTTCAACGGGATCCTCGGCCCGGGCTACCCGGACCACGGCGACCACGTCCACGTCAACCAGGGCCCCAGCCACTTCTGGTCGGCGCCGAACTGCGGCATCTGACCTCGCGCGGATCAGGCCACTTCGGTCATGGTGCCCGGACCGCGGAAGGTGCGACGGTACGCGTTCGGCGTGGTGCCCAACGATCGTACGAACTGATGGCGCAGCGCGGCGGCAGTTCCGAAGCCGGTGCGACCGGCGATCGTGTCCACCGTTTCATCGGATGTCTCCAGTAGATGCTGTGCCAGCAGCACCCGCTGGCGGAGCAGCCAGCGGTACGGAGTGGTGCCCGTCTCCTGCTGGAAGCGACGGGCGAAGGTGCGTGGCGACATGTGCGCCTGTACGGCGAGCTGTTCGACGGTCATCTCCTGATCGAGGTGGCGCTCCATCCAGACCAGCGTCTCGCCGACCGTGTCGCACCGGGTGCGGGGCAGCGGCCGCTTGATGTACTGCGCCTGCCCGCCGTCCCGGTGCGGCGGTACCACCATGCGGCGGGCGATCGCGTTGGCGACATCGGGGCCGTACGCCTGCCGGACCAGATGCAGGCAGGCGTCGATCCCGGCCGCCGTGCCCGCCGATGTGATGACCGGGCCCTCGTCCACGTACAGCACATCGGGTTCGACGACGGCCCGCGGGAAGCGGCGGGCGAGCTCCGAGGCGTGGCGCCAGTGGGTGGTGCAGCGGCGCCCGTCCAGCAGTCCGGCCGCGCCGAGCACATACGCGCCGGAGCAGACGCTCAGCACGCGTGCGCCCCGGTCGACCGCCCGGCGCAGGGCGTCGAGGATCTCTTCGGCGTAGTCCCGCTCGATGAAGTGGCTTCCGGCCGGCACGGCGATGAGGTCGGCCTCGTCCAGACGGTCGAGGCCGTACGGCGTACTGATGGTGAACCCGGCATGGGTCTGCAGCACCGGGCCCTCGGCGGAGACCACGGCGAAATCGTGGACCGGCAGGCCCTCGTCGCTGCGGTCGAGGCCGAAGACCTCGCACAGCACGCCGAGCTCGAAGGGGTGGACCTCGTCGAGCAGCAGGGCGGCGACATTGTTCAGCATGAAGCCAGTGTGGCAGTAATTCGATGGTCTATGACAGTCCTGCCACTGCCGGAATCCGTCCGCGCGGACGAGAGTAGAGCCATGAACGCATTCCTGAACGTCCTGGGCATAACAGCACTTATCGCTCTCGTCCTGCTGACCACCCTCGCCGGGCTCGCCCGGGAGCGCCGCATAGACCGCCAGTTGCGGGAAGCGGAACGGGCGCGGAGGGAGGCGCCCCCGGAAACGGCGGACGCCGCGCAGCCGGTGACGGCTGCGCGGCGCCCCTGCCTCAGAAGCTGGGCCAGGATCTAGAAGTCGTCGTCGAAGGCGACCGAGCCCTCCACCGCCACCTGGTAGGCGGACGGCCGACGCTCGAAGAAGTTCGTCAGCTCCTGCACGCCCTGCAGCTCCATGAACGAGAACGGGTTCTCGGAGCCGTAGACCGCCGGGAAGCCCAGCCGGGTGAGCCGCTGGTCGGCCACGCACTCCAGGTACTGGCGCATGGACTCGGTGTTCATGCCCGGCAGCCCGTCGCCGCACAGGTCCCGGCCGAACTGCAGCTCCGCGTCGACAGCCTCCTTCAGCATGTCGGTGACCTGCTGCTGGAGCTCGTCGTCGAAGAGGTCCGGCTCCTCCTTGCGAACGGTGTCCACGACCTCGAACGCGAAGTTCATGTGCATCGTCTCGTCACGGAACACCCAGTTGGTGCCCGTGGCGAGCCCGTGCAGCAGACCCCGCGAGCGGAACCAGTAGACGTACGCGAACGCGCCGTAGAAGAACAGCCCCTCGATGCACGCCGCGAAGCAGATCAGGTTCAGCAGGAAGCGACGCCGGTCGGCCTTCGTCTCAAGACGCTCGATCTTCTCGACCGAATCCATCCACTTGAAGCAGAACTGCGCCTTCTCACGGATCGACGGAATCTCCTCGACTGCGTCGAAAGCCGCCGCACGGTCGTCCGGGTCGGGCAGATAGGTGTCGAGCAGCGTCAGATAGAACTGGACGTGCACGGCCTCCTCGAAGAGCTGCCGCGACAGATACAGCCGCGCCTCGGGGGAGTTGATGTGCTTGTACAGCGTCAGCACGAGGTTGTTGGAGACGATCGAGTCGCCCGTCGCGAAGAACGCGACGAGCCGGCCGATCATGTGCTGCTCGCCGGGGGAGAGCTTGGCGAGGTCGGCGACGTCGGAGTGGAGGTCGACCTCCTCCACCGTCCAGGTGTTCTTGATCGCGTCGCGGTAGCGCTCGTAGAAGTCCGGGTAGCGCATGGGCCGCAGCGTCAGTTCGAAGCCGGGGTCGAGCAGATTCTTGTCGGTGGAGCTCATTACTGGCACGCCTCGCAGGACTCGGGGTTTTCGAGGGAGCAGGCGATCGCGTCCGCGTCGGGAGCAGAGGTCTGCTGTACGGGAATGGGGGCGGCGGCCGAGGCCTGGCCGGAGGCCGCACGGGCGATCCGGGTCGCCGGGCGCGAGCGCAGGTAGTACGTCGTCTTCAGCCCCTGCTTCCAGGCGTACGCGTACATCGAGGAGAGCTTGCCGATCGTCGGCGTCTCCATGAACAGGTTCAGCGACTGGCTCTGGTCGAGGAACGGCGTACGGGCCGCTGCCATGTCGATCAGACCGCGCTGCGGGATCTCCCACGCCGTGCGGTACAGCGCCCGCACATCCTCCGGGATCCAGGCGAAGCCCTGCACGGAGCCGCTCGCCTCGCGCAGTGCCTCACGGGTCCGCGCATCCCACACGCCGAGCTGCTTCAGTTCATCCACCAGATATGCGTTGACCTGGAGGAACTCACCGCTGAGCGTCTCGCGCTTGAAGAGGTTGGAGACCTGCGGCTCGATGCACTCATACACACCTGCGATCGAGGCGATCGTCGCCGTCGGCGCGATGGCGAGCAGCAGCGAGTTGCGCATCCCGGTCTTCGCGACCCGGGCGCGCAGCGCGTCCCAGCGCTCCGGCCAGTTCAGCTCGGTGTCGTAGTGGTCGGGGTGCAGCACACCGCGCGCGGCACGCGTCTCGGACCACGCGGGCAGCGGGCCGGAGCGCTCGGCGAGCTCGCAGGACGCCTCGTACGCCGCGAGCATGATCCGCTCGGAGATCTTCGTGGAGAGCGCGCGGGCCTCGGGGGAGTCGAACGGCAGCCGCAGCTGGAAGAAGACGTCCTGCAGACCCATCGCACCCAGGCCGACGGGGCGCCACTTCGCATTGGACCGGCCGGCCTGCTCGGTCGGGTAGAAGTTGATGTCGACGACCCGGTCGAGGAAGGTCACGGCGGTGCGGACGGTCGCGTCCAGCCGCTCCCAGTCGATGCCACCGTCGGCGACGAACGCACCGAGGTTGACCGAACCCAGGTTGCAGACGGCCGTCTCGCCGTCATCGGTGACTTCGAGGATCTCGGTGCACAGATTCGACGAGTGGACGACGCGGCCCGGCTCGGCGGTCTGGTTCGCGGTCCGGTTGGAGGCGTCCTTGAACGTCATCCAGCCCTGGCCGGTCTGCGCGAGAGTACGCATCATCCGGCCGTACAGCTCACGGGCCGGCATCGACTTGCGGGCCAGCCCCTTGGCCTCGGCTGCCCGGTACGCGGCGTCGAACTCGTCGCCCCACAGGTCGACCAGCTCGGGCACATCGGCGGGCGAGAACAGCGACCAGTCGCCGTCCGCGTCGACCCGGCGCATGAACTCGTCCGGGATCCAGTGCGCCAGGTTGAGGTTGTGCGTACGCCGCTGGTCCTCACCCGTGTTGTCGCGCAGCTCAAGGAACTCCTCGATGTCCGCGTGCCAGGTCTCCAGGTAGACGGCGGCGGCGCCCTTGCGGCGGCCACCCTGGTTGACCGCGGCGACGGAGGCGTCGAGCGTCTTCAGAAACGGCACGATGCCGTTGGAGTGCCCGTTGGTGCCGCGGATCAGTGAACCGCGGGCGCGGATGCGGGAGTACGAGAGGCCGATTCCGCCCGCGTGCTTGGAGAGCCGCGCCACCTGGTGGTAGCGGTCGTAGATCGAGTCGAGCTCGTCGAGCGGGGAGTCCAGCAGATAGCAGGAGGACATCTGCGGATGGCGGGTGCCGGAGTTGAACAGGGTCGGCGAGGACGGCAGGTAGTCGAGCCGGCTCATCAGCCCGTACAGTGCCGCGACTTCGTCCAGGGCGCGCTTCGAGTCGTCCTCGGCGAGCCCGGCCGCGACGCGCAGCATGAAGTGCTGCGGCGTCTCGATGACCTGGCGGGTGTGCGGGTGACGCAGCAGATAGCGGCTGTGCAGGGTCCGCAGCCCGAAGTAGCCGAAGCGGTCGTCGGCGCCGTCGGCCAGCGAACGCTCCACCAGCGCGTCGAGTGCGGCCGCGTGCAGCGCGACGAACTCGGCGGTACGGTCCGCGATCAGGCCCTCGCGGTGCCCGACGGCGACCGAGGCGGAGAAGGAGACCGCGCCCTGGCCCGCCGCCTCGTCCGCGACGGTGCGGGTCAGTAGCCTGGCCGCGAGCCGGGAGTAGGCGGGGTCCTCGGAGATCAGCCCCGCGGCGGCCTCCGTTGCCAGCGAACGCAACTCCGCCTCGTCCGACCGGGCGCTACGGCCGCGCAGCGCGGCGGCGGCGACGCGACCGGGGTCGGTGTCGGGCAGATCGACGGTGAGGTCGGTCAGGGTACGCAGCAGTGCGGTCCCCGGTCCGTCGTGTGCGGTTCCCTCGGACTCGGCCGCTTCGGACACAGCGACTGAAGCCGGATCGGCTGGCGCGATGGTCACGTGGTGCTCTCCCTCGCTCGGCTCGGGGCCGGCGGGGAGCGGGGCAGCCGGGCAGAGGCGGGCCCGCGTCGGGGCAGCACTCATTACGGCGTCCACCGGCCCATCCGCGAGGCCCGGACGTCTGGCATCCGGTTCGGTCGAGCCGGATGCGCTGTCGGCAGGTCCTCGGACTTACTTGAGGGTGCGCAAAAGCGCACCGAATACACCGTTGCGGGACAGTTCCGGATTCGCACCGGATTTCCCTGCGGCGACAGCGAGCACGAGCATACATGTGGGGGCCGTCCGATGAGACAGCCCCCACATGTTGTGTCGCGCAACAGAATTCGGGAGGCGCGCAGGGCCGCCGCTGAGCGCACGGACGGCCCGCCGCGCCCTGCTGGAGGGGCCTCGACGGGCCGTCGTACGGCCGTGGGAGCGGCCGTCAGTGGCCGCCGCCCGGCGCCCCTGCCGTGGCCGGCGGGAGCTCCACCTGGACGCCCTTGTCGCCCGCGTCGGCCGTGTAGTCGGCCGGGGAGGTCTCGTCGATCCCGGCGGGTGCCTTCACGGCGTTCAGGACGAAGGTGAGCACCACCGTCACCACCACGTTCAGCACGAACGCGGTCAAGCCGATGTAGCCGATCTCGCCGATGCCCGGGATCTCCTTGGACGACCCGCCGAAGTGAGCCTGGGTCGGGCTCGCGACCCCGTACGCGGCCACCGTCCCGTACACCATGCCGACCGCCCAGCCCGCGAGCAGTGCCCAGCGGTGGAACCAGCGGGTGAACAGGCCGCCGACCAGGGCCGGCATCGTCTGGAGGATCCAGATCCCGCCGAGCAGCTGGAAGTTGATCGCGACCGTCTTGTCCATGGTGAGGACGAAGGCGAGCGCGCCGACCTTCACCAGCAGCGACACCAGCTTGGAGACCTTGGTCTCCTGCTCCGGGGTCGCGTCCGGCTTCAGGAAGTCCTTGTAGATGTTGCGGGTGAAGAGGTTCGCCGCGGCGATCGACATGATCGCGGCGGGCACCAGCGCGCCGATGCCGATGGCGGCGAACGCGACGCCCGCGAACCAGTCCGGGAACATGTTCTCGAACAGCTGCGGGATGGCCAACTGGCCGTTGTCGACCTTGATCCCGGCGGCGATCGCCATGAAGCCGAGCAGCGCCAGCAGGCCCAGCATCAGCGAGTACAGCGGCAGGATCGTGGTGTTGCGCCGGATCACATTGCGGCTGCGGCTGGAGAGCGTCGCCGTGATCGAGTGCGGATACATGAACAGCGCCAGCGCCGAGCCCAACGCCAGTGTGGCGTAACCCCATTGGCCGGCTTCGCCCGGCGCGAGCGCGCCGCGCGGCTTGCCGGTTGCCGGGTTGGTCTGGGAGAACGCATCGCCCGCCTTGGCGAAGATGTCGTCGAAGCCGCCGAGCTTGATCGGGATGTAGATGATCGCCACCACGATGACCAGGTAGATCAGTCCGTCCTTGACGAACGCGATCAGCGCCGGTGCCCGCAGACCGGACGAGTAGGTGTACGCGGCGAGCACCGCGAACGCGATCAGCAGCGGCAGGTCCTTGACGAACCAGTGGGTGTTCTCTCCGCCGCCCACGCCCATCACGTCCAGCACCGCCTGGATGCCGACGAGTTGGAGCGCGATGTACGGCATCGTGGCGAGGATGCCCGTGACGGCGACCGCCAGCGAGAGCCCCTTCGAGCCGAAGCGCCCGCGGACGAAGTCCGAGGTGGTCACGTACCCGTGCTTGTGCGAGACCGACCACAGCCGCGGCAGGAAGGTGAAGATCAGCGGGTACACGAGGATCGTGTACGGCACGGCGAAGAAACCGGCCGCGCCCGCCGCGTAGATCGCCGCGGGTACGGCGACGAAGGTGTACGCGGTGTACAGGTCGCCGCCGAGCAGGAACCAGGTGACCCAGGTGCCGAACGAACGTCCGCCCAGGCCCCATTCGTCGAGGCTGGCGTCGTTCTCGGCCTTCCGCCAGCGCGCGGCCAGGAAGCCCATGACCGTGACCGCCAGGAAAAAGAAGATGAAGACGCCGAGCGCGACGCCGTTCACGCCGTCCTTCATGCCGACGCACCCCCCCTGCGGGCGCGCTGGTCACGCTGCCACAGCTTGTACGCGATCATCGTGAGCGCGGTGGAGATCAGCACCCAGAGCATCTGGTACCAGTAGAAGAACGGAATGCCGATGAAGGTGGGGTCCACCTTCGCGTACGAACTCACCCAGAGCATCGCCACGAACGGCGCGATGAGACAGAGGGCGATGACCACCCGTACCGGTGTGACGGTCGGTGGTTTTCCTTCTGGGCCTGCTGACATGCGGCGACTCCGTCCCCTCGCTGATCACCTGGTGCAATGCGCAGGAAATCTAGGGGAGGCTTCCGGTCACCGTCACCCCCTGTCCGCATTGCGGTCCGGCAACGGTGATCCATCGGTAAGTATCACGGGGGCGGGCCCATCTTGGTTCACCCCGGCGGGCAGATTCTGCCGAGCAAGCGTGCGAACCCCGAACGATGATGTGGCGCGGGTCGCTTCGCTCGCGAAAAGAGGCTTCCGGGGTGATCGTCGTGGGTGCGGCGCCGGCGTTTGCGATGTCCTCGCCGGCCCTGGCCGCACCGACCAGCCTTGCGGGGGAGGGCCGTGCGTACTCCTGCTACAACACGGCTCTGCGGGGGTCCGGTGGCAGCAGTTCCTGCGGAAGGAGTTCATTGCTGCCAACGGTCTCCAGTACGGCCAGTACAAGGTCTGCAAGATTGTTTCTGACCGTCAGGCCTACGTGGACACCACGGCGTACTGCTGCGCCTGAGGGTGGGTGCGAGGCACCGACCGGCCCCTGCTCCGCAGACCGAGGTCCGCGGAGCGGGGCCCTTGCGTGATCAATATGTCTAGTCCGTGGGTCGCTTGAGTCGCGCCACGAACTTGTACCGGTCGCCGCGGTACACCGAGCGCACCCATTCCACCGGCTCGCCCCGCCCGTCGAGCGAGTGCCGGGACAGCATCAGCATCGGCAGGCCCACGTCCGTACCGAGCAGTCCGGCTTCGCGTGGGGTGGCGAGCGAGGTCTCGATGGTCTCCTCGGCCTCGGCCAGCCGTACGTCGTACACCTCCGCCAGTGCCGTGTAGAGAGAGGTGTACTTCACCAGTGAACGGCGCAGCGCGGGAAAGCGTTTGGCCGAAAGGTGGGTGGTCTCGATCGCCATCGGCTCCCCGCTGGCGAGCCGCAGCCGCTCGATCCGCAGCACTCGGCCGCCGGTGGTGATGTCGAGCAGACCGGCGAGCGTGTCATCGGCCGTGACGTAGCCGATGTCCAGCAACTGGGATGTCGGTTCCAGGCCCTGGGCGCGCATGTCCTCGGTGTAGGAAGTGAGTTGCAGGGCCTGTGAGACCTTCGGCTTGGCGACAAAGGTGCCCTTGCCCTGGATACGCTCCAACCGGCCCTCGACGACCAGCTCCTGGAGCGCCTGGCGCACGGTCGTGCGCGAGGTGTCGAACTCGGCGGCCAGGGTCCGCTCCGGGGGCACGGGAGTGCCCGGCGGCATGGTGTCCGTCATCTCCAGGAGATGTCGCTTCAGCCGGTAGTACTTCGGGACGCGCGCCGTCCGCGTGGTCGCGCCCGTCTCGTTCTCCGTACTGCCCCCGTCGGCACCCATGGCCCGCCTTCCCGACTGCTGCGTTGCTGCCGTCACCGGCTCCTCCGTCTGTCGCGGCTCACATGGTGGCACGGTCCGGTCACGGCTCGTCGCCCTCCCTCAGGTGTCGGTCCTATAACGGACGCGAGTGCACTTCTTATACACCCTTGACACCCCAAAAGGTCTAGGCCAAGCTCCCGGTACTGGTCTAAACCATTAAAGACCAGGTCCCAGCCCCAGCAGTACTCGTCGACGGTCTTCGCGGTGGGGAGGGGTTGCAGCATCCCTGAGGAGGGTGGCGTGAAGCGCAAGCTCATCGCGGCGATCGGCGTCGCGGGCATGTTGGTTTCGATCGCAGCGTGTGGTTCGAACGACGACAAGACTTCGTCCAAGGATCCGAAGGACCGTAAGGAGACGCTCACCGTCTGGTTGATGTCGGACGCGCAGAGCACCTGGCCCGAACTGGTCAAGGATGTCAACAGCCAGTTCAAGGCGAAGTACCCCAACGTCAAGGTCAATGTCCAGTACCAGACGTGGGCGGACAAGGCCAAGAAGCTCGACGCCGCTCTGGCCGGTGACAAGTTCCCGGACGTCGTCGAGCTCGGTAACACCGAGACCATGACGTACATCCTCAACGGGGCTCTCGGCGAGATCGATCCGAAGAAGTACGAGAACTCGGACACCTGGATCAAGGGCCTGAAGGACACTTGTGCCTTCGAGGGCAAGCAGTACTGCGTGCCCTACTACGCGGGCGCCCGCGTAGCGATCTACAACAAGGACATGTTCAAGGCCGGCACCGGCAAGGACACCCTCCCCGCCACGCAGGACGAGCTGACCGCCGCGCTCGACAAGATCGGCACGAAGTACGGCAAGGACAAGGCGTTCTCGCCGCTGTACCTGCCGGGTCGGTACTGGTACGCCGCGATGTCCTACGTCGCAGCCGAGGGCGGCCAGATAGCCAAGTACGACGAGGGCAAGAAGGAGTGGAAGTCCACCCTCTCCACCCCCGAGGCCCAGAAGGGCATCACGGACTTCGTCGAGCTGGTCAAGAAGTACAACCACGGAGACAAGACCAAGGACGAGGCGGACCACGCCAACGTCATGGCCAACGAGAAGACCGCGCTTCTCTACGGCAACGGCTGGGAAGCCGGCAGCGTCATCGACTCCAAGGCGAACGGCAACCCGAAGCTGGAAGGCAAGATCGCCACGGCGGGTATGCCCGGCCCGAACGGCAAGGCCCTCCCGTCCTTCATCGGCGGCTCCGACCTGGCCACCATCTCCAAGTCCAAGATCCAGGATCTCGGCGAGGAGTGGATCTCGATGTTCACCAGCGAGAAGTCCGAAGAAGTGCTCGCTTCCAAGAACATCCTTCCGAACAACACCAAGCAGCTTGAGCCGCTGAAGGCCAAGCCGGAGACCGCGGCCATCGCCAACGCCGTGCCGGACGCATGGTTCACGCCGATCGCCCCGGGCTGGACGGCGATCGAGAAGAAGGAAACGCTCGAGATCATGCTGCTCGACATCATCAAGGGCAAGTCGGTCGCGGACGCCACCAAGGCGGCCGACGCGGAGATCGACTCGATGATCAACAAGGAGTCCTGAGCCTCCGGCTCACGGAATCCGAGCCGGTGAGTTTATGAACCATCGACTCAAATGATCATCTGCGGGGGTGGCGGTCCGAAAGGAGCTGCCATCCCCGTCCTCCGGTACCAGGTCCGAACGGAAGGCCAGCACAGTGAGTGCCGCCGATATGAAAGCAGCCGACCCGCCGGTGTCCGTCCCGCGGGCCCCTGAGGGGACGCAACCTCAGTCTGCGAAGAACGTGAACCGTCCACGGCGGAAGGCCGGCGCTCTGCTGCCGTACCTCCTGATAGCCCCGGCGTTCATCGCGATTGCCGCCGTGTTCGTCTGGCCCTTCATCAAGACGGTCATCATGTCCTTCCAGGACGTGGGCCGCCGTGAGCTGTGGTCGGGAGATGCCGCTCCGTGGGTGGGCTTCGACCAGTTCACCAACATCCTCGGAGACGGCGAGTTCTGGAACGTCGTCCTGCGGACCATCGTCTTCATGGTCGTCTGCGTCGTTGCGACCATGGCCGTCGGCCTGGGCCTCTCCATGCTCATGCAGCGGATGTCCACGTGGGTACGGCTCCTGCTGACCGCCGCGCTGGTCGCCGCCTGGTCCATGCCGCTCCTCGTGGCCACCTCCATCTTCCGGTGGTTCGCGGACTCCGACTACGGCGTCCTGAACATGGTGCTGACCAAATACTTCGGGATCGACGTACAGGGACACAACTGGTTCCTGGACCCGAAGCAGGGCTTCGTCATCATCGGTGCGGTAGTGGTCTGGGGCGCTGTTCCCTTCGTCTCCGTGACCCTGTACGCCGCGCTGACCCAGGTCCCCAAAGAGCTCGAAGAAGCCGCCTCACTCGACGGAGCCGGCACCTTCGGCGTCTTCCGCTTCGTCACCTGGCCCGTCATCAAGCCGGTCTTCCAGATGGTCGCCACCCTGTCCGTGCTCTGGGACTTCAACGTCTTCGGCCAGATCTTCCTGATGCGCGGCAACAAGCCGGAACCCGAGTACTCCGTCCTCGGCATCTACTCGTTCGAGAAGGCATTCGAGTCCAACTCGTTCAGCCAGGGCGCCGCCATCTCACTCATCACGGTCCTGCTGCTCTCCGGCGTCGCCGTGTACTACCTGCGCCAGCTGCTCAAGATCGGAGAGGTCGAGTGAGTACCTCCACCCCCCAGGTCCTCCGCCCGGACCGCAAGAAGCACCGCATCGGCTACAACATCGCGGGCCTCGTCGCCTTCGTGCTGATGGCGTTCCCGGTCTACTGGCTGGTCGTCAGCTCCCTGCGGCCCAACGCCGAGATCCGCAGCTACGACCAGACGCTCTGGCCGACGTCGATCACCTTCGACAACTTCTCCCGGGCCATCAAGCAGCCGAACTTCGGCACGGCCATCGAATCCAGCCTCATCGTGTGCGGCGTCGCCGTCCTCGGCGGCATGCTGCTGGCCACGATCGCGGCCTTCGCCATCGGCCGCTTCCGGTTCCGCGGGCGCAAGTTCTTCATGATCGTGCTGCTCGTCGTCCAGCTGCTGCCCCCGACGGCCATGCTGATCCCCATCTACATCCAGCTCAACGACCTCGGTGGGCTCAACGAGTACTGGGGCGTCATCGTCATCTACCTCGTCTCCACCCTGCCGTTCGCGACGTGGATGATCCGCGGCTTCGTGATCAACATTCCGCAGGAACTCGAAGAGTCGGCCATGGTCGACGGCTGCAGCCGGATGGGAGCGTTCTGGCGCGTCACCTTCCCCCTGCTGGCCCCCGGCCTTGCCGCTGCGTCCATCTTCTCGCTGATCACGGCCTGGAACGAATACCTGCTCGCCTACGTCGTGCTGCAGGACAACGACAAATACACGCTCAACGTGTGGCTGATGAACTTCACCACCTCGCGAGGCATCGACTACGGCGCGCTGATGGCGGCTTCGACGCTGATCGCCATTCCGGTCGTGGCCTTCTTCCTGCTGGTCCAGAAGTACATGGCGACCGGCCTCACCTCCGGCGCCGTGAAGGGATAACACCGCTCCATGACCACGCTGATATCCACCACGGACACCGTCACCCGCGACGCTCTCGCCGTCCTGCAGCCCGGATTCACCGGCACCACCGCCCCGGACTGGGTGCTGCGCCGGGTCGACGAAGGCCTCGCCTCCGTCGCCCTGTTCGGCCGCAACATCCAGACGGCCGAGCAGGTTGCCGCGCTCACGGCCCGGCTCAGGGCCGAGCGCGACGACCTGCTCGTCGCGATCGACGAAGAGGGCGGTGACGTCACCCGCCTCGAGGTGCGTACCGGCTCCTCCTTCCCCGGCAACCTCGCACTCGGCCACGTCGACGACGTGGCGCTGACCCGCGCGGTCGCACAGGAGCTGGGCCGCCGGCTCGCCGAGTGCGGCGTCAACCTCAACTGGGCGCCGTCCGCGGACGTCAACTCCAACCCGGGCAACCCGATCATCGGTGTGCGGTCCTTCGGCGCCGACACCGAGCTCGTGGCCCGGCACACCGCCGCGTACATCGAGGGCCTCCAGGCCGCCGGAGTCGCCGCCTGCACCAAGCACTTCCCCGGGCACGGCGACACCGCGATCGACTCGCACCACGCGATGCCGCGTATCGACGTGGACCTGGAGACGCTGTACGCCCGTGAACTGGTGCCCTTCCGGGCGGCCATCGCCGCGGGTTCCAAGTGCGTGATGAGCGCGCACATCCTGCTGCCCGCCCTCGACCCGGACCACCCCGCGACGGTGAGCCCGCGGATCCTCACCGGTCTGCTGCGCGAGGAGCTGGGGTACGACGGCCTGATCGTCACCGACGCCGTGGAGATGCAGGCCATCGCCGGGACGTACGGCATCGAGCGCGGTTCCGTCCTCGCGATCGCCGCGGGGGCCGACGCCCTGTGCGTCGGTGGCGGCCTGGAGGACGACGGCACGGTGCAGCGGCTGCGCGACGCGCTGGTCGCGGCGGTGCGCAGCGGTGAACTCGCCGAGGAGCGGCTCGCGGACGCGGCCGCACGGGTACGTGCCCTCGCGTCCTGGACGCGGGGGGCCGAGCAAGCCGGTTCGGAGTCGGGCACGGCAGTGCAGCGGGGGACCGCGCCCGGCACCGGGATCGGTTCCGACATCGGCCTGGTCGCCGCCCGCCGTGCGGTGAAGGTGACCGGCTCCGCCGAGCCGCTGACCGACCCCGCTTACGTTGCCGCGTTCACCTCCGAGTCGAACATCGCGGTCGGCGACGAGACCCCGTGGGGTGTCGCCGCGGAGCTGGGCCGGCTGCTGCCGGGCACGGAGACCGACACGTACAGCAGCGAGACCGAGGCACCTGTCGCCGCCGTGCTGCGGGCCGCGGGGGAGCGGCGCATCGTCGTGGTCGTCCGCGACGTCCACCGCCATACCTGGATGGCCGAGACCCTCGACGCCCTGGTGGCGGAGCGCCCCGACATGGCCGTGGTCGAAATGGGCGTCCCGCAGGCGGCCCCCAGGGGCGCCCTGCACATCGCCACCCACGGCGCGGCCCGCGTCTGCGGCCTCGCGGCCGCGGAGATCATCGCCAGCGGTACGGACCGCCCCCAGGCCTGACAGCAAGGCGTGATGCAGCACGAGGGGCCGCATCACGCCTGCCCCACCCCCGGCCGGCCCAACGCCCGTTCAGATGGACGGGCGTTGACTGCTGCACGGCCAATCCAAGCCGACCGGGCAATTCAGCCGCTCCGGCAGGTCCAGCCCGCCCGGCGCTTGAGGACACCCCGTTCACGGTGGACGTGCCTTCCCGTGGCGTGGGGGCCAATTCAAGCCGCTCCGGCAAGTCCAGCCGGTCCGGCGCTTGAGGACACCCCGTCCACCCCGACACGCCTCGCCACGGCGAGAGGGTCAAATCAAGCCCGTCCGGCGATTGAGGACAAGTACGTCCGCAGGACGCGTAACGGCATACGAGAGGGCCGGGGCACGCGCCACGCGTGCCCCGGCCCTCTCCCTGCGTCCGGGACGACTAAAGACCCTGCCACAGCGGCTTCGCCGCATACGTGGCGCGGAAGTAGTGCGCCAGCTTCAGCTTCGACGCGGCAGCCTCGTCCACCACCACCGTCGCATGCGGATGCAACTGCAGCGCCGACGCTGGCACGATCGAGGCCACCGGCCCCTCCACCGTCTTCGCCACGGCGTCCGCCTTGCCCTCGCCGGTGGCGAGCAGGATCGGGTGGCGGGACTCCAGGATGGTGCCGATGCCCTGGGTGATCACATGGTGCGGCACCTGCGTGATGTCGTTGTCGAAGAAGCGCGCGTTGTCGACCCGGGTCTGCTCGGTGAGCGTCTTGATCCGGGTACGGGAGGCGAGCGAGGAGCACGGTTCGTTGAAGCCGATGTGCCCGTCGGTGCCGATGCCGAGGAGCTGCAGGTCCACCCCGCCGGCCTCGGCGAGCGCCTTGTCGTACGCCTGGCAGGCGGCCAGGACATCTTCGGCGGAGCCGTCGGGGCCCATGAAGGACGCCTCGGACAGGCCGAGCGGTTCGACGACCTCGCGCAGCACCACGGAGCGGTAGGACTCGGGGTGGCCCGCCGGCAGCCCGACGTACTCGTCGAGCTGGCAGATGCGGGCGCGCGAGGCGTCCACGGCGCCGGAGCGGACCTTGGCCGCCAGCGCCTGGTAGATGGGCAGCGGGGTAGAGCCGGTGGCAACGCCGAGAAGGGCGTCGGGCTTGCGGCTCAGCAGGGCGCCGATGGCCTCCGCGATGAGTTCGCCGCCTGCCTTGGCGTCCGGGACGATGACAACTTCCACGCGGGGCCTGCCGATCTGAAGAGTTGAATCATGTGGTATAGACCAATCAGGGTCCAATCTAGCAGAATCCGGTAACGCGGACACGACGGCTCCACCCTCCGGCACCGATCTGCTGCACGGCCCGCTCGCCATGGTCGACAACATCTCCCCAGTGATCGCCGTCGTCACGGACGGCCGGGGCGGCCAGGCCCTCCAGTCGGCCCTGGACCGGCTGCGCGGCCGTGGCGCGGACCTTTTCGTGGTCGGCCCCGAGGCTCAGGTGGAGGCGGCGTCCGCGGGCTTCGTGCTGCCGACGGCCGGGGTCGCCGAAGAGGTCCAGCCGATCCTGGAGATCCTGCCGCTGCAGGTGCTGGCATACGAGGTGACGATCGCCCGCGGTCGGGACCCGGACGCGCCGCGTGCGCCGGCCAAGGTCACCGAGACCCGCTGATCACGGGGCGGGGCACGGGCGACGCCCGTAGAACACCCGCGGGCCGCGGCGCCGGGGCGGGACCCTCAGCCCGTCCGGCACCGCAGCCCGGAGTTGCTCGGCCGGCGGTGTGCGGTGCCCCCGGCCGGGGAGAGGTGCCTGCGCAGTCAGGGCAGAGAGCGCGGGTACCTCGATCCACTCTCCTGTGCGGGGAGAGCGGAAGCTCTGTCTTGAGCATTGTGGACTAGACCATTCGCCCGTGTCCATCCATCGGACGGCCGCAATTTTCCGGGCCCCCACCCTTACACGTACGGCCGGGTCGTTCGGTTCGGAACCATTGCCCGTCCGCGGGTACGCTCGCACACGTGCCCTCCATGAACGACCTCGTCCGCCAGCACACAGCCCTCAGTGAAACCGACCTGGAGTGGCTGCATCTGCTGGTCTCGGAGTGGCAGCTGCTCTCCGATCTGTCCTTCGCCGACCTCGTGCTGTGGGTTCCCACCCGCGACGGCACCCGCTATGTGTCCGTGGCCCAGATGCGGCCCAACACCGGTCCCACCTCCTACCAGGACGACATGGTCGGCCACTTGGTGCCGCGCGGCCGTCGCCCACTGCTCGACGCGGCGCTGGACGAGGGCCGGATCGTGCGCGAGGGCGACCCGGAGTGGCGCGAGGAGGTGCCGGTACGGGTCGAGTCGATCCCCGTACGCCGTGAGGGCCGGGTCCTCGGAGTCATTGCCCGCAACACCAACCTCCTGACCGTCCGTACACCGTCCCGGCTGGAGCTCACCTACCTCCAGTCGGCCTCCGATCTGGCCCAGATGATCGCCGCCGGGTCCTTCCCGTTCCCCGGCCAGCAGGTCGACATGGACGCATCGCCGCGCGTCGGCGATGGGCTGATCAGGCTCGACGCCGACGGAGTCGTCCAGTACGCCAGCCCCAACGGTCTCTCCGCGTACCACCGCCTCGGCCTCGCCTCCGACCTGGTCGGCCAGCACCTGGGCGGGATCACAGCCGAACTCGCTCCCTCCCGCGGCCCGGTTGACGAGGCCCTGGTCAAACTCGCCAGCGGATACGCGCCCCGTGAGTTCGAGGTCGAGTGCGCGGGCGGGGTGATCCAGCTCCGGGCGATCCCGCTCAAGCCCAAGGGGGTCAGGATCGGTTCCCTGGTCCTTCTCCGGGACGTCACCGAACTGCGCCGACGCGAGCGGGAGTTGATCACCAAGGATGCCACCATCCGGGAGATCCACCACCGGGTGAAGAACAACCTCCAGACCGTCGCTGCCCTGTTGCGGCTCCAGGCCCGCCGGATGGACTCCGCCCAGGGCCGCGAGGCGCTCAACGAGGCGGTAAGGCGTGTCGGTTCGATCGCCATCGTTCATGAGACGCTGTCCCAGAATCTGGACGAGCGGGTGGAGTTCGACGAGATCGCCGACCGGGTCATCGCGATGGTCGCCGAGATCTCCCCGGGCAAGGTCACCTGTCGCCGTACGGGACGCTTCGGCATTCTCGACGCCGAAGTGGCCACACCGCTGGCGATGGTGCTCACCGAGGTTCTGCAGAACGCCCTGGAGCACGCCTTCACCCTCGCCGAGTCCGGCACGGTGGAGGTGTCGGCGGTGAGCGGCGGTTCCTCCGCCGGGACGCGGCTGCTGATCACGATCCAGGACGACGGCTGCGGACTGCCCGAGGGATTCGACCCGCAGCGCGCCGGCAACCTGGGGCTGCAGATCGTGAGGACGCTGGTGGAGGGCGAGTTGAGCGGCACCTTCGGCATGGTCCCCGCCCCGGACCGCGGCACCCGGGTCGTCCTCGACATCCCGGTCCGCGCCGAGAAGTAGCCCGGCTGTCGGCAAGGAATGAACACAGCAGTGAGCCCGGACCGTTGATCACGGTCCGGGCTCACTGTTCATGCATGCGCTTCGGGGGTACTGCGCGCTGCGACTCGGGGGGCGGGGTTGTGCGTACGCTCTGTACGCGCCGCCTGGCTGAGGCTCGTAGCGGTGGCGTCGGATCAGGCGCTGGCGTTACGCGCCCGGTTGCGAGCGGCACGGCGCTTCATTGCGCGGCGCTCGTCCTCGCTGAGGCCACCCCAGACGCCGGAGTCCTGGCCGGACTCGAGCGCCCACTGCAGGCACTGCTCCATGACGGGGCAGCGACGGCAGACGGCCTTGGCTTCCTCGATCTGCAGCAGCGCAGGACCGGTGTTGCCGATGGGGAAGAACAGCTCGGGGTCTTCCTCACGACAAACGGCGTTGTGACGCCAGTCCATGGCTGCTACCTCTCCTTGGTATTACATACTGTTGCTTGTGAATGTGAACGCTTTCACGAATCCCCCCGCAAGTGATGGGCCGACGCCCAGATGAACTGGTTGTGGTCCTGTGAAGTGAGGAGGGGTTCTGGCTCTCAGTGGAGGCCGTTGTTGCGGGCCGTCCCGATCGCCATGTAGAGATTCGCAAACCTCGGCTGCGGATACAACCCCTTCTGGAAACTTTTTTTTGATTCCTCGGTGTCGACTAGGTCACAGCCGTACTTCTATGGGGTGGAGCCCAGCCCAAACGTTCGAGTTAAAGGACTTTGGTCCCTTCCACTCACACAATCACACGCAGTGCACGGCGTACGCCTGTGAACGTCACACTGGTACGCACTCCCAGGTGGTCGCCGTCCATCTGGAAGGGCAGTGGCACCTTTGAATGCAAGGTGAAGTCCGTGAGGTCATGGAGTGAAACGGCGTGCTTGCCGGACGGGCCCTTCTCCGGGCTCGAAGTGAGCAGCTGGGTGCCGTAGCGGGCGACCGCCGGGGCGGAGAGCCGCTTCAGTCCGAGCACGTCCAGGCCGGTGTCGAAGGTGGCCTTCGGGGACGCGTACATGGGGCGATTCCCCAGGTAGGTCCACGGAGCAGTGTTGGAAATTATGGACAGTGCGAGGTCGGTGACCGGTTCCTGTCCGGGCGTCTCCAGTGTCATCACCCCGTGCCGGCGGTGCGGCTCCTCCAGGTATTGCCGGATCACCTGGCGCACATACAGCGCATGTGTCGAGCGCTTGCCGCGTTCGCGTTGCTGTTCGACCCGGCCGACCACGCCCGCGTCGAATCCGAGCCCGGCGCAGAAAGTGAACCAGCGCTCCGGAACCGACTCGTCCTCGGTGCCCGGAGTGCCGGCCGCCAGCCCGAGACCGACCGTGCGTTCGGTGTGGTTGGCGAGTGCGTCCAGGATCGCGCCGGTCGCCTCCACCGCATCGTTGGGCAGGCCCAGGGCACGCGCGAAAACGTTGGTGGAGCCACCGGGAACCACCGCGAGACTCGGCAGGTTGTCCAGGTCGGGGCCGTTGTGGAGCAGACCGTTGACGACCTCGTTGACCGTGCCGTCGCCGCCCAGAGCGACCACGAGGTCGATCTCTCCGGAGTCTGCGGCCTGCCGCCCCAGGTCCCGGGCGTGGCCCCGGTACTCCGTGGTCACGGCCTCCAGCTTCATCTCGCTGGCCAGCGCGTGGATGAGCACATCACGCGTCCGCGCACTGGTGGTGGTAGCAGCTGGATTGACCACAAGGAGTGCGCGCATGACGGCCAGACTACCTACCGCGTGGTATCGCTCTGAAGTCCTGCCCCATGACCTTCACGCTCGGTGACGGTCCGGGTGCTGCGGGGCGGCCGGTCGTCCGTTCCCGTACCGATTCCGACCCCGGCTTCGCTTTCGCGGCGCCGGGATGCCAACCTGCAAGGGTGAGTACTCAGCAGAACACGCCCGCCTCGTCGCCCTCGCCGAGGCTCGAACCGGCAAAGCCGAGCAGGATCACTCTCGTTGCCGGACTCACCGCCCTGGAAGGAGCGGCGCTGGCCATCGGCGGGATCTACATGCTGGTCATGGGTCTGCTCGGACGACCCGAGAGCCCGCAGCAGGCGGAGATGGGCGGTCTGACGCTGATCGCGCTTGCCCTGATCCCGCTGTTCGCCGCCCGTGGACTGCTGCGGCGGCGCAGCTGGAGCCGCGGCCCCGCGCTCATCACGCAGATCATCGCGCTTCCGGTGGCCTGGACGCTGCTGAGGTCGCACGGCGTACTGATCCCGGCCGGGATCGTCCTCGCCGCGGTGACCCTGACGGCGCTCTACCAGCTGGTCAGGCCGACGACCGTCGAGGCACTCGGCATTCGCCGGCCGGGCACCGCGCCGGACGCCTGAGCCGGATGCCCGGTGTCCGGGCGAGGCGGCCTCCGGGTGCCGACGACTCCACGGGCGCAGGTGCTGCACGCACGAGCCGACCGCCGGGCGCCGCTGCGCCGCGCGGGCACGGCGGTTTCCGCCGCCCTCCCGCGCCCGAACGGGCCCTTCGCGCTACTCCTCGACGAGCAGCCGCTCGCGCAGCTGCGCCAGTGTGCGGGCCAGCAGTCGCGAGACGTGCATCTGCGAGATGCCGACCTCCTGCGCGATCTGCGACTGGGTCATGTTGCCGAAGAAGCGCAGCAGCAGAATCCGCTTCTCGCGCGGCGGCAGGTCCTCCAGCAGCGGCTTGAGCGACTCCCGGTACTCGACACCCTCCAGCGCCTCGTCCTCGGAGCCCAGCGTGTCCGCGACCGCCGGTGACTCGTCGTCCGTGTCCGGCACGTCCAGCGAGAGCGTGCTGTACGCATTGGCCGATTCCAGGCCCTCCAGGACCTCTTCCTCGGAGATGCCCAGCCGCTCCGCCAGCTCGTGCACCGTCGGCGAGCGGCCGTGCTGCTGGGAGAGTTCGGCAGTGGCCGTGGTGAGCGAGAGCCGCAGCTCCTGGAGCCGGCGCGGCACCCGGACCGCCCAGCCCTTGTCACGGAAGTGGCGCTTGATCTCGCCGACGACCGTGGGGGTCGCGTACGTCGAGAACTCGACGCCGCGGTCCGGGTCGAACCGGTCCACCGACTTGATCAGGCCGATCGTGGCGACCTGGGTCAGATCATCCAGCGGCTCGCCGCGATTGCGGAACCGGCGGGCCAGATGCTCCACGAGCGGCAGATGCATCCGCACCAGCTGATTGCGCAGCTCCGCCTTCTCGGCCGACCCGTCGGGAAGCTTGCGCAGTTCGATGAACAGCGCCCGCGCCCCGCTGCGGTCGTGTGGATCGTGGTGCCCGTGCTCGCTCATCTGGCCTGCCTGCTCCGCCTGCGGCTGCTCCACCGCGACCGTACGGCCCGCAGGGCCGTCCGCCCCGTCCACCGGATGGGGCAGGGCCTGCTGTTCCGGGATGCCTGCTGCGCGCACCACCCCTGGTCGGATCGTCTCGTCCCGCACAGGACCGTCCCCGTTCCCGTTGCTCACGCCGGCCCGGGTCCCGCGCCGCGCTGTTTGTAGAGGCTGATGCTGACAGTACGGTCGTCGGCGACCGAGGAGTCGACCTTTCCGGCCAGTGCGGAGAGCACCGTCCATGCGAAGGTGTCCCGCTCCGGCGCCCGGCCGTCCGTCGTCGGGGCCGACACCGTCACTTCGAGAGAATCCTCGATGAGCCGGAAGACGCAGCTGAGGACGGAGCCCGGCACGGCCTGCTGAAGCAGGATCGCGCAGGCCTCGTCGACCGCGATGCGAAGATCCTCGATCTCGTCGAGAGTGAAGTCCAAGCGCGCTGCGAGACCGGCCGTCGCCGTACGCAGCACCGACAGGTAGGCACCCGCAGCGGGCAGCCGGACCTCTACGAAGTCCTGATTCCCGGGCTCGCCTGCGATCTGGGACACCCTCACCTCCAAGGTGGCACAAACTCTTTCGAGGATCCGGGAAGGGTGCCCCGGAGCCATGCGGTACGTCTTCGGTTCTGGTCCGGCGACGCTATCGCGATCCATGATGCCGTGTCGCCGGACCCCCAGCCCATGGCTGTCACTCATGGTAAGCCCATGAGTACACACAGTGGGTAGAGGTCTGCGACGGTCAATTACGAACAACCGGCGCCGGTTTGACGTACCCAGGCGTCAGACGATCGAACCGTCCTCGAAGCACCAGCGCCAGCTTTCGCCCGCCTCGAAGCTCCGCATCACAGGATGACCGGTCTCCTTGAAGTGCGCGGTGGCGTGCTGCAGCGGCGACGAATCGCAGCAGCCGACATGACCGCAGAGCAGACAGAGCCGTAGCTGCACCGGGTGGGTGCCCGCCTCGAGGCACCCGAGGCAGGTCTCGCTGAGCGGGGCCGGCTCGGGGCGCGGCAGTTCGGACACGTGCGCGCAGTCACTCATGATTGTCAGGTTACGACGGATGCGAGGACCGTGAAATGGATGCATTGCCGCTGGTGGCATTGGTCGCGGCCAGTGCGGCCGTGGCGGGGGCCGCCCGCCGTACCCCTGTGCCGGCCCCCCTGTTGCTGGTCACGGTGGGGCTGATCGCCTCGTATCTGCCCGGGGTGCCGACGTACACCCTGGACGCGCACATCGTGCTGCCGTTGCTGCTGCCGCCGTTGCTCTATACGGCGGCCGTCGACAGCTCGTACCTCGATCTGCGGGCCAATCTCCGGCCGGTCGCGCTGCTCTCCGTGGGTTACGTCCTGTTCGCGACCGTCGCGGTCGGCTGGCTGGCGTACCGCCTCGTGCCGGACCTGCCACTCACCGCCGCGCTGGTGCTCGGCGCGGTCGTCGCCCCGCCGGACGCCGTCACGGCCGCCGCGATCGCCCGCCGGGTCGGGCTGCCCGGCCGGGTCACGACGATCCTGCAGGGCGAGTCCCTGGTGAACGATGCCACCGCGATCACCGCCTACAAGGTGGCCCTCGCCGCCGCCGTCGGCGAGGGCATGAGCTGGGGTGCCGGGATCGGCGAATTCCTCCTCGCCGCGGTCGGCGGCGTCGTGGTCGGCCTGGCGCTGATGGTGCCGCTGCACTGGCTCCGTACGCACCTCAAGGAAGCCCTGCTGCAGAACACGCTGTCGCTGCTGATCCCCTTCGTGGCGTACGCGGCGGCCGAACGCGTACACGCCTCCGGAGTGCTCGCCGTGGTCGTCGTCGCGCTCTATCTGGGCCACCGCTCCTGGCAGGTCGACTTCGCGACCCGGCTTCAGGAAGCGGCCGTCTGGAAGATGGTCGCGTTCATCCTGGAGTCCGCGGTCTTCGCGCTGATCGGGCTCCAGCTGCCCTTCGTGCTGAAGGGGCTCGGCACATACGCCGTGGCAGACGCCCTCTGGTACGCGGTGGCCGTGTTCCTCGCCGTCGTCGTGGTCCGCTTCATCTGGGTCTACCCGGCGACGTATCTGCCCAGGTGGCTGTCGAAACGGATCAGGGAGCGCGAGACCGAGACCGACTGGACGGCGCCGCTGATCGTCGGCTGGGCCGGGATGCGCGGGGTCGTCTCGCTCGCCATCGCCTTCTCCATCCCCATGCTCACGACCGGCGGGCAGGCCTTCCCGGCCCGCAATCTGGTGTTGTTCCTGACCTTCACCACCGTCATCGGCACCCTCGTCGTCCAGGGGCTCAGCCTGCCGCTGCTGGTGCGCGTCCTGAAGCTTCCGGGGCGCGATGTGACCGCGGAGACGCTGGCCGAGGCGCAGGCGCAGAGCGAGGCGTCCACGGCCGCCGAGGCGCGTCTGGAGGAGCTGCTCACCGACCGGCGTAACTGGCTGCCGGGACCGCTCACCGACCGGCTGCGCACCGTCCTGGAGCGCCGCCGCAACGCGGTGTGGGAGCGGCTGGGCGCGGCCAATCCGGTGACCGGGGAGTCGGCGGACGACACGTACCGGCGCCTGGCCGGGGAAATGATCGAAGCCGAGCGCGAGGTCTTCGTACGGCTGCGGGACGAGCGCCAGATCGACGACGAGATGCTCCGCACGCTGCTCAGACGACTCGACCTGGAGGAGGCGGCGGCCTACCGGGAGGAGTCGGAAGCGCCCTGAGCGGCGGGATGCGCCTACGGCCGGCCCGTGACGACGGCCGCGACCGTGGTTCCCGGGGGGAACGCGCCCTCCTCGGCCAGCGCGGTGAGTGCGTAGAGCAGCTTGGCGACATAGAGGCGCTCGACGGGCAGCCCGTGCCGCTGCTCGAAGTCGTCCGCGAAGGCGTGCAGCTGCGGGGTCGTACGGGCGTAGCCGCCGAAGTGGAAGCGCTCGTCCAGGGACCACGACCCGGCGGGCCCGCCGAACGCCTCCTGCTGCAGTTCCCGCACCGCGTCACCGAGGAAACCGCCGCGCAGCACCGGGATGCCGAGGGCGCGCTGCCCCGGTGCGAGGCCGGCGGCCAGTCCGGCGAGGGTGCCGCCGGTGCCGCAGGCGACCGCGACCACATCGGCTGGGCCGCGCAGCTCGCGGCCCAGCTCCGTACAGCCCTGTGCGGCCAGGGCGTTGCTGCCGCCCTCCGGGATGACGCAGCATTCACCGAAGGCGCTCAGCAGTCCCGCCAGGACCTCTGGATCGGCCTTCGCACGGTATGTCGTACGGTCCACGAAATGCAGGGTCATCCCGTCGGCGGCGCAGCGGGCGAGCGAGGGGTTGAGGGGGCGGCCGGCCAGTTCGTCACCGCGTACGACCCCGATGGTGGGGAAGCCGAGCAGCCGTCCGGCGGCGGCGGTGGCGCGCAGATGGTTGGAGTACGCGCCGCCGAAGGTCAGCACGGTGCGCCCGGCGGCGGCCCGCAGGTTGGGGGAGAGTTTGCGCCATTTGTTGCCCGGAGGGTACAGCTCCACTGGTCCAAGTGCGGCCGTATCCCAGTCCAGCGTGGTGTGAATGAGATCGTCCCGCTTGAGCAGCAGCCGAACGCCCTGGCGGGCGAATCGGTCGTCGTGGACTTCTTCCAGGGGGGAGGGCGGCCGGGGCTGGAGTGCAAGGGCGAGATTTGGGGGCTGGCTCACCCTGTCATTGTCGCTCTGACCGTTGGCCGCGCGTTCACGGCGTCCGGGGTACGCCCCGGTTCCACAGTTCCTCGGCGTGCTCGGCGAACCTGTCGAACATCCCGCTGTCGCCCTGGCGGCGCAGATGCAGGAGAGGCGAGTCGTGGCCGACGAGCCGGGCCAGGTGGGGTGTCACGAGTGCGTCGTGGTCGAACCTGAACACGGACAGGGACACGTGGTTCACGGCATCCTCGGCGCTGCTGAATCGCGTTTCCAGGCCCTCCAGCGGACCAAGCCGTCCCAGGTGCTCCAGGCTGATCCGGATGCGCGTTGCGACGCTCAGGGCGACGTCCTCGATGGCCTCACGCTGGCGGGTCACTTCCCCGTCGGGATCACCGAGCAGGAAGCGCACCCGGCATCCCTCTGAGATCTTCCTGCGCAGTGTGTCGACGAATGCGGGTTGCTCCAGCCACACGAAGTAGTTCGTGTATCCGGCCAGGAAGATGTCCGTCGTGGCACCTTCGATCAGTTCGCCCCACACCGTCGACGGGCAGGCCGATCGGTACGGGTATGCGTGTACCAACTCGCGGTCGTGACCGGTCTTCACGCGTTCCTGTACGGCCTTCGGCCAGATCATCTCTTCGTCCACCTTCAGCGCCCGGCACGCGTCGACACGGTTCCTTGCATGAGGTACCAACTCGGCATCGGCCAGCCACCGTTCCACGGTCTTGGGTGCCACGCCGATGCGGGCGGCGAGTTTCCGTGGCGAGAGCTTGGCGTCTGCCATAGCCGATCGTAGAGCGACGTTCAAGACTTCCCCCAGCGACGTTCGGGCCTTTTTGAACCGTAGCGCTCAACGGTCCAACCGTCCGTGGTTCGTCGCGAGATACGTCCGCAAGGGGCGAGCAGCATCGCAGCCATGACGGCACACAGGACGACGATGGACAAGCCCGTGCACCTTCAGCTCCCTCCGGAACCTCCCCGAGCGGCGGAGGGGTGCGATGTGTGCGCGGCCCTGGTCGAGCAGAGGCAGGAGGCCAGGGAGCGAGGCGACTACTCGGCCGAGACGGACGCGAACGTGGAGATCCGTAACCACCCTCACAGGAGGAGGGGACGCCGACGATGACACAGGGTGCGAGGAGGATGCAGATGCGGCAGTGGCGCGAGGGCCGCAAGGTGGCCGAGGACGCCACGGAGGCGCTGAAGGCAGCTTTCGCGGCATGCGGCCTCCGTGCCGACCGGATCGGCCACCTGCGGCCCGTGGTGACTCACTCGGGGCGGCCCCACGTCCATCTGGGGACGCTCCCCGCCGACATGGTGGAGTGCCTGGCAGAGGCTCTCAGGCGCTGTCAGCCGCCGACGCCGTAGCGGTCTTCTGGCAGAACCGAGCGCCCATCGGTAGCCAGCGGCTGATGATGAACGCAGGCCCGAGGCTGATCGGCTTAACTTCTCTCTGCTTATTCAAGGGCGCGCCTTCGGCGCGCCGGGCGGCCAAGTCGCCTCGGCCGGGCATGCGGCCTGGCGGCCGGTCCCGACCGAACGACAGCCGCATCGCTGCCCGAGCCGCAGGGAAAGTAGCCGCCGATCGCATCGTGCGCCCCTCCTCCGCTGCTTCGGCGGGGCGCCGACCTTCCAGAGGCCGTGCGGCTGGGGCGGGCGGCGCCGTGAGGCTCTACTGATCGTTTCAGAATCATGTTCAGAGCTGAGGACCGCGGCGGGGCTGTGACTGGAGTGGTATTGCAGGTGCCGTCAGATGCCTTCGGTTTCTTCCTGGGGAGTGACGAGACAGAAGGGGTGGCCGACGGGGTCGGCGTACACCCGGTACCCGATTGGCTTGTCTGACCCGTCAAGCAGTGTGGCGCCCAGTGCAAGTACCTGTGGCTCAGCTACGTCGAGATCCGTGACCATGACGTCAATGTGCATCTGTTGGGGGTGTTCAGGGTCGGACCATTGCGGCCGCCGGTAGTCGTCGACCTTTTGAAACGCCACGACTTCCGTACCTGACGTGCTACCGAGCACGACGAACTCAGGAGTGTCCTCCAGTCGTGAGAGCGACAGCAGTTTCTCGTAGAAGGCGGCGAGCGCGGACGGGTCGGGGCAGTCGATGACGGTGGTCCACAGATGTCCGATCATCTCGCCGAGTATGCCGCGTGATGCTGACGCCCGCTCCGACGCGCACCGGCTCACCGTCCGGCCCCATCAGCGGCTCATCCCAGATCAGCCCGACTAACACCAGTCGGCTTGTATCTGGGGAGATCGGGGTGGATCGGATCGCCTCGTTGTCGGACGTGAGGCGCTTCTCGGCGACGACGGCGCGCAGTACGTCGTCGTCGCCGAGTCCGGCGTGGTTGGCGCGGCCGTAGCCGACCAGGTGGATCCGGCCGTCCTTGGCGATCACGCCGTGGCACAGCGGGCCGGGCAGCTCCGGACAGCCGTCGCGGCAGATGCGGACGGTGGAGGCGGTGCCGCCGGTGGCCGTGTGGTGGATCATCACGCCGCTGACCGGGCCTCAGGGTCTCCGGCCCATCCCCGGACCGGTTGTTCGGGCCGTGTGCGAGCCGATCCGGTCAATTCCGCGAGCAGTGGGCCGGGTTCAGCCCTGGGCGAGCCACAGGTCGGGGCCGAACACCTCGTAGTGGATGTCCGCCGCCGGGACGCCCTTGGCCAGCAACTGGGTACGTACGGCGCGCATGAAGGGCAGTGGTCCGCAGAGGTAGGCGTGGGTGCCGGGGGCGATCGCGAGGCCGCTCAGGTCGACCCGGCCGGTGCGGTCGGCGGGGTGGCCGGGCTCCGGGGTCTCGTACCAGAAGTGGGCGATGGCGTCGGGGAGTTTGCCGGTGAGCAGGGCGTGGTCGGTGCGCATCGCGTGGTCGGCGGGGGAGCGGTCGCCGTGCACGACGGTGACCGGGGCGCGGTGTCCGGTCGCCGCGAGGTGTTCCAGCATCGACAGCATCGGGGTGCAGCCGATGCCCGCGGAGGCGAGCAGGAGCGGGGCGTCGGCGGAGTCGAGTACGAGATCGCCGTACGGGGCGGAGACGCGCAGCCGGTCGCCCGCTCCGACCTCGGCGTGCAGATGACGGGAGACCTCGCCGTCGGGCGAGCCGCCGCCGTGCACCCGCTTGACGGTGATCGAGCGGAGCGGGGAGCCGGGGGCGCTGGAGAGGCTGTACTGGCGGATCTGGCGGGCCCCGTCGGGGAGTTCCACCTGTACGGAGACGTACTGGCCGGGGCGGAAGGCGGGGGCGGGTGCGCCGTCTGCCGGGCGGAGCTGGAAGGTGGCGACATCCGCCGTCTCCTCGATCCGGGTGGTCACCTCCCACTCGCGCCACACGTCACCGGCGACGACGCCCTGCTGTGCGTACAGCCGCTCCTCGATCGAGATCAGGGCGCCCGCCATCAGCCAGTAGACCTCGTCCCAGGCGGCGGCGACCTGCGGGGTGACCGCGTCGCCGAGCACCTCGGCGATGGCGGCGAACAGATGGGCGTGCACGATGTCGTACTGCGCGGCGGTGACGCCGAGCGAGGCGTGCTTGTGCGCGATCCGGCTGAGCATCACGTCGGGGCGGGTGTCCGGGTGCTCGACCAGCTGGGTCGCGAAGGCGGCGATGGAGCCTGCGAGAGCCTGGCGCTGGGCGCCGGACGCCTGGTTGCCGCGGTTGAAGAGGTCACGCAGCAGCTCGGGGTGGGCGTCGAAGAGCTTGCGGTAGAAGAGATCGGCGATGTCTCCGATGGCCGCTCCCACGGCGGGGAGGGTGGCACGGACGGTGGCGGTCGACGTCGCGGAGAGCATCGGTGACTCCTGGGTTCTTGAATTGGTATCTGAGATTCGTATTTTTGGGCAGTGTGAAACCGGGCGATGGCGCCCGTGGTGCGGTGTGCGGTGGCTCAGTCGGCGGCCGGGCGGCCGCTGCTGATGCCGATGAGCAGCGGTCCGGTGGGGGAGGCGACGAGTTCGGTGACGGTGATCGGATCGAGCGAGGCGTAGAAGGCCTCCTCCGCCCGGTGCAGGGCGCCGCGCAGCCGGCAGGCCGACCGCAGGGGGCAGGGGGTGGCGCCCTCGCACTCGACGACGTCGCCGGGTCCCTCCAGCTTCCGGACGAGTCCGCCGATCGAGGCGGTCCGGCCCGCTCCGGTGAGGCTGAGTCCGCCGCCGCGGCCCCGGCGCGCCTCGATGAGGCCGAGGTGCTGGAGCTTGGCGACGACCTTCGCGGTGTGGGTGTACGGCACCTGCATGGTCGCCGCCACCTCCCGGGTGGTCGGCGGGTCCTCGTTCTCCACGACGGCGAGGCGCATCAGTACGCGCAGCGCCACGTCGGTGAATCTCGTCAGCCGCATGATGGACACGGTAGATAAGTTGCATCAGGGATGCAAATTAATGGGACCCGTGGACATCGCTGAGCGTTGTGCCCAGCCCAAAGCCCGAATAGTCACACTCTTTTGTGTAATGGCGTGGAGACTCTCCGTGCTGAAAGGCTTCTTCACGCAGGTCAGCCGATGATCGAGAGGACGTCAGATGTCCGTTGGTGAAGAGGTTCAGAACGCCCCGGTGCCGCCGCAGCAGAGCCTGGGCACGGCAGCGGCGCGGAACCTCGCGACGACCACCAAGTCCGCTCCGCAGATGCAGGAGATCACCTCACGGTGGCTGCTGAAGATGCTGCCATGGGTGCAGGTACAGGGTGGCACCTACCGGGTGAACCGCAGGCTGAGCTACTCGGTCGGGGACGGCCGGGTGACCTTCGTGCAGACCGGTGACCGGGTCGCGGTCATCCCCGCCGAGCTGGGAGAGCTACCCGCCCTGCGGGAGTTCGGCGACGAGGAGGTGCTCGGCGAGCTGGCCCGGCGGTGCGAGCAGCGTGAAATCGCCGCAGGCCAGGTATTGGCCGGCGCCGGGGACGCGGCGGACCGTGTCTTCCTGCTGGCGCACGGCAAGGTCGAGAAGGTCGGCACCGGCCCGTACGGGGACGAGACGGTGCTCGGGGTCCATGCCGACGGAGCCTACTTCGGCGACCACGCCCTGATCGACGGCGACGCCGTCTGGGAGTACACGGCCCGTGCCGTCACCGCCTGCACGGTGCTGACGCTGAGGCGGGCCGACGTGCTGAATCTCGCCGAGCGCGCGGATTCACTCCGCACCCATCTCGCCGGACTGCTCAGCATTCCGCAGCAGCGCACCAACAAGTACGGCGAGGCGGAGATCGATCTCTCCGCCGGCCATGTCGGCGAAGCCGTGGTCCCGCACACGTACGTGGACTATGAATCGGCGCCGCGTGAGTACGAACTGAGCGTCGCCCAGACCGTGCTGAAGGTCCACAGCCGGGTCGCCGACCTCTACAACCAGCCGATGAACCAGACCGAGCAGCAGTTGCGGCTCACGGTCGAGGCGCTGCGCGAGCGCCAGGAGCACGAGCTGATCAACAACCGCGAGTTCGGACTGCTCAACAACTGCGACTACGGGCAGCGCCTCCAGCCGCACGACGGGGCGCCCAGCCCCGACGACATGGACGAACTGCTCTCGCGCCGCCGCGGCTCGAAGCTCTTCCTCGCGCATCCGCGGGCCATCGCCGCATTCGGCCGTGAATGCAACAAGCGCGGTCTGGTCCCGGAGAGCGTGGAGGTCGGCGGCCACCATGTGCCGGCCTGGCGAGGCGTACCGATCTTCCCGTCCAACAAGATCCCGGTCACCGACGCCCGGACCACGTCGATCATCTGCATGAGGACGGGTGAGGCCGAGCAGGGCGTCATCGGACTCCAGCAGACCGGCATCCCCGACGAGATCGAGCCCAGCCTGTCGGTCCGGTTCATGGGCATCGACGAGCAGGCGATCATCTCCTACCTGGTGACGGCCTACTACTCCGCAGCCATCCTCGTACCGGACGCCCTCGGCGTACTGGAAAACGTCGAGGTCAGCCGCTGGCGGTAGCCCATCGGGGGCCCGGACGGCGATGTCCGGGCCCCCGTCAACCTCCGCCACCGGGCAGCCGTGCCCGGGGCGGCCTCGGGAGGACGCCCAGTGAAGACCCACCATGCACCCCAACCACCCACACCCCGGGCCCCGGGTGACAACGACCCGGCCGCCCTCGCAACGCAGGGCCATGAGGCCACAGCCCTCCTGGAGCAGACCCGCACCCTCGTCGATCCCCAACTGCACGCCGCCGTCGACTCCTTGCCCGGATCGATCCGCCGCGTGGCGATGTACCACTTCGGCTGGCAGCAGGCCGACGGCACCCCGTCATCGGGACGGGCGGGCAAGGCGATCAGGCCCGCGCTCGTCCTCGCCGCCGCCCGGGCGCTGGGCGGCGACCCGCAACGGGCGGTACGGGCAGCCGTCGCCGTGGAGCTGGCCCACAACTTCACCCTGCTGCACGACGACGTCATCGACGAGGACCGGACCCGTCGGCACCGGCCCACGGCCTGGGCGGTCTTCGGCATTCCGGACGCGGTCATCGCCGGTGACGCCATGCTCGCCCTCGCCCAGCGGCTGCTCGCCGAGGACACCGGCCCGGCCTCGGTCCGTGCCTCGGCGAGGCTCTCGACCTGTGTCATCGAGCTGTGCGCAGGCCAGCAGGCCGACTGCGCCTTCGAGGACCGCGGTCCGGACGAAGTCTCGCTGGACGAGTGCCTGGCCATGGCCACCGCCAAGACGGGCGCCCTGCTCGGCTGCGCCTGCGCACTCGGTGCGCTGTACGCCGGCGCGGGGGAGCGGGCGGTCGGCGCGATGGACGGATTCGGCCGGGAGGCGGGCCTCGCCTTCCAGCTCATCGACGATCTGATCGGCATCTGGGGGGATCCGGCACAGACCGGAAAGCCGGTCGGGGCGGATCTCGTCGCCCACAAGAAGTCCCTGCCTGTGGTCGCCGCGCTGACCTCCGGCACGCCCGCAGCGGCCGAACTGGCCGCGCTGTACCGGGGACCGATGAATACACCCGGTGAGGTGAGCCGTGCCGCCGATGCCGTCGACCGGGCCGGCGGCCGGGACTGGGCGCAGATCTGCGCGGCCGACCGGATGGCACGCGCGGTCCACCACCTGTCCCGGGCGGTCCCCGACCTGGCCCCGGCGGGCGATCTCCTGACCCTGGCGGAGTTCGTCACCCGTCGGACGCACTGAGCACGGAAAGGAGAGAGCGGTACGCGGGGCGGGATCGGAGGGGGCATGGAGAAAGGAGCGGAGAGCCGGGACCGGTGAAGGGGGCGGAGGAAGGAGAACGGAGCAAGGTGCCGAGGTCACAAGGCCCGTGAGACGAAAAGGAGGGCGACCGGGCGACTGTCATGGGCACGGGCTACAGTCCGTGCCCATGACAGATGAGTCATGGGCAGGGTGGTACCGGGACCGACAGGGTTCCGACGCCGTCATCCTCACCACCGACGGACAGCAACTCCGCCTCCGGACCAGGGGCATCGACTTCGAGGGCGAAAGCTTCGACGACCTCACCCCGGTGGCCGGCACACCACCGGCCGACGACCTGTTCGCCCTGGTGGACGGTGCGTTGGGCGACTGTGTCCTGGAGTGGGACCTGCCGCTCCCGGTCCTCTGGGACGGAGCCGTCCATCAGGCCACGCTCAGCTGCCTGTTGTCGCTGCGCCGCCCCGATCCGTATCTCTACCTGGAGCTGCAGTTCGGCGGGGCGGCCTACCGGTCCCATCGCGCAGAGAGCGACTTCGCGTCCGCCCTCGCCACGATCCAGCGCGCCCTGCCGCCCGGCGTGCGCCTGCAGACCTGCATCGCCTGCGCCTTCTCGGACTACTTCCCGACCCCCGGCCGCGGCCTTTCCGGCGGCCTCGCATGCTTCCGGGGCGCCAAGGACGCCTACCGCGGGGCGGCCGGTGAGGGCGATGTCATGGATCTGTGGGACCGGCGGACCGGATTCGTCCAGGAGGTCTGGAGCTGCCGCGAGTACGAGCCCCGCCCGGACCGGGGTGCCGGCACCGGGCACCGGGGCGCGTTCCCGCTGGAGCGGGCTTGATCTTCCCTGCCTGACCGGTTGTTGCCGCCCTCCGGTTGCTCGTCGGACTGTTCCTGACCACGACGAGGGCGGCCCGTACCTGATCCCACCATCCCGACGGCATGCCCTCAAAGCTTTGTCATAGCCCCATTGTTCTACTAACATGCAAACAATGGAGGTTTTCATGAAGCGTAAGAATCTGGGCCGCGCGACTCTCGTCGCCCTGCCGTTCCTGCTCGCGCTCGTCGCCGATCTGGTGCTGCTCGCCGTCTTCCGGGACCGGCTTCCCGGGCAACTGGCCAGTCACTTCCGGGCCGATGGCCGGGCGGACGGCTATGCGGGGCAGGTGTGGCACGCCGTGGCCAACGTTCTGCTGTTCGCCGTGATCGGTGCTCTGTGGGCCCTCACGGTGGTGCGGGGGAAGTTCTATGGGTGGGCCTACCGCTGGCTGGTCGCCGGTGGATATGCCTTCGCCGGATTCCTCGGCTGGGTGATGACAGCCGTGCTGCTCGCCAACGTGGATGCCGGTGAGAATGCGCAGGGGGAGGCGCAAGGTGTGTCGTTCCCGATGTGGCAGCTCGCCGTCGCCCTGGGGGTCGCCGCGCTCGCCGGAGGGCTCGGAATGGTGCTGGCCGCGCTCGGTCCCGTACCGAAGCAGCCGACCGCGACCGGGCAGGCCGGGGACGGTGCGCGGATCGCACTCGCCGACGGGGAGGTCGCCGGATGGGCGCGCAGCGCCGGGAGCTGGTGGCTGCCGCTGATCTCGCTCGCGCTCGTGGCCGGCGGGGTGGTGCTGCTGTTCGTCTCGGGCTGGGCGGCCGCGATTCCGCTGCTGCTCCTCGGTGTGCTGCTGGCCGCCTTCGCCCGGCCGTACGTGGTGGTGGACCGGCGCGGCATCACCATCTCGGGAATGCTGCCCTGGCCGCGCCTCAGAGTGCCGCTCGACCGGATCGAGGCCGCGAACAGCAGGGAAATCAACCCCCTTGCGGAGTACGGGGGCTGGGGCTACCGCATCCGTCCGGGACGGAGTGGTGTCATGATCCGCTCCGGTGAGGGAATTGTGGCGACACTGGCCGGCGGCCGGGACTTCGCGGTGACCGTCGACGACTCGGCGACCGGCGCCGCGCTCCTCAACACCCTCATCGACGAGCGCCGAGCGGAGCACTGACCATGCTCTTCCGGGTCGATCCCACCTCCACCGTGCCGCTCGGTGATCAGATCGCGGCGTCCGTGCGCCGCGCCGTCACCGAGGGGGCGGTGGTGCCGGGCGAGCGTCTGCCCGCCGCCCGGGTGCTCGCCGATTCCCTGGGGGTCAATGTCCATACGGTGCTGCGGGGTTATCAGCAGCTCCGCGAGGAGGGGCTGATCGAACTGCGCCGGGGGCGCGGTGCGGTCGTCACCGGCGGCGCGTCCCCGCACCGGGCCCGGCTGCTGGAGCGCGTACGCGAAGTGGTCGCGGACGCGCGTGAGCTGGGGATGACGGAGGACGAGCTGCTGACCCTGGTCCGTACCGCACTCAACAACCCGTAGGCCGGCGCAGGCCGTCCCAGCCCCAGCGCGGCGTCGGGCCGGGATCGCCGAGGTCCTCGCCGACCGGGGACGCCGACACGTCGCGGGCGACGCCCGTGCCCCAGTCGAAGTAATCCAGGACCCGGCGGCGCAGCAGCGCGTCGTCCGGGAGCTCCTTCTCGACGGCGTCCGTCATCAGCTCCATCCAGCGCAGCCGCTGCGGCTCGGTGATGGACAGCCCGAGGTGGGCGCGCAACAGGGCCTGGTGGCCGCCGTGTTGCCCGGTGAAGCCGGCCGGACCGTCGAAGATCTCGGCCAGCCAGACGGCGACATGCTCGATATGGGTCGGGGTGAAATCCGCGAAGACGGGTGCGAGCAGCGGATCCGCCAGCACGTTGTCGTAGAAGGTGTTGCTCAGCCGGCGCAGTGCGTCCATGCCGCCGACGGCTTCGTACAGGGATTCGGGACGCTCGCTCACGCTCGTACCTCCATGGGGGACGGCCCGCCTGCGGTGGCCGTTTCCAGCATCCCCCGGAACGAGTGGCACGCCCGGCCCGTTCGCTGCGGGCGGATCAAGCGGGGGCGAGCATTCACCCGTCCGTCAGAGGCTCAAGGGGCCACCCCGTCCTACGAGGTGGCCCCCGGTGCCGCTGAGCTGCCGGGCAGCGGTCAGGAGCCGCTGCGGGCGAGTGCGGCCGCGAAGCCGTTCTGCCACAGGTAGTTCACCCGGCTGCGCTCGTTCGTGTTGGGGTAGGGATTCGTGCAGGACGTGCCGGGGCCGCCGCCCGACATCAGCTCGCTGCACGGACCGGAGTAGTGATCCGGCAGGCCGAGCACATGACCGGTCTCGTGCGCGGTGACGCGGGTCGAGTTGTACTGCTGGTTCTGCGCGTAGTCGAGGAAGATGTAGCCGTTGCCGTGCCCGTCGGTGCTGGCGTACGAGCCGCTCGGGTCGTTGCCCTCGTAGTAGGCGAAGTCGGCGTTCGAGCCTTCCTGGAGCCGGACGTTGGAGACCGAGCTGTTCCAGATCTGCGCGCTGTTGGCTATCTGGGTGCGGAAGCTCGGCGCGTTGGCGGTGCTGTAGACGATGGTGACCGCCTGGGCGCCGGGGTTCGCCGCCCGCTTCTTGGCGACGGACTTGGCGACCGCCTCGAAGAACGCCTTGTTCGCGGCGGCGCTCTCGTGCGACCCGGAGTCGGAGGTGTAGCCCGCGTGGGCCTGTGAGGTGGCGGCGGGGGGTGCGGCGGGGCCGGGAGAGGAGGCGATGGCGGGTGCCGTGCCCAGCGCGGCCGCGAGGCCGAAGCCGAGGCCGACCACGGCCGACATGACGGTCCTGGGGTGTCTCATGGGGGGTCTCCTACCGATTACCTGTCCGATGAACCCGTCCGGTCATCGGACGCGGACGGGGTGCGGTACGGAGAGAGTGTCGGGGAGCGGAAGCCGCGGCGGATGATGTCAACCGGCGATAGCACCGGCCTATCGCCACCCCCGGTGCCGTTGTCGACGCCTTCGCCAACTCCAGGTGAATTAAAGAACTTTGATGGGATTGGGGCGTCTGGTGCGACAGTGGCCCGCCGTCCTACGCTCGACCGTATGGAGCTTGAGGTGAGACACCTCAGGGCGCTGTGCGCCATCGCCGACACGGGCAGCCTGCACCGAGCGGCCCGCAGGCTGGGCGTGAGCCAGCCCTCCCTGACCACCCAGCTGCGGCGGATCGAGAACACTCTGGGCGCCGAGCTGTTCAGCCGCGAACGGACCGGTTGCCGGCCGACGTTGCTCGGCCGCGCCGTCCTCAGCCGGGCTCGCCCTCTGGTCGACGGAATGACCGCCCTGGTCAGCGAGGCGAAGGCGGAGGCCGACGCGGTCCGCGCCTCGGGCCCGCGGCTGCGCATCGGCTGCACCGCGAGCCGGGTCATCGGCGGCTGGCTGCGCAGGCTGCGGCTCCGGCTGCCCGGCACGGACATCTCGCTGCGGGTCGACGTATCGGCCAGTGCCCTGCTGCATACGGTCGATGCGGGCGGGCTCGATGTCGTCTTCGTGCACGAGGTCGAGGGCTGTCCGCTGGCCATCCCGGAGGGCCTGGAGCAACGCGTACTCCTGGACCGCGAGCCGCAGTTCATCTCCATGGCCCGGGACCATCCGGCCGCCGCCCGGCCCGTGGTCGACCTCGGGGACCTGGCCGCCGACCGGTGGATGGTCGACCCCACGGTGGACGGCGAATGGGACGGGCTGCGCAGGGTGTTCGACGAGGCGGGCCTCGCGCCGACCGTCCTGCACGGCGACTACCTCACCGCCGCGTCCCTCGTCGTGCTCGGCGAGGCGGTCGCACCCTGCCAGCCCACCTCCGGGCCGCGCGACGACATGGCGATCCGTCCGCTGCGCGACGACCCCCTGGCCGTACGGCTGCTGCTGGTGTCCCGGCCGGGTGCCGACATGGCGACGGTGTACGGGGAGCTGGAGGCGGCCTACCGGGAGGCGGCACAGCGGGCGGCCGGGTACCACCAGTGGCTGCTGCGCAACCGCAGCCCGCTCGCCCGCACACAGTGAGGGACCGCTGTCCGATTCCGCTGAGAGCGAGGACCTGTTCCGGTCCGGCCGTCCGGCGGGCAGAGTCGGTCCCATGAGGCTTCTGATGCTGGGCGGTACGGAATTCGTCGGCCGCGCCGTCACCGAGGCGGCGCTCGCGCGCGGCTGGGAGGTCACGGTGTTCCACCGCGGCCGTCACGCACCCCCGCAGGGCGTGACGGAACTCCTCGGTGACCGCACCACCGGCGACGGCCTCGCCGCGCTGGCCGCAGGCGCCGGTCGCCACGGGGGTGGGCCCGAGTGGGACCTGGTCGTCGACACCTGGAGCGGCGCCCCCTCGGCCGTGCGGGACGCGGCCGGTCTGTTGGTCGACCGAGCCGCCCGGTACGCGTACGTTTCCAGCCGCTCCGTGTACGACTACCCGGCCCCGGCCGGTCTGCCCGAGGACGGCCCGCTGGTGGCCGGTGCCTCACCCGACGCCGGTGGGGACGTCTCGTACCCCCTCGCCAAACGCGGCGGTGAACTGGCCGCACTCGACGCCTTCGGGGACCGGGCCCTGCTGGCCCGTGCGGGACTGATCCTGGGCCCCTGGGAGAACGTGGGCAGACTGCCCTGGTGGCTGCTGCGGATCGCCCGAGGCGGGCCCGTACTGGCCCCGGGGACACCGGACCTGATGCTCCAGTACATCGACGCCCGCCACCTCGCCGATTGGCTCCTGGACGCGGGTCGCGGTGGTCTGCACGGGCCGTACAACCTGGTCAGCCGCCCCGGCCACGCCACCATGGGGCAGCTGCTGGACGCCTGTGTACGCGCCACCGGCTCGGACGCGGAGCTCCGCTGGACACCCGCTCGGACCATCCTCGCGGCAGGTGTGGAGCCCTGGAGCGACCTGCCCGTCTGGCTGCCGCCGGGCGAGCCGCACGACTCCATGCACCGGGGCGACGTCAGCAAGGCGTACGCGGCCGGTCTGCGCTGCCGGCCGGTCGACGAGACGGTCGCCGATACCTGGAAGTGGCTGGTCGAACTGGACGGCGAGGCACCGCAACGGCCGGACCGGCCCGCGGTCGGTCTGGATCCGCGGGTGGAGGCCGAGCTGCTGGCGGATACGGCCTGACGCGCGCTCGCGACATGCCCTGATGCGGCCCTGCGTATCGGGGGCATCCGGGTGCATCGGAAACGGACCGCCCCCCGACACTCGGAGACGGAATCACCCACCCCGACCCCTACGGGACGACACCCGCACCGAAGCCCACCCCCCCACCCACTCCCGGCCGCAGAAGTCCGACCACGACCGGCCGGACGACGCCGGCCACGGGGGCTCGCTCCCGAACACGGGTTCCCACGGTGGTGAATGGATTCTCGGTGGCATCGCGGCAGTTCTGCTCGCTGCCGGATCGGCGGCCACGCTGATGGCCCGCAGGGCGCGTCGACGCAGCTAGCTTTGGCCCATGGCCGAACTGCTGCTGCACCTCACCGAAGGCCCCTTGTGGGAGGCGGCCCGCGGGATCGGGACGTACGAGATGTCCACCCGCGGCCGCACCCTGCACGAAGAGGGCTTCATCCACTGCTCGCTGCCGCACCAGCTCGCAGGCGTGGCCGAGATGCTGTACGGCGCCGGGAGCCGGGCCGGGACCGGTGACCAGGATCTGGTGGTCCTCGTCATCGATCCCGCCCGTCTCCCGGCACCCGTACGGTACGAGTCCGTCGCGCCCGGCGGCGAGGAGTTCCCGCACATCTACGGACCCGTCCCGGTGGACGCGGTCGTGGAGGTGCGCCCCTGGCTGCGAAAGGAAGGCGACCCCGCATGAATCCCCCACCCCCCACGGACCCAGGCGCCCCCATCGTCGCCGTCACCGGCGCGAGCGGTGCGGTCGGCGGGCGTGTCGCACAGCGCCTGGTGCGCGCCGGTGTGCCCGTGCGGCTCCTCGGCCGCGACCCGTCCCGGCTGCCGGAGCTGCCAGGCGCCGTCGCCGCGCCGCCCGCCCCCTACGGTGACGGGGAGGCCATGCGCCGCGCCCTCGCCGGGGCGCACACACTGTTCCTCGTCTCGGCGCACGAGAGCCCTGACCGGGTGCGTCAGCACACGACGGCCGTGGACGCGGCGGTCGCCGTGGGCGTCGAACGCATCGTGTACATCTCCTTCCTCGGCGCGGCGCCGGACGCCACGTTCACCTTCGCCCGGGACCACTGGCACACCGAGGCACACCTCCGGGCCGCCGATGTCCGCTACACCTTCCTGCGCGACAGCCTCTACCTCGCCGGGCTCCCGGCGATGACCGGCGCCGACGGGGTGCTGCGCGGTCCGGGCGGCGACGGCCGGGTGTCGGCGGTGGCGCACGAGGACATCGCGGACGCCGCGACCGCCGTGCTGCTGGCCGACACCGAGAGCGACGACACCCGCCACGACGGGCTCACGTACGACCTCACGGGGCCCGAGGCGTTCACCCTCGCCGAAGCTGCCGAGGAAATGGGCCGGGTCACCGGCCGGACCATCACCTATGTACCGGAGACCCGCGAGGAGGCCTATGCCTCACGGGCGCAGTACGGTGCCGAGGACTGGGAGGTGGCCGGCTGGGTGACGTCGTACGAGGCCATCGCCACCGGTGAGATGTCCACGGTCTCGGACGCCGTACCGAACCTCACCGGGCATCCGGCGATGAGCCTGGCCACCTATCTGAGGGAGCATCCGGACAGCTATCGGCATCTGCTGAAAACGGACTGACACTACGGCAGGCGACATCGGAAGAAGAGAGGGGCCGGCAGCCCATGCGTACCGAAACTCCCTGGGGTCCATGGGATCCGGTTTCGCTCGAAGAGGCTGCCCGCCTCTTCGCCCCGTTGCGCGCCCCCTGGTGGATCGCGGGCGGATACGCGGTCGAACTCGCCGTGGGCCACACCTTCCGGGTCCACGGCGACATCGATGTACTCCTGCTCCGCCGTGACCAGCTCACCGCCCAGCAGATCCTGGCGGGCTGGGAGTGGTGGGCCGCCGATCCTCCTGGCACCCTGCGCCCCTGGCTTCCCGGCGAGGTGCTGCCGCGTCACGTCCACGACATCTGGTGTCGCCCCGGGCCCGCCGAGCCCTGGCGCATCCAGCTCATGCTCGACGACGCGGAGGGCACCGACTGGCTGTTCCGACGCGATCCCCGCATCCGGCTCCCGCTCGACCGGCTCGGCCGGGTCTCGAAGGACGGCGTCCCATACCTCTCCCCTGAGGTGCAGCTTCTGTACAAGGCCAAGTCCCCGCGGCCCAAGGACGAACAGGACTTCACGACGGCGCTGCCGACCCTCACCGCGGACCAGCGCGCCTGGCTGGCCGAGACGATCACATTGGCCCAGGGCGCCGGCCACCCGTGGTCGGCACGTCTGCGCGCCCACCCGGTTGGCTGACGCGGCGAAGAGCGCGGGACGAGGACGGCTGACCACCCCTCACCTCACGTACGCGCCCGCCCGCGCCGCCGCGGCCGCGGCCTCGGCGGCGCGGTCCGCCGCCGCCTCGTCGAGCGGGTCGCCGCTGGCCAGCAGCCGATAGTAGAGGGGGGCCGATACGGCGCGGATCACCTCGTCCGCGTCCGTGCCCGCGGGCAGCTCCCCGCGTTCGACGGCCGCGGCGACGCAGCCGGACCACTCCTTGATGCGGATCGCGTAGAAGCGGTGCAGTGCCTCGGCCGTGCGCGGGTCGCAGGTCGCCGCGGCGATCACGGACTTGAAGAGGGCGCCCTGCCGTGGATCGGTGAGGGTGGTGACCACCAGCCGCGCATTGGCCCGGAGGTCCTCGGTCAGGGAACCCGTGTCCGTACGGGGTGAGGACTGCTCGGCCATGTCGTCGAGCAGGTCGGCGATCAGGCCGGTGGGGGTGGACCAGCGTCGGTAGACGGTCGTCTTGCCGACTTCCGCGCGGCGCGCGACATCGGCGAGGTCCAGGCGGTCGAAGCCGTGCTCGGCCAGGGCGTCGCCCGCGGCCCGCAGGACCGATTCACGGACCCGGGCGGTACGGCCACCGGGCCGGACGGTGCCGGGCTCCACACCCTCAGAAGTCATAACGGGTCTCCAGTTCCATTAGTAAAGCTTCCTCTGCTACGGTGACTCTCACATTAACGGAACTATAGTCCCATTAGTACCTCTCCCTGAGGAAGGGCAGCCATGTCCGCACCCAGCCGGGCCCAGTCTCCCGACACCACCGACGCCGCTCCCGCCGTGCCGTCCTCGAAAATCCGCATGACCGGACGGCAGAAGCTGATCCTCGCTCTCCTCCTCGGCGCCCAGTTCATGATCGCCGTGGACTTCTCGATCCTGAACGTCGCACTGCCGGTCGTCGGCGAGGGCCTCGGCTTCTCCCTCTCCCACCTGCAGTGGATCGCCACCGCGTTCGCGCTCGCTGCCGCCGGCTTCACGCTGCTGTTCGGCCGCGTAGCCGATCTCGTGGGCCGCAAACGGCTGTTCCTTGGCGGGATGGTCGTCCTCGGCCTCTCCTCCGCCCTGGGCGGTCTCGCCACCTCGCCCGAAGTTCTGCTCACCGCACGGGTGTTGCAGGGTCTCGCCACGGCGGCGGTCACCCCGGCCGGACTCGCGCTGCTGACCACGGCCTTCAAGGAAGGTCCGCTGCGGGAACGCGCGCTGGGCCTCAATGGCGCGCTGATGTCCGCCGGATTCACCGCCGGTGCCATCCTCGGGGGCCTGCTCACCGATCTGCTTTCCTGGCGCTGGGCCTTCTTCATCAACGTGCCCGTGGCCGCCCTGGTGGTCTCCCTCGCCCCGGCCGTCATCACCGACTCGCGCCCCGCACGACGCCCACGGCTCGATGTCCCCGGGGCCGTGACCGTCACCGGCGGACTGCTTCTGCTCGTCTACGGACTGACCCGGGCCGGTGAGTCCGGCTGGACCACGCCCACCACCCTGGCCGCACTCCTCGCAGGTCTCGCGCTCCTCCTCGGCTTCTGGTCCGTCGAGAAGAGGGCCACCTCGCCCCTGGTCCCCGTACGCATCCTGAAGCGGCGCAGCGTCATCTGGGGCAATACCGCCGGCCTGATCGCCTTCGTCACCGAGACCTCGCTGGTCTTCCTGCTCACCCTCTATCTGCAGGAGGTCCTCGGCTACTCACCGCTCGCCACCGGTCTTGCCTTCGGCGTCCTGGGTATCGGCACCGTGACCGGCGGCGCATTCGGCGGCCGTGCGGTCGGCCGGTACGGCAGCCGTACGACCATCGTCACCGGCGGCGTCATCCAGGCCGTCGCCACGCTCTCCCTGGTGGCGCTCGGGACATCGGGGGCCTGGATCTGGCTTCTGCTGGTGGCCACCTTCATCGGCGGCATCGGCAACATGCTGATGATCGTCGGCTTCATGGTCACCGCTACCTCCGGTCTTCCCGACGAGGAACAGGGCCTGGCCACCGGCCTCGCCACCATGACCCAGCAGGTCGGGATCACCATGGGCATCCCGGTGATGAGCGCTGTCGCCACCGCCCGGATGTCCGCCCTCGGTGACACCGGACCCGAGGGTGTCCTGTCGGGAGTCTCGGTCGCGATCCTGGTCGACTCGGCACTGGTCCTGGCCGGCGCCCTGCTCGCCGGCGCCTTCCTCGGTCCGCGTCGAGCAGGCAGTGGCGCGCGTCGGTGAGCAATGGCTCGCCCGCCGATGACGCGGAGATACCGGACGGATCGACCCCCGTCCGGTATCTCCGCCCTGTCAGCCCCCGGCGTGCGCTTTCCGCAGCGCGGCGATGTCCAGCTTCTTCATGGTCATCATCGCCGCGGTGGTCCGCGCGGCCTTCTCGGCGTCCTGGTCACCGATCAGATCGATGAGCGCCTCGGGGACGACCTGCCAGGAGACGCCGTATCTGTCCTTCAGCCAGCCGCAGGGCCCCTCTTCACCCCCGTCGGTGAGACTGCTCCAGTAGTAGTCGACCTCGTCCTGGTCCGAGCAGTGGATCTGGAACGAGATGGACTCGTTGAAGGTGAACTGCGGCCCGCCGTTCAGGCCTACGAACTTCTGGCCATTGATCTCGAACTCGACCGCCATCGCCGATCCGGCGGGCCC